>NZ_JBICYQ010000001.1:0-61269 GCF_043201055.1 Streptomyces sp. NPDC048338
GTTGATTTTTGGCACGCTGTTGAGTTCTCAAGGAACGGACGCTTCCTTCGTACTCACCCTCTCGGGCTTTCCTCCGGGCTTTTCCCTTCGGTCTTGCGTTTCCGACTCTATCAGATCTTTCCGATCCGATTTCCTCGGTGCTTTCCGGTCCCATTCGCTTTCGCTCCGGGCCCTTCCGGCGTGTCCACTACTTTAGCCGAATTCCCCGGCGACTCATAATCGAGTCATTCGAATCCGATTTCGGCATGCCGAAATAGGCCCCGTCAGGGTTCGTCGTAGGTAGTGGATGGCCGCTTCGGAGTGCTCTGAACAAGCACGATCCGTCTCAAGCGGCTCGGGCTACGTTAGGCGTCCGCAGCATCCAAGTCAAGTTGAGTCAAGACCTCCTCTGGCGCGGCGCGTGCGCGCGGTACGGACTCACCGTCGGGTCGTCGTCGATCCAGAACCGCCAGGGGTGCGGGGCCCCGTCGCCGCCGACGCCCGTCCGGGGGCCGCTGCGTACCTGGTCGGGAGCGGGCGGGGTGCCGGCGCGCAGGGAGAGGGGTGCCTCGGTGCCGGCGCAGGCGTCGGTGCCGTTCAGGGACAGGCCCACGTCGAGGGCGGTGGCCAGTCGGGCCGGGCCTTTGGCGAGTTCCTTGTCGTAGCGGGCCGAGAGTCGACGGCGGCGTGCCTCGTCGGCGCCGACGAGGATCTCCCCCGCCCGGAGCAACACGCCGCCGGCGTGGCCCTCCGGTCCGCACACCAGGTTGAGGCAGTGCCACATGCCGTAGGTGAAGTAGACGTACGCGTGTCCGGGTGGACCGAACATGACCGCGTTGCGGGCGGTGCGGCCCCGGAAGGCATGGGAGCCGGGGTCGATCGCTCCGGCGTACGCCTCCACCTCCGTGAGGCGCAGCTCGATGCGGCTCGCGCCCGCCGTCCGTACGAGGGTGCGCCCGAGCAGGTCGGGGGCGACCTCCAGGACGGGTCGGTCGAAGAAGGCCCTCGGGAGCGGCGTACGGTCGGGGCTCTCGCTCATGGCGTCCGAGCGTACTGGGGTGCCCGGCGGGCCCGCGGGAACCGGCTACGGTCGTCGCGCGTATGTAGGGGTCAGGACCAATAAGGAGTGCACATGGGATTCAAGAAGCTGCTCGCGAGCCTGGGCGCCGGCGGCGCGTCCGTGGAGACGGTGCTCACCGAGGAGAACGTCGTCCCCGGCGGAGTCGTCCAGGGCGAGGTGCGGATCCAGGGTGGCTCGGTCGACCAGCAGATCGAGGGGCTGTCCGTCGGGCTGCAGGCGCGGGTCGAGGTCGAGGGCAACGACCAGGAACTCAAGCAGGACATCGAGTTCGTCAAGGTCCGGCTCGGCGGCGCCTTCGAGGTGAAGGCCGGTGCGGTGCACGTCGTGCCGTTCGGGCTGGAGATCCCCTGGGAGACCCCGGTCACGGCGATCGCGGGGCAGCAGCTGCGCGGCATGAACATCGGTGTCACCACCGAGCTGGAGATCGCCCGTGCGGTGGACTCCGGCGATCTGGACCCGATCAACGTGCACCCGCTGCCGGCGCAGCAGGCGATCCTGGACGCGTTCATCCAGCTGGGCTTCCGCTTCAAGAGCGCGGACATGGAGCGCGGGCACATCCGCGGGACCCGGCAGCGGCTGCCGTTCTACCAGGAGATCGAGTTCTTCCCGCCGCAGCAGTACCGGGGGCTGAACCAGGTCGAGGTCAGCTTCGTCGCGGACGACCGCGAGATGGACGTCGTGCTGGAGATGGACAAGAAGCCGGGGCTCTTCAGCGAGGGCAGCGACTCGTTCCGCTCGTTCAAGGTGGGTCTGCAGGACTTCCACAACACCGACTGGGCCGCCTACCTGAACCAGTGGCTGGCCGACGTCGGCGGCAAGCGCAACTGGCTGTAGGGATCGCCCGGGCCGGCCGGCGCCGTGGTGTCGGGCCGGCAGGGTGCCCCAGGACACCCCCTAAGGGCTGTCCCGTAATCCCCGGCGGGCGCACGACGCCGGCTACGGCACTCCCCCAGCCTTCGGCCGGGGGTGCCCCCACGCGGCGTTGTCGGATCGCCCGAATACGCCCGGTATGAGGACGACCTTCCGCCTTGCGATGCACCGCATCCGACGCCGTGCGCCGACCCACCGCGGATTACGGGACACCCCCTAGGCTCGCCCCGTACGGAACGTATTCAGTCGATACGGAGGTTCAGACGTGGCCGAGGGGAAGAGGGCGCCGCTCCCTCACGACTTCCATCCGCCGGTGGCGGCGTTCACCGTGGTGAGCGACGACATCGTGCCGGGCGGGGTGCTGAAGGACGCTCAGGTGTACGCGGAGGGGAACCTCTCGCCGCAGCTGAGCTGGGAGGGCTTCCCGGCGGGGACGAAGAGCTTCGCCGTCACCTGCTTCGACCCGGACGCCCCGACGGGCAGCGGTTTCTGGCACTGGGTGTTGTTCGACATCCCTGCGTCGGTCACCGAGTTGCCCGCGGGTGCGGGCTCGGGGTCCTTCGAGGGGCTGCCCGCCGGGGCGGTGCAGGTCCGTAACGACTACGGGTCGAAGGACTTCGGCGGGGCCGCTCCGCCGGCCGGCGAGAACCACCGGTACGTGTTCACGGTGTACGCGGTGGATCAGGAGAAGCTCGGCCCGGACGCGGACGCGTCGGCCGCGGCGGTGGGCTTCAACCTGCGGTTCCATTCGTTGGGGCGGGCCCAGTTGCTCGCCGAGTACACCGCTCCCGCGGGGAGCTGAGCGTTCGTTTGTTGTTTGCCCGCTTCTGGTCTTGGAGAGATCAGAAGCGGGCATCTTTTCGTTCCGCACGGATATTGCGTTGTCCAACCCGGCGCGCCCGGCCAGAGTTGATCCAAGCCCGGAAGCCCTGCCACGGGGGCTGGGCCGCACACGGGAGGTGGGCACAATGCGGGACACGCTGGTTCTGAACGCGAGCTTCGAGCCGCTTTCTACGGTCACACTCAACCGTGCGGTGGTGCTTGTCCTGCAGGACAAGGCCGTCGTCGAGCAGGAGCATCCCGGTCTGCGCATGCGGGGTGCCGCCGTCGATCTGCCGGTGCCCCGCGTGATCAGGCTGTGCCGGTACGTGCGGGTGCCCTTCCGAAGACAGGCTCCGTGGTCGAGGCGGGGTGTCCTGGTACGGGACCAGCACCGGTGCGCGTACTGCGGGAGGCGCGCGACGACCGTGGACCACGTGGTGCCGCGGGCGCAGGGGGGCGGGGACAGCTGGCTGAACACGGTCGCGTCCTGCGCCGAGGACAACCACCGCAAGGCGGACCGGACGCCGGAGCAGGCGGGGATGCCGCTGCTGCACGAGCCGTTCGTGCCGACGCCGGCGGACGCGATGCTGCTGGCGATGCGGGCCGGTGAGCGGTCCGATCTGCCGCAGTGGCTGTCGGCCGCGGCTTCGGCGGCGTAGCCGGCGCGCGGTGCGGTGGAGGTGTGTGGGCCCGCTTCCCTTCGGGGAGACGGGCCCTCGTCGTGCGCGGGCCGGGTGCGGGACGCCTCAGCGGAGCAGGAGTTGCACGATGGCGACGGTGCCGACGGCGACGATGAACCCGCGCAGGGCGGCGGGCGGCAGGCGGCGTCCGACCTTGGCTCCTATCTGGCCGCCGATGGCGGAGCCGACGGCGATGAGGACGACGGCGGTCCAGTCGAATTCGGCGACGAAGAGGAAGAAGAGCGCGGCGATGCTGTTGACGATCGCGGCGAGGACGTTCTTGACGGCGTTCAGGCGCTGGAGGGTGTCCGCGAGGAGCATGCCCATCAGGGAGAGGTAGATGATCCCCTGGGCCGCGGTGAAGTAGCCGCCGTAGACGCTGGCGAGGAGGAGTCCGGTCAGCAGCAGGGGGCCGCCGTCGGGGTCGCCCGTGCTGCCGGTGCGTTCGCGGCGGGCTTGGACGGTTTTGGAGAGCCGTGGTTGGAGGATGACGAGGACCAGGGCGAGGGCGACGAGGACGGGGACGATCGTCTCGAAGGCCCGGGGCGGCAGCATGAGCAGGAGGCCGGCGCCGGCGAGCCCGCCGATCGCGGCGACGCTGCCGAGGCGCAGGATCCGGCGGCGCTGTCCCTTGAGCTCCTCGCGGTAGCCGATGGCGCCGCTGATGGAACCGGGGATCAGGCCGAGGGCGTTGGAGACGGTGGCCGTCACCGGGGGGAGTCCGGTGAGGAGCAGGACGGGGAACGTGATCAGCGTTCCCGATCCGACGATCGTGTTGATGGTGCCGGCTCCGACGCCGGCCGCGAAGACTGCCAGGATCTCCCAGATGGACAACGCCATCTCCTTACATGGTCAGTGAGTCGCCTCCCCGCCCGTGAGGGTCGAGGGGCTCGCACCGATCATGCACGACTGCGTGTATGTGTCAGTCAACGGGGGGCTGTTCGCGGCGTTCGGTCTCGGTGCCGGTGCGGCTGCCGGGTACGGCGCCGGTGTTGAAGCCGGGGGCGCCGCCGCCGAGGTTGCCGAAGGCGCCGGAGAGGCCCTTGAGGGCGTCGCCGATCTCGCTGGGGACGATCCAGAGCTTGTTGGCGTCGCCCTCGGCGATCTTCGGGAGCATCTGGAGGTACTGGTAGGAGAGCAGCTTCTGGTCGGGGTCGCCGGCGTGGATGGCCTCGAAGACCGTGCGGACGGCCTGGGCCTCGCCCTCGGCGCGCAGGGCGGCGGCCTTGGCCTCACCCTCGGCGCGGAGGATCGCGGACTGCTTCTCGCCCTCGGCGGTGAGGATCTGGGACTGGCGGATGCCCTCGGCGGTGAGGATCGCGGCGCGCTTGTCGCGGTCGGCGCGCATCTGCTTCTCCATCGAGTCCTGGATCGAGGTCGGCGGCTCGATCGCCTTGAGCTCGACGCGGTTGACGCGGATGCCCCACTTGCCGGTGGCCTCGTCGAGGACACCGCGCAGGGCGGCGTTGATCTCCTCGCGGGAGGTGAGGGTCCGCTCCAGGTCCATGCCGCCGATGATGTTGCGGAGGGTGGTGACGGTGAGCTGCTCGATGGCCTGGATGTAGCTGGCGACCTCGTAGGTCGCGGCCCGGGCGTCGGTCACCTGGTAGTAGATGACGGTGTCGATGTTGACGACCAGGTTGTCCTGGGTGATCACCGGCTGCGGCGGGAAGGGGACGACCTGTTCACGCAGGTCGATCCGGTTGCGGATCGAGTCGATGAACGGGACGACGATGTTCAGTCCGGCGTTGAGCGTGCGGGTGTAGCGTCCGAAGCGCTCCACGATGGCGGCGCTCGCCTGCGGGATGACCTGGATCGTCTTGATCAGGGCGATGAAGACAAGCACCACCAGAATGATCAGGACGATGATGACTGCTGACATCGTGTTCCCCGTGCCCTTCGCTACCGGTTGACTGCCGGGTTGTTTCCGATGATCGAGTTTCCCAGACCACGCGCCGTCGCGTGGGGGGTTCGGTCACATGACCACGGCGGTCGCCCCGTCGATGTCGACGACGTCGACCTGTTCACCGGCCTCGAAGGCCTGTCCGGCGTCGAGCGTCCGGGCGGACCAGACCTCACCGGCGAGTTTGATGCGGCCGCCGCTGCCGTCGACCCGTTCCAGGACGACGGCCTGACGGCCTTTCAGGGCGTCGATGCCGCTGGCGTGCCGGGGCGGCCCGTTGCGATGGCGGGCCGCGACGGGGCGGACGACCGCGAGGAGCGCCACCGACACCACGACGAAGACGATCACCTGCGCGACGATGCCGAAGCCGAGACCGGCGGTCACGGCTCCGGCGATCGCGCCGACGGAGAACATGCCGAATTCGGGCATCGCGGTCAGGACGAGCGGAATGCCCAGTCCCACCGCGCCGATCAGCCACCAGACCCACGCGTCGATGTCCACGTGGTCATCGTAGGGCGGCGGGAGGGCCGGGGACAGGGCGCGGCGCTGTGCGGGGACGCGACGCCCGGCGCAACCGGCTGTCGGGAGGGGCTACTTGAGCGGGAGACCCTGGGCGGTGTAGCGGTCGCCGACGTGCTCGACGACGAGCGGCAGGCCGAAGCAGAGCGACAGGTTGCGCGAGGTCAGCTCGGTCTCCATCGGTCCGGCGGCGAGCACCTTGCCCTGACGGATCATCAGGACGTGGGTGAAGCCGGGCGCGATCTCCTCGACATGGTGGGTGACCATGATCATGGAGGGCGCGTACGGGTCCCGGGCCAGGCGGCCGAGGCGGCGGACCAGGTCCTCGCGGCCGCCGAGGTCGAGGCCGGCGGCGGGCTCGTCCAGGAGGAGGAGCTCGGGGTCGGTCATCATGGCGCGGGCGATGAGGGTGCGCTTGCGCTCGCCCTCGGAGAGGGTGCCGAACCTGCGGTCGAGGTACTCGGTCATGCCGAGGCGGTCGAGGAAGGCGCGGGCGCGCTCCTCGTCGACGGCGTCGTAGTCCTCGTGCCAGGTGGCGGTCATGCCGTAGGCGGCGGTGAGGACGGTCTCCAGGACGGTCTGGCGCTTGGGGAGCTTCTCCGCCATGGCGATGCCGGCCATGCCGATCCGGGGGCGGAGGTCGAAGACGTCCGTGCCGACGCCGCCGAGCTGCTCGCCGAGGATCCGGGCGGTGCCGGAGGACGGGAAGAGGTAGCTGGAGGCGATGTTGAGCAGGGTGGTCTTGCCGGCGCCGTTGGGGCCGAGGATGACCCAGCGCTCACCCTCCTTGACCGACCAGGAGACCTCGTCCACCAGAGCCCGTCCGTCGCGGACCACGGATACGTCCACCAGCTCCAGTACATCGCTCATGAGCGCGTTGTCTCCCCTTGCGGTCGAGTCGTGTCGTCGCCTTGCGCCTGCGGGCGCGGCGTCCAGGGAAAACCTACGCCACTGACGGAGCGGGGCGGTCCTCAGGTCGTCTCTTGGGTCCGGCGCTCCCCTCTTTTCGGCGCCGGGCACCGCGAAGAGGGTGCGCCCCCGGACGGGCCGGGTCGGGGAGCGGTGTCCGGTGCCGTGGATCGCAAGGCGGAGGAGGGATCCACGGCGGAGCCATGACGGCCGACGACAACGCCGCGAGGCGCGGTGCCGGACACCGCGAGCCCGGCGACGGACGGTGGGGCGGCCTCTAATCTGGGGGCATGCTTTCGGAACCACGCTCAGGACGTCTGGCCGCCTGGGGCAATGCCCTGTCGGCCGGGGCGGTGTCGCCGGACGAGGCGGCGCTGGCCATTGTCGGGGAGGACGCGGTGCACCGCGTCGAGGGGCTGCCGGGCGAGGCGGGGCCGGTCGGGCTGACGCTGGCGCTGGGACGGCTGCGGGTGCTCGGGGTGACCGGGTGGCGGGTGGCGCTGCCCGCGCCGGGGCATCCGCTGGGTCTGAGCGGGCCGCCGGAGTTCAACGCGCGGGCGCTGGAGGCGGAGGAGGCGGCGGTCGGTTTCGGGGCGCCGTACGGTCTGGTGCCGGCGGTCACGGAGGCGGGCCCGGCAGGGGACGTGCACGTGGAGGTCGTGTGGCACTGCCTGCCGGTGCGGGAGGCGCCGCCCGCGGATGTGCCGTCCCTGAGTGAGGCGGAGCGCGAGCTGGCGGAGGCGCTGCGCGACGCGACGGCGGTGCTGACGAAGCTGGACGTGGCGGCCTCCGGTCCGGTGGCGGACGCGGCGCGGGAGGCGTACCGGGCGCGGGCGGAGGCGGGCCGGGAGGTCCTGGCCCCTGGTTATCCGCCGCGTGCGGTGCGGGTCCTGGAGCTGGCGCAGCGGATCGGTCTGCTGGTCGGTCTGGCGTACGGCGGGGGGCACGGGGGCGCGGTGAGCGCTTCGGAGATGGCCGCGCGGGGTGCCGCGCTGCGGCCGGTGGAGCGGGTCGCGCGCCGGGCGCAGGTCGCGGCGTACAACGCGTACGTGGAGGAGCGGGAACGGGATCGGGAGTTCTGAGGCGCGGGGTCGGGGCGGTTCGGTTCCTCGACGGGGAGCGCCGAGGCTCGGTCCCGGGCGGGCCGGTCCCGGCGCGGCGGGCCGCCCGGGTGGCCGGCGCGGTCGTGGGCGGGTACGGCGAAGCCCGGCCTCCGGGGGGATCGTCCGGGGGCCGGGCCGTTTCGGGTGGCGTCAGCCGTTGACGGCGCTGTTGCCGAAGGCCGGGTTGAGCAGGCCGATCACGTTGATCGTGTTGCCGGAGACGTTCACGGGAACGTGGACCGGGACCTGCACCAGGTTGCCGGAGGCGACGCCCGGCGAGTTGAGGGCCTGGCCGTGGGCGTCCGCGTCGGCGGAGGCCACACCCGCACCGGCGGCGACGATGCCGCCGGCGACCATGGTCAGGGCTGCGGCCTTCTTGAGCTTGTTCACTTTCAGGATCCTCCTGGTATTCGCTGCGACCGGGCCGTCGCAGCACGCCATGGAGAACGCCGCCACCCCCGCCGGGTTGCGCCGAACGGGGGACATACACCCGACGGTATGAAGAAGGGAACGGAAGTACCTCTCCCGATCTCCGTTCCCTCCCTGTGGGTCAGGTGGTGTGGCCGTGCCGGACCGCCCACAGCGCGGCCTGGGTCCGGTCCGCCAGATCGAGCTTCATGAGGATGTTCGAGACGTGCGTCTTGACCGTCTTCTCGGAGAGGACGAGGGCGCGCGCGATCTCCCGGTTGGACCTGCCGTCCGCGATCAGGCCGAGCACCTCCCGCTCACGTTCCGTGAGGGTCGACCCGCGGCCGGTACCGCTCGGCGCCTCGTCCTGCGAGAGCAGCGCCCCCGCCACCTCCGGCTGCAGCAGCACGTGCCCGGCGTGCACGGAGCGGATGGCGCCGGCCAGCGCGTCGGGGTCCACGTCCTTGTAGACGTATCCCGAGGCGCCCGCGCGCAGCGCGGGGATCACCGTGCGCTGCTCGGTGAAGCTGGTGACGATCAGCACACGGGCCGGGTTGGCCAGCTCGCGCAGCTTCCGCAGCGCCTCGATGCCGTCCATGCCGGGCATCTTGACGTCCATCAGGACGACATCGGGCCGCAGCTCCTCCGCCCGGGCGACGCCCTCGGCCCCGTCGGCGGCCTCGCCGACGACCTCTATGTCGTCCTGGACCTCCAGGAAGGTCCGCAGGCCGCGGCGGACGACCTGGTGGTCGTCGACCAGCAGGACGCGAATGGTCTTGTCAGCCACCGGGGACCTCCATCTCGATCGTGGTGCCTCGGCCGGGCGCCGATGTCACGGTGAGCCGGCCGCCGACACCGCCGGCCCGGTCCCGCATGGAGACCAGTCCGAGGTGGCGCCCGGCACTGCGGACCGTGCGGGGGTCGAAGCCCTTGCCGTCGTCCCGGACGGTGAGCAGGGCGCCCGGACCCCGCCGGACGAGGGAGACCGTGACGACGGCGGGCTCGGCGTGCCGCAGCGCGTTGTGCAGGGCCTCCTGCGCGACCCGGAGGACGGCCTCCTCCTGGGCGGCGGGCAGGGCGCGCATGCCGGGGCTGTCGAAGGTGACCCGCGCGCTGTGGGCCCGGTCCAGGACCTGGATCTGCGTCCGCAGGGTGTGCACGAGGCCGTCCTCGTCCAGTGCGGCGGGGCGCAGCTCCACGACGGCGGCGCGCAGCTCGTCGGCGGCCTCCGCGGCGAGCTCGGCGACCTGCTGGAGCTCGCCCTTGGCGCGGGCCGGGTCGCGGTCGACGAGGGCGGCGGCGGCCTGGGCGGTGAGCCGGAGCGAGAAGAGCTTCTGGCTGACGGCGTCGTGCAGCTCGTGGGCCAGGCGCGAGCGCTCCTCGGCGATGGTGAGCTCGCGGCTGCGTTCGTACAGGCGGGCGTTGGTCAGGGCGATCGCGGCGTGCTGGGCGAGGATCGAGAGCAGTTCCTCGTCCTCCGCGGTGAAGCCGCACCCGCCGTCGCCCGCGGGGGCGGCCGCGCGGCAGCGCTTGTTCGCCAGGAAGAGGGCGCCGATCGTCTCCTCGCCGTCCTGTACGGGCAGGCCGAGGAAGTCGGACATCTCGGGGTGCGCGGCCGGCCAGCCCTCGAAGCGCGGGTCCTCGCGGACGTCGGCGAGCCGCTCGGGCTCGGCCTTGTGGAGCATGGCGGCGAGGATGCCGTGCTGGCGGGGCAGGGGGCCGATGGCCCGCCACTGCTCGTCGCTGACGCCGTCGACCACGAACTGGGCGAAGCCGCCGTGGTCGTCCGGCACGCCCAGGGCCGCGTACTCGGCGTCGAGCAGCTCGCGCGCGGAGGCGACGATCGTCTTGAGGACGTCGCGCACCTCCAGGTGGCGGCTCATCGCCAGCAGCGCGGTGCTCACGGCGGCGAGGCCGGAGCTCGGTCGGTGACTCATGAACTCACCGTACCGGTGAGGTGTGACGGTGCGTATCCGCCCGGGGACGGCTCCGGCCCCCGACCACCGGCCTAGGTCGAAGTGCCGTGCCCGGTCCGGGCCCGCGGACGAGGCGGCGGGCGGGGGCGCGGCCGGAGGCTGGGGGCATCGAGGCGGAAGCCGGTACCCGAGGGGATGGACGTCATGAGTGTCGCGATCGTTACGGGAGCGTCGAAGGGGCTGGGGCGGGCGCTGGCCGGCGCGCTGGCCGAGCGGGGCTGGGACCTGGTGCTGGACGCCCGGACGGCACGGGTACTGGAGGAGAGCGCCCGGGCCGCTCGGGCGCGGGGAGGCCGGGTGGTGGCGCTGGCCGGGGATGTCACGGACCCGGCGCACCGCCGGGACCTGGTGGCGGCGGCCCGGGAGCTGGGCGGTCTCGACCTGCTGGTGAGCAACGCGAGCGCGCTGGGCGCGGAGCCGCTGGTGCGGCTGGCGGAGCAGCCGCTGGACGGACTGCGGGCGGCGCTGGAGACGAACGTGGTGGCGGCGCTGGGTCTCGTGCAGGAGGGGTTGCCGCTGCTGCGGGCGAGCGGGGCCGGGGCGGTGATCGCGGTCGGTTCGGACGCGGCGGTGGAGGCGTACGAGACGTGGGGCGGGTACGGGGCCTCGAAGGCGGCGTTGGAGCGGCTGGCGGCGGTGCTGGCGGTGGAGGAGCCGGGACTGCGGGTGTGGGCGGTGGACCCGGGGGACATGGCCACGGACCTGTACGCGGCGGCGGTGCCGGACGACACGGACGCGCGGCCGGATCCGGAGTCGGTGGTGCCCGCCCTCCTCTCTCTTCTGGAGCGCAGGCCGCCGAGTGGGCGGTACCTCGCGGGCGAGCCGGTGGGGGTCGCGGAATGAAGGGGGACGTGCTGGAGGCGCTGCGGGTGCCGGCGGAGCTGTCGGCGCGGGTGCCCGCGGAGCAGCGCGGGCCGGGGCGCGGGCGGGAGGACGTGCGGTTGCTGGTGTCGCGCGGCACGGAGGTGTCGCATCACGCCTTCCCCGCGCTGCCGGGGCTGCTGCGGGCCGGGGACGTGCTGGTGGTCAACACCTCGGCCACGCTCGCGGCCGCCGTGACGGGGCGGCTGGGCGGGGACACGGCCGGGCCGCCGGTCGTCGTCCACTTCTCCACCCGGGGCGACGACGGCCGGTGGGTGGTGGAGCTGCGGGACCCGGACGGGCGGGGCAGCAGCACGGCGCGGCCGGGCGGTCCGGCGGGGGCGGCGGTGCGGCTGCCGGGCGGGGCGCGGCTGGTGCTGGAGGAGCCGCTGGTGCCCGGCGCGGCCCGGCTGTGGTGGGGGCGGGCGGACTCGCCCGTGCCGGAGCTGCTCGCGCGGTACGGGCGGCCGATCCGTTACGGGTACACGGAGCGGGACCAGCCGCTGGCCGCGTACCAGACGGTCTTCGCCCTGCCCTCCCCCGACGGCACGGGGTCGGCGGAGATGCCGAGCGCGGGCCGGCCCTTCACGGCGCGGCTGGTGGCGGAGCTGGTGCGCCGGGGGGTGCAGTTCGCGCCGGTCATCCTGCACACGGGGGTGGCGTCGGCGGAGGCCCACGAGCCGCCGTACCCGGAGCGTTTCGAGGTGCCGGCGGCGTCGGCCCGGCTGGTGAACGCGGCGCGGGCGGGCGGGGGCCGTGTCGTGGCGGTCGGTACGACGGCCGTGCGGGCGCTGGAGTCCGCGGCGGACGGGGCGGGGGTGGTGCGGGCGGCGGCGGGGTGGACGGACCTGGTGGTGACCCCGGCGCGCGGGGTGCGGGCGGTGGACGGGCTGCTGACCGGGCTGCACGAGCCGGAGGCCTCGCATCTGCTGATGCTGGAGGCGGTCGCGGGGCGGCCCGCGCTGCGGCGGGCCTACGCCCAGGCGCTGCAAGGGCGCTACCTCTGGCACGAGTTCGGGGACCTGCACCTCCTCCTCCCGGCGGACCCGCTCACCATGCGCGTTGCGCCAGCAACGCCTGGTCAGGTTGTTACCAGGCCGATGTGAGCCCGCACATAGGACCCAGGTCACTTACTAAGGGTCGTAGTGGCTACATAAGGGACAGAACGGGACGGTAAAAACGGGCATTGCAGGGGTTTCGGGGCGTCGGTCCGGCGCCCCTGATCCACTACCCGGGATCGTAGGTCACACCTTTGCCAGGGGATTTTGCTGGCGCTAAGAATTGCAGCCGTCGCCGCCGAGGAAGGCGCAGCGCCGCCCCCGGCCTGAGCGACCCCCTGCTATTCGAAGAGGTAGTCCTGCATGTCTGCGAACACTTCTCGCCGCCGTCTGACCAAGACCCACAAGGCCTCGATCGCCGGTGTCGCCACGCTTGGCGCCGCAGCTCTCGCCTTCTCTCTCGTCCCGGGCAACGCCGCCGCCGAGGTCGAGCCTCAGGCGCTGGCCAACACCCAGCAGGCCGCCTGGGCGTACAACGCCGACAGCACCCAGGCCAAGGCGCTGCACTCGAGCCTTACCGACCAGCACACGACGCTCGGCCTCAAGGCCAAGCAGCAGGCCGAGGCCGCCGCCAAGGCCAAGGCGAACGCCGTCGCCGCCGCGAAGGCCAAGGCCGACGCCGCCGCCAAGGCCAAGGCGAAGGCCGCTGCCGCCGCCGCGAAGGCGAAGGCCGACGCCAAGAAGCGCGCCGCCGTGAAGGCCGCCGCGAGCCGCGCCGCCGCCCGCAAGCCCGTCTTCGCGAACAACCTCGACGGCTGGATCCGCGAGGCGCTGTTCATCATGGACAAGCACAACATTCCGGGCAGCTACAACGGCCTGCACAAGAACATCATGCGTGAGTCCAGCGGTAACCCGCGGGCCATCAACAACTGGGACATCAACGCCATCAACGGCGTCCCGTCCAAGGGTCTGCTGCAGGTCATCTACCCGACCTTCAAGGCCTACCACGTGCCCGGCACCGCGTTCGACCAGTACGACCCGGTCGCCAACATCGTCGCCGCCGCCAACTACGCGGCCGACCGCTACGGCTCGATCGACAACGTCAACAGCGCCTACTGATCGCGCTGAGGCAGCAACGCCGGAGGGCGGCACCCCATGGGGTGCCGCCCTCGGCGTCGTCCGGCGCGCGTGACGCCGGTCGCTTCCGCTACTTCCGCATGACCTCGGGCTCGTGGCGCCGCAGCAGGCGCGCCACGGCGAAGCCGCAGACGATGCCGATGATCAGCAGGACCGAGAGGTTGAAGCCCCACTGGCCGGCCGTGTGGTCCCACAGCGGGTCCAGGTTGGTCGGGTCCTTGTGGTCCCACGGCGGCATGAGGTGCGCGAGGTCGAGGGTCGAACCCGCGGCGGCGATGGCCCAGCGCGAGGGCATCAGCCAGGCGAACTGCTCCAGGCCCGGCGAACCGTACACCTGGAAGAGGATGCCGGTGAAGACGACCTGGACGATCGCGAACATGACGAGCAGCGGCATCGTCTTCTCGGCGGTCTTCACCAGCGAGGAGATGACCAGGCCGAACATCATCGAGGTGAAGCCGAGCGCGATGATCGTGACGCACAGCTCGACGGCCGGCGGCAGGACCAGGCCCTCCGCGGGCAGCTCGCGGGTGGCGAAGCCGATGCCGCAGATGATGACGCCCTGGATGGCGGTGATCACGCCGAGGACGATGACCTTGGACATCAGGTACGCCGAGCGGGACAGGCCGGTGGCCCGCTCCCGTTCGTAGATGACCCGCTCCTTGATCAGCTCACGGACGGAGTTGGCGGCGCCGGAGAAGCACATGCCGACCGCGAGGATCAGCATGATCGTGCCGGCGTCACCGTTGAATCGGGACGGCGGCTTCGGCGGCGCGAGGCCGAAGTCGGCGGGGATGACGACCGAGACCACGCCGAGGACGGCCGGCAGGATCACCATCAGGCCCAGGAAGCCCTTGTCGGACGCGATCACCGACGAGTAGCGGCGGATCAGGGTCCACAGCTGGGAGCCCCAGCCCTGCGGCTTCGGCGGCCGGGCCATCGCCTGCTGCGGCATCTGCACCGGTTGCGCGGCCACGGCGTCGATGTCCGCGGCGTACATCTGGTAGTGCTGCGAGCCCTTCCAGCGGCCCGCCCAGTCGTAGTCGCGGTAGTTCTCGAAGGCGGAGAAGACGTCGGCCCAGGTGCTGTAGCCGAAGAAGTTCAGTGCCTCCTCCGGCGGACCGAAGTACGCCACCGAACCGCCGGGCGCCATCACCAGGAGCTTGTCGCACAGGCCCAGCTCGGCGACGGAGTGGGTGACGACCAGGACGGTGCGGCCGTCGTCGGCGAGGCCGCGGAGCAGCTGCATGACGTCGCGGTCCATGCCCGGGTCGAGACCGGAGGTCGGCTCGTCCAGGAAGATCAGCGACGGCTTGGTGAGGAGCTCCAGGGCGACGGAGACGCGCTTGCGCTGGCCACCGGAGAGGGAGGTGACCTTCTTCTCCTTGTGGATGTCGAGCTTGAGCTCGCGCAGCACCTCGTCGATCCGGGCCTCGCGCTCGGCCGGGGCGGTGTCGCCGGGGAAGCGGAGCTTGGCCGCGTAGCGCAGCGCCTTCTGGACGGTCAGCTCCTTGTGCAGGATGTCGTCCTGCGGGACCAGACCGATGCGCTGGCGCAGCTCGGCGAACTGCTTGTAGAGGCTCCGGTTGTCGTAGAGGACGTCGCCCTCGTTGGCCGGGCGGTAGCCGGTGAGCGCCTTGAGCAGCGTGGACTTTCCGGAACCGGACGGGCCGATGACGCCGATCAGCGACTTCTCCGGGACGCCGAAGGAGACGTCCTTGAGGATCTGCTTGCCGCCGTCGACGGTCACGGTGAGGTGGCGGGCCGAGAAGGAGACCTCGCCGGTGTCGACGAACTCCTCCAGCTGACCGCCGACGATCCGGAAGGTCGAGTGGCCGACGCCGACGATGTCGTTCGGGCCGATGAAGACCGAGCCGCTCTTGGCGATCGGCTGGCCGTTGACGTACGTGCCGTTGTGGGAGCCGAGGTCCTTGATCTGGAAACGCCCGTCGGGCGTCGCGTGGAACTCGGCGTGGTGGCGCGAGACCTGGAGGTCGGAGACGACCAGTTCGTTCTCGAGCGCACGGCCGATCCGCATCACGTGGCCGAGGGCCAGCTGGTAGAACGTCGTGGGGCTGCGGTCCCCGTAGACCGGCGGCGCCCCCGCGGCGCCACCGCCCTGGCCCGGCACGTTCGGTGCCGACTGCGCGGCCTGGCCGCCCTGCTGCTGCGGGAACTGCGGCTGCCCGGCGGGCTGCTGCCAGCCCTGCTGCTGCGGCGGCGGGGCCTGGTGGGTCGCCCAGTCGGCCGGGGCGCCGGCCTGCTGCTGTGCGGGCTGCTGCGCCTGCGCCGCGGCCTGGTGGGCCGGGGCGCCGGTGGCGGCGAGGTTCAGCCGCGGGCCGTCGGTGGCGTTGCCGAGGTTCACGGCGGAGCCGGGGCCGATCTCCATCTGATGGATCCGCTGCCCCTGCACGAACGTGCCGTTGGTGGAGCCGTGGTCCTCGATGACCCAACTCCGGCCGCCCCAGCTGATGGTGGCGTGGCGCCACGAGACCCTGGCGTCGTCGATCACCAGGTCGCCCTGCGGATCACGTCCGAGGGTGTACGACCTGGACGGATCGAGAGTCCAGGTCCTTCCGTTCAATTCCAGTACGAGTTCTGGCACTCCATGCCCCACTACTTGTCCCCCGATGTACCCCCGTCGCAGGGAGTCTAGGGATGGCGAACATCGGGGGGAACTATTTCAGGCCCGGTCCCCGATCCGAAAGTCGGGCGGTGTGAAGACCCGGCGCAGGCGTGCTCCGGGCGCCCTCCGATGCTCCGTGCACGGGCCGTTGACGGAAGGAGAAAACACCCCGGAGAGTGGTAAGCGCCCATGAGTGCGTACGGATCATGCATCAAGGGGACAACTCGGCGCGAATCAGGGGGGTCTGATGGAGGCGAGGGGCGACCGCGGACGCATGTCCCCGACCGATGTGATCCTGGCCTCGGTCGCGGCCGTGGGCTGGGCGCTGGTGGGGATGGCGGGCGCCGCCGCGCTCGGGCTCCATCTCCTCGGCGCGGACGCGGCGGGCGGCCTCGGCCCGATGACGGCGGCCGTGGTGGTGCTGGCCGTGGGCGGGTCGGTGACACCGACGGGTGACGTGTCGGCGTACGGACTGGGGGCCGCGGCGCGGACCGCCGTCGACTTCGCCCCACTCGGGGTCGCCCTGGTGGGGGCGCTGCTCCTCGGGGGCTTCTTCCTGCGCTCGCTGCGGGGCGCCGGGCCGCACCTCCCGGCGCGGGAACTCGCCTTCCGGGTGACGGCCCTGGTGACGGTCTTCGTGGCCGCGGTGGGCGGGCTGGCCTGGGCCGGGCACGACGTGGTGACGATCGACGGCGACACCCTGGGGATCGAGGGAGTGCCGGGTACGGGCGGGGACGGGGGGCTGCGTGTGCCGGGCCTCGGGGATCTCGGGGACCTCGGCGGGCTGCTGCCGGACCGGCTCGGGGACCTGGTGGAGGCGAAGGCGTCGGTGGGCTTCTCGGTGGACACCGTGGACTCGCTGGCGGGCGCGGCACTCTGGGCGTTCGGGGTGGTGCTGCTCGCCCTGCTCGCCTCGCGGCGGGCTCCGCTGCCGCCGGGGCGGTTCGGCGACGGTCTGCGGAGGGTGGTGCGGCCGGCGGCCTCGGCGCTGGTGACGGTGGGGCTGGTGGCGGTGGCCGCCGGATACGCGGCGGCGGGGTACGCGGCCGTCGCCGACGACCGTCCCCGCCGGGTGCTGGGCGCCGCGCTCCTCGGGACGCCGAACGGCGTGGGCGTCGGGGTGCCGCTCGGGCTGTTCGTGCCGTGGCGCGGTGGTGCGCGGGGGTCGCTGACGGAGGTGCTGCCCGATCCGCTGGACGCGCTGCTGGGCGGCGGCGCGATGGACCGGCCGGTGACGGTGGCCCGGCTCGCCGAGCTGGACGGGGCGGTGTGGCTGCTCGCGGTGGCCGCGGCCGCGATGATGCTGGGCGCCGGTGTGCTGGCGGCGTCCCGGACGCCGCGTGACGGGCTCGGGCGGGCGGCGTTCGCCGCGCGGTGCGGGCTGCGGCTCGGAGCCGTGACGGCGCCGGCGCTGGCCCTGGTGGTCGTGCTCGCCGGGGTGTCGGTGGACGCCTCGCTGTCCGTCCTCGGGGTCGACGCCTTCGACGCGGGGGTGGAGCTGCACGGCGACGCGGCGGTCGCGCTGCTGCTGGGGGCGCTGTGGGGCGCGGGTACGGGAGCGGTGGGCGGCCTCCTGGTGGGGGCACGGCGGCGCGCGGGCGCCGGAGCGGGTGATGCGGACGGGGTGACGGCGCCCGGCGGGCGTACGTATGTCGACCTGGCCTATCTGCCGGGGCCGTACATCCCCTCGAAGCCGTACCGGCCACCGGGCGGGGAGACGAACCCCTACGCGGACGGGGACGAGGCCGGCCGGGACGGGCCCGGCGGGTCCGGTCCGGTGGACGGCCGCCGGGGCGAGTCCGCGGGCGGGAGCGGCGCGGGGGACGGCGGGAGCGGTGCCGGCGGCGCGGGGAGCGGGCTGCACGCGGCCCCGACCGTGGCGGGCCCGCTCCGCGGCCCCGGTCCGGGCGGCCGGGGCCGGGGGCCACGGCGTGGCCGCGACCTCGGCCCCGTCGTCCCTCCTCCGCCCGCTCCCCCGCCGGACCCGCCGGGCCCGCCGGACGCGCCGCCCCCGCCCGGTCAGCCGCGCCGGCGCGGCTGACCCGCCGGCGGGCAGGGCCGGCGCCGAAGCGGTGCCGGCACGGCGGCGCGGGGGGCGCCGGTGTCCGGCACTCGGGACGGGGGAGCTGGTGGCACCCGGTGCCCGATACGGTGGAAGCACCATGAGCGCATCGCAGACCTCAGACGTTCCCACTCTTCTCGTCAAGATCTTCGGGAAGGACCGTCCCGGGATCACCGCCGGACTCTTCGACACCCTCGCCGCCTACTCCGTCGACGTCGTGGACATCGAGCAGGTCGTGTCCCGCGGCCGCCTCGTCCTGTGCGCGCTCGTCACCGAGCCGACCGTCGCCTCTCAGGGCGAGCTGCGCGCCACCGTGCACAGCTGGGCGGAGTCGCTGAAGCTCCAGGCCGAGATCATCTCCGGCACCGGCGACAACCGTCCGCGTGGCAGCGGCCGTTCGCACGTCACCGTCCTGGGGCACCCGCTGACCGCCGAGTCGACGGCGGCCATAGCGGCGAAGATCACCGGAACCGGTGGCAACATCGACCGCATCTTCCGCCTCGCGAAGTACCCGGTGACGGCCGTCGAGTTCGCCGTCTCGGGCTGCGAGACCGAACCGCTGCGCACCGCGCTGGCCCCCTCGGCCTCGGAGATCGGCGTCGACGTGGCGGTCGTCTCCGCCGGGCTGCACCGCCGCGCCCAGCGGCTCGTGGTCATGGACGTCGACTCGACGCTCATCCAGGACGAGGTCATCGAGCTGTTCGCCGGCCACGCCGGCTGCGAGCGCGAGGTCGCCGAGGTCACCGCGGCGGCGATGCGCGGCGAGCTGGACTTCGAGCAGTCGCTGCACGCCCGCGTGGCGCTGCTCGCCGGGCTCGACGCCTCCGTGGTGGACAAGGTCCGCGCCGAGGTACGCCTCACTCCCGGCGCCCGCACCCTGATCCGGACCCTGAAGCGGCTCGGCTACCAGGTCGGTGTCGTCTCCGGCGGCTTCACCCAGGTCACGGACGACCTGCAGGAGAAGCTGGGCCTGGACTTCGCCTCGGCCAACACGCTGGAGATCGTCGACGGCAGGCTCACCGGCCGGGTCACCGGCGAGATCGTGGACCGGGCCGGCAAGGCGCGGCTGCTGCGCCGCTTCGCCACCGAGGCGGGGGTGCCGCTGGCCCAGACGGTGGCGATCGGCGACGGCGCCAACGACCTCGACATGCTGAACACCGCCGGGCTCGGCGTGGCCTTCAACGCCAAGCCGGTGGTGCGCGAGGCCGCGCACACCGCGGTGAACGTCCCCTTCCTCGACGCCGTCCTCTATCTGCTCGGGATCACCCGCGAGGAGGTCGAGGCCGCGGACGGCGGCGAGGACCTGCTGCACTGACGGACGTCGAGAAGGCCCGGCCACCGAGAGCGGTGGCCGGGCCTTCTGTCGTGGGTGCGCGGGCGGCTCAGTCGTGCGGGGCCCAGTAGTCGAGCAGCGTGCCCACACCGTGCTCCACCGACTTCCACGAGCCGTTGAAGCCGATGACGGAGAAGGCCGCCGTGGGGAAGCCACCGCGGTTCATCCGGGTCTGCGTGTCGCCCTCGGCCGAGCCCGCGAGGGCGTCGGAGAGCGCGTGCATGCCGGGGTTGTGGCCGATCACGAGCAGGTCGGCCACCTCGTCGGAGGTCTCGTTGAGCAGGGCGATGAGCTCGCCGAGCGAGGCCTCGTAGAGTCGATCCTCGTACACGGTCCTGGGGCGGTGCGGCAGCTCCTGCACAGCCAGTTTCCAGGTCTCACGCGTCCTGGCGGCGGTCGAGCAGAGGGCCAGATCGAAGGTGATCCCGGTCTCGGCGAGCCTGCGGCCGGCCACGGGCGCGTCCGTGCGGCCTCGCTCGGCGAGCGGACGCTCGTGGTCGGACACCTGGGGCCAGTCGGCCTTGGCATGCCGGAGCAGCACGATCCTGCGGGGTGTATCGACGCTCATGGGTTCCAGCTTCGCATGAAACCGACCGTCGGGCGCAGGGTGTTGAGTCAGTGGGGCAGCGTCTGCCGGATCTGCTCCAGGAGCCGGCCGACCCCCGGGTCGCCACCGGCGGCCTGCGCCCCGCCCGGCGCCGTGACGAGCACGAAGAGGGCGACGAAGGCGGCCACCGGAAGGGCGAGCGCCCACCAGGGCAGCCGGGCGTCCACACCCCTGGCGGACGGGGCACCGGCGGACGGAGCAGGGGTCCGGGTGTGCGTGTGGGCCGCCATGGCCGCCTCCGTGGGATGGGTGATCCAGTGCGTGTCTCCAACGTACGGAGCACGGGCCGGCGGGCCCATCCGGAGATCCACCCACTTCACCCTGACACTCGCCCCCTAGGGGTTGCGGGGGCTACCCCCACCCCGGGGCGGCGCGGGTCACCGGGGCGCGGGCCGCCGGTGCGCCGGGGTCACCGGCTCACGGAGAGGCGATCGTGGCGAGGACGGCGATGACGACCGAGATCCCGAGCATCGCGCCGAGCACGAGCAGGAGCTTCTTCTGGCCGTTCTGAGGATTCGGATCGAGCACTGGCATGGCACCAGTCTCGCATCTCAGCATTCGTCCTCGACCGTCCGGTCCCTGCCGGCGAGGGTTCCGACGATCATCTGGGGCACCATCAGTCCCGCCATCAGCGCGATGGGCAGGCCCCAGCCGCCGCTGTGCTGGTAGAGGACGCCGACCAGGAGCGGTCCGGGGATGGAGATGAGGTAGCCGACGCTCTGCGCGAAGGCGGAGAGCCGGACCACGCCGGCACCGGTCCGCGAGCGCATGCCGATCATGGTGAGGGCGAGCGGGAAGGCGCAGTTCGAGACGCCCAGGAGCAGGGCCCAGGCCCAGGCTCCGTCGGCGGGGGCGAAGTAGAGGCCGGTGTAGCCGGCGAGTCCGCAGAGGCCGAGGACGACGGCGATGGGGCCCTGGTTCCGCAGGCGGGTGGCGAGGCGCGGGATGACGAAGGCGAGCGGCACGCCCATCACCATGGTGACGGCGAGGAGCACGCCGGCGGTGCCGGCCGGGACGCCGGCGTCCCGGAAGATCTGCGGCATCCAGCCCATGGTGATGTACGCGCCGGTGGCCTGGAGGCCGAAGAAGCAGCCGAGGGCCCAGGCCGTGCGGCTGCGGGTGATCCGCAGCGGGGCGGCCTGCGGGGCCGCGGCCGCGGCCCCGGCGGGTCCGGCCGCCCCCCGGGCCCCGCGGTCGCGGACCAGCGGGATCCAGGGCAGCACGGCGAGGGCGGCGAGGACGGCCCAGACGCCGAGCCCGGTGCGCCAACTTCCGCCCATGGCCTCGGTCATGGGCACGGTCGCCGCCGCGGCGAGCGAGGTGCCGAGGGCCAGTGCCATGGAGTAGAGGCCGGTCATGGTGCCGATGCGGTCGGGGAAGTACCGCTTGACGATGACGGGCATGAGGACGTTGCTGACGGCGATGCCCATCAGGGCGAGGGCGCTGGCGGCGAGGAAGCCGACGGTGCCGGAGGCGAAGGGCCGTACGGCGAGGCCCGCGAAGATCGCGGCCATGCCGGCGCAGACGACGGCGGCGGGTCCGAAGCGGCGGGCGAGGCGCGGGGCGGTGATGCCGAAGACCGCGAAGCAGAGGGGCGGCACCGAGGTGAGCACGCCGGCCACGCTGCCGCTCATGTGGAGGCCGTCGCGGACCTCCTCGAGGAGGGCGCCCAGGCTCGTGATGGCGGGGCGGAGGTTGAGCGCGGCGAGCACGATCCCGACGACGACGAGCCGGACGACCCAGACGCCGTGGCGGCCCGGTGCGGAAGAATCGGCCGCGAGGGCGCCGGCCGATGCGGCGGTACGGGCACGGGCGGCCGACGGGGCGGCGGGGTCGAGGGTCTGCGGCTCGTCAGGCATGGCGCCATCATAGAATCATGGGATGATTGGTTGTCCAATCCGGAACCAACGAGAAAGGCGGACCATGGCGCTCGGCACTCCCCGGCGTTCCGGGCTCTCCGATCAGGTGATCAGCGAGCTGCGGAACCAGATCACCTCCGGCGAGTGGCCGGTCGGCTCACGGATCCCGACGGAGCCGGAGCTGGTCGAGCAGCTGGGCGTGGCCCGCAACACCGTGCGCGAGGCGGTGCGCGCGCTCGCGCACAACGGCCTGCTCGACATCCGGCAGGGCTCGGGCACGTACGTCCTGGCGACGAGCGAGCTGGCGGGCGTGATGCACCGGCGGTTCGCGCACTCCGACCCCCGGCACGTGGCGGAGCTGCGCTCCACGCTGGAGTCCTCGGCCGCGCGGCTCGCGGCGCTGCGGCGCACCGAGCGGGACCTGAAGCAGCTGGAGACGCTGCTCGACCGGCGCGAGGAGGCGTGGGAGACGGGCGACGCGGAGCGCTTCGTGACCGCGGACGCGGCCTTCCACCACGCGGTGGTGGCGGCCTCCGGGAACGAGGTGCTGACCGAGGTGTACGCGGACCTGGGCGATGTGCTGCGGGACTGGCTGCGCGACGACGTCGGCCAGGAGCTGCGGCCGGAGCACCACATGGACCACGCGCGACTGGTGGACGCGATCCGGGCCGGGGACGCGGAGACGGCGGCGGCCGAGGCGGCCGGCTACCCGTTCCTGTGCCTCAGGAGCCCCGAGGCACCGAAGCCCTGAGCCCCGGACCTCAGGAGCCCTGGACCGACGGGGCGGAGCCGGCCGGCTGGTGGGTGATCCAGGCGGCGCGGACCTCTTTCCAGCAGCGGCCGGTCACCTGGGCGTAGGCGGTCGGGTCGACGTCGACGGGGGCGCTGTCGGTGTCCACGTCCCACCAACGGTCGCATTCGACGTGCAGGCTGACCCGGTCCGTGTCGGGGTAGGGGTTGTGGCAGTAGGCGGTGACGCGGGAGCCCTCGACGACGGTGCGGCAGGAGGCACCGAAGTCCTCGGGCTGTTCGGCGGCGGTGGCCGGGGACGGGACGTCCTCGGCGGGAGCGGGAGCGGCGCGCACCTCGGCGGCGACGGCGATCCCGGCGAAGAGAGCGGCGGTCGAGGCCAGAGCGGCGAACCTGCGGTGGAGCGCACGCATGCCCGTACCTCCTCCCCATCAGTAGCCGGAATGTCACGCTCCGACCAGTCTGGGGTGATTCGCCAGACTTTTCGACTCGGGAGGGTGCCGGTACGGCGAAGGCCGGGCCCCGCCCCTCTCGGGGACGGCCACCCGGCCTTCGCCGTACGGTGCGCGCCGAAGCGCGACCGGCGCGTGCTCAGGCGCCGATCGCGTGCAGACCGCCGTCGACGTGGACGATCTCGCCCGTCGTCTTCGGGAACCAGTCGCTCAGGAGGGCCACGACGCCACGGCCGGCCGGCTCCGGGTCGGCGAGGTTCCACTCCAGCGGGGAACGGCTGTCCCAGACCGCCGCCAGCTCGGAGAAGCCGGGGATGGACTTCGCGGCCATCGAACCGATCGGGCCCGCCGAGATCAGGTTGCAGCGGATGTCGTGCTTGCCCAGGTCACGGGCCATGTAGCGGTTGGTGGCCTCCAGGGCCGCCTTCGCCGGGCCCATCCAGTCGTACTGCGGCCACGCGAACTGCGCGTCGAAGGTCAGGCCGACGACCGAACCGCCCTCCGTCATCAGCGGGAGCAGCGCCATCGTCAGGGACTTCAGCGAGAAGGCCGAGACGTGCATCGCCGTGGCGACGGACTCGAAGGGCGTGTTGAGGAAGTTGCCGCCGAGGGCGTCCTGCGGGGCGAAACCGATCGAGTGCACGACGCCGTCGAGGCGGTCGCCCAGGTGCTCGCGGACCTGGGCCTCCAGGCGGGCGAGGTGCGTGTCGTCGGAGACGTCGAGCTCCAGGACCTTGACCTTCTCGGGCCGGGGCAGCTTCTTGGCGATGCGCTCGGTCAGCGACGGCCGCGGCCAAGCGGTGAGGATGATCTCCGCGCCCTGCTCCTGCGCCAGCTTCGCGGTGTGGAAGGCGATGGAGGACTCCATCAGCACACCGGTGATCAGGATGCGCTTGCCCTCGAGAATTCCGCCAGTGTTAGTCATCGTGCTCAGTGACCCATGCCCAATCCGCCGTCAACCGGGATGACGGCTCCAGTGATGTACGAGGCGTCGTCCGAAGCCAGGAACCGCACCGTGGCGGCGATCTCCTCCGGCTGCGCGTACCGGCCCAGCGGCACCTGGGACACGATGCCCTTGCGCTGCTCCTCGGTGAGCACCTTGGTCATGTCGGTGTCGACAAAACCGGGCGCGACGACATTGAACGTGATGTTGCGCGATCCGAGCTCGCGGGCGAGGGACCGGGCGAAGCCGACCAGGCCGGCCTTGGAGGCGGCGTAGTTGGCCTGACCGGCCGAGCCGAGGAGGCCGACGACGGAGGAGATCAGGACGACGCGGCCCTTCTTGGCCCGCAGCATGCCGCGGTTGGCGCGCTTGACGACCCGGAAGGTGCCCGTGAGGTTGGTGTCGAGGACGGCGGTGAAGTCCTCCTCGGACATCCGCATGAGCAGCTGGTCCTTGGTGACACCGGCGTTGGCGACCAGCACCTCGACGGGACCGTGCTTCTCCTCGATCTCCTTGTACGCCTGCTCCACCTGCTCGGCGTCGGTGATGTCGCACTTGACGGCGAGGAAGCCGGCCGGCGGCTCACCGGACCGGTAGGTGACGGCGACCTTGTCGCCGGCGTCGACGAACGCCTGGGCGATGGCGAGGCCGATGCCCCGGTTTCCTCCGGTGACGAGAACCGAGCGGCTCAACGGATCACCCTTTCGATAGCGGTCTTGGTTACCGAAAACCTATCGGTCCGGTCCCTCGGCCGGGGAATCGACCCCTGACAGTGGCGTACGGATGTCACTGTCGGGTCCCTACAGAAAGACGTGGGCATCGCGGCCGAAAGCGCGACATGATCGGGGCGACCGGTCTCACACGACAGGAGACAGCTGTGCCATCTGGCATCCATACCCTCGACGCAGCCTTCACGGCTCTGCCGCTGCGGGCGCTCGCCGACGCGGCGCTCGCACGCGCGCGGGCGCTCGGCTCCGAGCACGCCGACTTCCGCCTGGAGCGGGTCCGCAGCGCCTCCTGGCGGCTCCGGGACGCCAAGCCCTCCGGCTCCTCGGACACCACGGACCTCGGATACGCGGTGCGGGTGGTGCACGGCGGGGCCTGGGGCTTCGCCTCCGGTGTCGACCTGACCATGGACGGCGCCGCCCGGGTCGCCGCGCAGGCGGTCGCCATGGCCAAGCTGTCCGCGAAGGTCATCGCGGCGGCCGGGTCCGACGAGCGGGTGGAGCTCGCCGACGAACCGGTGCACGCCGACAGGACGTGGATCTCCTCGTACGAGATCAACCCCTTCGACATCCCCGGCGCCGAGAAGAGCGCGCTGCTCGCGGACTGGAGTGCGCGGCTGCTGCGGGCCGAGGGCGTGGCGCACGTGGACGCCTCGCTGATGACCGTCCAGGAGAACAAGTTCTACGCGGACACGGCGGGCACCGTCACCACCCAGCAGCGGGTCCGGCTGCACCCGCAGCTGACCGCCGTCGCCGTCGACGAGACGACCGGTGAGTTCGACTCGATGCGGACGATCGCGCCGCCGGTCGGACGGGGCTGGGAGTACCTGACCGGCACCGGCTGGGACTGGGACGCGGAGCTGGAGCGGATCCCCGGACTGCTGGCCGAGAAGATGCGGGCACCGAGCGTGGAGGCGGGGACGTACGACCTGGTCGTCGACCCGTCGAACCTGTGGCTGACGATCCACGAGTCGATCGGCCACGCCACCGAGCTGGACCGGGCCCTGGGCTACGAGGCCGCGTACGCCGGGACCTCGTTCGCCACCTTCGACCAGCTGGGGAAGCTGACCTACGGGTCGTCGATCATGAACGTGACCGGCGACCGCACCGCCGAGCACGGGCTCGCCACCGTCGGGTACGACGACGAGGGCGTCGAGGGCCAGAGCTGGGACCTGGTGAAGGACGGCACCCTGGTCGGCTACCAGCTGGACCGCCGGATCGCGAAGCTCACCGGGCTCGGCCGGTCCAACGGCTGCGCGTTCGCGGACTCGCCCGGCCACGTGCCGGTGCAGCGGATGGCGAACGTCTCCCTGCAGCCCGACCCGGGCGGCCTCTCGACCGAGGACCTGATCGGCGGCGTGGAGCGCGGCATCTACGTGGTCGGCGACCGGTCCTGGTCGATCGACATGCAGCGCTACAACTTCCAGTTCACCGGTCAGCGCTTCTTCCGCATCGAGAACGGCCGGCTCGCCGGGCAGCTGCGCGACGTCGCGTACCAGGCGACGACCACCGACTTCTGGGGCTCGATGGAGCAGGTCGGCGGCCCGCAGACCTACGTCCTGGGGGGCGCGTTCAACTGCGGCAAGGCCCAGCCGGGCCAGGTCGCGGCGGTCTCCCACGGCTGCCCCTCCGCCCTCTTCCGGGGCGTCAACATCCTCAACACGACGCAGGAGGCCGGTCGATGAGCCGCGTCAGCAAGCCGTACGAGATCGTCGAGCGGGCCCTGGAGCTGTCCCGTGCGGACGGGTGCGTCGTCCTCGCCGACGAGGAGTCCTCGGCCAACCTGCGCTGGGCCGGCAACGCGCTGACCACGAACGGCGTCACCCGCGGCCGGACCCTCACCATCATCGCGACCGTCGACGGCGCGCAGGGCACCGCCTCCGGTGTCGTCTCGCGGTCCGCGGTGACCGCCGACGACCTGGAGCCGCTGGTCCGGGCCGCCGAGGAGGCCGCCCGGGCCGCCGGCCCGGCCGAGGACGCGCAGCCGCTGGTCGAGGGCATCGACCCCTCCCCCGACTTCACGGACGCCCCCGCCGAGACCTCGTCCGCCGTCTTCACGGACTTCGCGCCGGCGCTCGGCGAGGCCTTCGCCCGCGCCCGGGCCGGCGGGCGGGAGCTGTACGGGTTCGCCCACCACCAGCTGACCTCGACGTACCTCGGCACGTCCACGGGCCTGCGGCTGCGGCACGACCAGCCCACCGGCACGCTGGAGCTGAACGCCAAGTCGCCCGACCGCTCCCGCTCCGCGTGGGCCGGACGTTCCACCCGCGACTTCAAGGACGTCGACCCGGCGGCGCTGGACGCCGACCTGGCCCGGCGGCTGGGCTGGGCAGAGCGGCGGATCGACCTGCCCGCGGGGCGCTACGAGACGCTGCTGCCGCCGACCGCCGTGGCCGACCTGCTGATCTACCAGCTGTGGTCGTCGGCCGCCCGGGACGCGGCGGAGGGCCGGACGGTCTTCTCCAAGCCGGGCGGCGGGACGCGGCTGGGCGAGACGCTCTCCCCCCTGCCGCTGACCCTGCGCAGCGACCCGAACGAGCCGGGCCTGGAGTCCGCCCCGTTCGTCGTCGCGCACTCCTCGGGCGACGACTCGTCGGTCTTCGACAACGGCCTGCCGCTGCCCCCGGTCGACTGGATGCGGGAGGGCAGGCTGGAGCACCTGGTCACCACCCGGCACACCGCGGCGCTCACGCGCCTGCCGGTGGCGCCCGCGGCGGGGAACCTGATCCTGGACGCCGGCGGCGAGCGCTCGCTGGAGGAGATGGTGGCGTCCACGCGGCGCGGCCTGCTGCTGACGTGCCTCTGGTACATCCGCGAGGTCGACCCGGCGACCCTGCTGCTGACCGGGCTGACCCGGGACGGCGTCTACCTCGTCGAGGACGGCGAGGTGGTCGGCGAGGTGAACAACTTCCGGTTCAACGAGTCCCCGGTGGACCTGCTGTCGCGGGCGTCCGAGGCGGGGCGGACCGAGAAGACGCTGCCGCGCGAGTGGAGCGACTGGTTCACCAGGGCCGCGATGCCCGCGCTGCGGGTGCCGGACTTCAACATGAGCTCGGTCAGCAAGGGCGTGTGACCCGCCTAGACTGAGGGACGGCGTGACGACCATCGATCAAGGAGACCGGACACCGTGACGGACATCGTCGACGAGCTGAAGTGGCGGGGACTCTTCTCCCAGTCCACCGACGAGGACGCCTTGCGCAAGGCTCTCGCGGACGGTCCCGTCACGTTCTATTGCGGCTTCGACCCGACCGCGGCCAGTCTCCACGTCGGTCACCTGGTCCAGGTGCTCACCGTCCGCCGGCTCCAGCAGGCCGGGCACCGGCCGCTGGCGCTGGTCGGCGGGGCCACCGGTCAGATCGGCGACCCGCGCCCGACCGCCGAGCGCACCCTGAACGACCCGGAGACGGTCGCGAACTGGGTGAACCGGCTGCGGACGCAGATCGAGCCGTTCCTCTCCTTCGAGGGGGAGAACGCGGCGGTCATGGTGAACAACCTGGACTGGACCGCGGGCCTGTCGGCGATCGAGTTCCTGCGTGACATCGGCAAGCACTTCCGGGTCAACAAGATGCTGACCAAGGACTCGGTGGCCCGGCGGCTGGAGTCCGAGCAGGGCATCAGCTACACGGAGTTCAGCTACCAGCTCCTGCAGGGCATGGACTTCCTGGAGCTGTACCGCCGCCACGGCTGCACGCTCCAGCAGGGCGGTTCCGACCAGTGGGGCAACCTGGTGGCCGGTCTCGACCTGATCCACCGCCTGGAGCCGGGCGCGGAGGTGCACGCGCTGGCGACACCGCTGATGGTCAAGGCGGACGGCACGAAGTTCGGCAAGACCGAGAGCGGGGCCGTCTGGCTCGACCCCGAGATGACCACGCCGTACGCGTTCTACCAGTTCTGGCTGAACGTCGACGACCGGGACATCTCGACGTACCTGCGGATCCTCTCCTTCAGGTCCCGCGAGGAGCTGGAGGAGCTGGAGCGGCAGACCGCCGAGCGGCCGCAGGCCCGCGCAGCCCAGCGGGCGCTGGCGGAGGAGCTGACGACCCTGGTGCACGGCGCCGACCAGTGCGCGGCGGTCGTCGCCGCCTCGAAGGCGCTGTTCGGCCAGGGCGACCTGACGGAGCTGGACGCGGCCACGCTGGCGGCGTCGCTCACCGAGCTGCCGCACGCCCGTGTGCGAGAGCTCGGCCAGGTCGTGGACCTGTTCACCGAGGTCGGTCTCGCGCCGAGCAAGTCGGCCGCGCGCCGCACCGTGAAGGAGGGCGGGGCCTACGTGAACAACGTGAAGGTCACCGCCGAGGACGCCGCGGTGTCGGCGGACGAGCTGCTGCACGGCCGCTGGCTGGTGCTGCGCCGGGGCAAGAAGAACCTCGCGGCGATCGAGTTCGACGCGGCGGGCTGACCCTCCCGGTCCCGAATCACCCGGGGCGGGACACGCCGGAGGCCCGGGGCGCGCACGACGCGCACCCCGGGCCTCCGGCGTGTCCGGCGCTGTTCACGCCCGCTGTCGGTCGCCCTTGATCGAGGCCCACAGCATGTCGCCCACGCCGACCACAGCGATCGCGCCGATGAGTTGGAGCAGGTGGCGGGTCCAGTCGATGCCCTTGGTGTCGTTGACCCCGATCCAGGTCGCGACGGCATTGCCGAGAACACTGCCGAGAATTCCGAATACGGTCGTCAGCCACAGCGGGATTTGCTGCTTCCCCGGCAGGATCGCTTTGGCGATCAGGCCGAGCACAAATCCCACGATGATTGCCCACAACCAACTCATGGTCGCCTCCTCATGCGGCGCGATCTGCGCATGTGGGCTCAGTCTCGGCCCATCAGCCATACGACGCATGTCGGACGGCTCCGTACGTGCCCCGGTCTCGTCCGGCTCGGACGTCGGGCGTACCGTGGAAGGAGGTCCGGACCAGGGAGGGTCCGGCGGCGACACCGGGTGGTGGAACGTGATGCGGAAGCAGGGCACGACCGAGGTCTTCCGGATCACCGGAGCCCGGCAGGGTCTCAGTGACGACGTCCGCGGCCGGCAGCGGCGGTACGTGATCTCGATGACGGTGCGGACGCTGTCCGTCATCGCCGCGGCGGTGCTGTGGAACGTCGAGCGGCATGTGGCCGTCGTGGCGCTCGCCCTGGGCCTGCTGCTCCCCTATGTCGCCGTGGTCATCGCGAACGCGGGACGCGAGAACGCCCCGTCCCTCCCCTCCACGTTCGTACCGCCGCCCGTACGCCCGACCCTGGGTGCCGGCGACGACCCGGCAGGGGAGCGCACGGAGGCGCGCACGGAAGCACCTCCGGAAGCACACACGGGGGATTCGTAGAGGTGTCGACAGCGGCGTACGCAAGCCCCACGGCGATCACCAACGGTTTTCAAAAGCTCAAGAAAAGCTCAGATCAATCATGAAGTTCCGGTGCACCACACCCCATTCCCCGTGACATACTTCCTACGCGCTCCGCATCCCCCGTCGGAGCGACGGACCGATGCCGGGCAGCTCCCCCCGTGGCTGCTCGGCATCGCCATTGTTGGACAATGATCCGGTGATCAATCCGGTGAGCGAAGAGTCCCCGATCTGTTCCGCCAAGGGCTGCCGCGCCGACGCGGTCTGGGTCCTCGCCTGGAACAACCCCAAGCTGCACACGCCCGAGCGCCGTAAGACGTGGCTCGCCTGCGAGGAGCACCGCGAGCACCTGTCGCAGTTCCTCGGGGTCCGCGGCTTCCTCAAGGACGTCGTGCCGCTGGCGGACTGGGAGGAGTCAGCCGCCGATCGCTGACATCGGGCGCTCCGGCTGCAGGAAGGCCGGGTCGTCCAGCCCCGAACCGGCCTTCTTGCCCCACATCGCGACCTTCCAGATCCGGGCGATCTCCTCGTCCGGCGCCTCGGAGCGCAGCGCGGCGCGCAGGTCGGTCTCCTCGGTGGCGAACAGGCAGGTGCGCACCTGGCCGTCGGCGGTCAGCCTGGTCCGGTCGCAGGCCCGGCAGAACGGGCGGGTGACGGAGGCGATGACACCGACCGTGTGAGGCCCGCCGTCGACGACCCAGCGCTCGGCGGGTGCCGAGCCGCGCTCCTCGTCGCCCTCGGGGGTGAGGGTGAAGCGGGTGCGCAGCGATTCGAGGATGTCCCCGGCGGTGATCATGCCGTCGCGCTTCCAGCCGTGCTGGGCGTCGAGGGGCATCTGCTCGATGAAGCGGAGCTCGTACGCGTTCTCCACGGCCCAGGCCAGCAGGTCGGGGGCCTCGTCGTCGTTGAGTCCGGGCATCAGGACCGCGTTGACCTTGACGGGGGTGAGGCCGGCGTCGCGGGCGGCGGCCATGCCGTCCAGGACGTCGTGGTGACGGTCGCGGCGGGTCAGGGTCTTGAAGACCTCGGGCCGCAGGGTGTCGAGGGAGACGTTGACCCGGTCCAGGCCGGCGGCCTTCAGGGCGGCGGCCGTCCGCTTGAGTCCGATGCCGTTGGTGGTCAGGGACATCCGGGGGCGGGGCTCCAGGGCCGCGCACCGCTCGACGATGCCCACCAGGCCGGGGCGGAGCAGCGGCTCGCCGCCGGTGAAGCGGACCTCGGTGACGCCGAGCTCGGTGACCGCGATCCGGACCAGCCGGACGATCTCGTCGTCGGTCAGCAGATCAGGCTTGGCGAGCCACTGCAGACCTTCTTCCGGCATGCAGTACGTGCACCGCAGGTTGCACCGGTCCGTGAGTGAAACACGCAGGTCAGTGGCCACTCGGCCGTACGTGTCGATGAGCACTGCGGGCCTCCTCCCCGTCGTCCGGATCCCTCTGCTGCGAGCCTACGCGAGCGGGCCGGGTCCGGGCACGGCCCGATTGTCACGAGGACGCGGGCGGTCCCGTCGTAGAACTCTACGACGGGACCGCCGGGCGACTGCGCGCCGTATACGATTCAGTGCGCTCCGACACCGGTGAGCGACTTGACCTCCAGTTCCGCGTACTTGCCCTTGTCCGGCTCCTCCTTGGAGAGCAGCGAGCCGAGCCAGCCGAGCAGGAAGCCGAGCGGGATCGAGACGAGGCCCGGGTTCTCCAGCGGGAACCAGTAGAAGTCGACGGTCTTGAACATCGAGGTGGGCTTGCCGGAGACGACCGGCGAGAAGAGCACCAGGACGACCGAGGAGACCAGGCCGCCGTAGATCGACCAGAGCGCGCCCTGGGTCGTGAACCTCTTCCAGAACAGGCTGTAGAGGATCGTCGGCAGGTTGGCCGAGGCGGCGACGGCGAAGGCGAGGGCCACCAGGCCGGCGACGTTGAGGTCGCGGGCGAGCGCGCCGAGGGCGATCGAGACGATGCCGATGAGGACGGTCGCCCAGCGGGCCGCGCGGACCTCCTCCTTCTCGGTGGCCTTGCCGCGCCGAATGACGTTGGCGTAGATGTCGTGCGCGAACGAGGACGACGAGGCCAGGGTCAGTCCGGCGACCACGGCGAGGATGGTGGCGAAGGCGACGGCCGAGATCACCGCGAGCAGGATCGCGCCGCCGGTCGAGCCGGCGCCGCCGCCGATCTCCAGGGCCGCGAGCGGCGCGGCCGTGTTGCCGGCCTTGTTGGAGGCGATGATGTCGCTGTTCTTGAGCAGGGCCGCGGCGCCGAAGCCGAGCACGATCGTCATCAGGTAGAAGGCGCCGATGATGCCGATGGCCCAGTTCACGGACTTACGGGCGGCCTTGGCGGTCGGCACCGTGTAGAAGCGGATCAGGATGTGCGGCAGGCCTGCGGTGCCCAGGACGAGCGCGATGCCGAGCGAGATGAAGTCGAGCTTCGAGACGCCGGTGGCGCCGTACTTGAGGCCGGGCTCCAGGAACGCCGAGCCCTTGCCGCTGTTGGTGGCGGCGGCGCCGAGCAGGTCGGAGAGGTTGAAGTCGAACTTCAGCAGGATGAGGAAGGTGATCAGGAGCGTGCCGGCGATGAGCAGGACCGCCTTGACCATCTGCACCCAGGTGGTGCCCTTCATGCCGCCGATGGTGACGTACACGATCATGAGCACGCCGACCAGGGCGACGATCGCGACCTTGCCGCCGTCGCTGGTGATGCCGAGCAGCAGCGAGACGAGCACGCCCGCGCCGGCCATCTGCGCCAGCAGGTAGAAGATCGAGACGACGATGGTGGAGGTGCCGGCGGCGGTACGGACGGGGCGCTGGCGCATCCGGTAGGCGAGGACGTCGCCCATGGTGAAGCGGCCGGAGTTGCGCAGCGGCTCGGCGACCAGGAGCAGGGCGACCAGCCAGGCGACCAGGAAGCCGATGGAGTAGAGGAAGCCGTCGTAGCCGAAGAGGGCGATGGCGCCGGCGATGCCGAGGAAGGACGCGGCCGACATGTAGTCGCCGGAGATCGCGAGGCCGTTCTGGAAGCCGGTGAACTGGCGGCCGCCGGCGTAGAAGTCGGCGGCGCTCTTGGTCTGGCGGCCCGCCCACACGGTGATGACGAGCGTGGCGACGACGAAGACGCCGAAGAGGCTGATGATCAGCGTCCGGTGCTCGCTGGTGGCGTTCTCGGCCGCCAGCTGGACGGCCTGGAAGGTGCTGCTCACGCGTCGGCCTCCATACGGGACTTGATGGCCTCGGCCTTCGGGTCGAGGCGCTCGGCCGCGTGCCGCGAGTAGAGCCAGGCGATGAGGAAGGTGGTGAGGAACTGGCCCAGGCCGAGGACGAGGGCGACGTTGATGTTGCCGAAGAGCTTGGTTCCCATGAAGCCGCCCGCGTAGTTGGACAGCAGCACGTAGAGCAGGTACCAGGCGATGAAGCCGACGGTCAGCGGGAAGGCGAAGGAGCGGTAGGTGCGGCGCAGTTCGCCGAATTCCGCACTCTCCTGCACCTCGACGAAGGCCTCCGTCGTGGGCTGGACGGGGCCGGGGGCGGCTTCCGTGCCGCTCTGGGGCGGCGGCGGTGCTTCGGTGGCCACGGAATCTCCTCGGGACGCGGGGGCGGTGGGCATGGACAAGGGGGCCTCACTGAGGGGTGGGGAAGGGGACTCCGGGCGGAGTCCCACCCCTGCACAACGGCACGGCGGACGAGGCGACGCGGTTCACCGCGGACGTTTTTCTTCTGTGGGATCTCCATCAAGTCGTCTCAACTCATTGATGGGTCGGCAAGATCAGCGATAGCTTCACTCGTCATGCACCTGACTGCGCGCAAACCGGCGCGCGGTCAGTACATACGGATGATGTGGAGAACCCATGGCTCATCTGGGATCGAGACGCGGCCGAGTACTCGCTCTGCCCGCCGGACTCGCGCTCACGGCATCGCTCGGCTTCCTGCCCGCAGGCGCCGCCAACGCTGCGGAGCTGAGCGACGCGCCGTCCGCGTCCGTCGTCTCGACCGACGGCCCGAAGCTGTCGTACGTCGTCAACGTCGAGGGTGGCCGCTGGACGGCCGCTTCGGTGAAGAAGGCGATCGCGGCGGCCGGCGGCACGGTGGTCATCTCCTATGACCAGATAGGCGTGATAGTCGTCCACTCGCAGAACCCCGAGTTCGCGAAGACGATCCGCAAGGCCCGCGGTGTGGTGTCGGCCGGTTCGACGCGCACCGCCCCCCTCTCCGTCCAGTCGGATAACGCCGTCGGCGAGGGCGACCAGGCGCTGAGCCCCGCCGAGGCCGCCGCGGCGGCGGCGCGGGCCACCGACGAGCAGGACGCGCTGGAGCCCCTGCAGTGGGACCTGCCGGCCATCAAGGCGGACAAGGCCCACCGCAAGACCCTCGGCAGCAGCCGGGTGACCGTCGGCGTCATCGACACCGGCGTCGACGACACCCACCCGGACCTGGCGCCGAACTTCGACACCAAGGCCTCGGCGAACTGCGTGTCCGGCGTCCCGGACACCACCCCCGGCTCGTGGCGCCCCAACCCGGGCGAGAGCGACCACGGCACGCACGTCGCCGGCACCATCGCCGCCGCCAAGAACGGCATCGGCGTCACCGGTGTCGCCCCGGGCGTGAAGGTCTCGGGCATCAAGGTCTCCACCCCGGACGGCTTCTTCTACACGGAGGCCGTGGTCTGCGGCTTCGTGTGGGCGGCCGAGCACGGCGTCGACATCACGAACAACAGCTACTACACCGACCCGTGGATGTTCGCCTGCAAGAACGACGAGGACCAGAAGGCCCTCATCGAGGCGGTCTCCCGCGCGACCCGTTACGCGGAGCACCGCGGCACGGTCAACGTCGCGGCGGCCGGCAACTCGAAGTTCGACCTGGCGGCGGACTCGATCCTGGACAACAGCAGCCCGAACGACACCACTCCGGGCGACCGCGTCATCGACCCGAAGGTCTGCCTCGACTACCCGGCGATGCTGCCGGGCGTGGTCACGGTCTCCGCGACCGGCGCCAAGGGCCTGAAGGCCTCGTACTCCAACTACGGTCTCGGCGTCATCGACGTCTCCGCCCCCGGCGGCGACCGCACCGAGTACCAGACCCCGGACGCCCCGGCGGTCAACGGCCGCATCCTGTCGACCACGGTCAACGGCGGCTACAACTACAAGGCCGGCACGTCGATGGCCTCGCCGCACACGGCGGGCGTGCTCGCGCTCCTGAAGTCGACCCACCCGCACGCGAGCCCGGCGGCGCTCAAGGCCCTGCTGTACGCGCAGGCCGACGACCGCGCCTGCACGAACCCCTACGACATCGAGGGCGACGGCACCGTCGACGCGGTGTGCGAGGGCGGCAAGAGCAAGAACGGCTTCTACGGCGCCGGACTGGTCGACGCCCTGGACGCGGTGCGCAAGTAGTTCACCGAGGGCCCCGGTGTGGTGATCCACACCGGGGCCCTTCGCGTGGCACCGAGTGCCATCATGCGTTCATGGACGGATACGTGGACAGCACGGTGCACGGTGCTACGGAGTCGTTGTGGTCGGCCCTGGGCGGTGACCCCGCCCTGCTCGACCGGGTGTCGTACGGCGGGCCCTCCGGACTCCTGGCCGCCGGACTGCCGGTGATGGACCTGGCGCGCGCGACGGTCGCGGTCGCGGGCCTCGCCGCGGTGGAGCGGGAGGGCGGGGCAACACGCGTGCGGGTGGACGACGGGGCCGTCGCCACCGCCTTCGTGAGTGAGCGTCATCTCCGGGTCGACGGACGGGCGCCGGTCTCCTTCGCGCCGCTGTCCCGCTTCTGGCGCGCCGCGGACGGCTGGGTCCGCACACACGCCAACTATCCGCACCACCGGGCGGCGCTCCTCACCGCGCTCGGGGTGGACGGGGAGACGGAGGAGGCCGTGGCGGCGGCGATCGCCGAGCGGCCGGCGGTCGAGGTCGAGACGGCGGTGTACGCCGCCGGGGGCCTGGCCGTGGCCCTGCGCACCCCGCGGGAGTGGGCGGCGCACCCCCAGGGGCGGGAGGTGGCCGCACGGCCGTTGCTGACGGCCGAGCGCCTGGACGACGCGGCGCCCCGCCGGGACCGGCGGGACGGGCGACCGCTGCGGGTGCTGGACCTGACCCGGGTCATCGCGGGACCGGTGGCCACCCGGACGCTCGCCCTGCTCGGCGCGGACGTGCTGCGGATCGACCCGCCGCACCGCCCCGAGCTGCCGGACCAGCACACGGACACCGACATCGGGAAGCGGACGGCGGCACTGGACCTGGCGCGCCCGTCGGACCGCCGCACCCTGGACGAACTCCTCGACTCCGCGGACGTCCTGGTCACCGGCTACCGGCCGGGCGCGCTGGAGCGCTTCGGTCTGCAGCGCCCCGGTCTCGTCGTCGCCCGGCTCTCGGCATGGGGCGACTACGGCCCCTGGGGCGAGCGGCGCGGCTTCGACAGCCTCGTCCAGGTGGCGAGCGGGATCGCGGTCACGGAGGGGTCGGCGGAGCGGCCGGGCGCCCTGCCGGCGCAGGCCCTGGACCACGGATCGGGCTATCTCCTGGCGGCGGCGGTGCTCCGCTCGCTGACCGAGCAGGACCGGGACGGCGGCACCCGCCTCGTGCGGCTGGCGCTGGCGCAGACGGGCCACTGGCTGTCGACGGCGCTCCCCCGCTACGAGCCGGAGCGCCACCTCGCCGAACGGGACAGCCCGCTGGGGCGGCTGCGGTACGCGCTGTCCCCGGTGACGTACGACGGAGGCCCGGCGGACTGGTCGCGTCCGCCGGGCCTCGCGGGGGCCGACGCACCGGAGTGGCTCGGGGCCTGATCCGGTGCCGCCGGGGCGGCTTCGCGGCCCGTGCCGCGACCACGGCGGTCGCCGCGACCACGGCTACGGCTTGACGAGGACCTTGAGGGCCGTGCGCTCGTCCATCGCCTTGTAGCCGCCGGGGACGCCGTCGAGGCCGACGGTCAGGTCGAAGACCGGCGACGGGTCGATCGTGCCGTCGAGGACGTCGGGGAGCAGCTCCGGGATGTACGCGCGGACCGGGGCGACTCCGCCGCGCAGCGCGATGTTCCGGTCGAACATGACGGACAGGTCCAGGCCGGTGCCGCTCCCGTGCGGGACGCCGACGTAGCCGACGGAACCGCCGTCACGGGCGATCGCCACGGCGGTGCGCATCGACTGCTCGGTGCCGACCGCCTCGATCACGGCGTGGGCGCCCTGTCCGCCGGTGAGCTCGCGGACGGCGGCCTCGGCGGCCTCGCCGCGCTCGGCGACGACGTCCGTGGCGCCGAAGGTGCGGGCGATGTCGGTGCGGGCGGTGTGGCGGCCGAGCGCGATGATGCGCTCGGCGCCGAGGCGCTTGGCGGCGAGCACGCCGCACAGGCCGACCGCGCCGTCACCCACGACCGCGACGGTCGAGCCGGGCTTCACGCCGGCGCCGAGGGCGGCGTGGTGGCCGGTGCCGAGGACGTCGGAGAGCGCGAGGAGGGCGGTCAGCAGCCGGTCGTCGGACGCGGCCTCGGCGGGGAGGCGGACGAGCGTGCCGTCGGCGAAGGGGACGCGGACCGCCTCGCCCTGACCGCCGTCGGAGCCCACGGAGCCCCAGAACCCGCCCTGCGGGCAGGAGGTCTGCAGGCCCTCGGCGCAGTACGCGCAGCTGCCGTCGGACCAGACGAAGGGGGCCACGACCAGGTCGCCGGGCGCGAAGCCGGTGACGTCCGCGCCGGCCTCCTCCACGACACCGAGGAACTCGTGGCCGATCCGCTGGCCGGGCTGCCGGGCGGACTCGCCCCGGTAGGCCCACAGGTCGCTGCCGCAGATGCAGGCGCGCAGCACCCGCAGGACGACGTCCGTGGAGTCCCTGATCACCGGGTCGGGCACCTCCTCCACTCGCATGTCGAACGGAGCGTGAATGGTGGTGGCGCGCATGGGGGGCGGTCCTCGCTGTCAGACGGTCGTACGACGTTCACCGTACTCCGCTCGCGCCGGGCCCGCCGCCGACGGGCCCGGAAGCGGGGCGGGCGGGGGCCGGACCGCGTGATCGGACGTCCCCCGCTACACCCCCGCCGCACCCAGCAGGGAGCCCGCCGCGTACGTCACCGCCATCGCCAGCGCTCCTCCTCCCATGTTCCGCAGCACCGCGCGGCCCGCCGGGGCCGCGCCGAGGCGGGCGCTCCACCAGCCGGCGAGGGCGAGTGCGGCCAGGACCGAGAGGACGGTGACCCAGAGCCGGAGCGAGGCCGGGGGAAGGACCATCGCCAGCAGCGGGAGCAGGGCGCCGACGGTGAAGGCGAGGAAGCTGGCGCCCGCCGCGTGCCACGGGTTGGTGAGCTGGTCGGGGTCGATGCCCAGCTCCACGCGCGCGTGGGCGCGCAGTGCGTCGCGGGCGGTGAGCTGCTCGGCGGCCTCACGGGCGACCTCCGGGGAGAGGCCCCGGTCCGACAGCATCCCGGTCAGTTCGTCGAGTTCCGCCTCGGGCCGCTCCCGCAGTTCGCGCTTCTCCTGGGCCAGGGCCGCCCGCTCCGAGTCGCGCTGGGTCGAGACCGAGACGTACTCCCCCGCCGCCATCGACATCGATCCGGCCAGCAGGCCGGCGAGTCCGGCGGTCAGGAGCGCGGACCGGGAGGCCGTCGCGCCGGCGACGCCCACGACGAGGCCCGCGGTGGAGACGACTCCGTCGTTGGCTCCGAGCACGGCGGCCCGGAGCCAGTTGAGACGGGTGCCGAGGCCGCCGCCGTGGGCTTCGTCGTGGTCGGTCTCACGGGTCTCGTCGGTCACACCGGGGAGTATTCCCGCGGTTCCTCACCACACGCGGACCGACCCGCCCGGGGCGAAGGCGGGACTGGTGGCGCCCGCCGGGATCTCCGCGAGGGGCTCGGCGATCTCGGCCACCGTCGGTCCGTGGAGCGCGGCCAGGGGTTCCAGCACGGCCGGGTCGAAGCCGTAGACCCGGGCCGCGTTGCCGCCCACCATCGCCGCGACCTCCTCGCGCGGCAGCCCGGCGTAGGCGATCCGGAGCCCTTCGCGGGAGTACGGCGTGGTGCCCTCGTCGTGCGGGTAGTCGCTCCCCCACATGATCTTGTCGAGGCCGATCCGGTCACGCAGCGGGACCTCGTGGGGGCGCATGAAGCTGGCGCCCACGAAGCAGTTGTCGCGCCAGACCTCGCTGGGGCCCTTGCCCATGGACGCGGCCAGCCCCGCGCCGAACCTGGACTCGGCCGTCACGGCACGGGAGGCCGCGGCGACCAGACGGGCGTGGTAGTAGTCCAGCATCTCGACGACCCCGGGGATCCAGCCCGAGCCCTGCTCGGTCAGGACGAGCCTGAGCTCCGGGTGGCGGCGGAACGCGCCGCCGAACACCAGGTGCCACAGGGCCCGGTGCGAGAACCAGGTCGTCTCGACCATGAACACCGCGCGCGCCGCCGGCTCGTCGCCGAGCGGCGGCGAGGCCGAGCCGCCGTGGTGGTTGACGGGCACGTCCAGTTCCGCGCAGACCGCCCAGATCGGGTCGTAGGCCGACGAGTAGAGCTCCGGGATCCCGCTGCCGGGCGGCGTGCCGGGCAGCAGGATGCCGCCGGTGAGGCCCGCCTCCTTGGCGCGGCGGATCTCCCGCACGGCCTCGTCGACGTCGTTGAGGAGGATCTGCGCTACCCCCGCCCGGCGGCCCGGCGCGTCCGCGCAGAAGTCGGCGAGCCAGCGGTTGTGGGCCCGCAGGCCCGCCCAGCGCTGCTCGTACTCCTGCCGGGTCGGCGCCGGGGCCATCAGCGAGGCGGAGGGGAAGAACGGCGGGATGGTGTTGGGGAAGACGACCTCCGCGACGATGCCGTCGGCCTCCAGCTCGCGCAGCCGGCGCGCGGAGTTCCAGTTGCGGTCGGCGGTGTCGGCCAGCAGGTCCTCGTACGGGTTGACGTAGCCGGCCGCCCAGGCGTCGAAGTCGTCGTGGTACCGCTTCTCCAGGTAGGGCCGGTAGTCGAGCAGGTCGGCGCCCGCGTGGCAGTCGGCCGAGATGACGGTGTACCGGTCCTCGCTCACGGCGTCACCCCCAGCGCGGGGAAGTCGTGGTCCGTCAGCCAGTGACGGCCGACCTCGCGGGAACGGGCCCAGGAGGCCTCCACCGCCGTCTGGTCGGCCGGCTGCCCGAGTTCGGCCGGGGTGGGCCCGATCCGGCGGGCGATCGGTTCCAGTCGCGCGACGTCGAAGCCGAAGACCTCGGCCGCGGCCAGGCCCAGCATCCGGCGGGTCTCGGTCACCGGGATGTCGTGGAAGGTCTGCCGGAGCCATGCGCGGGTGGCCGGCCAGGTCCCCTCCGGGTGCGGGAAGTCGGAGCCCCACAGGATGTTGTCGACGCCGATCTCGTACCGCTGGGCCAGTTCGCGCCGCTTGGTGTTGGTGGCGCAGACGAAGACCTGGCGGTCCAGGTACTCGCTCGGGGGGCGCCGCAGCTCGGCGAACGGGGACAGCTTCTTGCCGCCGTGGGCGCCCAGGTAGAGCCGGTCCATGAACCACAGCAGGTTCGGCAGCCACCAGCAGCCGGACTCGGCGACGCCGAACCGGAGCCCGGGGTGCCGCTCGAAGACCCCGGACCAGAGCAGGAACCAGAGCGGCCGTGCGGGCCACCAGGTGACCTCGCTGACGTAGATGCCGAGGTGGTCGCCGTACTCCTCGCGGGGCGCCGCGCCGGAGTGTGTGACCAGCGGCATCCCGGTCTCGGCCGCCGCCGCCCACACCGGGTCGTAACGCCGGTCGTGGTAGGGCTCCTTGTCCACCCACATCGAGGGGATCATGAGCGCGCCGAGCCCCGACTCCTTGGCGCGGTGGATCTCGGCGACGACCTTGTCGGTGTCGGCGGTCACCGGCAGCAGCGCCACCCCGCAGTGGCGTTCGGGATTCTGCCCGACGAACTCCGCCAGCCAGCGGTTGTGCGCCTGCGCGCCCGCCATGCCGAGCTCCGGGTCCTGGTCCCCGGAGAGACCGAGGCCGACGCCGAAGGGGGCGGCCGTCCCGCTGTCCACGGCGTCCGCGTCGGGGAAGACGACCTCGGCCGCGACGCCGTCGCCGTCGAGTTCCTTGAGCCGCTGGGCGGCGTCCCAGCCGCCACGCAGCCCTTCCTCGTTGTCGCTGAACCACTTGTTCGCGAAGGTCTCGTTGCGCACGCCGAGCCGGGTCATGGCCTCGCGGCGGGCGTCCCGGCCGGCGAGGAAGTCGTCGAAGGCGCGGTGGAACCGGGAGTCGAGGTAGGGCCGGTACCGCTCGGTCGGCAGCCCGGCGTGGCAGTCGGAGGAGATGATCAGATAAGGATCCTCATAGCTCATGGCGAAGCCCCTCAGTCGAGGATGAAGCTCTCCAGATAGGTCGGGTTGGCGCGGTCGAGCATGGACTGCGAGCGCGCTCTGATCTGGCGGTCGCTGTGCTCGCCGGCCGGCAGCATCCAGAAGCGGTCGGCGCGGATGCCGTCGACGACGTGTCCGGCCACCTCCTCGACGGGGGTGAAGGCGACCTCGTGCCCGGCCTCCTTCATCGCCGTCTCCCACTGGTCGAGGCTGCGGTACGGGGTCCGGCGCGGGCGCTGCTTGGCGTACCGCTCGGGCCGGTTGCGGTGCGACTCCCACAGGCCGGTGCGCAGCATGTGCGGGCCGGGGAAGAGCACGGAGGCGCCCACGGGCGCGCGCCGGGCCCTCAACTGCGCGTACAGCGACTCGGTGAGGGTGACCACCGCCGACTTCGTGACGGCGTAGACGGAGGCCGTGGGCAGCGGGGCGATCCCGCCGTCCCCGGAGGAGGTGTTGACGACGTGCCCGGGGCCGCCGCCCGCGATCATGCGCGGGACGAAGGCCTGGATGCCGTGGAAGACCCCCCACACGTTGACGGCGAAGGCCCATTTCCAGTCGTTGGGCTCGTGCTCCCACATCGGGCCCTCGGCGCCCGAGCCGACGCCCGCGTTGTTGCAGAGCACGTGCACCGCGCCGAAGGTGTCGTACGCGGCGTCCGCGAGGGCCGCCACGGACGCGGGGTCCGTGACGTCGACCGTGTGGGCGAGGACCCGGGCGCCGTCCTCGGACAGCTCCGCGGCCGCCCGGCCGAGGGCGGGCTCCTCCACGTCCCCGAGGACCACGGCCAGTCCCTCGGCGGCGAAGCGGCGCGCCATGGCGAGCCCGATGCCGCTCGCCGCCCCGGTGACGACGGCGACCTGTCCCGCGCGCAGTTCCATCACACGCTCCCCTCGGGCGGTCCGTCGAGGACCTGCTGCGGATCGTCGTAGCGCTGGTGGATGTACGGCGCGAGGCTCCCGGCGCTCACCCGCTCGGCCACCCGGCCCTTCTGGTCGGTGGTCTTCTCGCCGACGGTGATCTCGACGATCCGGCGGACGGGGAGGTCCGCGACCGGGTCGTACATGGACTCGCGCAGGACGACGTCGCCGGTGACGCGTTCCAGCCTGCGGACCTTCTCGTGTCGGACGCAGTGGACGAGGACGGGATCGTCCTCGAAGCCGGAACCGTCCACCGCGGGGAGGAACTTGAAGTAGAAGTCGGTCTTCTCCACGGGCTCGGGCAGGGGCAGCGGGCCGGACACCGCGCCGCGCACCTCGACGAAGGCGATGCCGTGCCGGGCGAGTGCGGCCCGTACGACCATCCCCTCCCGCTCGACCGTCACCTCGCCGAGCTTCTTGGGCTCGCCGAAGACCTCGCGGCCGCCGACCAGGGCGCGCTCGTGGGTCATCGGCATGACCAGGGGGTACCAGCCCTCCCGGTCGCCGTGGGCGGCGGCGACGGCTACCGAGCCGGCCCCGAGGGGGTAGCCGGGCAGGTCGACCCGGGAGATGTTGGCCCGGACGAGGGGGCGTCCGACGGGTTTCAGCGGAGGCGGCAGGACGGCCGCGACCACGTCGGGGTCGGTCTCCCAGACGGCGACCACGCCGGTGGACCAGATGTCGGGGAGCGAGGAGCTCTTCGCGCGGGCCGCCGCGATCTCGGCGTCGGTGCGCGCGCCGTACCGTACTCGTGCCATGAGGTACCGCCCTTCGGGGAACCGTCAGCGTGTAACACAGTTACACCCGGCGCGATGAAGGGTAAATACCCGTGCAGACACCCGACTTGGGGAGACCATGGCTCGCTCCGCGCTGACCCGTGAGGAGGTCCTGCGCGCCGCCGCGGCGCTGGTCAGGCAGCACGGTCCGGACGCGCTCACGATGCGCAGGCTCGCGGCCGAGCTGGGCACCGCGGTCACCTCGATCTACTGGCACGTGGGCAACCGCGAGTCCCTGCTGGACGCGCTCGTCGAGCGGACCGTGGCCGATCTCGCCGCGATCACCCCGCGCGGCCGCACCCCCGTCGACCGGATCGTGTCCGTGGCCGGCACGCTCCGCCGCGACCTGCGCGAGCGGCCGCACCTGGTGGCGATGGTGCACGAGCGGGGCCTGACGGAGCGGATGTTCCTGCCCGCCCAGCGCGCCCTGGCCGCCGAGGTGCACGCGGCGGGGCTGCGGGGCGCGCGGGCCGCGCAGGTGGTCCGGGCCGTGCAGTTCCACGTCGTCGGCCACGTCCTGGTGGAGCGCAACCGGGAACGGGCGCCGGTCCAGTCGCCGGGCGAGGAGGACCTCTGGGACGCCGAGGGCGAGGCGGCTCCCGACCCGGCCCTGGCCCGTGCGCTGACCCGCCCGGTGGACACCGGGCGCCTCTTCGCCGTGTCCGTGCGGGCCCTGGTGGAGGGACTGTTGGCGGTTCCCGGCCGGCCGGGGGACCCGGCCGGCTGACCCGGCGTCCCGTCCGCGCGGCCGGTACGCCGTGCCCCGCACGCGTCGGCGGGATGGCCGGATCCGGGCACCCGGATCCGGCACCGGGCACCACGGTGTCGGCGGCGGCCCGTATTCTCAGTGACCATGCTCGACGACCGTACGACAGCAGCGACGTGGCCGACCGCCTACCCACAGGGGTACGCGGTCGTCGACGTGGAGACCACCGGCCTCGCCCGCGACGACCGGATAGTGTCGGCTGCCGTCTACCGGCTGGACGCCCAGGGAAACGTCGAGGACCACTGGTACACGCTCGTCAATCCGGAGCGGGATCCGGGGCCGGTCTGGATCCACGGACTGACCAGCGACGTCCTGGAGGGCGCGCCCCTCTTCCCGGAGATCGCCGCAGAGTTCTCCGCGCGGCTCGACGGCCGGGTCCTGGTGGCGCACAACGCCATGTTCGACTGGTCGATGATCGCCCGGGAGTACGCGCGCGCCGAGCGGACCGCGCCGGTGCGTCAGCGGCTCTGCACCATCGCGCTCTCCAAGGAGCTCTCGCTCCCCCTGCCCAACCACAAGCTGGAGTCGCTGGCCGCGCACTACGGCGTGGTGCAGCAGCGCGCGCACAACGCCCTGGACGACGCACGCGTCCTCGCCGAGGCGTTCCGGCCGAGTCTGCACACGGCGGCGGAGCGGGGCGTACGACTGCCGCTGCTGGAGTGCCGGCCGCTGACGGAGTGGGCCGCCTCCCCGGTCGCGCCGCGGATCGGCCACCAGGCCGCGTACCACGCGAACAGCTGGCGCCCCTCGCGGAAGCGCCCGGCGTGCCCGTACCCGAACCCCGGACGTTACGAAACGGATAAACCGCTCAAGCAGGGTATGCGGGTGGCGTTCTCCGGCGACACCTCGATCGACCGCGAGCTCCTGGAGGACCGCGCGACCGACGCCGGGCTGCACGTCGCGAGCAGCGTGTCCCGCCTGACGAGCCTGCTGGTGACGAACGATCCGGACGCGGCCACGTCCAAGACGGTGAAGGCGAAGTCCTTCGGCACCCCGATCGTCGACGAGGCCGCCTTCACCCAACTGCTGCGGGACGTCGACGCGGCAGACGGGTGACGTGCCGGGCGTGCGTCCCACGCTTCCGCGGCCGGGAGCCCCACCCTGTGGCGCATGGCACGTTGTGAGGTCTGCGGAAACGACTACGGCATGTCCTTCGAGGTGCACGCGCAGGGCGCGGTGCACGTCTTCGACTGCTTCTCCTGCGCCATTCACCGCATGGCGCCCATCTGTGACCACTGTCGGGTCCAGATCATCGGCCAGGGCGTCGAGGTGGAGGGCAGCTGGTACTGCGGCGCCCACTGCGCCCGCTCGGAGGGGAAGGTGGGCATCGTCGACAAAGTCTGAGAGCCGGGCCGGCCCGGGCGACCGGAGCCCCCGTGCGTGCACCCCATGACCACGGTTGTACCGTCATGGGGTGTACCGCTTCCTGTTGTCCCGGCAGTGGGTGATCCTCACCCTCGTCGCCCTCGTCCTCATGCCGACGATGATCGAGCTGGGCTTCTGGCAGTTCCACCGGCACGAGCGCCGCGTCGCCCAGAACTCCCTGATCGCGGACAACCTCCGGGCGGAGCCGGTCCCGGTGGAGGAGCTGACCTCCGTCGGGCACACCGTTCCGCGCGCCGACTACTGGCGCCGGGTCACCGCCACCGGCACCTTCGACACCGCGCACGAGGTCGTCGTGCGCCGCCGGACCTCCGCGGACGACCGGGTGGGCATGCACGTGCTGACCCCGCTGGTGCTCCGGGACGGCCGGACCGTCGTGGTCAACCGCGGCTGGATCCCGGCCGCCGCCGATCAGAAGGCCTTCCCCGACGTCCCGCCCGCCCCCAAGGGCGAGGTCACGGTCACCGGACGGCTCAAGGCCGACGAGACGACCGGCGCGAGCGGCATCAAGGACCTCCGCGGACTGCCGGACCGTCAGGTGATGCTGATCAACAGCGGCCAGCAGGCGAAGCTGCTCGGCCGCGAGGTGCTCGGCGGCTATGTCGAGCAGACGGCCCCCGAACCCGCCGGGTCCGGCCCCGAGCAGATCGCCGAGCCCGACCACGACTCGATCGGCGCCCACATGGCGTACGCCGTCCAGTGGTGGCTCTTCACCGCCGGTGTGCCGGTCGGCTGGGTGATCCTGGTGCGCCGCGAGAAGCGCGACCGGGAGGCCGCGGCCCGTACCGACGACGGTTCCGGGACCCCCGAGCCCGCCCCCGCCGCCGTCTGAGTGAGCCCTTCGGAAGAAGCCCCGGAGGCCGGATCGGCCGACGGGCGTTCCCCGGGTCCCATGCGGACTCCCCCGCCCCGCTGATTGACCGTCGCCGCTTTCGGGAACACGCCAAAGCGTGACGCAACGTATCGACGACTACGCCCTCATCGGCGATCTGCAGACCGCCGCGCTCGTCGGACGCGACGGATCGATCGACTGGCTGTGCCTGCCGCGCTTCGACTCGGCCGCCTGCTTCGCCGCGATCCTCGGAGACGAGGACAACGGGCACTGGCGGATCGCGCCCAAGGGCGCCAAGAACTGCTCCCGGCGGGGCTACGCCGGGGACACCCTGGTCCTGGAGACCTACTGGGAGACGCGGACCGGCACCGTCAAGGTCGTGGACTTCATGCCGCAGCGGGACACGATGCCCGATGTCATGCGGATCGTGGAGGGCGTCAGCGGCTCGGTCGAGATGAGCTCCGTGCTGCGGCTGCGCTTCGACTACGGCTCGATCGTGCCGTGGGTGCGGCGGGCCGACGGCCACCGGGTGGCCGTCGCGGGGCCCGACTCGGTCTGGCTGCGCAGCGAGCCCGAGGTGAAGACCTGGGGCCAGCAGTTCTCCACCTGCTCCTCGTTCACGGTCGACGCCGGCCAGAAGGTGGCCTTCGTCCTGACCTGGCACCCCTCGCACCAGCCGCGCCCGGACCTGATCGACCCGTTCACGGCCCTCGAACAGTGCCTGATCGACTGGCGGGACTGGTCCTCGCGGTGCACCTACGAGGGGCCGTACCGCCGTGCCGTGCTGCGTTCGCTCATCACCCTGAAGGCCCTGACCTACGCCCCGACGGGCGGCATCGTCGCCGCCCCCACCACCTCCCTGCCGGAGGAGCTCGGCGGCGTGCGGAACTGGGACTACCGCTCCTGCTGGCTGCGCGACTCGACCCTCACCCTCGGCGCGCTCCTCACCGCCGGCTACGTCGAGGAGGCGGCGGCCTGGCGGGACTGGCTGCTGCGTGCGGTGGCGGGCGATCCGGCCGACCTGCAGATCATGTACGGCCCGGGCGGCGAACGCAGGCTCCCCGAGATGACCCTGCCCTGGCTGCGCGGCCACGCGGACTCAGCGCCGGTGCGGATCGGGAACGCGGCCGTGGACCAGTTCCAGCTGGACGTGTACGGGGAGGTCATGGACTCGCTGTTCCGGGCCCGGGAGTCGGGCATCCCGGCGGAACGGCACGCCTGGAACCTCCAGCTCAGCCTGCTCGGCTTCCTGGAGTCGACCTGGCGGCAGCCGGACGAGGGCCTCTGGGAGGTACGCGGCCGCCGCCGCCACTTCGTGCACTCGAAGGTGATGGCGTGGGTGGCCGCCGACCGCGCCGTGCGCATGCTGGAGGCCGACCCCTCGCTGCACGGGGATCCGGCGCGCTGGCGGGCGATGCGGGAGGAGATCCACGCCGAGGTCTGCGACAAGGGCTTCGACCCCGAGCGCAACACCTTCACCCAGTCGTACGGCTCGCGCGAGCTGGACGCGGCGACGCTGCTGATCCCCCAGGTCGGTTTCCTCCCGCCGGACGACCCCCGCGTCGTGGGCACCGTCGAGGCGGTCCAGGCGGAGCTGCTGCACGAGGGCTACGTGCTCCGCTACAGCACCGCCGGCGAATCGGTCGACGGACTGCCGGGGCAGGAGGGGACCTTCCTGGTCTGCTCCTTCTGGCTGGCGGACGCGCTGCGCCTGATCGGGCGGACGGAGGAGGCGCGGAAGCTGTTCGAGCGGCTGGTGGCGCTGCGCAACGACGTGGGTCTGCTCGCGGAGGAGTACGACCCGGTGACGGGGCGGCAGCTGGGCAACTTCCCGCAGGCCTTCAGCCACATCGGCCTGGTGAACACCGCCCTCGCCCTGCCGTGGGAGGAGACGGCAGGATAGGGCCATGGATCTTGGACTGAAGGACCGTGTGTACGTGGTGACCGGCGCGACGCGGGGGCTCGGCCGGGCATCGGCCGAGGCGTTGCTCGCCGAGGGCGCGAAGGTGGTGGTCACCGGGCGCGAGGAGAAGTCGGTGGCCGAGGCGGTCGCCGAACTCGGGGCGGACGCGGTCGGCGTCGCCGCCGACAACGCCGACCCGGAGGCCGCCGAGCGGCTGATCGCGGAGGCGCGGTCCCGCTTCGGGCGCTTCGACGGCATCCTCATCAGCGTGGGAGGGCCCGCGCCGGGCTTCGGCGCGGACAACACCGACGAGCAGTGGGCCTCGGCCTTCGACACGGTCTTCCTGGGCGCGGTGCGGATGGCCCGGGCCGCCGCCGAGACGCTGACCGAGGGCGGCGTCATCGGCTTCGTCCTGTCGGGCTCGGTCCACGAACCGATCCAGGGCCTGACGATCTCGAACGGTCTGCGTCCCGGGCTCGCCGGCTTCGCCAAGTCGCTCGCCGCCGACCTGGGCCCCCGGGGCATCCGGGTCGTCGGCCTGCTGCCGAGCCGGATCGACACCGACCGGGTGCGCTCCCTGGACGCCCTGTCGGGCGACGCGGACGCGGCCCGCGCGGCCAACGAGTCCCGCATCCCGCTGCGCCGCTACGGCACGCCGGAGGAGTTCGGCAACACCGCCGCCTTCCTGCTGTCGCCGGCGGCCTCGTACCTCACCGGGGTCATGCTGCCGGTGGACGGCGGCGCCCGGCACGGCTTCTGACCGGAGCGCGGCACCGGGCTCCGGGCGCGAGGCCCGGGGCCCGGGGCCCGGGGCCCGGGGCCCGGCGGGGTCAGTTCACCCGGCTCGCGCGGTGCTTGACCGCGCGGAGGCGGGCCTCCGCCGGCAGGGACGCGAGTCCGGTCGAGGCGCGGGCGTGCGCGAGGGCCTCGTGGGTGAGGGCGTGCAGGGTCTCGCCCGGTGCGGCCTGCGGCTCCAGCCGCAGGGCGACCCGGGCGCGGGGTGCGGTGCGACGGCCCGTCAGGGCGATGCGGACGTCGGCCACGCCGTGCTGCGCCGCGGCGTCCGCGACCAGGACGCTCGTCAGGGCCCGGCCCCTGATCACGGCGGCGTCCCCGTCGCCCGTGTCGATCACGACCTCTCGCAGCCGGGCCCGGCGGAACTGCGCCAGCAGCCACCACAGGAACAGCAGGACGAGGATGCCGAGCGCGGCGATGACCACCGGCCACCACCAGCCCTCGTCGCGCCACCGCTGCCGGTCGGCCCGGCTCAGCAGGACGTCGGACGGGCCCGACCACGGCCACCAGGACGGCACGGGGAGGTCGAGGCCGGCCGCGAGCACCGCCCCGCCGACGACGAGGAGCAGCAGGCCCACGAGGGCGAGCAGGATCCGGTTGACGCGCCGGAGGACGACCGTCATCCCTCATCCCTTCTTCGGCGGGCGCGCCACCCGGACGGTCGGCGCGGGCGGGTGGGCGAGCCCCAGTTCATCGATGGCGGTGGCCGTGACGGCGTCCAGGTCGGTCCGGACGTCGTCCAGTTCGCGGAAGTGCGAGACGGCCCGCACCTTCACCTTGCGCCGCCCCGCCCGGACCCGGACCGACTGCACGCCCGAGACCTCCATGGCGCGGTCCCGCAGGATCAGGGCCGCGGCGTCGCGGTCGAGCCCGGCCCGCACGTCGGCGTGCCGGCGCCGCATCGGCAGGACCGCCCGCAGGCCGGGCGTGAGGGCCAGGACGAGGAGCCAGAGGCCGAGCACCACGGCGACGGCCGCGCCGGCCAGCACCCAGGCGTTGTCGAGGGGCCGGGTGGCCAGTTCGTCGGCGAGGTCGCGCCGCCACTGCATGGCCGTGCGGTCGGCCCGTACCGCCGCGACGTCGTAGAGCAGCAGGCCGGTGCCACCGAGCAGGACGAGCGCGACCAGGGCGGCCGGGATGCGCCGTACGGCCCAGAACCGGCGGGCCGGGGCCGCGTCCGACCGGTCCTCCGGCACCGGTGCGGGCGGGGACGCGGTCTCGGGTTCGGTGCTCATCGCAGCCTCCCCCGGGCGGACCCGCGCGCCGTGCGCGCGGAGTGCAGGCGTTCCACGTGGACGGACACCTCCGGCACCTCCAGTCCGACCAGTTCCTTGACCCGTCGCATCACCCGGCTGCGGACCGCGCCGCACTGGCGGCCCAGGTCGGCCGGGTAGTCGAGTTCCAGGCTCACCGAGACGCGGGCCGAGTCACGGTGCACGACGACCGAGGCGTGCGGCGCCGACCCCTCCGCGGGCACGGAGACGAGTGCCTCGCGTGCCGCCTGCGCGGCGATCTTCGCGACCACCTTGTCGGCGATGGTCGTCGCCCCGCGGCCGGCGGCTCCGACCGGGCCGGCTGTCACCCCCGGTCACCGCCGCCGGTCGCCGCGTTCGCGACCCCGGAAGAAGTCGCCGGGTTCGAGGTCTCCCTCGAGGAAGCGCCCGACGACGAACCCGATCGCGCCCAAGGCCGCGACCAGGACGAACGCCCCGAACCCGCCGAAGTATCCGGCGAATCCGAGGGCCATGCCGGCCACCAGGCCGACCAAAGCCATGCTCATGCCGATCCCCTTCCGCCCGGCCGCAGCGGCTACTGGAGCCGCTGCTCCGGCTCTTCGTCCTCTTCGTCGGGCAGCTTCACATCACTGACGGCGATGTTGACCTCGACGACCTCCAGACCGGTCATCCGCTCCACGGCCGCGACGACGTTCTCGCGGACCTCCGCGGCCACACCGGCGATCGAGACTCCGTACTCGACGACGATCTCCAGGTCGAGAGCCGTCTGGACCTCACCGACCTCGGCCTTCACGCCCCGGGTGGCACTGGACTTGGCGCCGCCGCCGGGCACCCGGTCGCGCACGGCGCCGAGCGTGCGGGAGAACCCGCTGCCCATGGCGTGGACGCCGACGACGTCGCGCGCGGCCATGCCGGCGATCTTCTCGACGACGCCGTCGGCGATCGTGGTACGGCCGCGGGTGGCGGGGGCGCCGCCGCCCCGCTTGGTCACGGACGGTCCGTCGGAGTGTGTGCTCTCGCTCATCGCCGTTCGCCCCTTCCGAGAAGGTGTGGGAAATACGAGTCACATTCGGACCCTTTGCCCACATTAAGTGCGCTTCCCCGGTCGCGCGCCGGGGATGCGGCAGTCTGGGGTGATGACGACGAGTGCGGAAGCGGGACGGGCGGCGACGATGCGCGGGCGGCTGGGGCCGGGACTGCTCCTGCCGCTGGGTGACGCGGCGGACGGCGCGTGGCTGGCCGAGAGCGCGGCGCGGGCCGTGCTGCTGCGGGCCGCCGGGCGGGTGCCCGGGGTGGCGCCGGGGCCGCTGCGGGTGGGGCTCCTGGAAGGGGAGCCGGCGAAGGAGGCGCCGCTGCCCGTGCCGCCGGGCGGCCTGGCTCCGGGGCCGCTGCGGATCGCGGCGGACTTCGCGGCGGCGGGCGACCGGCCGCTGCCGGGGGTGTCGGACGAGCTGCGCGCCGCCCTGTTCGCCGCGGCGCGGGCGGAGCTGGGACTCAGGGCCGTTCGGGTCGATCTCCGGGTGACGGAGCTGCTGGACGACGGCGCGACGGTCTCCGCCGCTCCGGAGTCCCCCGCCTCGCCCGGCCCCACCTCGCCCGGCGTGACGGACCCGCTGGCGACGGTGGTGCGGGCCGTGGCGGGGGTGGCGGCGTTGACGGACGTCGTGGGCCCGCCGGTCGACCGCGCGCCGGGGCGGCTGCGGGTGGAGGTGGCGGTGACCGCGGGTCGCCGCCCGCTGGACGTGGCCAGGGCCGTGCGCGCGACCGTGACCGCGGTCGCCCCGGAGGGGACCGCGGTCACGGTGCTGGTGTCGGATCTGCGCTGACGGCGCGGTCGCGCGTCAGTCGCCGAGGCCCGCCAGGTCGCGGAGACGGCGTGCCTGCGCGGCCCGCTCGGCGACGCGCTGCTCCTCGTAGGAGCGGCCGGAGACGCCCTGGAGCAGCGCCTTGGTCTCGATCACGGCGTCGCGCGGGGCGCCCAGCAGGGCGGCGCTCAGGTCCCGTACGGCCGCGTCGAGTTCGGCGGCGGGCACGGCGATGTTGGCGAGGCCGATGCGCTCGGCCTCGTCGGCGTGGACGAAGCGGCCCGTGGCGCAGATCTCGAGCGCGCGGGCGTAACCGACGAGCGAGACGAGCGGGTGCGTGCCGGTGAGGTCCGGGACGAGGCCCAGGCTGGTCTCGCGCATGGCGAACTGCACGTCCTCGGCGACGACCCGCAGGTCGCAGGCGAGGGCGAGCTGGAACCCGGCGCCGATGGCATGCCCCTGGACGGCCGCGATCGACACGATGTCGCTGCGGCGCCACCAGGTGAACGCCTCCTGGTACTCGGCGATGACCGCGTCGAGGTCCCCGTCGGAACCGCGCGCCAGGTCGAGGAAGGACGGCTCCCCGTCGAAGCCCTCGGGCGTGAACGCCTGCCGGTCGAGGCCCGCGGAGAAGGACTGGCCCTCACCGCGCAGGACCACCACCCGCACGCTGCCCGGCAACGACCGGCCGGCTTCCACCAACGCCCGCCACAGAGCGGGAGACTGGGCGTTGCGCTTCGCCGGATTGGTCAGGGTCACCGTGGCAACGGCGTCCTCGACGGTGAGCCGTACACCGTCCTTGTCGAACACGAGCACAGAGTCGAGCGAAGTCATGGGGCGCCTCCGGTTCCGGTGCAGCACTGCAGCGATCGCTCAGTGACCTCTTCGGCCACTAAGTGACTGCACAGTAACCACCCGGTCGACCGCTCGGCCGACCGGGTGGCCACCCCGAGAACCGGTGGACCCGACGAACCGCGCCCCGAGTCAGGCCGAGGCCGTCTTCTTGCCTCGTGTCGCTCCGCCGCGTCCACGCAGCGTGACTCCGGATTCACTGAGCATCCGATGGACGAATCCGTAGGAGCGACCGGTTTCCTCGGCCAGCGCCCGGATGCTCGCACCGGAGTCGTACTTCTTCTTCAGGTCTGCCGCGAGCTTGTCGCGCGCGGCGCCGGTCACCCGGCTGCCCTTCTTCAGAGTCTCGGCCACCCGTGCCTCCTCATGGGAAGTGCGCTCTGGACTTCTCATGATCACCCCTTCCGGACGTCCTGGCCACCCATTCGACAAGGTCCGTGCCGCCGGGTTCCCTCCCGGACAAGGTGCCGCCACGACCGGAATGCAAGATTCCGCAGGGTGCCGGACCTGCCGGGAAGCCGCCACGGAAGGGAAGTGCCAGGTCAGCGCCGTCCTGCCGGTACGAGGACGGCGCGGCCCTGACGGAAGGATTCCGCAGGGTGCCGCGCCGGGGGTATGAGACGCACTCACTCAGATGAAGGATCACCCATGAGCCGAATGATCCATACGGGGATGATCAGAAGCCGCGCCGGCCCGCCGGCGCGGACGCCGTGCCCGTCGTCCGGCCACCGGGCCCGATCGCCTCGCCCGCTGGTCAGGCCAGGGCCACGAGGTCCTTGTAGTCCGGCCCCCACAGGTCCTCGACGCCGTCCGGCAGCAGGATGATCCGCTCCGGTTCCAGGGCGTCGACGGCGCCCTCGTCGTGGGTGACCAGCACGACCGCGCCCTTGTACGTGCGCAGCGCGCCGAGGATCTCCTCGCGGCTGGCCGGGTCCAGGTTGTTGGTCGGCTCGTCCAGGAGCAGCACGTTCGCGGACGAGACGACGAGGGTGGCGAGCGCCAGACGGGTCTTCTCCCCGCCGGAGAGCACCCCGGCCGGCTTGTCGACGTCGTCACCGGAGAACAGGAAGGAGCCGAGCGTCTTGCGCACCTCGACGAGGTCGAGGTCGGGCGCGGAGGAGCGCATGTTCTCCAGGACCGTGCGCTCCGGGTCGAGGGTCTCGTGCTCCTGGGCGTAGTAGCCGAGCTTGAGACCGTGGCCCGGCGTGACCTCGCCGGTGTCCGCCGACTCGGCGCCCGCGAGCAGGCGCAGCAGCGTGGTCTTGCCCGCGCCGTTCAGGCCGAGGATGACGACGCGCGAACCCTTGTCGATGGCCAGGTTCACATCGGTGAAGATTTCGAGGGAGCCGTACGACTTGGACAGACCCTCGGCCGTGAGCGGGGTCTTGCCGCACGGGGCGGGCTCCGGGAAGCGCAGCTTGGCGACCTTGTCGGAGACGCGGACCGCGTCCAGACCCGACAGCAGCCGCTCGGCGCGCTTGGCCATGTTCTGCGCGGCGACGGTCTTGGTGGCCTTGGCGCGCATCTTGTCGGCCTGCGAGTTGAGGGCCGCGGCCTTCTTCTCGGCGTTCTGGCGCTCGCGCTTGCGGCGCTTCTCGTCGGCCTCGCGCTGCTGCTGGTAGAGCTTCCAGCCCATGTTGTAGACGTCGATCGTCGAGCGGTTGGCGTCCAGGTAGAAGACCTTGTTCACGACGGTCTCGACCAGGTCGACGTCGTGGGAGATGACGATGAAGCCGCCGCGGTAGGTCTTGAGGTAGTCGCGCAGCCAGACGATGGAGTCGGCGTCGAGGTGGTTGGTGGGCTCGTCGAGGAGCAGGGTGTCGGCGTCCGAGAAGAGGATCCGGGCGAGCTCCACGCGGCGGCGCTGACCACCGGAGAGGGTGTGCAGCGGCTGGCCGAGCACCCGGTCGGGCAGCCCGAGGGCCGCCGCGATGGTGGAGGCCTCGGCCTCGGCGGCGTACCCGCCCTTGGTGAGGAACTCGGTCTCCTGGCGCTCGTACTGCTTCATCGCCTTGTCACGGGTGGCCCCCGAGCCGTTGGCGATGCGCTCCTCGTTCATCCGCATCTTGCGGATCAGCACGTCCAGGCCGCGGGCGGACAGGATGCGGTCGCGGGCCAGGACGTCGAGGTCGCCGGTGCGCGGGTCCTGCGGGAGGTAGCCGACCTCGCCGGAGCGGGCGATGGTGCCGCCGGCGGGCTGGCCCTCGCCTGCGAGGCACTTGGTGAGGGTGGTCTTGCCCGCTCCGTTGCGGCCGACCAGGCCGATGCGGTCGCCCTTGGCGATGCGGAAGGAAGCGGACTCGATGAGGATGCGGGCGCCGGCGCGCAGCTCGATGCCGGAAGCGGTGATCACGGACAGACTCCAGTGCGGGGGTGGACGGCGGAAGGGCTCTGGCGGGTTTCGACGCCTCTACGCGTACGCAAGGAGAATGGCCATGCGGCCAGTCTAACGGGCGCTTGCAACTGCTTTTCGGACATGCTGCCGCGGGGTGACATACCTCTCCTTCCGTTCCCTGTCCGACAAAAGGGGCGACTGGTGGCGGAGTGATCGATACTCGCCGGGAGGCGGCGGCCACTGCCGCGGCACGATGCGGAGGGCGGTGGCTCATGCAGTTCGACGACGACGCCGACCTGGACACCTCGGAGGTGCGCGACGTCCGCGGCAGCCGCATCCCGGGCGGCAGGGCCACCGTCGGCGGCGGCATCGTCGGCCTCATCGCCCTGATCCTGGGCGTCCTCTTCGGAGTGGGTCCCGAGCAGCTGGGGCTGTCGTCCGGCGGCGAGGATCCGGCCGTGACCGCCTCGTCCGCGGCCCAGGTGGAGCAGAACTGCCGGACCGGCGCCGACGCGAACGCCCGCGAGGACTGCCGGATCGTGGCGGTGGTCAACAGCCTGCAGGACTTCTGGCGGGCGGAGTACACCCGGCGGGGCGGCCGCTACGGGGACGCGCGCACGGTGATGTTCACCGACCGGGTCGGGACGGCCTGCGGCTCGGCCACCTCGGCGGTCGGTCCCTTCTACTGTCCCGGCGACCGCCAGGTCTACCTGGACCTGGGCTTCTTCGACGAGCTGCGGACCACGTTCGGCTCGACCGGGGGCCCCTTCGCGCAGGCCTACGTCGTGGCGCACGAGTACGGCCACCACATCCAGAACCAGATGGGCACGCTCGCCCGCGCCCAGGACGGGCGCACCGGTGCCGCGTCCAACGCCGTGCGGGTCGAGCTCCAGGCGGACTGCTACGCGGGCGTGTGGGCCCGCCACGCCACGTCCACGCCGGACGAGCGGACGGGACGGCCGCTGATCACGCGGCTGACGGAGGCGGACATCCGGGACGGCCTGGACGCGGCGGCCGCGGTGGGCGACGACCGGATCCAGGAGAGGTTCCAGGGCCGGGTGACGCCGGAGAACTGGACGCACGGCTCGGCGGCGCAACGGCAGCAGTGGTTCTCCACGGGCTTCAGGACCGGCGACATGGCCCAGTGCAACACCTTCCGCTGATTGTCGGCGGCGACTGCCAGACTGAGACCCGCGTCACATCCGATCGAGCGAGAAGGAGCGAACGCGATGGGCGAGTCACCCGACATCTGTCCGACCCTCACCTACGAGGACGCGAAGGCCGCGATCAAGCTGCTCACCGAGGCGTTCGGCTTCACCGGGACGGCGGTGTACGAGGACGAGGACGGCAAGGTCGCGCACGCCGAGCTCTCGCACGGCAACGGCATGGTGATGCTGGGCAGCAAGGGCACCGGCAGCGAGTTCGACAAGCTGATGGCCGGCGGGGGCCCGGTCGGGGTGTACGTCCGCGTGGACGACGTGGACGCGCACCACGCCCGGGCCGTGGAGCACGGCGTCGAGATCCTGATGCCGCCCACCGACCAGGACTACGGCTCGCGGGACTACATGGCCCGCGACGCCGAGGGCAACATCTGGTCCTTCGGGACGTACGCGCCGGGGGCCGCCGACCAGTAGCCGCGGCCCGGCCGGCGCGGTGCCCCGGCCCTGTGCCCCGGAGCCGGCTCAGGAGCCCCCGGTGTGGACCTGGAAAGCCGCCCGGCGCACGGCCTTGGCGAGGGCCGGGTCGGGGTGCGCGGCGGCCAGCGCGACGAGGACCTGGACCGTGCGGGGGTGCCCGACGGCCCGGACCTCGTCCAGCAGGGCCGGGACGGTCCCCTGGATCGCGGAGTCGAGGTGACGGACGAGCAGCGCGCTCTCGCCGTGGTCGGCGACGGCCGCGGCGGTGTCGACCCAGAGCCAGGTCGCCTCCTCGCGGGTGAGCACCTCCTGCGCGTCGTCGGGGTCGGCGCCGTCGTACTCGGCGAGCCAGAGCAGGGCGTACGGGCGGAGCGGGGCCTCCTGGGCGGCGGCCCGGACCTCGGCCTCGGCGGGGGCGCCGACGACCCGCAGGGCCTCGAACGCGAGGCCGCGCAGCAGAGCGTCCTCGCCCCGGGCGACCGCCAGCAGTTCGGTGACCGCGCTGGACAGGGTGCGGGCGGCGAGCCAGGCGCGGTACTCGTCGCGGGCCGGTCCGGGGGTGAGCCGGGCGCAGCCGCGGAGCATGTCCTGGGCGGACTGCTCGATGTTCCCCGCCGGACTCTGGGCCGCGACGCAGATCTGCTCCAGCTTGACCCACACCGCCCAGTTGCCGAGCGGGGTCAGGGTGGCCTGGCCCGGGCCGAGCGTGAGGGCGCCGACGGCCGCGAGACCCTCCAGGGCCCAGTCGAGCAGCGCGGAGAGCCCGTCCGTGTCCGCCGCCGGGGAGCCGGCGGCGGCCTCCGGCTCGGCCTGCGGGTCGGGGACCTCGCAGCGCTCCTCGCGCAGCTCCTCGACCCGCTGGCGGAGCAGGTCGAGGAGCGACGGGACCACGACGGGGCCTGCGGACAGCTGCAGGAGCGAGAGCACCTGGGGAAGGGCCTCGACGACTTCGGCGACGGCGCCGGGCGCCACGCCCTCGGGGGCCGGGTGGACCAGGGACCAGGCGTCGAAGAGGGCGACCCAGCCGCGCAGGACCGCGGAGTCGTCGCGGTCCCAGGCGTGCAGGCGCCAGCCCGGGCGGGCGGTGTCGCCGTGGATCTCGACGAGTCCGGCGAGGCGCGCCCGGTCCCAGCCGGCCCGGATCTGGCCGGGGGTCAGGTTCAGCGCCGCGGCGGCCCGTTCCCGGGCGGAGGCCGCGTCGGGGCCGGCCGAAGGACCGAGTTCGGCCGCGCGGTCGACGGCGGCCCAGCGGGCGATCCGTACGGCGTCGGCCAGGACGATCCGTGCCTGGCGGGCCAGTTCCGCGCGGGGCGGAGTGCCCTCCGGCGGACGCGGCGCCGGCCGCGTACGACGGGTCGTCACGGCCCGTCGGGCGGTCGCAAGTGCCCGCGGACGGACGAGTCGGAGTCTGGAGTTGCGCGCCAAATGCTCATCAGGCTGTCGAGACGTCACGGGGGCAGTCTTCCCGCTGACGGCCCGAAAGCCCAATCGGAATCCGGATCGCCGTCGAAAGACGCCGGGAACGGCCCGGAACCGGACCCGTGACCGCCTCCGGAAGGAGGGCGGACGAACCCTCCGGGACGGGGGCGTGCGGCAGGCCGGCGCGGAGTGCCGGGGCACCCGCGAGCCCGGCACGATCGGCCAGACGCCCCTAGAGCAGAGGGGTCAGGAAGCGGCGCAGCGCTTCCTCGTAGCGGACCGGGTCGGCGTTCCACATCGAGGCGTGCGGGGCCCGCCGGACCGTCTGCAGGGTGACGAGTTCGGGGCGGCGGGCGGCCAGCCGGAGGGACGGCTCCCAGGGCGCGAGCGTGTCGTCCGGGCCGTGGAAGACCAGGGTCGGGATCCGCAGGGCGGCGGGATCGGCGGCGTCCTGGAGCCGGGCGCCGTCCAGCGCGGCCCGGGTCGTCGCGGCGCGGACGGCCAGCGGCAGCAGCGGGGCCGGGACGTGGCGGGCCGCGACGAGGGCGCGCAGGGTGGCCTCCCGGTCGAGCACCGGGGAGTCCAGGACGAGGCCGCGGACCGCGTCCCGGACCCCGGAGTCGGCCGCGACGTGCAGGGCCATGGTCGCGCCGGTCCCCCAGCCGTACAGGACGACGTGCCGGGCCCCTCGGCGGACGGCGTAGCGGACGGCGGCGTCGGCGTCGCGCCACTCGGACTCGCCGAGGTGGCTCAGGCCGTCCGGGGACGGCGGCGCGCCCTCGTCGCCGCGGTAGGCGGGGATGAGGACGGGGATCTGGCGGCGGCTGAGGAAGGGGACGAGGTTGAGGGGCTGCAGCCGCGTGGTGCCGAGGCCGTGCAGGGCGACGACCCAGGTGGGCCGGGGGCCGGGGACGAGCCAGCCGGGCAGGGGGCCGAGTTCGCCGGGGATCTCGACGTCCTCGTGGTCGACGCCGAGGGCCGACAGCGGGGTGCCGGTGTGCAGCACGGGGGTGAGGCGGACGCGGGCGCCCGGTTCGAGGGTGCCGTACTCGACCCGTTCGAGACGGCGGACGACGGTGTCGGCGGAGTGCGGGACCCGGTCCAGGACGGGTCCGACGACCGCGTGCACGTCGGGGCCGTCCAGGCCGTAGGTGCCGGGCCGCAGTGAGGCGAGGCTCCGGGTGAGGGTGACCCGGCCGGATTCCGCGGCGTGCACGGTGAGCCGTGGGTCGCCGGGCAGCGGTCGTCCGGACGGCGCCCGGAGGGCGGCGTCGCTGGCGTACCGGCCGGCCGCGATCGCGGCCGCGCCGACACCGATCAGAGTGGTGACGGCCGCTGCCGTCGCTGTAGCCGGGCGCACGTTCCCAGTGTCGGCAGGGTGCGGACGGGATGCCACCGGACCGCGGCCCTTCGGGCTGTCCGCCGGTCTCCCCGGTGGTCCTCGGCCTCTCCCCCACGCCGCCTCCGCGCACTCGACCGAGTGACGTGGGTCACTTCACGACGGTCCCCCGGTCGGGTGATCTTGCCCGTGGGGCGAGAGTGACTGGCGGGGCAGAAGTCGATGGAAGTCGGTTCCGTCCCGCTACGGCACGGCTTACCCGGGGTTGCACGGGGACCACATCGTGGACGGATCGACGCCCGAAACGCTAAGCGGAATGACCGGACACCGATTCGGGACACCACACCGCCCGGCCCAGTTCACCTTCCGTTCACCCAGGTTGCTTACGTTCGTCGAGCCACTGACGTCAAACGATTGCCTGGGTAAATGGAACACATCACGCTGCTGCTCGCCATTGTGGTCGTGACAGCTCTCGTGTTCGATTTCACGAACGGTTTCCACGACACCGCCAACGCGATGGCGACGACCATCTCGACCGGTGCCCTCAAGCCCAAGACCGCGGTGGCCATGTCCGCCGCGCTCAACCTGGTCGGTGCGTTCCTGTCCGTGGAGGTCGCCAAGACGATCTCCGGCGGGATCATCAACGAACAGGGCATTCGTACCGAAGTGATCTTCGCGGCGCTCGTCGGCGCCATCCTCTGGAATCTGCTGACCTGGCTGCTCGGGCTCCCGTCCAGCTCCTCCCACGCCCTCTTCGGCGGTCTCATCGGTGCGGCGGTCATGTCCGCCGGCTGGTCGGCGGTCAACGGCGGCACCATCGTCACCAAGGTCCTGCTCCCCGCGATCGCCGCGCCGATCGTCGCCGGCCTGGCCGCGACGGTGGCCACCCGGCTCACCTACCGGATCGGCGCCAAGACGGACGAGAAGTCCACGGCCAAGGGCTACCGGGCCGGACAGATCGCCTCCGCCGGTCTGGTCTCCCTCGCCCACGGCACCAACGACGCCCAGAAGACGATGGGTGTCATCACCCTCGCCCTGGTCACCGGTGGCGTCCTCGCCCCCGGCTCCAACCCTCCGATGTGGGTCATCGTCTCCGCCGGTCTGGCCATCGCGATGGGCACCTACCTCGGCGGCTGGCGCATCATCCGCACGATGGGCAAGGGCCTGACGGACCTGCGCCCGCCGCAGGGCTTCGCGGCCCAGACGAGCGCGGCCACGGTCATCCTGGCCTCCTCCCACCTCGGCTTCTCCCTCTCCACCACCCAGTCCTGCTCCGGCGCCGTGATGGGCGCGGGCCTCGGCCGCAAGGGCGGCGTCGTCCGCTGGTCGACCGCGACCCGGATGTTCGTCGCCTGGGGTCTGACCCTGCCCGCCGCGGGTCTGGTCGGCGCCGGCGCCGAGTTCCTCACCAAGCAGGGCACCTGGGGCATCGTCGCCGTCGCGATCCTGCTGGTCGCCGGTTCCGGTGTCATCTGGGCCCTGTCGCGCCGCAAGCCGGTCGACCACCACAACGTCACCTCGGACGACCTCGACGCCGAGCCCGCGGGCGTCGTGACCACCGCGATCGCGGCGGTCAGCCCGCCGCCCGCCGGGACCGTCGCCGCCGTCGCGGACGAGGACCTCAAGACCACCATCCCCTCGCCGGCCCCCACGGACCCGGCAGCCCCCGCGGCCCCGGCCGCGGCGGTCTAAGGAACCAAGGGACACGCACGCATGAAGATCGACTGGGCAGCTCTCGGCTCCGTCTTCGGAGTCAGCCTCGTGGCGACCGTCGCCCTCGTGGGCCTGTTCACCCTCGGCATCGTCGGCCTCTCCAAGCAGGAGCAGGCCACGGCCCAGGGAGGCTCCGCCACCCTCGCGCGTACCGGCGCGTACGCCTGCTTCGCCCTGTGCGCGGCGGCCGTCGCGTACGGGATCTATCTGATCGTCGTCTGACGCGGGACGACCCCACCGGCCGGGGGGGGGGGGCCCCCCCCGGGGGGGCCCCCCCCCCCCGGGGGGGGGGGCCCCCCCCCCCCCCCAAAAAAAAAAAAAAACACCACCCCCCCCCCCCCCCCC
>NZ_JBICYQ010000001.1:61279-977975 GCF_043201055.1 Streptomyces sp. NPDC048338
CCGTGGGGGGGGGGGCGGGCGGGTCGGGGTGCTGGCGGCCCGGCGCGGGGGGGGGGCCCCCCCCCCGGGCGGGGGGGGCCCCCCCCGGGGGGGCGCCCCCCCCGGCCGTCGTGCTGTGGGGCTTCGCACACTGTCCCACCGCAGGTCAAGGGTGAGTTGACGGGTGTTCGCACAGCGTGGTGGACTTCCGGGGCCATTACGGCGGCAGAAGAGGAAGCCCGGTGCGATTCCGGCGCGGTCCCGCCACTGTGACCGGGGAGAGCCTCCCCGGGAGTCAGGAACTCTCCCCGCCGGTCACGTCGAGCCAGGGCGCGGACCCTGAGTGAGGACACAGCGCCATGCCCGGCCGCAGTGCAGCCACAGGTGTATTCGCGTACGGCGCCGCCGCCGGTCTGGCGGTGGACCTGCTCGTCGGCGACCCCCGCCGCGGCCATCCGGTCGCCGCGTTCGGGCGGGCCGCGGGCGCCGTCGAACGGCTTCTCTGGCACGACCACCGCGGATGGGGCGCCCTGCACACCGCCGTCTGCGCCGGTGGCGCGACCGCGGCCGGCGCACTGGCCGCGCGGGCTGTACGGGACCGGCGCGCCGCCTCCGCCGCGCTGACCGCCGCCGCCGTGTGGGCCGTCGTCGGCGGCACCACCCTGGGCCGGGAGGCCCGTGCCGTCGGCGGGGCGCTCGCCGCCGGGGACCTGGACGTGGCCCGCGAGCGGCTGCCCCATCTGTGCGGGCGCGACCCGCAGTCCCTCGACGGCCCCGCGATGGCCCGCGCCGTCGTCGAGTCGGTCGCCGAGAACACCTCCGACGCGGTCGTGGGGGCGCTCGTCTGGGGCGCCGTCGCCGGGGTGCCGGGGCTCGTCGGCTTCCGGGCGGTGAACACGCTCGACGCGATGGTCGGCCACAAGTCCCCGCGCCACCGGCGCTTCGGCTGGGCCTCGGCCCGGCTCGACGACCTGGCGGGCTGGCCGGGCGCCCGGCTGACCGCCGTGCTGGCCACGGTGGCCGGCGGCGACCCGCGCGGCGCCGCCCGCGCCTGGAGGACCGACGCCGGACGCCACCCGAGCCCCAACGCGGGCCCGGTGGAGGCCTCGTTCGCCGGCGCCCTCGGCGTACGGCTCGGCGGGACGCTCTCGTACGGCGGCCGGGTCGAGCACCGGCCCGTGCTGAACGGGGCGGGACGGGACGTGGAGGTCGCGGACATCGAGCGGGCCGTGCGGCTGTCGCGACGCGTGACGGGACTGACGCTGGCGGCCTGCGTGGGCGGCCGGCTGATCATGGATGCGATCAAGCGGAGGCGGATATGAGGGGCGGACTGCTGGTCGCCGGGACCACGTCCGACGCGGGAAAGAGCGTCGTCACGGCCGGCATCTGCCGCTGGCTGGTCCGCCAGGGGGTGAAGGTGGCCCCGTTCAAGGGCCAGAACATGTCCCTGAACTCCTTCGTGACCCGCGAGGGCGCGGAGATCGGCCGGGCTCAGGCCATGCAGGCGCAGGCGGCCCGGGTGGAGCCGACCGCGCTGATGAACCCGGTGCTGCTGAAGCCGGGCAGCGACCGTTCCAGCCAGGTCGTGCTGATGGGCCGGCCGGTGGGCGAGCTGAGCGCGCGCGGCTACCACGGAGGCCGGCAGCAGGAGCTCTTCGAGCCGGTCCTGGCGTGCCTGGAGGAGTTGCGGGGCACGTATGACGCCGTGATCTGCGAGGGGGCGGGCAGTCCGGCCGAGATCAACCTGCGGCGCACGGACATCGTGAACATGGGCATCGCGCGGGCCGCTCGGCTGCCGGTGCTCGTGGTCGGCGACATCGACCGGGGCGGGGTGTTCGCCCAGTTCTTCGGGACGACGGCCCTGCTCGCGCCGGAGGACCAGGAGCTGATCGCGGGCTACCTGGTGAACAAGTTCCGCGGCGACGTGACGCTGCTGGAGCCCGGGCTCGACATGCTGCACGGGCTGACCGGACGGCGGACCTTCGGCGTCCTGCCGTACGCCCACGGCCTCGGCATCGACGAGGAGGACGGGCTGCGGGTCTCGATGCGGGGCGCCGTCCGCGAGTCGGTCGTGGCGCCGCCGGTCGGGGAGGACGTCCTGCGGGTCGCGGTCTGCGCGGTGCCGCTGATGTCCAACTTCACGGACGTGGACGCGCTGGCGGCCGAGCCCGGCGTGGTGGTGCGCTTCGTGGACCGCGCCGAGGAACTCGTCGACGCGGACCTGGTGATCGTGCCGGGCACCCGCGGGACGGTGAAGGCGCTCGCCTGGCTGCGCGAGCGCGGCCTCGCCGACGCGCTCGCGCGCCGGGCCGCGGAGGGCCGTCCGGTCCTGGGGGTCTGCGGTGGCTTCCAGGCGCTCGGGATCCGGATCGAGGACGAGGTCGAGTCGAAGGCCGGGGCCGTGGACGGGCTCGGCCTGCTGCCGGTCCGGGTCCGGTTCGCGGTCGACAAGACGCTGGCCCGGCCGGTCGGCGAGGCGCTCGGCGAGCGCGTGGAGGGCTACGAGATCCACCACGGCGTCGCCGAGGTGCTGGGCGGGGAGCCGTTCCTGGACGGCTGCCGGGTCGGCGCCGTCTGGGGGACGCACTGGCACGGCTCGCTGGAGAGCGACGGCTTCCGCCGGGCGTTCCTGCGCGAGGTGGCGGCGGCGGCCGGGCGGCGGTTCGTCCCGGCGCCGGACACCTCGTTCGGCGCGCTGCGCGAGGAGCAGCTGGACCGGCTGGGCGACCTGATCGAGGAGCACGCGGACACGGACGCGCTGCTGCGGCTGATCGAGAGCGGTCCGCCGGCCGGACTGCCGTTCATTCCGCCGGGCGCCCCGTGAGCGCCGCCGGCACCAGGACCGGCACCGTCCGCGCGTCCGCCGGCGCCCACGCGCGCACCCCCGTCGGCACGCGCCGCCCGTTCGCGCGCGAGGCGCGTGCGCTCCGGGACACCCACAGCGAACCCGAAGGAAGGATCGACCGATGAGCACCCGGTACCCGTTCACCGCCGTCGTCGGCATGGACGACCTGCGGCTGGCGCTGCTGCTGAACGCCGTCAGCCCGGCGGTGGGCGGTGTCCTCGTCCGCGGCGAGAAGGGCACCGCCAAGAGCACGGCCGTCCGCGCGCTCGCGGACCTGCTTCCGGAGGTTCCGGTGGTGGCGGGCTGCCGGTTCAGCTGCGACCCGGCCACGCCCGATCCGGCCTGCCCGGACGGGCCGCACGAGGCCGCCGCGCCCGCCGCCCGCGCCGCCCGCGCCGCCCGCATGGTGGAGCTGCCGGTCGGCGCCTCCGAGGACCGGCTGGTCGGCGCCCTCGACATCGAACGGGCCCTCGCCGAGGGCGTGAAGGCGTTCGAGCCCGGGCTGCTCGCCGACGCGCACCGCGGGATCCTCTACGTGGACGAGGTCAACCTCCTCCACGACCACCTGATCGACCTGCTGCTCGACGCCGCCGCCATGGGGTCCTCGTACGTCGAGCGCGAGGGCGTCTCGGTGCGGCACGCGGCCCGCTTCCTGCTGGTCGGGACGATGAACCCCGAAGAGGGCGAGCTGCGGCCGCAGTTGCTGGACCGCTTCGGGCTGACCGTCGAGGTCGCCGCGTCCCGCGAGCCCGAGCAGCGGGTCGAGGTCGTGCGGCGCCGACTGGCCTACGACGACGATCCGGCCGCCTTCGCGGCGCGCTGGGCCGACGAGGAGCGCGCGCTGCGGGACCGGATCGTCGCGGCCCGGGCGCTGCTGCCGGCCGTGGTCCTCGGGGACACCGCACTGCTCCGGATCGCCGCGACCTGCGCCGCGTTCGAGGTCGACGGCATGCGCGCGGACATCGTGATGGCCCGCACCGCGACCGCGCTGGCCGCGTGGGACGGGCGGACGGACGTCACCGCCGAGGACGTGCGGCAGGCGGCCCTGCTCGCGCTCCCGCACCGCAGGCGGCGCAATCCCTTCGACGCGCCCGGCCTCGACGAGGACAAGCTCGACGAGACGCTGGACCGGTTCCGGGACACGGACACGGACGACGACGATCCGGACCCGGATCCGGGCCCGGGCGACGGCGGCCCCGGCGGAGGCGGGGGCGTACCGCCGCAGGGCGAGGGGCCGGAGGCGGCCCCGGAGAGCACCGGGTCGGACGAGGGTCCGGCGCCCGCTCCCGCGCCGGGCGGGTCCGGCGCGGGCGAACGGGCCGCCGTCAAGGCCGCCGAGCCCTTCCGGACGAAGATGCTCAGCGTGCCCGGGCTCGGCGAGGGCGCGGCCGGGCGCCGCTCCCGCGCCCGTACCGAGCACGGCAGGACGACCGGCGCCGTGCGCCCCCGGGGCACGTTGACGAAGCTGCACCTGTCGGCGACCGTGCGGGCCGCCGCGCCGCACCAGAAGGCCCGCGGGCGGAGCGGTGCCGGGCTGGTCGTCCGCCGGGACGACCTGCGGCAGGCGACCCGCGAGGGCCGCGAGGGCAACCTGGTGCTGTTCGCCGTGGACGCGTCCGGTTCGATGGCGGCCCGGCAGCGGATGAGCGCCGTCAAGGGGGCCGTGCTCTCCCTGCTCCTGGACGCCTACCAGCGGCGCGACAAGGTCGGTCTGATCACCTTCCGCGGCCGGGACGCCGAGGTGGCGCTGCCGCCGACGTCGTCGGTGGACGCGGCGGCCGCTCGCCTCGAACAGCTCCCGACCGGCGGCCGTACGCCGCTGTCGGCCGGGCTCCTCAAGGCGCACGACGTGCTGCGCGTCGAGCGGCTGCGCGACCCCTCGCGCCGTCCCCTGCTCGTCGTCGTCACCGACGGCCGGGCGACCGGCGGCCAGGACCCGGTCGCGCTGGCCGCCCGGGCCGCGCGGCTGCACGCCGCGGAGGGCACGGCGGCCGTCGTCGTGGACTGCGAGACGGGGCCGGTGCGCCTCGGGCTCGCCGGGGACCTCGCCCGTGAACTGGGCGGCACCGCAGTGACCCTGGACGAGCTGCGCGCCGACTCGATCGCCGGACTCGTCAGGGACGTACAAGCCGGACACGCGACCAGGAGGGCCGCTTAATGCCACAGGGACAGCCGACCGTCGTTCCCGACGACGGTCTGACCACCCGCCAGCGCCGCAACCGCGCGCTGGTGATGGTGCACACCGGCGTCGGCAAGGGGAAGTCCACCGCCGCCTTCGGCATGGCGCTGCGCGCCTGGAACCAGGGCTGGCCGGTCGGGGTGTTCCAGTTCGTCAAGTCCGCCAAGTGGCGGGTCGGCGAGGAGAACGCCCTCAAGGCGCTCGGCGAGACGGGCAAGGGCGGCACCGTCACCTGGAACAAGATGGGCGAGGGCTGGTCCTGGATCCAGCGCGAGGTCGCCGAGGGCGAGCAGTCGCACGAGGACAAGGCACGCGAGGGCTGGGAGCAGGTCAAGCGGGACCTGGCCGCCGAGGCGTACAAGTTCTACGTCCTCGACGAGTTCGCCTATCTGCTGCACTGGGGCTGGATCGACACCGCCGAGGTGGTCGAGGTGCTGCGCGACCGGCCGGGGCAGCAGCACGTGGTGATCACCGGCCGCAACGCGCCCCAGGAGCTGCTGGACTTCGCGGACCTCGTCACCGACATGTCGAAGGTGAAGCACCCGATGGACGCGGGTCAGAAGGGCCAGCGGGGCATCGAGTGGTAGCACGTCTCGTCATCGCCGCGCCGTCCTCCGGCGCGGGCAAGACCACGGTCGCGACCGGTCTGATGGCCGCGTTCGCCGGGCGTGGTCTGGCGGTGTCCCCGCACAAGGTGGGCCCGGACTACATCGATCCGGGCTACCACGCCCTGGCCACCGGCCGACCGGGCCGCAACCTCGACGCGTACATGTGCGGCACGGGCCTGGTCGCGCCGCTCTTCGCGCACGGGTCGCGCGGCTGCGACCTGGCGGTCGTCGAAGGGGTCATGGGGCTGTACGACGGCGCCGCCGACCAGGGCGAGCTGGCCTCGACCGCACAGGTCTCGAAGCTGCTGAAGGCTCCCGTGGTGCTGGTCGTGGACGCCTCGTCCCAGTCGCGGTCGGTGGCCGCGCTGGTGCACGGCTTCGCGTCCTGGGACCCGGAGGTGCGGATCGGCGGGGTGATCCTCAACAAGGTCGCCACCGACCGGCACGAGCACCTGCTGCGCGAGGCGCTCGGGGAGTCGGGCGTGCCGGTGCTCGGCGTCCTGCGCCGGGCCCCGGCGGTCGCGACGCCGTCGCGGCATCTGGGCCTGGTGCCGGTCGCGGAGCGGCAGGCGGCCGCCGTGGAGGCGGTGGCGGCGCAGGCGGAGCAGGTGCGCGCGGGCTGCGACCTGGACGGGCTGCTGGCGCTCGCACGCAGCGCCCCCGACCTCCGCACCGAGGCGTGGGACCCGAACGGTCCGTGGGCCGGGGCTCCGGGCCGGGCGGCCCGGCGGCCGGTCGTGGCCGTCGCCGGCGGGGCCGCGTTCACCTTCTCGTACGCCGAGCACGCCGAGCTGCTCACGGCCGCCGGCGCCGAGGTCGTCACCTTCGACCCGCTGCGGGACGAGGCCCTGCCCGAGGGGACGTCCGGGCTCGTCATAGGCGGCGGTTTCCCGGAGATGTACGGCCCGGAGCTGTCCGCCAACGAGCCGCTGCGCAAGGCCGTGGCCGAACTGGCGCGCTCCGGCGCCCCGGTCGCCGCGGAGTGCGCGGGGCTGCTCTACCTGGCGCGGTCCCTCGACGGGACGCCCATGTGCGGGGTCCTGGACACCGACGCGCGGATGTCCGAGCGGCTCACCCTCGGATACCGGGACGCCGTGGCCGTGAGCGACAGTCCGCTCGCCGCCGCCGGCGCCCGGATGCGGGGCCACGAGTTCCACCGGACCGTGATCGAGCCGGGCGCGGGCGCGCGGGCGGCCTGGGGGCTGCGGCAGCCCGAGCGCCGGGTCGAGGGCTTCGTCCAGGACGGGGTGCACGCGAGCTACGTGCACACCCACTGGGCGGGAGCGCCGGAGGCCGCCGCGCGGTTCGTCGCGCACTGCGGGCCCGGCCACGGCGCGGAGTCGGGTACGTGACGTCAGCCGGACAGGCCCACCACCAGCCAGATGAATCCCACGCCCGACACCGTGCACAGCAGGGTGGAACGGGCGGGGTGTTCGTGATGGGCCTCGGGCAGGATCTCGGCGGCGGCGAGGTAGAGCAGGGCGCCGCCGAAGAACCCGAGATAGCTGCCGAGCAGTTCCTCCGGCAGGGTGAACAACAGGGTGGACGCGGCGCCGACGATCGGCGCGAGCGCGTCCGCGACCAGCATCGCGACCGCCCTGCGCCGGGCGTTCCCGTACAGGCTGGTGATCGTGTACGTGTTGAAGCCGTCGGCGAAGTCGTGGGTGATGACGGCGAGGGCCACGGTGGCGCCCATGCCTCCGCCGACCTGGAAGGCGGCGCCGAGCGCGATGCCGTCCATGAGGCTGTGCAGGATCATGGCCGCCGCCGCGGTGAGCCCGACCTGCGGGACCCGCTCGTCGGCCCCGACGCCGTGCGCGGCCCGGCGGACGGCCAGCAGCCGCTCGACCACGTGGGCGAGGAGGAAGCCGCCGACGAAGAGCAGCAGCGCCTGCGGGACGCCGAACACCTTGTGACCCGCGGCCTCCATGGCCTCCGGCAGGAGGTCGAGGCCGACCACGCCGAGCATGAGGCCGCCCGCGAGGCCGAGGACCAGGTGGCGCCGGTCGGTGACGCGCTGCGCCGTCCAGCCGCCGAACAGCGTCATGAGGAACGCGCCGAGCGCGACGAGTACGGCCATGCGCCCTTGCTATCCGATCGGCGGGGCCCCGCGCACATCACCGCGCGGGGCGCGGAGAGGCCGGCCGCATGATCACGGTGATCGGGTCCGGTGCGGGCGCGGACGCGGGCTCCCCGGCCGGCGGGACCGCGTGGGTGGTGGACGTCCGGGGCGACGTGTTGACGCAGGGGGATCTCGACCTCATCGGCACGCACGTGTCCGGGGGCGGGACGCGGGTGGTGGTGCGCGCGCTCGGGGACCCCGGATTCTTCGGGGTGGTGCGGGCGCTGGCCGCGCGCTTCGGAGCCGAGGCGCTCGACGTGCGGCCGGGCCCCGGCGCGGTGGGTCTCGCCTTCGCCCGGCTGCGGCGGTCGTGGGACGACGCCGTGGTCGTGGACGGCGCCGCCGCGGGCGTGGCCGGGGCGGCGCTGGACCGTGCGGTGAACGTGTGCCGGGCGCATCCCAAGGTGGCCGTGCTGCCGGGTCCCGGCGTGGGTCCGGCGGAGCTGGGCGCCGAGCTGGTGCACCGGGTCGAGTCGCGGACGCTGGTGGTGTTCTCGGCGCTCGGCGACCCGTTCCGTGAGCGTGTGGAACGGGTGGCCCCGCACGAGGCGATGTGCCGCGTCTGGGAGGGCGTGAACCTGGTCCTGTGCCTGGACGAGACGCGGGCGGAGCGACCGGCTCCGGCCGTGACCGGTCCGCTCACAGGGCCGGGCGGCTGGGCGCTGCCGGACGCGGAGTTCGGGGCCGGCGCGGGGGTGGCTCCCGCACGGTCGTCGGGAGCGGCTTCCGGGGCGGAGGGGCCGGACGCGACCGTCGTCGCGCCGGTGCCGCCGCCGCTGCCGTACGAGGCGCGGGCACTGGTGCTGGCCCGGCTCGGGCCGCGTGCCGGGGACCTGGTCTGGGACATCGGTTCGGGCTGCGGTTCGGTGGCGGTGGAGTGCGTCCGGCTGGGCGCGGCGGCGGTCGCGGTGGAGCGCACCGCGGGCGGTGTCGAGCGGATCCGCGGGCACGCGGCCGCGCAGGGTGCCGAGCTGCGGGTGGTGCACGGGGCGGCGCCCACGGTGCTGTCGCATCTCTCCGATCCGGACGGGGTGTTCGTCGGGGGCGGCGGCCGGGATCTGCGGGCGATCGTGCTCGCGGCGGCGCGGCGCGCGCGGCGCGCGGTCGTGGTGGCCCCGAGCGCGCTGGAGGAGGTGGCTCCGGCCCGTGCGGCGCTGGCGGCCTGCGGGTTCGCGGTCGACGGTGTCCTGCTGCAGTCGCAGCGGCTGCTGCCGCTGCCCGACGGGTCCTCGTCGCTGACCCCGTCGGCGCCGGTGTTCCTGGTCTGGGGCACCCGGTGACCGCGGGCGGGGCGGCGCAGGGCCGGCCGGCGGGCGGGCTGGTGGCCGGGGTCGGCGCGCGGTCCGGGGTCGGCGCGGACGAGGTGACGGGTCTGCTGGAGGCGGCGCTGCGGGAGGCCGGGCTGCCGGTCTCGGCCGTGCGCGCGCTGGCGACGGTGGCGACGCGCGCGGCCGAACCGGGGATCACGGGCACGGCGGAACGGCTCGGGGTGCCCGTGCGGGCGTACCCGTCCGAGGTGCTGGCGGGTGTCCCGGTGCCGCATCCGTCCGCGGTGCCGCTGGCGGCCTCGGGGACCGGTTCGGTGGCCGAGGCGGCGGCGCTGCTGGCGGCCGGCGAGGCCGGGGGCGGCGCCGAACTGGTCGTACCGAAGCGGAGATCGCGGCGCGCTACGTGCGCCCTCGCCCGTTCCGTGCCGCTTCGTCCGAACGAAGAGGCGCTCTCCGTACGGTTGTTGCCCTCGGGACACGGGTACACCGGTGGTCAGGCGGCGTTCGACCCACCCCCACCCAGCCCGGCGCCCGAACTCCGCTCACCCCCCACCATCCCCACCCACCCGACGGCGGCCATGGATACGCACGCGCACAGAGACGCCCACGATCTGCGGCACCACGGTGACGCGGAGGTACGGGACGAGAAGCTGATCGACCTCGCGGTGAACGTCCGGACGAACACTCCCCCGGACTGGCTGCGGGAGCGGATCGCGGACTCGCTGACAGGGCTCGCGGCCTATCCGGACGGCCGCTCCGCCCGGGCGGCCGTCGCCGAACGGCACGACCTGCCGGCCCGGCGGGTGCTGCTCACGGCGGGCGCGGCGGAGGCGTTCGTGCTCCTCGCCCGCGCGCTGCCCGCCCGGCACCCGGTGGTGGTGCACCCGCAGTTCACCGAGCCCGAGGCGGCGCTGCGCGACGCCGGGCACGAGGTGGGGCGGGTGCTGCTGCGCGCCGAGGACGGCTTCCGGCTGGATCCGGGGCTGGTTCCCGAGGACGCGGATCTGGTGGTGATCGGGAACCCGACGAACCCGACGTCCGTGCTGCACCCGGCGGAGACCATCGCGTCGCTGGCGCGGCCGGGACGGACGCTGGTGGTGGACGAGGCGTTCATGGACGCGGTACCGGGCGAGCGCGAGTCGCTGGCCGGGCGGACGGACGTGCCGGGTCTGGTGGTGCTGCGGAGCCTGACGAAGACCTGGGGGCTCGCGGGGCTGCGGATCGGCTACGTCCTCGCGGACCCGGAGACGATCGCCGCGCTGGAGCGGGCCCAGCCGCTGTGGCCGGTGTCCACGCCGGCGCTGGTCGCCGCGGAGGCGTGCATGTCCCGGGCGGCGCTCGCGGAGGCGGAGCTCGCCGCGTACCGGGTCGGGGTCGAGCGGGCCCATCTGCTGGCCGGACTGGCCGAGTTCGACGAGGTGCGGGCGGTGGCCGCCGCGGAGGGCCCGTTCGTGCTGGTGCGGATCGACCGGGCGGACGTGGTGCGCGAGCGGTTGCGGGCGCTGGGCTTCGCGGCGCGCCGCGGCGACACCTTCCCGGGCCTCGACCGGAACTGGCTGCGGCTCGCGGTGCGGGACCGCGTGACGACGAACCGCTTCCTGCAGGCCCTGGACCAGGCACTGCTCATCGCGGGCTGAGGGCGGCGGGGCCGGCACCGGCCCCCGGTGCGCCGCGGGGAGGGCGGTGCCGTCGGCCTCGCCCTCCCCGCGGTGTGCCACGGGCCCGACACGCCTCGGTCCGTGGCGGGCGGCACGGACCCCCCGGCGCTCCCCAGCACCGATCCGCGCGCCCCGGCTCGTCTCTGCCGGGACCTGGGGAGCGTCTTGCCCCCCGTCGGTTCCGGCTCCGCCCCCCGTTCCCCGTGTCCCTCCGCCCCTGGGACTTCGCGGCCCGGGGCCGTCAGCCGCGGGCGCGGCCGCGGGCCAGGACGAGCGCTCCGCCACCCGCGGCGAGCAGCACGACGGCGCCGCCCGCCAGGTACGGGGTCATGGAGCCGCCGCCGGTCTCGGCGAGGTTCTGGCCGGTCGGGTTCGAGCCGCCGTTCTGGGTCACACCGCTCCCGCCGGTCTGCTCGGGGGACGGCTGCCCGGTGGGCCGCTCGGTCGGCTGCTCGGTCGGCTGCTCGGTGGGCTGCCGCGTCGGCTCCTCGGTGGGACGCGTCCCCTTCGGCGTCTTGCAGGTCGCCTCGGCCAGCGTCACCACGCCCTTGACCTCGGCCACTCCCAGTTCCAGCGGGTTGACCTCCACCTTGAGCTCCAGGGCGGTGGCGGCGGCCGTGCGCGAGGTCGTCGAGGTACGGGACAGGTCGAGGGTCACCTTGCCGACGCGTGGCACGACGACCTTGGTCTGCCCGCCCGTCGACAGGGTCGTCTTCTTGCCGAAGACGGTCACGTGCCCGAGGACGTTGGCCTCGGCGACCGGCCGCCCGCCCGTCTCGCACAGCGCCTTGGCGGTGACCTTCTCGATCTCGATCAGGGACAGCAGGGGCAGACCCGGCACGTGCACCCGGGCCTTGACCAGGTTCACGTACCCCTCGGCCTTCTTCTCGTCCACCGTCGCCCTGGAGGTGGCGACATCGGCCCGCAGGATGTCGATGGGCCGGCCCTTCTCGGCCCCCCTCACCTTCACCGTGAGGGCCGTCCTGTTCTCCGTCTCGGGCGCCTTGACCTCGTTGAGGGAGGTGCGCAGCGGCACGTCCACGGTCTTGTCGAGCAGCGAGACGTCGAGGCCGGTCCGCAGGACGACGGCGGTGGCACGCCCTTCGCCGCCCGTGGCGTGCGCCGCGGGGGCCGCCAGGACCACGGGGCCGACGGCCAGCGCGGCGACGGTCGCGGCAGCGGCGGTACGGCGGACGGGCAGACGGAAGGTGTTGCTGTTCACGGTGGCGGAACCCCCACGGAAGACGAAAGGCGTCGCCGGCCGCACACCGCGGGGACACGCGGCCCGTGCGGCGTCGGCGACTTGGGACACCGGAATCTTTACGCACGGAGAGTGAACCGGCAGACACCTGACGTGAGTTCACTCCAAAGGGGGGTTTCCGTGTCCATATTCGATTCTTTCGGCACATCCGTTCCCGCAAGTCCCGCGCGTCGCACGCCGCGCGGGCGCGCGCGGAGGGATTCAACGACGCGCGCCCGCTCCGGGTAACGGAAAGTCAACCCGACGCCGCAGGTGGCGGCTTCGTGGCGACCGGCCGGAAGGCACCGCTCAGGAAGCGCGCCAGTAGCCGAGGGCGTGCACCCGCTCCTTGGGCAGCGACAGGTCCTTGCGCAGGTACGAGCCGAGGGTGCGGGTCGTGGCCGTGTCGCAGGCGACCCAGACGTACGGGTCCTCGCCGGCCAGGTCCGGAAGCTCGGCCTTCACGCGCTCGACGAGGGCGGCACCACCGTCCGCGCGCGGGACGCGGCGCAGGTCGTGCCGGTCCGGGTCGAGCCGCACCGGCAGGCGCTCGTCGGAGTCGTGCGCGGTCTCGAACCACAGGGTGGCCGGCACTCCGGGCATCGCGTCGAGCAGCGAGTTGACCGCGGGAAGGGAGGCGGCGTCACCGATCACGAACAGACGCTCGGGGCGCGGCTCCGGGACGGTGAAGCCGGTTCCCTGGAGGGTGGCGGCCACGGTGTCGCCGGGCTTGCAGGTGCGGGCCCAGTGGCTGGCGAGCCCGTCGTGCAGGGCGAACTCCAGGCTGAAGGTGCCGGCCTCCGGGTCCGGGTCGACCAGGGTGTAGGCGCGCTGGTGCGGCTTGCCGCCGCCCTCGAACCAGATCCGGACCCACATCGTCGGGTGGACCCCCGCGGCGGCGAGCAGCCCGCCGTCCGTGACGTGCACCCGGCGGTAGTGCTCGGTGACCTGCTCGGCCCCGGTCACCGTGAACGTGAAGTCCTTGCCGCGCATCAACTTGAGGACCACCCCCTCCCAGCCGTGCCCCATCGCGCTCTCCTCCCCTTGGGCCCGGGATTGCTTCCCGGACGGTCGTCACATAGGTTAGGGCAGCCTAACCTAAGAGAGATCGGGAACAGAGTGACATTCGAGGTCTTCCGGGACGCCTGGGGGATTCCGCACCTGCGGGCCGCCGGTCCGCGCGAACTCGCCTTCGCGCAGGGGCGCGTGACCGCCACGGACCGGGCCTGGCAACTGGAGGTCGAACGCCACCGGGCGCAGGGCACGACGGCGGCGTTCCTCGGAGCCGGTGAGATCGCCTGGGACACCTTCGCACGGCGGGCGCGGCTCGCCGACACCGCCCGCCGCTGCTTCGACCGGCTCGACGCCGAGACGGCCTCCTGGGTGCGCGCGTACGTGGCCGGGGTCAACGACGGCCTGCCGGAAGGAGCCGGACGGGCACCGGAGTTCGCCGCGACCGGACTCGTCGCCGGCCGGTGGGAGCCGTGGACGCCGCTGGCGGTCTGGCTGACCACCCACATCCTGTTCGCCGGCTTCCCGACCAAGCTCTGGCGCGAGGAGGTCGCCACGCGGCTCGGCGAGGAGTGGACCGAGCTGTTCGCCACCGACGGGCCGGGCACGGCGGGCTCCAACGGCTGGGTCGTGTCCGGCGGACGGACCGCGAGCGGCGCCGCGATCGTGGCCGGCGACCCGCACCGCTTCATCGAGGCGCCCGGCGTCTACCAGCAGATCCGGCTCGCCTGCCCCGCATACGACGTGGTGGGCCTCGCGGTCCCGGGCGTCCCCGGACTGCCGCACTTCGGTCACACCGGACACGTGGCCTGGGCGATCACCAACGCCATGGCGGACTACCAGGACCTGTACCGGGAACGGCTCCGCCGTGGCCCGGCCGGGGACGTGCAGGCCCTCGGCCCCGACGGCTGGCGTCCGGCGGCCGTCCACACGGAGACGATCGAGGTCGCGGACGCCGATCCGGTCGAGGTCGAGATCGTCGAGACGGACCGCGGGCCGCTGATCACCGGACCGCTGCCGCCGGCGGCGGAGGCCGACGCGCACGCCGGTTCCGGACAGGCCGCCGCGTCCGGCCAGGACACCACGGCGGCCTGGGAGGCCGTCAGCCTGCGGTACCTGCCCCGGGTGACCGGCGAGCTGGGCTTCGGCGTGCTGGGCGAGCTGCTCGCCGCCCGTACCGTCGCCGACGTGGACCGCGCCGTCGACGGATGGATCGAGCCGGTCAACGTCGTCCAGGCCGCCGACGTCCACGGCGGCCTGCTGCACCGGGTCGCCGGGCGGGTGCCCGTCCGGGACCGGGTCAACTCCCTGCGGGTGGTGCCCGCCTGGGAGGCGCGCCACGCCTGGCGGGACGCCCCCGCGCCGCTGCCGCGGGCCGGCGTCGACGGCCACGCGGTCATGGCCAACGCCCGGGGTCTCGCGGCCCCGCTCGGCGTGGAGTTCGCGCCGGCCCACCGGGCGGCCCGGATCGACACCCTGCTCACCGCGTCGACCGCCTGGACCCCCGAGGCGATGACCTCGGTCCACACGGACACCGACAACCCCTCCGCCGCGCGCCTCCTGGCCGCCGTACGGGCGACGGACCCGGCGCCGCCGCACGAGGCGGACGCCGCCCTCTCCCCCGCCGCCGCGCGGGTACGGGAACGTCTCCTCGCCTGGGACCGGCGGATGGAGGCCGACAGCACCGACGCCGGGCTGTACGCCGCCGTCCGCGGCGCCGTGGTGCGCCGCCTCGCCGGGCACGCCGCGTTCGCGCCGCTGCGCGAACGCGCGCCGTACCCCGATGTCTTCCAGCCCTGGCTCGCGCTCGGACCGCGGGTGGCCTACGCCCTGGAGACGCTGCTCGTCACCGGTCCCGTACCGGCGGCCGACGTCGCGCGGATCGTCCGCGAGGCGCTCGAGGAGGTCGCCGCCGGGCCCGAGCCCCTGGCCTGGGGCGCGACGCACCGGCTCGCCCCCTGGCAGGCGCTGGCGGACGCCGACGACGCGCAGTGGCCCGGTCTCGCCGGGGACCACGACTGCGTGCTGTCCACGTCCAGCGTCCCCGGATACACCGACCGCAGCGCCCGCAGCTCGGCCGCCCGGTACGTGTGGGACCTCGCCGACCGCGACGCCAGCCTCTGGGTCGTGCCGTTCGGGGCCTCGGGCGTCGCCGGTGACCCGCACCACCGTGACCAGCTGCCGCTCTGGCTGCGCGGGGACCTCGCCCCCGTCACCACCGACTGGAACCACCTCTCCAAGGAGCTCCCCCATGACGACCACTGAGCCCGCGCACCTGCAGACCGTCGAGGGGTTCGGCACCGTTCGCATCGACCGCATCGACCCCGAGGCCGACGCGGTCCTCATCCACGGCTGGGTCAACGAGGAGCGGGCCCGGTTCTGGGGCATGGGAGGCACCACCGTCGAGCAGGTGCGGGACATCTACGCGCACCTCGACTCGCTCACCACGCACCACGGCTACCTGGCCCGTCGCGACGGCGAGCCCGTGGCGATCCTCCAGACCTACGACCCCGCCGCCGACCGCGTCGGCGAGTGCTACGACGTGCGGCCCGGCGACATCGGGGTGCACCTCTTCCTCGCGCCGACCGCCCGCCCCGAGCCCGGATTCTCCGGCAGCCTGCTCAAGGCACTGACCGACTTCGCGCTGGCCGGCCGCACCCGCGCCGTCGCCGAGCCGGACGCCGGCAACGAGAAGGCGATCGCCCGGCTGGCACGCGCCGGCTTCGTCATGGGCCCGGAGGTCGTCCTGCCGGAGGTGGACCTTCCGGAGGTCTTCATCCCGGAGAAGAAGGCCCGTCTGGCGTTCCTGACCCGCTGACACACGCCGACCGCGAGACCCCTGGGACGCACCAGGGTGCCTCGCCCTCGGGCGGATCAGCCGATCACCCGTCCGTCGACGACGACCCGCCGCGGCGCCGCGAGAGCGCGGACGTCCGCGCGCGGGTCCTCGTCGTAGACGACGAGGTCCGCCGGGGCCCCCTCCTCCAGGGAGGGCCGGCCCAGCCAGGAGCGCGCTCCCCAGGTCGTCGCCGAGAGGGCCTCGACCGGCGGGATACCCGCCTTGACCAGCTCCTCGACCTCCGACGCGACCAGGCCGTGGGCGAGGGAGCCGCCCGCGTCGGTGCCGACGAAGACCGGGACGCCCGCGTCGTAGGCGGACCGGACGGTGTCGTAGCGGCGCTCGTACAGCCGCCGCATGTGCGCCGACCAGCGCGGGAACTTGCTCTCGCCACCGTCCGCGAGCCGCGGGAAGGTCGCGATGTTCACGAGCGTCGGCACGATGGCGACGCCCCGCTCGGCGAAGAGCGGGATCGTGTCCTCGGTCAGTCCGGTGGCGTGCTCGATGCAGTCGATCCCGGCCTCCACCAGGTCCCGCAGCGAGTCCTCGGCGAAGCAGTGCGCGGTGACCCGGGCCCCGAGCCGGTGGGCCTCCGCGATCGCCGCCTCGACCTCCGCCCGCGGCCAGCAGGCGGTCAGGTCCCCCGCGTCCCGGTCGATCCAGTCGCCGACGAGCTTGACCCAGCCGTCGCCCCGCCGCGCCTCCCGGCCCACGTACTCCACCAGTTCCGGCGGCTCGATCTCGTGGGCGTAGTTGCGGATGTAGCGGCGGGTCCGGGCGATGTGGCGGCCGGCACGGATGATCTTCGGCAGGTCCTCGCGGTCGTCGATCCAGCGGGTGTCCGAGGGTGAGCCGGCGTCGCGGATGAGCAGCGTGCCCGCGTCGCGGTCGGTCAGCGCCTGCTTCTCGCTCGTGGCGTCGTCGACGGGGCCGTGCCCGTCGAGGCCGACGTGGCAGTGCGCGTCGACCAGGCCGGGCAGGACCCAGCCCCGCACCTCCAGGGCCTCGCCGGACGGCCGGGTGAAGGTGATCCGCCCGTCGACGCACCACAGTTCGTCCCGTACGTCCTCCGGGCCGACGAGCACCCGCCCCTTCACATGCAGCACCACGCGATCGCTCATGTCTGCACTGTACGAGGGAGGGCCGACCGGCCGGACCCCGGCCGCCGGGCGGGCGGCGGGGGCCGGGCGGCGGGCACGACGCCCCCTAGTCGTCGATCACCGCCCCGAAGCGGGCGTCCGCGGCGGGCGCCCCGAACGTCGCCGCGGAGAACGTCCGCGACCCCACGGGCGTCACCCCGCCCGACGGGGCCGGGAACAGCCAGACGCAGCCGTCCGCGGTGTCCTCGCCCGGTGCCGAGACGAGCAGCTCGAAGCGGCCGTCGGCGTTCGGGTCGACGAAGCGGACCTGGCCGCCGAAGGCGTCGCCCTTCTCGATCACGCCCGGTACGGAGGTCGTGCTCTGCGTCCAGGACACGGCGCGGGCGGCCGTCGGCCCCCGGGGCGAGCCGCGCAGCACCGTGATCATGCCCGCGTCGGCGGCCGCTCCGATGTCCTCGCCGGGTGCGCCGATCGCGAGGTCCGCGTACCCGTCACCGTCGGTGTCGCCGACGGAGAGATCGGCGCCCCAGCCGTCACCGCGCTCGGAGGTGCCGGGGACGCCGGTGGTGTTCTGGGTCCACCACGCGGGCGGGGTGCCGACGCCCGTGGCCCCTTCGGGTCCCCGCGGGCCGCCGCGGTAGACGCCGACCATGCCGCCGGTCGTGCTCTCGCCGCCGTCGTCGGGGCTGTGCGGCTCACCGGTGACCAGGTCGTCGTAACCGTCTCCGTCGAGGTCGCCGGAGGCGGCGACCGGTCCGCCGCGCAGGGAGCGTTCGAAGACGAGGGCGTCGCTGCCGCCCGCGAGGTACCAGGACCAGCCGTGGCCGGGCTCGGCGCCGGTGCTCACTCCGCTGATCACCACGTCGGCGAAGCCGTTGCGGTCGTAGTCCCCGGTGGTGACGGACCGGGCGACGATGTCGCGCAGGGGCTCGTCCGCCCTGGCACCGGCCCGCGGGCGCGGCACGGCGCGGGTGTCGTGCCCGCGCGTCGCCTCCGGCGCGGGGGCGGACTCGAAGACGTGCCACTCGACGCGGCCGCGGTCGAGGGCGATGAGCTGGTCGCCGGTGGTCTCCGCGGTGAACCGGCCGGCGGCGAAGGCCGAGCCGAAGCGTGCCCCGGCGGTGGTCCCGAGCAGGCTGCCGAGCCACTGGCTCCCGCTGCCCTGCAGGCCGTACCGGCTGCCCCACAGGACGACGGCGCCACCCGCGTCCGCGGTGCGGCCGACGTCCTCGCCGGGAGCGCCGACCACGGCGTCGTCGTAGCCGTCGCCGTCGAGGTCCCCGGTGGCGACGGCGGTCCCGAAGCCGTCGCCGGCCTCGGCCGTGCCGGGCACCCCGCCGGTGTCCTGGCTGAGGACGGTGGCGCGGGCGGTGTCCAGGCCGCGGGCCGTGCCGTACTGGACGGTGACGAGGCCGGCGCCCCGCCGGCCGCCGACGCTCGCGCCCGGGGCGCCGATGAGGACGTCGTCACGGCCGTCGCCGTTGAAGTCGGTGTTGTGGTCGTCCGCGCGGGTCCCGCCGGGTACTCCGGCGTGTGCGGCGGGTGCGGCCACGAGCCCCGCGCCCGTGACGAGGAGAAGGGTCGCCGCGGCGAGGGCGGCGGAACGGTGCTTGCGCATGGAGCGGCTCCTGGAATCGGAACGATCCGGGCTGCATCGGGGGTGTGGCCGGACGGGCCCGTCCCGTCTCCGGCACAGGGTTCGACACCGCGGGCGCCGCGAGGGTTGTACGGGCGGCCGGGAGTTCGGTCGGTGAGTGCCGTACGGGCGCCCGAGGGGGTTGCCGGGGCGCGGGCGGCGGAGGGGCGCCCGCACGGGCCGCGGAGGCCGTCTCGGTACCCTGAACCGGAGCTCCACCCGCACAGAACCGAGTCGAAGAAGGCACCGCCGTGACCGTGACACACCCGCTCCTGGACCTGGCCCCGCTGACCGCCGCCCAGTTCGCGTCGATCGAGCGCCGGGTGGCCGCGCTGCTCAGCACCGAGCAGGACGTGGTGATCACGCAGGGCGAGGCGCTGCTGCCCCTGGAGGGGTGCATCCGCAGCGGGGCGCGGCCGGGCTCGACCGCGCTGAACATCGTCACCGGCCCGTACGGCCAGACCTTCGGCAACTGGCTGCGGGACTGCGGCGCGACGGTGGTGGACCTGGAGGTGCCCTTCCACACCGCGGTGACGGCCGCTCAGGTGGAACGGGCGCTGGCCGAGCACCCGGCGATCGACTTCGTGTCGCTCGTCCACGCGGAGGCGGCGACCGGCAACACCAACCCGGTCGCGGAGATCGGCGAGGTCGTGCGGGCGCACGGCGCGCTGTTCTACCTCGACGCGGTGGCGTCGATCGGTGCCGAGCCGGTGCTGCCGGACGCGTGGGGCGTGGACATGTGCATCATCGGCGCCCAGAAGGCGATGGGCGGGCCGGCCGGCGTCTCGGCGGTGTCGGTCAGCGCGCGGGCCTGGGAGCGGTTCGCCGCCAACCCGGCCGCGCCGCGCCGTTCGTACCTCTCGCTGCTGGACTGGAAGGAGCGCTGGATCGACGGCGGGCGCAAGGCGCTGCTGCACGCGCCGGCGCAGCTGGAGATGCTGGCCCTGGAGGCGTGCGTGGAGCGGATCGAGGCGGAGGGTCTGGACGCGCTGATGGCCCGTCACGCCTCCGCGGCCGCCGCGACCCGGGCGGGCGTCCTGGCGCTGGGCGGCGGTCTGGAGCCCTACGTGCACGAGGCGCGGGACGCGGCCCCGGTCGCGACGACGCTGCGCTCCCCGGCGGGTGTGGACGCCTCCGAGCTGGTCGCCCGGGCCCTGGCGGCCGACCCGTCGCTGCCGCTGATCGCGGGCGGCGGCGCGCTGGCCAAGGAGATGATCCGGGTCAACCACTACGGGGTGGACGCCACGCCGGGCGCGGTGCAGTCCTCGCTGGCGGCGCTGGGCGCGGCGCTCGGCGAGACGGGCCGGACGGTGGACCTCGAAGCCGCGCGGCGCGCGGTCACGGAGACCTGGGGCCGGTAGGGGCTGTCCCGGTGCGCGGGGACAGGGGCGGCGGAGGCACCCCGGGTTCCGGGGCGCCGCCGTCTCCCCTCACCGCCGGCGGCCGCCGGCGGCCGGACATGCGGTCACAGCGCGGGGTAGTCGGTGTATCCGCGGTGGTCGCCGCCGTAGAAGGAGGCGCGGTCCGGGGTGTTGTACGGGCCGTCGGCGCGCAGCCGGGCGGGCAGGTCCGGGTTGGCGATGAAGAGGGTGCCGTACGCGACGATGTCGGCGGTCCCGTCCTCGATCAGGGCCAGCGAGGAGGCGGCGGTCGGGCCCTCCGTCGCCGGGTTGAGGACGAGGGTGCCGGTGAACTGCTTGCGCAGGGCGAGGGTCAGTTCGCGGACGGCCGGCGCGGCCTCCAGGACGTGCAGGTACGCGAGGCCGAGCGGTTCGATCGCCGCGACGAGGGCCGTGTAGGTCTCCTCGGACTCGGTCTCGTCGATGTCGTTGTAGGGGTTGGCCGGGGAGATCCGCAGCGCGGTGCGCTCGGCGCCGATCTCGGCGGCCACGGCGCGGACGACCTCGACGGCGAAGCGGATCCGGTTCTCCACGGAGCCGCCCCACTCGTCGGTGCGCCGGTTGGAGCCGGTGGCGAGGAACTGGTGGACCAGGTAGCCGTTCGCGCCGTGGATCTCGACACCGTCGAAGCCGGCGTCCACGGCGTTGCGCGCCGCGGCGGCGAACTCGGCGACGGTGGCCCGTACCTCGTCGCCGGTCAGCTCGCGGGGAGTGACGAAGTCCTTGGGCCCCTCGAAGGTGAAGACCTGGCCGGCGGCGGCGACGGCGGAGGGGGCGACCGGGTGGAGGTCGCCGTCCAGGAGGTCGGGGTGGCCGATCCGGCCTGAGTGCATCAGCTGGACGAAGATCGTGCCGCCCCGCGCGTGGACGGCGTCGGTGACCTCGCGCCAGGCGGCGGTCTGCTCGGCGCTGTGCAGCCCGGGGGTGCCGGGGTAGCCCTGGCCGACGGCGGTGGGCTGGGTGCCTTCGGTGATGATCAGGCCGGCCGTGGCCCGCTGGGCGTAGTACTCGACGACGAGCGGAGTGGGCGTGCGCCCCTGGGCGTCGGCGCGGCTGCGGGTCATCGGGGCCATGGCGATGCGGTTGGAGAGCCGCGCGCCGGCCAGGTCGATCGGGTCGAAAGCGGTGGTCATGGCTGTCCTCCAAAATTTATGTGGTCGGCCAAATATGTGGCCGGTCGCCACTGTAACGCATTACTTGGCCGACCAAGGTAATCTGGGGACATCACCCCCGCGAGGAGCAGAGCGATGTCCGAGAGCACCACCGCACCCCCGTCCGAGCCCGTCTGTACCGGGCCGCTGCCCTCCGCCGCACAGGGCGGGCCGGTGAGCCACGGGCTGTCCCGGGTCGCTCGGCTGCACCGGATCGCGGCGGGCCGGCTGCTGAAGGACGTGGGGCTCTTCCCGGGCCAGGAGTTCCTGATGATGTGCCTGTGGGACTGCGGACCGGTCCGTCAGTCGGAGCTGATCAAGGCGATGGGACTGGACCCCTCGACGGTCACGAAAATGCTCCAGCGCCTGGAGCAGAGCGGCCATGTGCGCCGCAGCCCGGATCCCGCCGACCGGCGCGCGGTCCTGGTCGAGGCGACGGAGGAGGCGCGCGGGCTCCGCGCGGACGTGGCGGACGTCTGGACGGGCCTGGAGCGGTACACGCTGGCCGGCCTCACGCCGGACGAGCGCGGTGAGCTGGCCCGCCTGCTGGCCAAGGTCGAACGGAACCTGTGCGTCGAGATGGCCGACTGCCCCGAGCTCCGGGCGACCCGCCCCGCCGGCCCGAGCCGAACCGACACCCCGGGCTGAACCGACACCCCGGCGATCCGCCGCGTGCGGCTCCGGACATCCGCCGCGTCCGGCCCCGAAGCCCCCCGGACTCCGGGGCCGGACGCGCGGCCCGGGGCCGGACGCGACGGAAGGCGGTCAGCCGCCCAGGACGGCCAGCGCGTGGTCCACGTCCGCGGCGGAGTTGTACAGGTGGAAGGACGCGCGCAGGTTGCCCGCGCGGGACGAGAGCAGGATGCCGGACTCGCGCAGCTCGGCCTGGCGCTCGCCGAGGCCGGGGACGCCGACGATGCCCGAGACGTCCGGCACCGGCGCGTACCCCAGCGCGGTGAGCCCCTCTCGGAAACGTGCCGCGAGCGCCTTGTTGTGCGCCTCGATCCGCTCGATGCCGACCTCCTCCAGGAGGGCCAGCGAGCGGGCCGCGCCGTGGTACGAGAGGAAGGCCGGCGGCTCGTCGAACCGCCGTGCGGAACGGGCCAGTTCACGCACCGGGCCGTAGCTGTTGACCCACAGCTCCTCGCCCGTGACCCAGCCCGCGTGGATCGGGAGCAGCGAGTCCTGCGCCTCCTCCGTGACGGTGAGGAAGGAGGCGCCGCGCGGGCAGAGCAGGTACTTGTAACCGCCGGCCACCGTGTAGTCCCACTCCCCCGCCCGCAGCGGCAGCCAGCCGGCCGACTGCGTGGCGTCCAGGAGCGTCCGGGCCCCGTGTGCCGCCGCCGCGGCGCGTACCGCCGCGAAGTCCGCGGTCCGGCCGTCCGCCGACTGGACGCCGGAGAAGGCGACGAGAGCCGTCTCGGGCCGGACGGACTCGGCGAGGAGTTCCAGCGGGACGAAGCGCGTCTTGAGGTCGCCGCGGACGGTGAACGGAGTGATGACCGAGCTGAAGTCGCCCTCGGGGAAGAGGATCTCGGATCCCGCCGGCATCGACTGGGCGATCATGCCGATGTGGACGGAGACCGAGCTGCCGACGGCGACGCGGTCCGGGTGGACGTCGACGAGCCGGGCGTACGTCGCGCGGGCCTCGGCCACGATGTCGAAACTGCCGGCGCCGTCCGGCCGCCCGTCCGCCGTCTCCTCGGCGAGGAGCGTGACCGCCTCGATGGTCCGGCGGGGCAGCAACCCGCAGGTGGAGGTGTTCAGGTAGGTGTACCGGGGCGCGAACTCGGCTCCGCCGAGGGGGTCCATGACATCCATGTCCCCAGGTTGGATTCCCCCCGACCATACGTCAATTGCATATGATCAAGGGGAATCCCCAAGCAGGTCTTATACGTCGCAGGTGCCGTCCACGTCGCAGGCGCCCCCGCCGTCCGTGGCCGCGGCCACGGCGACCGGCTGGAGGGCCCGGCTCTCCCACGCCTGCTCCAGTGCCTGCGTGAAGACCTCGGCGGGCTGGCCGCCGGAGATCCCGTAGCGGCGGTCCAGGACGAAGAAGGGCACGCCGTTCGCGCCCAGCTCGGCCGCCTCGCGCTCGTCGGCGCGGACGGCGTCGGCGTACGCCGTCTCGTCGGCGAGCACCGTCCGGACCTCGGTCTCGTCCAGGCCCGCCTCCACGGCCAGCGTCACGAGCGTCTCCGCGTCGAAGACGGAGCGCTCCTCGGCGAAGTTGGCCCGGTAGGCGAGGTCGAGGAGCTGGTCCTGCCGGCCGCGCTCCTTCGCCAGGTGGAGCAGCCGGTGGATGTCGAAGGTGTTGCCGTGGTCACGGCCCTCGGTGCGGTAACCCAGCCCCTCGGAGTGCGCGTTGGAGGCGACGTGGGCCTCCATGGAACGGGCCTCGTCCACGGTGCGGCCGTACTTGCGGGCCAGCATCTCGATCACCGGGGCGGTGTCGCCCTTGGCGCGGTTCGGGTCGAGCTCGAAGGAGCGGTGGACGACCTCGATCTCGTCGCGGTGACCGAAGGCCGCGAGCCCCTTCTCGAAGCGCGCCTTCCCGATGTAGCACCACGGGCAGGCGATGTCGCTCCAGATCTCGACGCGCATGTTCTCGGCTTCTCTCCGGTCTCGGGGGTGGGTCCGTGGTCGGGAACACCCCCGGACGCCGGATTCATTCCGCCGGGGACGTCACTGTGAGGCGAAGCACGAGGTGGGAGCCGTCGCGGGGGTGGTCGGGGTCGGGGACCCAGCCGTGCGCGGCGTAGAAGGCCCGGGCCCGCTCGTTCTTCTCGAAGACCTCCAGGCGGGCGGTCCTCACGCCCGCGGCCCGCCAGGCGTCGAGACAGGCGGCGTGCAGCTCGCCGCCGACCCCGAGGCGCCAGCGGTCCGGCCGGACGTGGAGCTGGGTGAGTGTCATGATCCCGTCGACCACGCGGGAGGCGGCGATGCCCGCGAGCTCGCCGTCACGCTCGGCGCACAGCACGGCGCCGCCCTCCACGGCCCGGGTCCAGGCGGCCCGCGTGCGGGACAGCTCCTCGGGGCCCTCGAACTCGACGTCGGGTATGTGGCCGCGGTAGTAGGTGGCCCGGGCCGCGAGGTGCAGGGCGGCGATGGCGTCGAGGTCGTCGGCGTTCGCTGTTCTGATCATGGAACGAGGGACGCGGACGGCCCGTCCTTGGTTGCGATCCGGGGCGGGGGCGGAGCCGCGGGATCGGATCTCGGGAGACCCGGGATCCGACCGGAGGGCCTCAGCCGCGGGTCTGCCGGCGGCGGTACTCGTCCGTGGGGACGCCGCCCACGCCCCAGTCCTCCAGAGCGACTTCGTCGATGAGGACGAACGTGGTGGCCGGGTCCTTGTCGAGGACCCTGACCAGCAGGTCGGTGACACCGGCGATGATCTCGGCCTTCTGGGCGGCGGTGGCGCCTTCCCGAGTGATCTTGACGTTCACGTACGGCACGTGGAAGTCCTTTCGGGTGAGGGAAGGTCAGGAGCGGCCGGTCACGTGGCCGCCGTCCACACGCAGGGCGTGGCCCGTCACGAAGCCGGCTCCCGCGAGGTACAGCACCGCCTCGGCGATCTCGGAGGCTTCCCCGACCCGGTTGAGGAGGGCGAGCCCGCCGAGGCCGTCCACGTCGCCGCCCTCGTGCAGCGGGGTGCGGACGATGCCGGGGGAGACGAGGTTGACCCGGATGCCGTCGGCCGCCAGCTCGGCGGCCAGGCTCGTGGTCAGCCCGTGCACTCCGGCCTTGCTCACCACCGGCGCGCTGGCCGGGAAGCCGGCCAGTCCGTGGTCCACCAGGACGGTGCCGATGTTGACGATGCTGCCGCCCTCACCCTGCGCGCGAAGCGCCCGTACCACGGTCTGGGTGGTGAGGTAGGTGCCCTTGAGGTTGCCCGTCAGGAAACCGTCGAGTTCGGCCTCCGTGACCTCCGTGAAGGGCTTGGAGGCGAAGGTACCGGCGTTGTTGACCAGCACGTCGATGCGGCCGAAGCGCTCGAGGGCCGTGCGGACCAGGGCTTCTCCGGTCTCCTTCTCGGCGATGCTGCCCGCGACCCACGCAGTCCGCTCCGGATGGCCGAGGCCGACGGCGGTCTTGGCCAGGCGGTCGGCGTCGCGGCCGTTCATGACGACGTTCGCGCCGCTCGCCAGGAAGGCCCGGGCGATGTCCAGGCCGATGCCGCTGGAGGATCCGGTGATGAGAGCAGTGGTCATGGTGGGTGCCTTTCGGGGCGGCTCGGCGGACTGGTTCGTCCGGCTGACACCCAAGAACCTATGAACCCTCAACACATAACACCACAACGTAGATTGGAGCATGTGATAATCCCAGGTTATGGATGTGGATCTGCGCGACCTGGAGCTCCTCGACGCGACCGCCGAGGCGGGCTCGCTGACGGCCGCCGCGGAGCGGCTGTACGTCAGTCAGCCGGCCCTCAGCCAGCGGCTCACGCGGCTGGAGACTCGCCTGGGCATGCAGCTCTTCGACCGCAAGGGGCGCCGCCTGGTGCCCAATGCGGCCGGCCGCCGGCTGCTGGTCGCCGCCCGCCAGGTCCTCGGTGAACTGGATGCGGCCTCCCGCGACCTGCGGGAGATCCGCGACGGGCATGGCCGACGGGTCCGCTTCACCGCGCAGTGCAGCACCACCCTGCCGTGGCTGCCACCAGTACTGCGCGCCTTCCGCGAGCGCGAGCCGGACATCGACGTGCGCATCGAGGCCGTCGCCGACGACGCCCCGATCCCGGCGCTGCTCGCCGACCTGGTCGACGTCGCGCTGGTCACCAAGCCGGATCTGCAGATGGACCGGGTGTCGCTGACCAGGTTGTTCGACGACGAGATGATGGCAGTGGTGCCCGCCGCACACCCATGGGCCTCCCGCGGGCACCTGACCGCCCGTGACTTCGACGGCGCCGACCTGGTCCTCTACGACGGCTACGACCAGAACCGCATCCCGTCGATGCCGCTGCCGATCCCGGCCGGGGCCCGCCCCGGCCGGATCACCACGATGCCGGTGGTGACCGACCTGGTGATCGAGATGGTGGCCGGCGGCCAGGGCGTGACCGTGCTCCCCAACTGGGTGGCCGCCCCGTACGTGTCCTCGCACGGCCTCGCGCTGGTCCGCATCGGCAAGGACCCGCTGACCCGCACATGGTTCTGCGCCACCCGTACCGGCCCGCGCCCGCCCCACCTCGAGGCATTCGTCGAGGAACTCACCACCCGTCTCACCGCCCCGATCAGCGCCTGAGGGCTGTCGATCAGCCCGGCGGGATCGACACGACCGCCGCTCGGACCGCCTCCCGGCGGTCGTGCGGCTCCCCCGGCGGGCCGCACGTGCCGGCCCCGGGCGGACGCCGTGGATCGGCGCCCCGCCCGGCCGGGTCAGCGCCTCGGCAGCCCCAGCGGATTGCCGTCCTGCAGCTCCGGCGGCAGGAGCCGGCCGGGTGTCGACTGGTACGTGACCGGGCGCAGCCAGCGCTCGATCGCGGTGGCGCCGACCGAGGTGGACGTGGACGTGGTGGCCGGGTAGGGACCGCCGTGGTGCTGGGCGCCCGCCACGGCCACGCCCGTCGGCCAGCCGTTGACGAGCACGCGGCCCGCCAGCGGGGTGAGCTCGGCCAGGATCCCGGGGGCCTGCGGGTCCTCGTCGGCGAGGTGGAGGGTGGCGGTGAGGTTGCCGGGGAGGAGGGCGAGGAGCCGGCTGATCTCGTCCCGGGAGCCGTACCGCACGACCACCGTCACCGGCCCGAAGCACTCCTCCAGGAGGAGTTCGTACCCGCCCTTCAGCAGGGTCGCGGCGTCGACGGTCAGGAAGCCGGCGCTGACGGTGTGCTCGCCGCCGGACCCGGGGGTGACCGGCGCGGACACGCCGGGCAGGGCGGCGCGCTCCGTGACGCCCGAGACGAAGGCGGCCCGCATCCGGTGGTCGAGCATGACACCGGGCTCGGACTGGCTGACGGCGGCGGTCAGGGCGTCCACGAAGCGGTCGCCCGCCTCTCCGCCCGGCGCGAGGACGAAGCCGGGCTTGGTGCAGAACTGCCCCTCGCCCAGGGTCATCGAGCCGGCGAGGCCGGCGCCGATCTCGGCGGCCCGCTCCGCGGCGGCGGCGTCGGTGATCACGACCGGGTTGAGCGAGCCGAGTTCGCCGTGGAAGGGGATCGGGGCCGGGCGGGCGGCCGCCGCGTCGAAGAGCGCGCGCCCGCCGCGTACCGACCCGGTGAAGCCGGCGGCGGCCACCAGCGGGTGGCGGACCAGCGCGACGCCCGCGTCGAATCCGTGGACCAGGACGACCACGTCCTCGGGGAGGCCCGCCTTCACCGCGGCCCGGCGCAGCAGGGAGGCACAGAGCTCGGAGGTGGCCGGGTGGTCCGGATGGGCCTTGACCACGACCGGGCAGCCGGCGGCGAGCGCGCTGGCGGTGTCGCCGCCGGGGACGGAGAAGGCGAGCGGGAAGTTGCTGGCCGCGTAGACGGCGACGACGCCGAGCGGGATCTTCCAGCGCCGCAGGTCCGGGGTGGGCGGCGTGGTCGTCGGGTCGGGCAGGTCGATCCGCACGTCGAGGAAGGCGCCTTCGTCGACGACGTCGGCGAACGACCGCAACTGTGCGGTGGTGCGGGCGAGTTCACCGGTGAGCCGGACCGGGCCGAGTGCCGTCTCGGCGTCGGCGGCCTCGATGACGTGCGCGGCGGCCTCGTCGAGCAGGTCGGCCGCGGTGCGGAGCAGGGCGGCCCGCGCCGTGCGGTCGGCGAGCGCGTCACGGGTGGCGTGCGCGGCCCGCACGGCCTGGTCGATCTCCTCGGCTGTGGCCTCCACCGCAACCTGCTCCCGCGGCTTCCCCGTCCGGGGGTCCACACTCCACACTGGTTCAGCTGCCACCGCCACGCCCCTCTTCACGCCATGTTCGCTATTCTGAACATGGTTCCTGTAGGTGAACAGGACTCTATTGACGGGCGCGCCGTCTCCACAAGAGGCGGCGGCAAGAGGGGCGAGGGCGATGTCGACTGCCGACACGGGTGGAGCGCAGGTCAAGTCCGCTGTGCGCACGGTGGAACTGCTGGAGTACTTCGCCGGACGCCCCGGCATGCACTCGCTCGCCGCCGTCCAGGAGGCCGTCGGCTACCCCAAGTCCAGCCTCTACATGCTGCTGCGCACCCTGGTGGAGCTCGGCTGGGTGGAGACCGACGCGACGGGCACCCGGTACGGCATCGGCGTCCGCGCCCTGCTGGTCGGCACCTCGTACATCGACGGCGACGAGGTGGTGGCCGCCGCCCGGCCCACGCTCGACCGGCTCTCCGACGACACCACGGAGACGATCCACCTGGCGCGGCTCGACGGCACCAACGTGGTCTACCTGGCGACCCGTCAGTCCCAGCACTATCTGCGGCCGTTCACCCGGGTCGGCCGCCGCCTGCCGGCCCACTCGACCTCGCTGGGCAAGGCGCTGCTCGCCACCCACAGCGACGAGCAGGTCCGCAAGCTGCTCCCGGAGACGCTGCCGGCGCTGACCGAGCACACGATCACGGACCGCGAGAACCTCATCGAGGAGCTGCACGCGATCCGCGAGCAGGGGTACGCCGTGGACCGCGAGGAGAACACCCTCGGGCTCCGCTGCTTCGGCATCGCGATCCCCTACCGGACCCCGGCCCGGGACGCGATCAGCTGCTCGGTGCCGGTGGCCCGGCTCACCCCCGGGCACGAGCAGATGATCAAGGACGCACTGTTCGACGCGCGCGACCGGCTGACCCTGGCGACCCGCCGGCTCTGAGGCCCGAGGGCCTGTCGTGGAGCCCCGCACGGACAGCGCCGTGCGGCGCACGGCGACCCGCCGCCCTTCGCGGCCCTGCGGCGGGCGCCGCCGCCGGTCAGGAGCGGCCGCCGGCCGGGGACGGTTCAGCCCCGCTCGGCGAGCACCTGCTGCCAGACCGGGCTGTCGACGTAGTGGTTGTCGAAGCGCTCGGACGACTCCTTGATCTCCGCGAAGCTCGCCTCGCCCCGCATCACCCGGCCGAGCAGCCGCAGGTAGTCGAAGCGCGCCATGCCCGGCGTGAAGACGAAGAGCACGTCGGCCTCGGCGCCCGGGGCCGCGGCGAAGGCGTGCGGGGTGTGCGGCGGGACGAGCAGGAAGTCGCCCTCCTCCAGCACCGTGAGCTCCTCACCGACGAGCACCTGCAGGGAGCCGCCGAGCACGAAGAACATCTCCGACGCCTTGGTGTGGAAGTGCGCCGGGGCGCCGACCGCGCCCTTCGCGAAGGACGACCGGTAGCTGGTCAGCAGCCCGCCGGTGGTGTCCGAGTCGGCGAGGAGGGTCATCACGCTGCTGGGGTCTGCGGTGGTCTCGGCGTCGGCGGCGCGGGTGAGGAGCGGGGCGAAGGTCTTCGGCGTGGTGATCTCGTTCATGAAGATCACTCTAGGCTCCCGGATGACCGGCCATCAGGTGCATTTCACGACCGAAATCATGGGTCAATTCTCCTCCGCGGAGCAGGCGTCCTCCCCCGCCCGGCGGAGACGGTCCGCCGTAGGGAGGGACGTGCGGCGGGCCTCCCGGGCGAAAGCGTGGGGACATGACACGGACCCTGGCACGCCCGACGCCGACACCTCCGCCCGCCGGCCGCACCCGGCGGGTGCTGCGCACCCTCACCGAGATCGCCTGCCTGCCCTACATCGGCCTCAAGGTCGCCTGGGTGGCCGGCAGCGACCTCGGCATCCCGGCCGGCAGCCCGCTCCTGGAGCACCGGACCCTGCTGATCGTCGCCAACTCGGTCTCCGTGGTGGCCGACGCCCTGGTCGTGGTCCTCGCGCTGCTGCTCACGCAGCCGTGGGGGCTGCGCGTCCGGCCCTGGCTGCTGGCGCTCCCGATGTGGGCCGCGACCGGGCTGCTCACCCCGATCATGATCGGCTTCCCGGCCCAGCTCGCGACCGCCCTGTTCACCGGGCCGAGCGAACCGACGGCCGGGGGCGAGCCGTTCCTCGACACATGGGTGTTCGGCGTCGTCTACGGCGGCTTCATCGTCCAGGGCCTCACCCTGGGCACGCTCTTCGTGCTCTACACCCGGGACCGCTGGGGTCACCTGTGGCACGGCACGGTCGGCGACGTCCCCGCCCGCCTCCTCGGCGCCGGGGCGCGTGCCACGGCGGTCGCCGCCGCGCTGCTGGCCCTGGCCCCCGCCGCCGTCCGGCTGGCCTGGGCCCTCGGCGCGGACCAGGGCCTGTCGGCCGGGCAGATCGCCGACCGCACGGCCGACTTCCACGTTCTCCAGTGGGCGCAACTGCTCCTGATCGGCGCAGCCGTCACCGGCGTCCTGCTGCTCGCGTTCAGCCGCAGCCGTGCGCTGCCGGTCCGCTCCGTCCTGGCCGTGGCCTGGGTCGGCTCGGGCGCGGTCGGCTGCTGGGGCGCGTACATGAGCCTGGTGGCGGCCGTCCCGGACGGCGATGCGGCCAGAACCTTCACCGACCTCGCACGGCTGACCTACGCTGGCGAGATGATCACGGGGGTGCTGGCGGCTGGTGTCACGGCCGTCTTCCTACGACGCCGGGACGCGGGCGCGTGAGACGGGCGGGCGTCCTGCTGCTGGGACAGCGGGCCAGACTGCGCTGGGTCCATCTCATCCTGGGCGGCGCCCTGTTCATGCCGTTCTGGCTGGTCGGCACGGTGCTCGTGGCGCCGTTCGACGACGGGCGGTCGGCGTTCGAGGGCGACCTGGGCACCCAGTTCGCCGCGTACGCCGTCGGGCTGCCGCTCGCCGCGATCGTCTCGCTCTTCCCGCTCACCCGGCCCATGTCGGTGGCGGCGGCACGGGCACTGTGCGGAGTCGCGGCGGACCGCTTCGCCGAGGGACCGGCCCGCGGCCGGTCCGACCGCGCCAGGACGGCGGGCTGGTTCGTCCTCCACCTGGGGACCGGGGCACTGGTCAGCGGGGCGACCCTGGCGCTCCCGCCGTTCGCGGTCTCGCTGCTGCTCCTGCCCTTCTGGGCGGGGCTGCGCGCCTCGGCCGCGGCCGAGTTCTGGGCCCTGGACCGGCCATGGGTGCAGTGGGCCTGCCTTCCGGCCGGACTGCTCATGCTGCTGGGCCTCGCGGCCGTGGCAGCGGCGACGGGCGCCTTCCTGGCCGGCCGGGCACCGCGGCTGCTCGGGCCGAGTCCGGCGGACCGGCTCCTGGCGGCCGAGCGGCGCGCCGCCGAACTGGCCGTACGCAACCGGCTCGCCCGTGAACTGCACGACTCGGTGGGCCACGCGCTGAGCGCCGTCACCCTCCAGGCGAGTGCCGCCCGCAGGGTGCTGGACAGCGACTCGGCGCGCGACCGGGAGTTCGTACGGGAGGCGCTCGCCGCGATCGAGGAGACGACCCGGCGCACGGTCGGCGAGCTGGACTCCGTCCTCGGCCTGCTGCGCCGGGGCGACGACGAGGCGGAGCTCGCGGGGCCGGGGCTCGGCGCCCTGGACGCCCTGGTGCGGGGCGCGGGGCCGCGGGTGGCGCTCACGGTCACGGGAGACCTGGAGCGGGTACCGGAGGCGGTGTCCCGGGAGGCGTACCGGATCGTCCAGGAAGGACTGACGAACGCGGCACGGTACGCGGGCGGGGCCCCCGTCACCGCACGGCTCGCGCTGCACGGAGAGGAACTGGAGATCACGATGGAGAACCCGCTCACCGGCGGCGTGCCGGTGGCACGGCCGGACGGAGGCCGCGGTCTGCTCGGCATGGGCGAACGCGCGCGGCTGCTGGGCGGCGCGGTCCAGGCCGGCCCTTCCGACGACGTCTGGCGGCTCGCCGTCCGGCTGCCCCTGGCGGGCGGCCCGGCCCGGAAGGGGGGCGCCCGGTGATCCGGATCGTCCTGGCCGACGACGAGCGGATGGTGCGCACCGCCCTGCGGGTCATCCTGGACGCCGAGCCGGACCTGGAGGTCGTCGGCGAGGCCTCGACCGGCGCGGAGGCGGTGTCGGTGGTGCGCGAGCTGCGGCCGGACGTCGTGCTGATGGACGTGCGGATGCCGCTGGTCGACGGGATCCGGGCGACCGGGCAGATCCTCGCGGGCATGGCCGAGCCGCCTCGGATCGTGGTGGTCACCACCTTCGAGAACGACTCCTACGTGTACGACGCGCTCCGGGCCGGCGCGGCCGGCTTCCTGCTGAAGCGGGTCGCCGCCGAGGAGCTGGTGGGCGCGGTCCGGCTGGTGGCCCGGAGCGACTCGCTGCTCTACCCGGCCGCGGTGCGGGCCCTGGCGGCCGAGCACGCCCGCCGGGGGCCGGCGCAGGCACCGCCGTGGGTGGCCCGGCTGACCGAGCGGGAGGCCGAGGTCCTGCGGCTGATGGCGACGGGGCTGACCAACGCGGAGATAGCCGGCCGGATCGGGGTGGGCCCGGCGACGGCCAAGACCCACGTGGCGGCGGTCCTGTCGAAGACCGGTACACGGGACCGCACCCAGGCGGTGGTCGCGGCGTACGAGTCGGGGTTCGTCACACCCGGCTGAGCGGCTCCGCGTCCCGCCGGCGGAGGGGTGTGACCGCGCTCTCAGCTCCCGCCGCGCGGATGAAGGTTCCCTGAGAAACGGGACACATCCGGAACGTCCGCCCCCGTTCCGTTCGTCCCTCCACGGGATGAACAAGACGATCAGGCGCGCCGCGGTCTTCTCGCTGCTCCTGGTTCTCGCCCTGCTGGGGCGGGCGACCTGGGTGCAGGCGTACGAAGGCAAGGCGCTCGCGGACGACAAGACCAACCGGCGGAAGATCATGGCGCAGTACGCGCAGCCGCTCGGGAACATCGTCGTGGCCGGGGAACCGGTCACGGGTTCGAAGAGGACGGAGGGTGGCGATCTCGCCTACAAGCGCAGCTACACCGACGGCGAGCTCTACGCCGCGGTCACCGGCTACAGCTCCCAGGCCTACGGCGCCACGCAGCTGGAGGGCATCTACTCCGACGTCCTGGACGGCACCGACACCCGCCTGAAGAACCCGCTGGACGCCCTCACGGGCAAGCAGCAGGAGCCCGGCGACGTGCTCACCACCATCGACCCGGACGTGCAGAAGGCCGGCTACCGGGCGCTCGGCGACAAGAAGGGCGCGGCCGTCGCCATCGACCCGAGGACGGGCCGGATCCTCGGCATGGTGTCCACCCCCTCGTACGACCCCTCGAAGATCGCCGGGCTCACGGACGGCTCCGCATGGCGGGACCTGACCACCGACGAGGACAAGCCGCTGGTCAACCGGGCGCTGCGGCAGCCGCTGCCGCCGGGCTCGACCTTCAAGCTGGTCGTCGCGGCGGCGGCGCTCGAGGACGGCCGGTACGCCTCGGTGGACGCGCCGACCGACAGCCCGAACCCGTACACGCTGCCGGACACCCGGACCGTGCTGAAGAACGAGAACGCCTCGGCGCCCTGCGAGGACGCCAGCCTGCGCACCGCGCTGCGCTACTCCTGCAACAACGTCTTCGCCAAGCTGGCCGTCGACCTCGGCCAGGACAAGGTCAAGGCCATGGCGGAGAAGTTCGGCTTCGGCGACACCGAGCGTGACGTGCCGGTCCGCGCCCACCCGAGCGTGTACCCGTCCGGCATGGACAGGGCCCAGACGGCGCTGACCGGTATCGGCCAGTTCGACGTGACGGCCACCCCGCTGCAGATGGCGATGGTGTCCGCGGCGATCGCGAACGACGGGCTCCTCGCGTCCCCGCACATGGTCTCGAAGGTGGTCGACTCCGACGGGGACGCCCTCCGGACCTTCGACGACGGGGACACCCGGCGGGTCGTCTCGTCCGAGACGGCGCGCCAGCTGCGCAGCGCGATGGTGACGGTGGTCGAGCAGGGCACCGGCACGAACGCGGCGATCGGCGGTGCCGAGGTCGGCGGCAAGACCGGAACGGCCCAGCACGGCGAGAACAACAGCAAGACGCCGTACGCCTGGTTCACGTCCTACGCCAAGGACGCGGACACCGGGAAGGAGGTCGCGGTCGCCGTCATGATCGAGGACTCGGGCGCGGCCCGCTCGGAGGTCAGCGGCAACGGTCTGGCGGCCCCCGTGGCCCAGAAGATGATGAAGGCGGCGCTGAGGTGACACCGAGGCCCGGACCACCCGGGCGCCGCGCGGTCGCGGCGCCCCCGGGCCGTGTCCGAACCCCGGCTCAGTCGAGGGGCCTGGCCATGAAGAGGGCGGTCTCGCCCTCGGACGCGGTGCCGGTGTAGAGGGTGGTGTCCAGGCCGCAGAGCCGGAAGCCCATGCGCCGGTAGGCCCGTACCGCCGGCACGTTGACGCTGGTGACCTCCAGCCATGCGGTACGGGCGCCCACCGCCCGCCCGTGGGCCAGCGCCCGGCGCATCAGCTCGCCTCCGATGCCGCGGCCGCGGTGGGCGGAGTCGACCGTGATCTGCCGGACGACCAGGCGCCGGTTCCACCGCTCGTGGGCGACCGCGACGAAACCGCGGAGCGAGCCGTCGGAGTCCACCGCGACGATCTCGTGCACACCGGCCTCGTCCGGCCCGGCGGCGGCGTCGTCCGTGATGACGGCGTTCCCGGTGCTTCCAGCGCTTCCGGTGCTTCCGGCGTCGTGCGCCCCGGTCGCGGCTTCCCCCGCGTCGCCGTCGTCGGGGAACACCTTGACCAGCGGCGGGTCGACGGGGACGAGCCGGAGCCCGAACCCGATGTCGCCCGCGGCGACTTCGTAGACGTAGTCCGTGGTGAAGGAGTCGTCGAGCCCGGCGAGGGCGGATTGGTCGGAAGGCCCCGCGACACGGTATGCAAGGTCACTCATGATCCGAGCATAGATTCGATCTCGTGGAGGACCGCCGTGCGGCTGCCCCGTTCCCTCTCCGGCTGGACCATGGCGGTGTTCGGGCTGCTCGCCGCGGCCATGGGGGTGGTGGGGCTGGTCGCCCCGGACCTCCTGCTGTCGGCGATGGGCTTCGATGCGGTGCCCGACGCCGCCCGGGCCGACGGCGACCACACGCTGGTCTTCCTGACCGCCTCCTCCATGGCCGCGCTCAACATGGGCGTCTACTACGTGCTGGCCGCCCTGGCCGACTGGAAGGCATTCTTCCGCTGGACGGTGCCCTTCCGGCTGCTGACCTGTGCCGTGTTCACCCTCGCGGTCGTCACGGGCCGCGCCCCCGCCGGGTTCCTCGGCGTGGGCCTGTGGGAGGGCGTGGGCGCGGTGGTGACGGGCGCGGCGCTGCGCCACGAGGGCCGGGCGGCCCGGAGGAACGCCGTGGCGTGACCTCCGCCCCCGCGCGCGGCATAGGGCGGATGACCGATCCGCGGGGCCCGCCTCAGACGCCACGCTGAGCGGCATGAGACGAACCGCGGGCCTCTATCTGGCAGGTGTCCTGGTGTCGGGCTTCGGGTCCACCGCGTTGTGGCTGGTCTCGGGGATCTGGGTCAAGTCCCTGACCGGCTCGGACGCCCTGGCGGCCCTGGCCGCCTTCGCCCTGTGGGCACCGGCCCTGTGCGGCCCGCTGCTCGGCGCGATCGCGGACCGGGCGCGGCGGCGTCCGCTCATGGTGGGCGCGGACCTGGCGATGGCGGCGCTGCTGCCGGTGCTGCTCTGGGTGGACTCCGCGGACCGGATCTGGCTGCTGTTCGCGGTGCTGGTGCTGTACGGGCTCCAGGGCGTCGTCCACGAGGCGGCGGAGGTCGCGCTGGCCGCGAGCGTGCTCGACCGGCGGCTGCTCGGGGAGTTCAACGGGCTGCGGACGACGGTGGGCGAGGGCATGAAGCTGGTCGCCCCGCTCGTGGCGGCCGGTCTCTTCGCGCGGTACGGCGGCGGGCCGGTGGCACTGCTCGACGCGGCGACGTTCGCCCTGGCGGCGGGAGCGTTCGCGCTGCTGCGGGTGCGGGAGGAACGGCCGCGACGCCGGGAGGCGGCCCACTGGCTGCGGGACACGGCCGAGGGTCTGCGGGCGATCCGGTCCTCGGCGACGCTGCGGCCGCTGGTCCTCGGCGGCTCCTTCACGATGCTGCTGGCGGGTCTGAACGGTGCCGCGGTGTACGCGGTGGTGGACCGGGGACTCGGCCACGCCCCGGCGTACGCGGGCGTGCTGTACGCGGTGCAGGGGGTGGGTTCGGTCGTCGCCGGGCTCGTGGCGGGCCCCGTGCTGCGCCGGGTGCCGGGGCGGCTGTTCGCCGCGGCGGGGCTCGGGCTCTTCGCCCTCGCGGTGGGCGCCCGTGCCCTGCCGTACGACGCGGTGGCACTGGCGGCGAGCGCGGCGATCGGCCTCGGTCTGCCCGCCGTCCTGATCGCCGCCATGACGGCAGTCCAGCGGGAGGCCCCGACGGAGGCGGTCGGCCGTGTGGCGGCCACCGCCCACACGCTGGTCTTCGTCCCGAACGCGCTCGCCCTGGCGCTCGGCGCGGGCCTGGTCGCCGTCCTCGACGTCCGCGTCCTGCTGCCGGTGGTGGGGGCGCTGGGGCTGGCCGGGGCGGGAGCGCTGGCGGCGCCGCTGCGGACGGGCTCCCGCTCGGGCCGGAAGGCGCGGCCCGCGCCGGAGCCACGGACCGCGCGCTGAGCCGGGGCGGGCGGGTCAGCTCAGCGTCCGCAGGGCCTCCCGGACCGCCGCCAGGTCGGCGTCCGAGGCCAGACCCGCGTGATAGAGCCGGAGTTCGCCCGCGCCGGCCTCGGCCGCCCGCTTCGCGTCGTCGGCCAGGGTCCGTGGGGAGCCGCCCATGCCCGTGACCACCGGGAGGTTGGCGGCCAGGACGGTCCCGGCCCGCGCGTGCGCCGCGAAGGGGGCCACGGAGGCGGCCGGCGTGACGACGCCGTCCGCGAGCCCGAGGACGTGCGCCGGGTCCACGCCCGCGTTGGCGCCGCAGCGCCCGGGGTCCGGATCGGCGTGGAGCAGGACGCGGAAGCCGGGCGGGGCGGCCGCCCGGACCGCCCGCACGGCGTCCTCCTGGAGGCTCCGCGCGGTCCGGGTGCGCCAGGACAGGACGGCGTCCTCGAAGCGGGCGAGGGGCCGTCCGGGCCCGCCCCCGGACCAGACCGGCGCCAGAGCGCCGCGTACCGCGGCCGCCAGCTCGTCGGGGTCGACGCCCTCGACGGCGTACCCCTCGCGGCAGGACGGGCAGAAGCACAGGGACATCAGGTACTGCTCCCGGTCCCCCAGCGGCACGCCCGCCGTCTTGTCGTGCGCGTGGAGGTGGGCCAGGCCGTACCAGCCGCAGGACTCCAGCTCGGTGCCGGCCGCTCCGGGCCGGACCGCCGCCTCGGCCGCGAGCTCCACGAGGTGGGCACGGACGGCGGGCCGGGCGATGCAGGGCGCCCAGGGGTAGCGGTCGCCGTAGGCGTTGACGACGGAGGTCGCCGGGTGCTCGCCGCCGAGCCGGGAGTTGTGGGCGAGGACGACCCAGCTGTGCACCTCCAGGCCCGCGTCGGCGAGGGCCCGCGCGGCCTCGCCGTAGCTGTCGCCCGGCGCCCACTCCCCCGCCGGGCAGGGCCGCAGGGTGTGGCCGGACCAGCGGTCCGGGTCCGGCGGGTAGAGCACCGCGGCGTGCTCGGCGGTGACGATCCGGTGCGCGGGGTGCCGGGGGGTCAGGGCGCGCGTGGAGTGGTACGCGGACGCCAGGGTGACGGTCTCGACGCCGAGGCCGGCGAGCAGTCCGGGCGCCGCCGGGTCGCCCACGACGTCCCAGGGGTAGACGAAGGTCCCGGCCCTCATGCGCCGGCCGCCAGGAGTGCGCGGCCGCGCTCGATGATCGCGAGGAGTTCCTTCAGGTGCTCGGGCGCGGGTTCGCTCAGCGGCGGGCGGACCTCGCCGACGTCCCGGCCCGCGCTGCGCACGGCCGCCTTGACGAGCGAGACGGCGTATCCCCGGCCCTGCGCGCGCAGTTCGACCAGCGGGCGGTAGAAGCCGTCGATGAGCAGGTTCACGGTCGCGTCGTCGCCGGAGGCGAGGGCGGCGTGGAAGGCGAGGGCGATGTCGGGGGCGAAGCAGAAGACGGCGGAGGAGTAGAGGGTGACGCCGATGCCCCGGTAGGCGAGTCCGGTGAGTTCGGCGGTGGGCAGGCCGTTGAAGTAGAGCAGGTCGAGGCCCTCGGCGCGGACCGCGCTGACGATCCGCTGCATGAGGTCGAGGTCGCCGAGTCCGTCCTTCAGGCCGATGACGCCTTCGACGCGGGCCAGGGCGACGACGGTCTCGGGGGTGAGGACGGCGTTGTCGCGCTGGTAGACGATGACGTCGAGGGCGGTCGCGGCGGCGAGTTCGGTGTAGTGGCGCAGCAGCCCCGCCTGGTCGGCGACGACGAGGTAGGGAGGCATGGCGAGGAGGCCGTCGGCGCCGGCGTCCTCGGCGAGCCTCGCGTAGTGGACGGCGAGTGCGGTGCCGTATCCGGCGCCGGCCACCACGGGCACGCGGCCGGCGGCCTCCTCGACGGCGGCTCGGACGCAGGCGTGGAACTCCTCGGGGGTGAGTGCGTGGAACTCACCGGTGCCGCAGCAGGCGAACACGGCGGCGGCGCCCGCGTCGATGCCGTCGCGTACGTGGGCGCGGAAGGTGTCGAGGTCGACGGCGCCGTCCGGGCCGAAGGCGGTGACGGGGAAGAACAGCAGGCCGTCGAGCCGGTCGGCGAGCGAGGCTGAGGTCACGGGCGCTCCCAGGGAAGTCCGTCGTGCAGCAGCGTGCACAATTCTGATTGCCGTCCATATTCTTGAACATCTTCACGCTAGAACAGCCGTGAAGCGCCGGTCAAGGCGCAAACAACCCTCCCCCGCGCACTCTTGACGGCCTCCACGCCACTCCCTAGCGTGTCCACGTTTGTGAACCCGATCTACGGACGGAGATCCTGTCCATGTCCTCTGCGGATTCTGCGGATTCGGCGACTTCAGCGGCTTCAGCCGATTCGGCGACTCCAGCGCCCTCGCCCCGCACCGTCCTGCTCACCGGCGCCGCCGGTGGCGTCGGCACCCTGATGCGGGAGTTGCTGCCCGCGTACGGCTACCGCCTGCGGCTCCTCGACGTCGTCCCCGTCGACGGCGCACCGGACGCGGTCGTCGCCGACCTCGCCGACCGGGAGGCGCTGCGGGAGGCCGTCCGCGGCGTCGACGCCGTCGTCCATCTCGCCGGGATCTCCCTGGAGTCCACCTTCGAGAAGGTGATGGCCGCCAACGTCACGGGCCTGCACCACCTGTACGAGGCGGCCCGCGAGGAAGGGGTGGGGCGGATCGTCTTCGCCTCCAGCAACCACGCCGTCGGCTTCACCCCGCGCCCCCGCGCGGGCGACCCGGTGGTCCCCGTCGACACCCCGCACCGGCCGGACACCTTCTACGGCCTCTCCAAGTGCTTCGGCGAGGACATGGCACAGTTCTACTGGGACAAGCACGGACTGGAGACGGTCTCCGTGCGGATCGGCTCCTGCTTCCCCGAGCCGACCTCGGTCCGGATGCTGTCCATGTGGCTGAGCCCGGCCGACTGCGCCCGGCTGCTGCACGCCTGCCTCACCGCACAGGGCGTGGGCCACACCGTCGTCTACGGCTCCTCGGCCAACACCCGGCTCTGGTGGGACCTCTCCTCGGCCCGGGCCCTGGGCTACGAGCCGCGGGACGACTCGGAGCCGTACGCGGAGAAGCTTCTCGCCGCACAGGGGGAGCCGGCCGACGACGACCCGGCGAACGCGCACCTGGGCGGCCACTTCTGCACCTCGCCGCCGCGCTGGCCGCACTGACGCGGCCCCCGGCGGAGGGGGGATGCACGGGCCCGGCCGGACTGATGCGGGGGAGCGCCGGCCGGGGCCCGGGTCACGGCATGCGCTGGCACACGCGACACCCGAACAGTAGGCCGGGGCGGGACCGCACCGCGATCCGCCGAACGCGGCGGCTGTCCGGATAACGCGACCGGACCGGACACCGCCGTCCCCGTACCGGACGGGTCCGGGGCGCGCTCAGCCCGGCCCGCGCAGCGTCTGCGAGGGCGACTCGCCGAACCGCGCCCGGTACTGCGCGGCGAACCGGCCCTGGTGGGTGAAACCCCAGCGCCACGCCACGTCGCCCACCCCGAGCTCGCCGGGCTCCGCGGCCCGCAGATCCTCGTGGACCCGGTCGAGGCGGACCTCCCGCACGAACGCCATCGGCGCCATCCCCACGTACTCGCGGAACGACTCCTGGAGCCGTCGCACGCTGACCTTGGCCAGCGTGGCGAGCTCGGTGGTGGTGAAGGGGTGCTCCGGCCGGGCGCGCACGGCGTCCATCGCGCGCTTCACGGGCGCCGGACGCAGCGGCTCCCCGGGGTGCGCGAGCTCCTCGCGCCAGGGGTGCTCGGCGGCCAGCAGCAGCCCGTTGAGCAGCGCCTCCTGGAGCGGGCGGGCGACCAGCTCGTGGTGGGCCAGGCTGTCCCCCGCGAGCGCCTCCTCCGCCACCCGCCGGGCCAGCCGCACCCAGGCGAGCCCCGGCCCGCGGGAGATGTCCAGGCGCGGCTCGAAGCCGAGCCGGCCGACGGGCGGGCGTCCGATCAACCGGGTGAGCTGGTCGCGCAGGGCCGCCGCGTCGATCTTGACGGAGACGGCCCGGCAGTCCCCGCTCCAGCGGTCCAGGAAGGTGTCGCCGAGGGGGTCGAGCAGCAGCGCCTCGGCCGCGGTCGCCCGCATCGGGGACCCGCCACCCTGCCGCAGCTCCATGGTGCCGCTCATCGGCGCGTTCACGTGGAACGCGCCCAGCTCGCCGAAACGCATCCGCACGTCGGCACCGCAGGACAGGTCGCCGATGACCAGCGGCCCGAGCGCGAAGGTGTCGAACCGGGCGGCGAAGGGACGTTCCTGCCGCTCGATGACGTCCATGAAGTTCGCGTAGTACCGCGCGTCTATCTCAAGCCGCGCCTCGTCGACGTCCCGCGTACGGAAGCTGCTCCCACCCACACCCGAAGAATATTCACATGACGGGCCTCTCCCCGACCGCGAGGATGTCGCCATGCCTCGCCCTCATGGATTCAGCTACGAACGACGCGCGGACGGCACCGTCGTCCTCACCCACCAGGGACGCGCCGCGGGCACCCTGCGCGGCAGCCGTGCGGAGAAGTTCCTGGCGGAGGTCGCGTCGGGGGACGCCCAGCTGGTCATGGCCCGCTGGACCGGCTCGTACAAGTTCGGCAACGAACGCACGGCCCGCAACCACCCGCGTCACCAGGGTGGCCGAAGGTAAGGGAACGGCAAAGCCGCCTCGCTCGTTACCCCTGGCATGACCGCTATGACCCCCGGCTCGAACATCCCTCTCTCCGTCGCGCGCGTGGCGGTGGACGTCGCCGCCCCGGTGCGGCTCGACGTCTCGGGCCTGCTGCTCAACGCCGACGGCAAGGTGCGCTCCGACGACGACTTCATCTTCTACAACCAGCCGGCCGGCCCCGGTGTGACCTACCGCTCCGGCGGCGGCACGGCGCCGGACGCGATCGTCGTGGACACCGGGGCGCTGCCCGCCGGCATCGAGAAGATCGTCGTCACGGCCAGCCCCGACGCCGCGGGCCAGACCTTCCAGGGCGTCGAGCCCACGGCGACCATCCGGAGTGCCGACGACGGCAGCGTGCTCGCCACCTTCACCCCGCCGCAGCTCGGCACGGAGACGGCGCTGGTGGTCGTGGAGATCTACCTGCGCAACGGCGCGTGGAAGGCCCGCGCGGTGGGCCAGGGGTACGCGAACGGGCTGGCCGGCATCGCCACCGACTTCGGCGTCTCGGTCGACGAGGAGCCGGCCGCCGCACCGGCGGCTCCCGCCGCGGCCCCCGCCACCCCGGCGGCCGCCCCGGTGGACCCCCGGATCGCCGCGACGACGCCGTCGATGCCGGCCGCTCCCCCGGCGGCGCCCGCCGCGCCGCCGGCGACCGGCAAGATCAACCTCGACAAGGGCCGGGTCAACCTCCAGAAGAACCAGACGGTCTCCCTGGTCAAGGGCGGCCGGCCGCTGCTCTCCCAGGTCAAGATGGGTCTCGGCTGGGAGCCCGCCTACCGCGGCAAGGACATCGACCTGGACGCCTCGGTCATCGCCTACGGCCCCCAGCGCAACCACCTGGACAGCTGCTACTTCGGCAAGCTGTCCATCCTGAACGGCTCCGTCAAGCACTCCGGCGACAACCTGACCGGCGAGGGCGCGGGAGACGACGAGGTGATCGTCGTCGACCTCGGCAGGCTCCCGGCGGACGCCACCGGCCTGGTCTTCACGGTGAACTCCTTCTCCGGGCAGAAGTTCACCGAGGTGGCCAAGGCCTACTGCCGCCTGCTGGACGCGGCGACCGGCGAGGAGCTGGTCCGCTTCGACCTGACGACCGCCGAGCCGCAGACGGGCGTCATGATGGCCAAGCTCATCAAGCAGTTCTCCGGCGAATGGGAGATGACGGCGATGGGCGAGTTCGTGAAGTCCCGCACGGTCCGCGGCATGGTGAAGCCGGCCGCACAGGCGCTGTAGCGCACCCCTGGCACGAGGGAGCCCGCCGGTGCGACCGGCGGGCTCCCTCACGTGCGCCGGAGGCCGTCGAGGAGCCGACGGCACTCCGGCCGGTCCGCGGTCAGGCGCGGGGCTGGCGGCGCCAGGGGCCGGTGACGGCGACCATGATCCCCGGGTCCTGGATGTTGGCGAAGAGCGTGTCGCCGTCGGGCGAGAAGACGACACCGGTGAACTCGCTGTCGTTCAGGTCGTTGCGGGCGATCGGGTAGGTGCGGCCCCGCTCGGTGGCGCCGAACAGGTGCGAGACGCCCTCGCCGTCCTCGGCGATGACCAGTCCGCCGTACGGGGAGACGGTGATGTTGTCCGGGCCGTCGAAGGCGCCGTCCTGCGACGGGTCGGGGTTCACGCCCAGGAGCACCTGGAGGGTGAGGGTGCGGCGCTTCGGGTCGTAGAACCAGACCTGGCCGTCGTGCGGGGTGCCGGGGCTCTCGTCACGGGCGTACGAGGAGACGACGTACGCGCCCCCGTCGGCCCACCACATGCCCTCCAGCTTGCGGGCACGGGTGACCTCGCCGGCGGCGAACTGCTCGCGCACGGCGACGGTGCGGGCGTCGCGGTCGGGGACGTCCACCCAGTCGACGCCGTAGACCGTGCCGATCCGGGTGGCGCGCGAGAGGTCGTCGACGAACCGGCCCGCGGCGTCGAAGCACCGGGGCGCCTGGAGGACGCCCGCGTCGTCGGCGAGGGTGGCCAGCCGGCCTCGCCCGTGGCGGAAGCCCTTCGGCGGGACCCAGCGGAAGAGGAGGCCGTTGGGCTTGGCCGCGTCCTCGGTGAGGTAGGCGTGGCCGTGCCGGGGGTCGATGACGACGGCCTCGTGGTCGTAGCGGCCGAATGCCTTGATCGGCTGCGGGTCGCGGTTGGCGCCGCGGTCGTGGGGGTCGACCTCGAAGACGTAGCCGTGGTCCTTGGTCATGCCGTTCTGGCCGGCCCGGTCGGAGTTCTCCTCGCAGGTGAGCCAGGTGCCCCAGGGAGTGCGGCCGCCGGCGCAGTTGGTGGAGGTGCCGGCGATGCCGACCCACTCGGCGACGCTGCCGTCGCGGTGCACCTCGACGACCGTGCAGCCGCCGGCCGCGGCGGGGTCGTAGACGAGGCCCTCGGCGAGCGGGACGGGGTACGTCCACTTGGAGCGGGGCCCCTTGAGCTCGTGGTTGTTGACGAGCAGGGTGACGCCGCGGCGGCCCTCGAAGGTCGCGGTCCCGTCGTGGTTGGACGGGGTGGGCTCACCGGACTCCAGCGTGGTGACACCGCTCCGGGTGATGACGCGGTAGGTGAAGCCGGCGGGCAGCGCGAGGATCCCCTGCGGGTCGTCGACGAGCTCCCCGTAGCCGAGCCGGTGCCCGTGGCCGCGGCCGTGACCGTGCCGGTCGTCGTCCTCGGCGGCGAGCGCCTCGGGCGCGGTGGCCAGCGCGCCGACGGCGCCGGTGAGGGCCAGACCGGCGCCGGTGGCGGCGGACTTCCTGGCGAATTCTCTACGGTTGAGGGGCATGGCGATTTCGTCTCCCTGGGTCACCCGGTGTCGGGGCACACGGTCCCGCCCGCGTATAAACGGGGGTTGAACAGAGAGGCGACCATTGATGAACCTGCCCCACTCCGGCCGGCGCGTCCTCGTCAGCGGGGCGTCCCGGGGACTCGGCCGCGCCGTGGCCCGGGCCTTCGCGGCGAACGGCGACCGGGTCGCCGTCCACTTCGGTTCCCGGGCGGACGAGGCCCGCGAGACCCTCGACTCCCTGGAGGGCACCGGCCACGTCCTGACCGGCGGGGACCTCTCCGATCCGGCGGGCGCCGCCGCCGTGGCGGACGCGGCGGCGGAGGCCCTCGGCGGCATCGACGTGCTGGTGAACAACGCCGCCGTGAACATCCGCCATCCGCTGCCGGAGACCCCGTACGAGGAGTGGGTCGAGCTCTGGCGGCAGCACGTGGCGGTGAACCTGCTGGCCACGGCGAATCTCAGCCACCTGGCGGCACGGCGCATGATCGACCGGGGCACGGGCGGACGGATCGTCAACATCGGCTCCCGCGGCGCCTTCCGGGGCGAGCCCGACCACCCGGCCTACGGCGCGACGAAGGCCGCCGTCCACGCGCTGGGCCAGTCGCTCGCGGTCTCACTGGCCCCGTACGGCATCGGCGTCGCCTCGGTGGCCCCCGGCTTCTTCGCCACGGAACGCGTCGCCGACCGCCTCACGGGCCCCGAGGGGGCCGGGATCCTCGCGCAGAGCCCGTTCCACCGCGTCGGCACGGCCGAGGAGATCGCCGCGGCGGTCCTCTGGCTGGCCTCGCCCGCGGCGGAGTGGTCCTCCGGCACGATCCTGGACCTCAACGGCGCCTCGCACCTGCGGACCTGAGGCCCGCACCGGGGCGCCGGGCGGCGGATCCGACGCCCGGCGACGGACGGCGGATCCGGACCCGGGGCGACGGACGGCGGTCCGTCCCGTCGCGGCGGCTCGAGGACCCCCGCCCGGGACACGGCGCCGTCCGTCCGGAGGGCCTGGCTCAGGCCCCCGAACGGGACCGCGCCTTGAACGCGGCCTTCCGGGCCTCCTTCGCCGCACGCTTGTCGCGGTGCAGGCGGCCCATCGCCTCCAGGACCTCCGCCGTCGCCGGGTGGTCGACCCGCCACGCCGCCTCGAAGAAGCCGCTGTGCCGACCCGTCAGGCCCTCGATCAGGTCCTGGAGCTCCTCCAGGTCGCCGTCCGCGTCGAGTTGCGCCGCGATCGTGTCGACGGCCAGCCAGAAGATCATCGACTCCGGCGGCGCCGGGATGTCCGCCGCGCCGCGCTCCGCCAGCCAGACCCTCGCCAGGCCCCCGAGCCGGGCGTCGTCCAGCACCTCGCGCACCGCCGGCTCCGCGTCGGGCCCGACCAGGGCCAGCGCCTGCTGGCAGTGCAGCCGCCGCAGCGGCGAGCCGGGGTCGGAGCCCCGGGCCGCGTCGAGCAGTTCGCGGGCCGCCGCCACCGCGTCCCGGCCGTCCAGCCAGAGCAGGGTCTCGGCGCGGGCCGCCGGCTCGGGGTAGAAGGCGAGCCCGTCGAGCAGGACGTCCGCGCCCTTGTCCGTCAGGTCGCCGACCGCCGGCGCGTCCACACCGGCCTCCAGCATCCGGGCCCGCACGCCGTAGAGGCCGAGCGGCGTCAGCCGGACCATGCCGTAGCGGGTGACGTCCTCGTCGTCCACCGCCGGCGCGGGCTCCTCGCCCTCCTCCGCCATCAGCGCCTCGTCGACGGGCTGGTACACGACCAGGCCGATGGGTTCGAGCAGCCGGAACTGGTCGTCGAGGCGCATCATCGCCTCCGAGACCTGCTCCAGGACGTCGTCCGTCGGCTCCCCCATGTCGTCCGGGACGATCATCGAGGCGGCCAGCGCCGGCAGCGGTACGGCGCCCTCGCCCACCCCGCCCTCGCTGACGGTCAGCAGGTAGAGGTTGCCGAGCACCCCCTCCAGGAACTCCGCCTCCGCCTCCGGGTTCCAGTCGAGGAGGTCGAAGTCGATCCGGCCGTCCTCGCCGACGGCCTCCGCCAGGTCGTCGAGCACGGGCGCGGTGGCGTCGGCGAACACCGCGTCCAGGCCGTCCAGCCAGATGCCGAGGATGTCGCGCGGCGTCCCTCCGGTGACGAGCGCGAGGTTCTCGCCCGGGGACACCGCACCCGCCTCGTCGTCGTCCTCGCCGTCCTCGACCTCCACGAGTCCGGTGTCGACCGCGACGCGCCACGCCTCGCTCGCGCAGGCCCGGCCGTCCTCGTCCACCGTCAGCCCCAACACCTCCGCGGCCGAGGGCAGTTGCTCGTCGACGAGCTCGCCGCCGGCGCCGACCCGGGTCTCGGGCCCGGCCCAGCGGGCGAGCCGCACGGCGCGGGCGAGGAGAGGGGTGACCAGGGCGTCCCGCGCCAGCTCCGCGTCCGAATGCAGCCGAACCGGGGGCAGGGTGGGGCGATCCGATGCCATCTGGGGTCTTCTCCTCGGAAAGGTACGTGGGGCCAGGGCGGCTTTCAGCGTAGACGTATTTGGGCCGGGGCCAGGCGGTTCACCGATCCGTCAGCCTTCGTACACCCGTCGACTCTTGACAAGTCCCCCGCTCTCACAAGAGATTGACGCGCGTAGATTCCATCGACCGATCCTCCAAGCGCCTCCGGAGAACCTTGATGCCTTCCTCCATACCGAGAACGGCGGCCGTGGCCGCCGTCGTGTCCGCCGCACTCGCCGCCGGCCTGCTCGCCGGCGCGGGCGGCGCAGCCGCCGAGGACAGTGCCACCGCCGCCGGCGTCCGCATCCACGACATCCAGGGCACCACCCGCGTCTCGCCCCTCGTGGGCCAGCAGGTCACGGGCGTCACGGGCGTCGTCACCGGCGTCCGTACCTACGGCTCGCGCGGCTTCTGGATCCAGGACCCGCAGGCCGACGACGACCCGGCCACCAGCGAGGGCCTCTTCGTCTTCACCAGCTCCGTCCCGACCGTCGCCGTCGGCGACGCGGTGAGCGTGAACGGCACCGTCGGGGAGTACGTGCCCGGCGGCCTGAACTCGGGCAACCAGTCCCTCACCCAGCTGGCGAAGCCGGCCGTCACCGTGGTCTCCTCCGGCAACCCGGTCCCGGCCCCGGTCACCATCTCCGGCTTCTCCGTGCCGGACGAGTACGCCCCCGAGGGCGACCCGGCCGCGGGCGGTTCCGTCAACGGCCTGACGCTCGACCCCGAGTCGTACGCCCTGGACTACTACGAGTCCCTGGAGGGCACCAACGTCCGGGTGGGGACCTCCCGGGTGGTCGGTGCCACCGACCCGTACTCCGAGCTCTGGGTGACCGTGAAGCCCTGGGAGAACGCCAACCGCCGCGGCGGCACGGTCTACGGCGCGTACGACGCCCAGAACGGCGGCCGCCTCCAGATCCAGTCGCTGACCCCGGTCGCGCAGCAGCCCTTCCCCAAGGCGAACGTCGGCGACGTGCTGGCCGGGACGACCGAGGGACCGCTGGACTTCAACCAGTTCGGTGGCTACACGCTGACCGCCCGCACCCTGGGCAAGGTCGTCGACCGCGGCCTGGAGCCCGAGACCACGGACCGCCAGCACAAGAACGAGCTGGCCGTGGCGACGTACAACGTCGAGAACCTGGACCCGTCCGACCCGCAGGAGAAGTTCGACGCCCTCGCCGCGGCCGTGGTGGACAACCTCGCCTCGCCCGACATCGTCGCCCTGGAGGAGATCCAGGACGACAACGGCGCCAAGAACGACGGCACGGTCTCGGCCGAGCAGACGCTGAAGAAGTTCACGGACGCCATCGTGGCGGCCGGCGGACCGGCGTACGCATGGCGTTCGATCGACCCGGAGAACAACAAGGACGGCGGCGAGCCCGGCGGCAACATCCGTCAGGTCTTCCTCTTCAACCCCGAGCGGGTCTCCTTCACCGACCGCGCGGGCGGCGACGCGACCACCGCCACCGCCGTGGCCCGCGGCGAGAAGGGCGGCGCCGCGCTGACCCTCTCGCCCGGCCGGATCGACCCGGCGAACACCGCCTGGGAGGCCAGCCGCAAGCCGCTCGCGGGCGAGTTCACCTTCCGCGGCCGCACGGTCTTCGTGATCGCCAACCACTTCGGGTCCAAGGGCGGCGACGAGGGCATCACCTCGCACCACCAGCCGCCGGTCCGCTCCTCCGAGGCCAAGCGCCTCCTCCAGGCGCAGGCCGTCAACGCGTTCGTCAAGGACGTCCTCGCGGTCGACAAGCAGGCCGACGTGCTGGTCCTCGGCGACATCAACGACTTCGAGTTCTCCGGGACCACGAAGGCGCTGACGGACGGCGGGGCACTCTTCCCCGCGGTGAAGTCGCTGCCGCGCAGCGAGCGGTACTCGTACGTCTACCAGGGCAACAGCCAGGTCCTCGACCAGATCCTGACCAGCCCCGGGGTGCACCACTTCGAGTACGACAGCGTCCACATCAACGCGGAGTTCGCGGACCAGAACAGCGACCACGACCCGCAGGTGCTGCGCTTCCGCCCGTAGGCACCCTCCCGCCACCCGTCCGGGCCCGCCCCGGGCGGGTGGCGGCGTGCCCGGGGGCCCGGCCCTCCGGGACCGGGCGCCGGGGCCCCGCAGTGGTCGTGGCAGACTCCGGGCCATGCTGCTTCGCCCCGCCACCCGCGCCGAACTGCCCGCCGTCCTCGCCCTGCTGGCCGACGAGGAGAAGGTGTCCGACCCCGGCTCGATGGTCGTCACCGAGACGTACGAGCGGGCGTTCGCCGACATCGAGGCCGACCCGCGCAACGAGGTGCTGGTGCTCGTCGACGAGGGCGGGACGGTCGTGGGCTGCCTGCAGGCCACCTACATCCCGGGGCTCGGCAAGGGCGGCGCCGAGCGGGCCCTGATCGAGGCGGTCCGGATCAGGGCCGACCGGCGGGGCGGCGGCCTGGGGCGGGAGCTGATGGACCGGGCGGTGGAGCGGGCCCGCGCCCGCGGCTGCGCGCTCGTACAGCTGACCAGCTCCAAACGGCGGACGGACGCCCACCGCTTCTACGCCTCCCTCGGCTTCGCGCGCAGCCACGACGGGTTCAAGCTGTTCCTGTAGGCAGAGCCGCGGACGGCCTGCGCCGGGCACACTTCAGAGCTGCTGACGTCTCACCCCAAGCAGATCTAAGTGGACCTTCGCGGGCGGCTCCGCCCAGACTTTCCCGGATGAGCACTGAACGCCCCTTCGGCCGCGCGCTGTGCGCGATGATCACCCCTTTCACCCCCGCCGGCGCGCTCGATCTCGACCGGGCCCGCGAGCTCGCCGTCCGTCTCGTCTCCGAAGGCTGCGACGGGCTCGTCCTCAGCGGCACGACGGGCGAGTCGCCGACCACGACGGACGCCGAGAAGGCGGCGCTGGTCCGGGCCGTCCGTGCGGCCGTCGGACCGGGGCACTCGGTCGTCGCGGGGGTCGGCACCGCCGACACCCGGCACACCGTCGCGCTGGCCGAGCAGGCCGCGGAGGCGGGCGCGGACGGACTGCTGGTCGTCACCCCGTACTACAGCCGTCCCCCGCAGGCCGCGGTGGAGGCGCACTTCCTCAAGGTGGCGGACGCGACGGACCTGCCGGTGATGCTCTACGACATCCCGGGCCGCACCGGCACCCGCATCGAGCCGGAGACCCTGACGCGTCTCGCCGGCCACCCGAGGATCGTCGCCGTCAAGGACTGCGCCGACGATCTGCCGGCCTCCGCCCGGATCATCGCGAGCACCTCGCTCGCGTACTACTCGGGGAGCGAGGAGCTGAACCTGCCGCTGTACGCGGTGGGTGGTGCGGGGTACGTCAGCACCGTGGCCAACGTCGCGCCGGGCCCGATGCGGGCGGTGCTCGACGCCTTCGACAAGGGCGACACGGCGGAGGCGGCCCGGCTCAACGCCCGCACGCTGCCGCTGGTCACGCTGATGATGGCCGCCGGCCTGCCGGGCACGGTGACGGCGAAGGCGCTGCTCGGCGACCACGTCCGGGAACCGCTGCAGCCCGCCGACCGGGAGACGGTCGACGGGCTGCGGGCGGCGTACGAGGAGCTGGTCCGGTCGTGGGCGTAGGGAGCCCGGCCTGACCGGCAGGAGGGCACCCCTCACGTGGTTCCGAGGACGGCCACGTGCTCCAGGACGTCCTCCAGGGGGTCGTCGATCTGGCCGGTGGAGACCAGCGAGACCCTCGGGGCGTTGTGCGCGTTCGTGTGGGTCTCGTCCGCCGCGGCAACTCCCGCCGACAGCAGCACGACCGCCGCGGCCAGCGCTCCGGCGGCCCCGGCCGCACGGGCCGCACGGGCCGCTCCGACCGCGGTGGGCCTCGTCCTCATGTCCCGCTCCTCGCCTCGTCCGCTCGTGCGACGTCGTGACTCCGCGTCGCGTTGCTAACGCGGAGTCACCGACGTCGGTCACGCTCAGTTGTGGCTGTGCAGGACCTCGTTGAGCCCGCCCCAGACCGCGTTGTTCGGACGGGCCTCGACGGCGCCGGTCACCGAGTTGCGGCGGAAGAGGATGTTCGAGGCGCCGGACAGGTCACGGGCCTTGACGACCTCGCCGTCGGGCATGGTGACGCGGGTGCCGGCGGTGACGTACAGGCCGGCCTCGACGACGCACTCGTCGCCGAGGGCGATGCCGACGCCCGCCTCGGCGCCGATCAGGCAGCGCTCACCGATGGAGATGACGACGTTGCCGCCGCCGGACAGGGTGCCCATGGTGGAGGCGCCGCCGCCGATGTCGGACCCGTCGCCGACGACGACGCCGGCGGAGATCCGGCCTTCGACCATCGAGGTGCCCAGGGTGCCGGCGTTGAAGTTGACGAAGCCCTCGTGCATGACGGTGGTGCCGGCGGCGAGGTGCGCGCCGAGACGGACGCGGTCGGCGTCGGCGATGCGGACACCGGCGGGCGCGACGTAGTCGGTCATCCGCGGGAACTTGTCGATGGAGGTCACCTGGAGGTGCAGACCCTCGGCGCGGGCGTTCAGCCGGACCTTCTCGACATCGTCCACGGCGACCGGGCCGAGCGAGGTCCAGGCGACGTTGGCGAGGAGGCCGAACACGCCGTCGAGGCTCTGGCCGTGCGGCTTGACCAGCCGGTGGCTGAGCAGGTGCAGACGCAGGTAGGCGTCGTGGGCGTCGAGCGGCTTCTCGTCGAGCGAGGAGATGACGGTGCGGACGGCGACCACCTCGACGCCACGGCGGGCGTCCACCCCGAGGGCCTTGGCGGCGCCCTCGCCGAGGGCGCCGACGGCGGCGTCGGGGGTGAGTCGCTCGGTGCCGGCGGGGCCGGGCGCGTCGGTCAGCTCGGGGGCCGGGAACCAGGTGTCGAGAACGGTGCCGTCACCGGCGATGGTGGCGAGGCCGGCGGCGACGGCGCCGGTGGTGCGAGGAGCAGTGGTCATGCGGAAAACCTAACGGTCGGCCCCCTGCCCGGGCCAACCGGTCTCAGGTGTCGGTCGAGCGACCTGGCGAAAGAGCCGAGGCCGCGGGGCCGGTCTTGGCGGGTTCTCCGACGGCGGCGGCGGGCGTCCCCTGCCGGGCGTCCGGGGGGGCGCGTCGCGGCGGCGGGTCGGCCCTCAGTGCGCGCCGCCCAGGTTCAGCACCACGACCCCCGCGACGATCAGGGCGATCCCGGCCAGTTTGGCGGCGCTGACCGACTCGTTCATGAAGAGGATGCCGATCGCCGCGACGGCGGCGGTGCCCACGCCCGACCAGATCGCGTACGCGGTGCCGATCTGGAGGGTCTTGAGGGTCTGGGCCAGCAGGCCGAAGGCCACCAGGTATCCCACGACCGTGATCGCCGAGGGCCAGAACCTGGAGAAGCCCTCGCTGTACTTCATCGCCGTCGTCCCGACGATCTCAGCCGCGATGGCCCCCGCGAGCAATCCGTATCCCATGGACCGAAGGTATCCAAACTCGTGTGCGACCGTGCGCCTCGGCTGCCCGCTACCGTGTCCCGCATGACGCACTACTCGGGGCCGTACGGATACGGCTACCCTCCGCCGCCTCCACCGCCGAAGCCCGGCGTGATACCCCTGGCGCCGCTCCGCTTCGGCGAGATCCTGACCGGCGCCTTCACCACTTTCGGCCGCTACTGGAAGCCCCTGGTCGGCGTCGCGGTGGCCGCCTTCGGCGCCGCCACGGTGCTGGTCGTCGCCGCCCTCGGCATCGCCTACGCGGCGGTCGGCGACCACCTGACCCGGATCATCGACCTCCCGTCCGGACAGGACCCGTCCTGGGACGACGGCCGGCCGCTGCTCGTGGCGTTCGGCTGTGTCTGGCTCTTCGCCATGGTGGCCCTGGTCGTGGCGAGCGGCGTCGTGTACGCGGCCTGCCCGGCCGTGCTCCAGGAGGCGGTCCTGGGCCGCCCCACGACCTTCGGCCAGGTCTGGCGCCGGGCCTGGTCGCGGATGCCGGCCGTACTGGGGACCGTCTTCCTGACCATGCTGCTCATGCTGGTCCCGTTCGCCCTCTTCGCACTGGCGATGGTGGGCCTGGTCCTCGCCTTCGTCGCCGCGGCGACGGAGTCGGGCGACGCCTCCTTCGCCCTGCCCCTGTTCGCCCTGCTCGCCCTGCTGGCGCTCGCCCCGCTCACGACCTGGCTGTGGGTGAAGCTCAGCCTGGCGCCGGCGGCCGCGGTCTTCGAGGACCAGCGTGCGACGGCCGCGATGCGCCGCTCGTGGCAGCTGGTCACCGGTTCCTGGTGGCGGATCTTCGGCGCCCTGCTGGTGGCGGGGATCATCGCCTCGGTCGTCAACTTCGCGCTGCAGCAGGTGTTCGGCGCGATCGCCTCGATCCCGACGGCGTTCCCCGCCGGCGACGGCACGGGCCCGGAGTCCTTCACCGAGGTCCTCGCGCTGCTCGGCCCCGGCCTGGTGATCGCCGCGATCGGGTCGCTCGCCGGTCAGATCCTCTCGTCGGTGCTGCCGCCGCTGGTGGCGGGGCTGGTCTACGTCGACCAGCGCATCCGCAAGGAGAACCTCGCGCCGGCCCTCGTCCAGGCCGCCGGGGCCCCGCCGTTCAGTCCGTGAGCGACCGCTTCGGCCGCAGCACGCAGAACTCGTTGCCCTCCGGGTCGGCGAGGACGACCCAGGTCGCGTCCTCGCCCTGCCCGACGTCGATCCGCCGGGCGCCGAGCGCGACGATCCGCTCGACCTCCGCGTCCCGGTCGTCGGGCGTGAGATCGATGTGCAGACGGTTCTTGACGGTCTTGGACTCCTGCACCGGCAGGAAGCACATCCCCGGAAAGGCGTGCTCGTCGGCGCCGATGACGATCTCGTCCTCCGCCTCGAAGAGCACCTTCCAGTCCAGCACCTCGGCCCAGAAGCGGGCCTGAGCCGGAAGGTCGTGGGCGTCGACGGCGACGTGGTACATGCGAACGGCCATGCCCGCCAGTATGCCTGGCGGGCATGGCCGTACCGTGCGAGCCGCGGACGCGGCGCCGTTCGGATCAGACGTTGAAGCCGAGCGCGCGCAGCTGCTCGCGGCCGTCGTCCGTGATCTTGTCCGGGCCCCACGGCGGCATCCAGACCCAGTTGATCTTCAGCTCGCTGGCGAGGCCGTCGGTGGCGGCCTTCGCCTGGTCCTCGATCACGTCGGTCAGCGGGCAGGCCGCCGACGTCAGGGTCATGTCCAGCGTGACGACGTTGGAGTCGTCGATGTGGATGCCGTAGATCAGGCCGAGGTTGACCACGTCGATGCCCAGCTCGGGGTCGACGACGTCGTACAGCGCCTCGCGGATCTCTTCCTCGGAGGCCGGCTTCATCGTGGCCTCAGCATTCTCGGTCATGCCGACTTCCTCGCAGACTCTTGTTCCGCTCCGGCCATCGCCTGCGCCGTCGCGTCCTTCCACGCCATCCAGCTGAGCAGCGCGCACTTGACCCGGGCGGGGTACTTGGAGACGCCCGCGAACGCGACCGCGTCCTCCAGGACCTCCTCCATCGCGTCGTCCGGCTCGATCTGGCCCTTGGACTGCATCAGCTCCAGGAAGGTGCCCTGGATCTTCTGCGCCTCGGCCAGCTCCTTGCCGACGAGCAGCTCGTTCAGCACCGACGCCGAGGCCTGGCTGATCGAACACCCCTGACCCTCGTACGAGACGTCCTCGATGCGCGAACCGTCGTACTTCACCCGGAGCGTGATCTCGTCACCGCACGTCGGGTTGACGTGGTGCACCTCGGCGTCGCCGTCCCGCAAGCCCCGGCCGTGCGGGTGCTTGTAGTGGTCCAGGATGACGTCCTGGTACATCGAATCCAGCTTCACGACCAACCCCTACCCGAAGAAGTTCCGTACGTGCTCCAGACCCGCGACGAGGGCGTCGACCTCGGCCGGCGTGGAGTACAGATAGAACGACGCCCGCGTGGTCGCAGGAATTCCGTAGCGCAGGCAGACCGGCCGGGCGCAGTGGTGCCCGACCCGGACCGCGATGCCCTCCTCGTCGAGGACCTGGCCCACGTCGTGCGGGTGGATGTCGCCGAGCGTGAAGGAGATCGCGGCGCCGCGGTCCTCGGCCGTGGTGGGGCCGATGATCCGCAGATCCGGCACCTCCTGGAGCCGGCGGACGGCGTACTCGGTGATCGCGTGCTCGTGGCGCGCGATGTTCTCCATGCCGATCGCCGACAGGTAGTCCACGGCCGCGCCGAGGCCGACGGCCTGGGCGATCGGGGGCGTACCCGCCTCGAACTTGTGCGGGGCCGGCGCGTAGGTCGAGGAGTGCATCGAGACGGTCTCGATCATCTCGCCGCCGCCGAGGAACGGAGGCAGGTCCTCCAGGAGCTCCTGCCGTCCCCACAGCACGCCGATGCCGGTCGGGCCGCACATCTTGTGACCGGTGAAGGCCACGAAGTCGGCCTGCAGCGCCTGCACGTCGAGCACCATGTGCGGGGCCGCCTGCGAGGCGTCGATGCAGACCAGCGCACCGACCTCCTGGGCACGGCGGATGATCGTCTCCACCGGGTTGATCGTGCCCATGAGGTTCGAGACCAGCGTGAACGAGACGATCTTGGTCTTCTCGGTGATGACCTCTTCGATGTTGGAGAGGTCGAGACGGCCGTCGTCGGTGAGGCCGAACCACTTCAGCTTCGCGCCCGTGCGCTGCGAGAGCAGCTGCCACGGCACGATGTTGGAGTGGTGCTCCATCTCCGTGATGGCGATCTCGGTCTCGTGGTCCACGCGGTAGGGCTCGTCGGCCCATCCCAGCATGTTGGCCACGAGATTGAGCGACTCGGAGGCGTTCTTGGTGAAGATCACCTCGTCGCGGCTCGGCGCGTTGATGAAGGCCGCGACCTTGTCACGGGAGCCTTCGTAGAGCGCCGTCGCCTCCTCGGCGACCGTGTAGACGCCGCGGTGGACATTGGCGTTGTGGCGCTCGTAGTACGCGTTGAGCGCGTCGAGGACCTGCCGCGGCTTCTGCGAGGTCGCCGCGGAGTCGAGGTACACGATCTTCTTGCCGTCGTGGACCACGCGATCCAGGAGCGGGAAGTCCTTGCGGATCGCCTCGGTGTCGAGGAGGCCGGAGAGCCCCTGATGGGCAGAAGTCACGCGGACGCGCCACCCTTCACGTACTTGTCGTAGCCCTCGTTCTCCAGCTGGTCGGCGAGCTCGGCGCCGCCGGACTCGGCGATGCGGCCGTTCGCGAAGACGTGCACGAAGTCGGGCTTGATGTAGCGGAGGATCCGCGTGTAGTGCGTGATCAGCAGCGTGCCGACCTCGCCGGTCTCACGGACGCGGTTGACGCCCTCGGAGACGATGCGCAGCGCGTCGACGTCCAGGCCGGAGTCGGTCTCGTCGAGGATCGCGATCTTCGGCTTGAGCAGCTCGAGCTGGAGGATCTCGTGGCGCTTCTTCTCACCGCCGGAGAAGCCCTCGTTGACGTTGCGCTCGGCGAAGGCCGGGTCCATCTGGAGCTGCTCCATGGCGGACTTGACCTCCTTCACCCAGGTACGCAGCTTGGGGGCCTCGCCGCGGACGGCGGTGGCGGAGGTGCGCAGGAAGTTGGAGACCGAGACGCCGGGGACCTCGACCGGGTACTGCATGGCCAGGAAGACACCGGCGCGGGCGCGCTCGTCGACCGACATCTCCAGGACGTCCTCACCGTCGAGGGTGACGGTGCCGCCGGTGATCGTGTACTTCGGGTGGCCGGCGAGGGAGTACGCCAGGGTCGACTTGCCGGAGCCGTTGGGGCCCATGACGGCGTGGGTCTCGCCCTGCTTGATGGTCAGGTCGACGCCCTTGAGGATCTCGCGGGGGCCGTTCTCCGCCTCGACGGAGACGTGCAGGTCGTGGATTTCAAGCGTTGCCATGGGTGACTCAGGACTCCTGGGTGACGGAGACGAGCACATCGTCCCCTTCGATCTTTACGGGGTATACGGGGACGGGGCGCGTCGCGGGAAGGCCGGACGGCTTGCCGGTGCGGAGGTCGAAGCTGGAGCCGTGCAGCCAGCACTCGATGGCGCAGTCCTCGACCTCGCCCTCCGAGAGGGAGACGTTCGCGTGCGAGCAGATGTCGTTGATCGCGAACACCTCGCCCTCGGTCTGCACGACCGACACCGGCGTGCCGTCGACCTCGACCCGCTTCGGGGTGTCGGCCTCCAGCTCGCTCAGTGTGCAGACTCGGACGAAGGCCATCAGACGGATGCCTCCAGCTCGGCCTCGATCTTCGCGATCAGGCGCTCCTGGACATCGGGCAGGCCGATCTGCTGGACCAGCTCGGCGAAGAAGCCGCGGACGACGAGGCGGCGGGCCTCGGTCTCCGGGATGCCGCGGGCCATCAGGTAGAAGAGCTGCTCGTCGTCGAAGCGACCGGTGGCCGAGGCGTGTCCGGCGCCGGTGATCTCGCCGGTCTCGATCTCCAGGTTCGGCACGGAGTCGACCCGGGCGCCGTCCGTCAGGACCAGGTTCCGGTTCAGCTCGTAGGTGTCGGTGCCCTCGGCCGCGGCCTGGATGAGCACGTCACCGATCCAGACGGCGTGCGCGTCCTGGCCCTGCAGCGCGCCCTTGTAGGCCACGTTGGACTTGCAGTGCGGAGTGTTGTGGTCGACCAGCAGGCGGTGCTCCTGGTGCTGGCCGGCGTCGGTGAAGTAGAGACCGAAGAGCTCGGCCTCGCCGCCGGGGGCGGCGTACTGCACGCGCGGGTGGATGCGGACGACGTCGCCGCCGAACGTCACGACGACCGACTTGAAGGAGGCGTCCCGGCCGATCAGCGCGTTGTGCTGGGAGACGTGGACGGCCTTCTCGTCCCAGTCCTGCACGGAGACGACGGTCAGCTTCGCCCCGTCGCCGAGGAGGTAGTCGACGTTGGCGGCGAGCACCGCGTCGCCGGTGTGGTCGATGACCACGACGGCCTCGGCGAAGGCACCGAGCTCGATCACCTGGTGGCCGAAGGCGGTGCCGCCCTGGCCGTGCACGGAGATCCGGATGGGCTCGGCGAGGACGGCCTCCTTGGCGACGGTGACGACCGATGCCTTCTCGAAGGAGGAGAACGCCTGGGCGGCGACCCGGTCGACCGGCGTGCCGGCCTTGCCCAGGCGCGCGTCGTCACGGCCGACCGTCTCCACGGTGACGCCCTCGGGGGCCTCGATCTCGACCTTGACGCCCTCGCCGGTCGCGGTCGCGGTGCCGTCGTGCAGACCCCGCAGGCGCTCCAGCGGAGTGAACCGCCACTCCTCCTCGCGGCCGTGCGGGACGGGGAAGTCCGCGACGTCGAAGGACGGGGGCGCGCTCATGCGCGTGGCGACGGTGGACTCGGCGGCCACCGCGATCGAGCCGGCGGTGGTGGAGCCCGCCGGGATGTTCTGAGCCTCAGCCATGGCTGTCGTCTTGCTCTCTTCCTGCCTCGTCGTACGCGCCCGCCGGGTGCGGGCGGCCGGTCCGGCCGGGCACCCTGAGGTGCCGGCCGGGAACCTGCCGCCGTGCGGCGGGCTCGCGGGGCTCAGCGACTGAGCCCGGGTCGTTTGGTGTGGTCCGCGGGGGCGTCAGCCCACCGCGCCTTCCATCTGGAGCTCGATCAGCCGGTTGAGCTCGAGGGCGTACTCCATCGGCAGCTCCTTGGCGATGGGCTCGACGAAGCCGCGCACGATCATCGCCATCGCCTCGAACTCGGTCAGGCCGCGGCTCATCAGGTAGAAGAGCTGGTCCTCGGAGACCTTGGAGACGGTGGCCTCGTGACCCATGGAGACGTCGTCCTCGCGGACGTCGACGTAGGGGTACGTGTCCGAGCGGGAGATCGTGTCGACGAGCAGCGCGTCGCACAGCACGTTCGACTTGGCGCCGGGGGCACCCTCGCCGATCTCGATGAGACCGCGGTACGAGGTGCGGCCGCCGCCTCGCGCCACCGACTTGGAGACGATGTTCGAGGAGGTGTTCGGGGCCATGTGGACCATCTTGGCGCCGGCGTCCTGGTGCTGGCCCTCGCCCGCGAAGGCGATGGACAGCGTCTCGCCCTTGGCGTGCTCGCCCATCAGGTAGACGGCCGGGTACTTCATGGTGACCTTGGAGCCGATGTTGCCGTCGACCCACTCCATGGTCGCGCCCTCGTAGGCCACGGCGCGCTTGGTGACCAGGTTGTAGACGTTGTTCGACCAGTTCTGGATCGTCGTGTAGCGGCAGCGGCCGCCCTTCTTCACGATGATCTCGACGACCGCGGAGTGCAGCGAGTCGGAGGAGTAGATCGGGGCGGTGCAGCCCTCGACGTAGTGGACGTAGGCGTCCTCGTCGACGATGATCAGCGTCCGCTCGAACTGGCCCATGTTCTCCGTGTTGATGCGGAAGTAGGCCTGCAGCGGGATCTCGACGTGCACGCCCTTCGGCACGTAGATGAACGAGCCGCCGGACCACACGGCCGTGTTCAGCGAGGCGAACTTGTTGTCGCCGACCGGGATGACCGTGCCGAAGTACTCCTTGAAGAGCTCCTCGTGCTGCTTCAGCGCCGTGTCGGTGTCGACGAAGATGACGCCCTGCTCCTCCAGGTCCTCGCGGATCTGGTGGTAGACGACCTCGGACTCGTACTGGGCGGCGACACCGGCGACGAGGCGCTGCTTCTCCGCCTCGGGGATGCCGAGCTTGTCGTACGTGTTCTTGATGTCCTCCGGCAGGTCCTCCCAGGACTCGGCCTGCTTCTCGGTGGACCGCACGAAGTACTTGATGTTGTCGAAGTCGATGCCCGACAGGTCGGAGCCCCAGCTCGGCATGGGCTTCTTGTCGAAGAGGCGCAGACCCTTCAGCCGAAGCTTCAGCATCCACTCCGGCTCGTTCTTCTTCCCGGAGATGTCGCGGACGACGGCCTCCGAGAGGCCGCGCTGGGCGGCGGCACCGGCCGCGTCCGAGTCGGCCCAGCCGTACTCGTACCGACCCAGGCCCTCGAGCTCGGGGTGGCTGATCTCGGTGGTCATGCGGGGTTCCTCCCGGCCGTGCTTGCGGATGCTGATGATGGGTTGGTCTGTGGGGCGCCGTGCGGGATGAACGTCGTGCAGACGCCGTCACCATGCGCGATGGTGGCCAGACGCTGTACATGCGTTCCCAAGAGGCGGGAGAAGATCTCCGTCTCCGCCTCGCACAGCTGGGGATACTGCTCGGCGACATGGGCGACCGGGCAGTGGTGCTGGCAGAGCTGCTCGCCGACCGGCGCGTTCCGCGCAGTCGCAGCGTACCCGTCCGCGCTCAGGGCCTTGGCCAAAGCCTCGGCGCGCTCGGCGGGCTCCGCCGACTCGACGGCCTCGCGGTAGGCCTCGGCCTGAGCCTCGAAGCGGTCCCGGGCGAAGGCCGCGACGGCCGCCTCTCCCCCGGCGTTCCGCTCGATCCAGCGGAGGGCCTCGACGGCCAGCGTGTCGTAGGACTGGTCGAAGGCGTCCCGGCCGCAGTCGGTGAGCGCGAAGACCTTCGCGGGGCGGCCCCGGGTCCGGGCGCCGTAGACCCGCTTCTCGCGCGCTTCGACGACGTTCTCCCCGACCAGCGAGTCGAGGTGGCGGCGGACGGCGGCCTGGGTGAGGCCGAGTCGCTGCGCCAGATCGGCGACGGTGGAGGGCCCGTGGTCCAGGATGGAGCGCGCGACCCGGTTGCGCGTGGACCGCTCACCGGTCGCGAGTTCCTCCGCTGGGGCCTCGCCGACGTATTTCACAACGCCATTGTTGCGTAATTCCTCGAAGAGTGACAAGCGGCGTCCACGACGGAGGCGGTGCCGTACATCACTCAGGTAAGGCTTACCTGACCTGCGTAAACGATCATTCGTAGGACGAATGAGGCGCCCGGTGGACGGAGCGCCCGCCACCCCTCTCTAGACTTCCGGCATGCGATACGAGTCCGTCGTCCAGGTCCGGGGCCTGGTCAAGCGGTACGGAACCAAGACCGCCGTCGACGGCCTCGACCTCGACGTCCGGGCGGGCACCGTGACCGCCGTCCTCGGGCCCAACGGGGCCGGCAAGACCACCACGATCGAGACCTGCGAGGGCTACCGGAGGGCCGACGCCGGCACCGTCCGCGTCCTCGGCCTCGACCCGGTCGCCGACGCCGCCGAGCTGCGCCCCCGGATCGGGGTCATGCTCCAGTCCGGCGGCGTCTACTCCGGCGCCCGCGCGGACGAGATGCTGCGCCACATGGCCCGGCTCCACGCCCGTCCGCTGGACGTGGACGCCCTGATCGAGCGCCTCGGCCTCGGCTCCTGCGGCCGGACCGCCTACCGGCGGCTCTCCGGCGGCCAGCAGCAGCGCCTGGCGCTCGCCATCGCCGTCGTCGGCCGCCCCGAGCTGGTCTTCCTGGACGAGCCCACCGCCGGCCTCGACCCGCAGGCCCGCCGGGCGACCTGGGAGCTCGTCCGCGAGCTGCGCTCCGACGGCGTCACGGTCGTCCTCACCACCCACTTCATGGACGAGGCCGAGGAGCTCGCCGACGACGTCGCCATCGTCGACGCCGGCCGGGTGGCCGCCCAGGGCAGCCCCGAGCAGCTGTGCCGCGGAGGCGCCGAGAACACCCTGCGCTTCACCGGACGCGCCGGGCTCGACCTCGGCTCGCTCCTCAAGGCGCTGCCCGACGGCACGGCCGCGGCCGAGCTGACGCCCGGGGCGTACCGCATCAGCGGCGCCGTCGACCCGCAGCTGCTCGCCACGGTCACCACCTGGTGCGCCCAGCACGGGGTGATGCCCAGCGGCATCTCGGTCGAGCGCCACACCCTCGAAGACGTCTTTCTGGAGCTGACGGGCAAGGAGCTGCGGTCATGAGCACGGGAACCTACGCCCCCCGGCCCGGCGCCGCGCCGATCGGCCGGATGATCGCGGCCCAGACGGCGCTCGAGACGCGGATGCTGCTGCGCAACGGCGAGCAGCTGCTTCTGACCGTGATCATCCCCTCGCTGCTGCTGGTGCTGTTCTCCACCGTCGACGTCGTCGACACGGGTACCGAGGCGGCCGTCGACTTCCTCGCACCGGGCGTCCTCGCGCTCGCCGTGATGTCCACCGCCTTCACCGGCCAGGCCATCGCGACCGGCTTCGAGCGCCGCTACGGCGTGCTCAAGCTGCTCGGCGCGTCCCCGCTGCCGCGCTGGGCGCTGATGACCTCCAAGACGCTGTCCGTCCTGGTCACCGAGGTGCTCCAGGTCGTCCTGCTGACCGCGATCGCGCTGGCGCTCGGCTGGTCGCCGCAGGGGGGTCCGTTCTCCGTCCTCCTGCTGCTGGTACTGGGCACGGCTGCCTTCTCGGGCCTGGGTCTGCTGATGGCGGGCACGCTGCGCGCCGAGGCCACCCTGGCGGCCGCGAACCTGGTGTTCCTGCTGCTCCTGGTGGGCGGCGGGGTGATCGTGCCGCTGGACCGGTTCCCCGACGCGGCCCGGGCCGTCCTGGAGCTGCTGCCGATCTCGGCGCTCTCCGAGGGACTGCGCGACGTCCTGCAGCACGGCGCGGCGATGCCCTGGGGGCAGGCCGGGATCCTCGCGGTGTGGGCGGTGCTGGGCCTGGGCGCGGCGGCGCGGTTCTTCCGCTGGGAGTAGTCGGGGGGTGACGTTCGGGGACATTCCTTCCCGTACCCACCCCCTCGTGAAAGCGTGCACAAGCCCCCGCCTACGATAGGGCCCGTGCAGACCCCCCTCGCCTTCATCGCCAGGCGCTGGACCCCGTCCCCCCGGACGCTCCGGCGCGCCGCGCTCTCCGCCGTCGTGATGAGCGTCGTCATCATCGTCACCGGTGGCGCGGTCCGGCTGACCGGATCCGGTCTCGGCTGCGACACCTGGCCCAAGTGCACCGACGACAGCCTCTTCGTCACGCCCGAGCAGGGCTTCCACGGAGCGGTCGAGTTCGGCAACCGGATGCTGACCTACGTGCTGTCGGCGGCCGTCGGCTGGGCCATCGTGGCCGCCCGGTCCACCAAGCCGTGGCGACGCGGGCTGACCCGGCTCGGCTGGGCCCAGTTCTGGATCGTGATGAGCAACGCCGTGATCGGCGGGATCACGGTCTGGATGGGGCTGAACCCCTGGACGGTCGCCGGCCACTTCATCGCCGCCAACGGCCTGCTGACCGTCGCGGTGATCACCTGGCAGCGCACCCGCGAGGGCGACACGACGCCCCGCCCGAGGGTCCCCGCACCGGTCCGCAAGCTGGGCTGGGCGATCGTCGCGGTCTCCGCCGCGCTGATCGTGCTCGGCACCTCCGTGACCGGCTCCGGCAAGCACGCCGGCGACAAGAGCGAGGTCCCGCGGATGCCGTGGGACTGGACCGCCGCCGCGCACGTCCACGCCATCGCCGCCTGGGTCGTCTGCGCGCTCGCGCTGGCCATGTGGCTGGTGCTGCGCGTGGTGGACGCCCCGGACGACACCCGGGCCCGGGCCCGCGACCTGATCGTCGTACTGCTCGCCCAGGGCGGGATCGGCTACGTCCAGTACTTCACCGGCGTCCCCGAGATCCTGGTCGCGGCCCACATGCTCGGCTCCGCGCTGATGTGGATCGCGGTCCTCCGGCTCCTGCTGAGCCTGCGGGAGCGCCCGGTGACCACGCCCGGCATCCCGGCCCAGCCGGACGCGGCCCTCGCCTCCGCCTGAGCCGCACGCGACGGGCGTCGTCGCCCACCCCGTACGCGGCCCCCGCGACGCACGCCGTCGCCGGGGCCGCCCGCGTGTCCGGGCGCGGGTCGCGGCGCCGGGTCCCGCGCGGCGCTCAGCCCGGCAGGCCGTAGACCCGGCGCGCGTTGCCCGAGGCGATCATCGTGGCGACGCGCTGGGCGTCCGTACGCGACCAGGCGCCGTCGCCGACCCACTCGCCCAGCACCCGGTCGAGCGCGGCGCGGAAGACGCCTGCGGCGACCACGTGGAGCTCCGGCAGGGCCTGCGCCCCGCTGGAGAAGAGCAGTTTGCCGAAGGGCGCCAGTTCCAGGATCTCGGCGAGGACGGCGGCGGCCCGTGCGCCGGTGCGGGCGAGCACCGGGCCGAGGTCGGCGTGGACGTGCGGGAAGGCGCCGGTGAGGCGGGCCGTGTGGCGGTGGTCGGGGTAGCCGTGCAGCAGCACGAGGTCCGTTCCGAGCCCGGCGGTGCGGGCGGCGAAGCCGGCGAGGGCGGCCGGGTCCCCCGTCCCCGCGTGGAGCTGGAGCGGCTTTCCCGTGGCCACGGCGATCCACAGCAGATGGCGCAGCAGGACGGGGTCGTCGAGCCGGCCTCCCGCCGGGCGGCCGGCCAGCCAGCGTCCGGCGGCTCCGCGGACCTCTCCGGGCCCGGGCGGCTCGCTCGCGTACGCGAGGCCGCGGCGCACCGCCGCGTCGGAGCCGAGGGCGACGGCCGTCGCGGCGGCGCCGTGGACGGCCTCGGCGAGGTTGGCCAGCAGGCCCTCGACGGTTCCCGAGGTGTCGGCGACCTGCTCGGCGAGCGGCTCCAGCCGGACGATCTCGTGGGCCTCGGCCGCGCCCGTGGCGGCGATCTCCGCCGGACCGGTCAGATCGCCGGGCAGGCCGGTGTCCACCAGGTAGGTGGAGATGCCCGAGGCGCGCAGCAGGCGCCGCCCGGTCTCCAGGACGCCCAGCTCACGGCGGCGGGCGAGGTAGCGCGCCGGCGGGCAGTGCGGCTCCAGGCCGAGCAGCGGCGGGCACCAGCGGCGCACGGCGAAGCCGGTCTGGGTGTCGAAGAAGGTGGTGCCGGGCGCGGGCGGTCCGGCCGCCGGGGCAAGGTGGGCCTCGAAGGTGCCGAGGCCGAGCTCCGTCCGGAGCACGCCGTGGCAGTGCTGGTCCACCAGGCTCGGCGTCTCGATCATTCGGGGGCTCCCTGTGTGGACGTGCTTCCACACGTCCTAACGGGTGAGCCCCGCGCGAGGTTGTTGCCTGGGACCGGCCTTACCGGTTGGCCGGGCCGCCGATCTGGATCCCGGCCATCCGGGTCCACTCGTACGGGCCGGTGACGACCTTGGCGGCGAACTCGCCGTCGAACTCGTCGTGCAGCGTGAGACCGGCCTTCTCGGCGGCCTGCTGGGCGACGGGGTACGAGGGGGCCACCAGGTCGCCCCAGCCGCCGTCCTCGCCCACGAGGACGATCCGGGTGCCCATCTGGCCGATGTAGGCGAGCTGCCCCTCGGCGCCGCCGTGCTTCTTGGAGAACGCCTGGATCTGCTGGGCGAGCTTGGCCGCCTTGCGCTCTGCCTGCTTGGTGTCTGCCATGGAAAGGATGCTACCCAGCGGTAGATCCACTGGCGACGGCCGGGGCGTGTGGGGTGTCCCACGCGCACCGGCCGTCGTCCCGGGCCCTGGAGGGGGTCGCGGCGCGAGGCCGGACGGGAAGGGCCGACGATCGGACGGGCGACACCGGGGCAAGGCACAGACGGAAAGGGCCGACGAGGGGCGAGGCGGCGATGGCGGCACAGGGCCTTGCGGGGGGCTGGGGCTTGGGGCGGGCCGGTCTTCGTTGGCTTCTGGTGGTTGGCCGCCCTCTCTCCGAGTGTGGCGGGTTACGGCGCCGCTTCAAGGGCGCTCCTCGTTCCTCGTCGCGTCGCTGCGCGATGGCCTTCGGCCACCCTTGACCCGTCGCCTTCACCCGCCTTTTCACACTCGGAGGGCGGCCCGGGGAGGGGGTCCAGGGCGGGGGGCCGGTGCCTCTCGGGCGCCGTCGGCGGCCGTCCGTCTTGGGGTGGTTCAGCGCAGCCATTGAATGGGGTGACCCGGCACGGCTTAGCGGATGCGACTCGATTCCTGGCTGGGATTCATGCCCCGCTGGTCAATGTCCGATGGGGCGAAGCCAAATCCGAGACCCCTTGGAGAGTCGACGCCTCAAGCGGGCCTCGTCCACCCGGTCCGGATCCTTCGCTGGCAAGTGGGACTCCCGAATGACGCTAGCGCGTACATTACCCGTGGTAACCGAATGAGATATGGGACTTCATGGGTCATATCGGACTCTCGGGGGGCTTAATGTACGCCGTAGCGTCATTGGGCAGCGGTCCCGGATTGGCGATGGGATGGGCGGGGTGGATGGGATTCGCCTGACCCGAGCTAGCGATGCCGGCTGCGGATTCGGCTTCACCACCACCGGAGAATGACCAGCGGGGCATGAATCCCAGCCGACAAACGAGCGGCATCCGCTAAGCCGAGCCCGACTGCCCCATTCAATGGCTGCGCTGAACCACCCCGAAAGCCTTCGGCCGCCTACGGCGCCCGAGAGGCACCGGCCCCCCGCCTGGACCCCCTCCCCGGGCCGCCCTCCGAGTGTGAAAAGGCGGGTGGAGGCGACGGGTCAAGGGTGGAGCGAAGCGAAATCGGCGAAGCCGACGCGACGAAGGAGCGCCCTTGAAGCGGCGCCGCAACCCGCCACACTCGGAGAGAGGGCGGCCAACCACCAGAAGCCAACGAAGACCGGCCGACACCAAGGCCCAAGGCCCCCCACCCCCAAGGGCCAGGCCTCCCAAGCCGGTCCGCTACCTCAGGAAGGGGTCCACCGCGACCGCCACGAAGAGCAGCGAGACATAGGTGATGGACCAGTGGAAGAGGCGCATCTCCTTGAGCTTGGCGCCGGTCGCGCCGGCCTTGGCGCGGTTCAGCAGGCCGTGGGCCTCCCAGAGCCACCAGCCGCCGGTCAGCAGCGCCACGGCCGTGTAGAACCAGCCGGTGTAGCCGAGCGGGGTCAGCAGCAGCGAGACGGCGACCATCACCCAGCTGTACGCCACGATCTGCCGGGCGACGACCTTGTTGGAGGCCAGGACCGGGAGCATGGGGACGCCGGCGCGCGCGTAGTCGTCCTTGACCTTCATCGACAGCGGCCAGTAGTGCGGCGGCGTCCAGAAGAAGATGACGAGGAAGAGGATGACGGCGGCCCAGGACATCGAGTTCGTGACCGCGGACCAGCCGATGAGCACGGGCAGGCAGCCGGCGATGCCGCCCCAGACGATGTTCTGGGTGGTGCGCCGCTTGAGGATCATCGTGTAGACCACGACGTAGAAGAGGAGCGCACCGAGCGAGAGCGCGGCGGAGAGCCAGTTGACGAGCAGGCCGAACCAGAGGGTCGAGACCACCGCCAGGGTGAGGCCGAAGACCAGGCCCTCGCGCGGGGTGAGGACACCGGTGACCAGGGGACGCTGGGAGGTGCGGTCCATCAGCGCGTCGATGTCGCGGTCGATGTACATGTTCAGCGCGTTGGCGCCGCCCGCGGACAGGTAGCCGCCGAAGCAGGTGGCGAGCACCAGCCAGAGGTCGGGCACACCCTGCTCGGCGAGGAACATCACCGGGACGGTGGTGATGAGCAGCAGTTCGATGATCCGCGGCTTGGTCAGCGCCACGAATGCCTTGACGCGAGCCCCGAACGGCCGATGGCCCCCCGGGCTGGGAGTCAAGACGACCCCTGCGGGTCGGGACTCGACGGCCGTCACGCACACCCCTGACAGAGAAATTTCCCAGCAAGCTCCCCGTGAGGACGGGGTGAAGACTTGCGCGTACCACGCCACTCTAGACGTTGCCCAGACACCGATCTTCGCGGGGGTGGGGTCGTGTTGAGGAGGCTTGTCCCGAGGCGTGGACAAGCCTTCGGGAGGCGAACGGGCACAGTCGGCGGCACTCTGGCCGTGTCCGCTCATTTGAGGGGCCTGCAGCCGGAAAGAGGGCGTTCCTTCGGGGGTAGGCTCGACACCGCCGGTACACCCTCAGTCACCGGCCTGTAGACCATGTGGAGAGGAGCCCTGACCCAGGGTGAGCACTAAGCCGACCACCACAGACCTCGAGTGGACCGAGTTGGACCAGCGGGCCGTAGACACCGCCCGCATCCTGGCCGCGGACGCCGTACAGAAGGTCGGCAACGGCCATCCCGGTACGGCCATGAGCCTCGCGCCCGCGGCGTACACCCTCTTCCAGAAGGTGATGCGCCACGACCCGGCCGAGCCGGAATGGGTCGGGCGCGACCGCTTCGTGCTGTCCGCCGGCCACTCGTCCCTGACCCTGTACACCCAGCTGTTCCTGGGTGGCTTCGGTCTCGAGCTGGACGACCTCAAGGCCTTCCGCACCTGGGGTTCGAAGACCCCCGGCCACCCGGAGTACGGCCACACCGCGGGCGTGGAGACGACGACCGGCCCGCTGGGCCAGGGTGTCGCCAACGCCGTGGGCATGGCGATGGCCGCCCGCTTCGAGCGCGGCCTGTTCGACCCGGAGGCCGCCCCCGGCACCTCCCCGTTCGACCACCGCGTGTACGCGATCGCCGGTGACGGCTGCCTGCAGGAGGGCATCTCCGCCGAGGCGTCCTCGCTGGCCGGCCACCAGAAGCTGGGCAACCTGATCCTGCTGTGGGACGATAACCACATCTCGATCGAGGGCGACACCGAGACGGCCGTGTCCGAGGACACGATGAAGCGGTACGAGGCCTACGGCTGGCACGTCCAGCGGGTCGAGCCGCAGGCCAACGGCGACCTGGACCCGGCCGCGCTGTACGCGGCCATCAGGGCGGCCGAGGCCGAGACGGAGCGTCCGTCCTTCATCGCGATGCGCTCGATCATCGCCTGGCCCGCCCCGAACGCGCAGAACACCGAGGCCGCGCACGGCTCGGCGCTGGGCGACGAGGAGATCGCGGCCACCAAGCGGATCCTCGGCTTCGACCCGGAGCAGGCCTTCGAGGTCGCCGACGAGGTCATCGCCCACACCCGCGCGCTCGGCGACCGCGGCCGCGAGGCGCGCGGCGAGTGGGAGAAGTCCCTGGCCGAGTGGCGCACCGCCAACCCGGGTCGCGCCGCCGAGTTCGACCGGATCCAGGCCAACGAGCTGCCCGGCGGCTGGGAGTCCAAGGTCCCGGTCTTCCAGGCGGGCCAGGGTGTCGCCACCCGTGCCGCGTCCGGCAAGGTCCTGCAGGCGCTGGGCGCGGTCATCCCCGAGCTCTGGGGCGGCTCCGCCGACCTGGCGGGCTCGAACAACACCACGATCGACAAGTCGTCCTCGTTCCTCCCCGAGGGCAACCCGCTGCCGGAGGCCGACCCGTACGGCCGCACCATCCACTTCGGCATCCGCGAGCACTCGATGGCCGCCGAGATGAACGGCATCGCGCTCCACGGCAACACCCGCATCTACGGCGGCACCTTCCTGGTGTTCTCCGACTACATGCGCAACGCGGTGCGGCTGTCCGCGCTCATGCACCTGCCGGTCACCTACGTCTGGACCCACGACTCCATCGGTCTGGGCGAGGACGGCCCGACGCACCAGCCGGTCGAGCACCTCGCCTCGCTGCGCGCGATCCCGGGTCTGAACGTCGTGCGCCCGGCGGACGCCAACGAGACCGCGATCGCCTGGCGCGAGATCATGAAGCGTCACACCCGCGTGTTCGGCAAGGGAGCCCCGCACGGCCTCGCGCTGACCCGTCAGGGCGTGCCGACGTACGAGCCCAGCGAGGACGCGGCCAAGGGCGGCTACGTCCTGCTCGACGCCGAGGGCGGCGAGCCGCAGGTCGTGCTGATCGGCACCGGCTCCGAGGTGCACCTGGCCGTCGAGGCCCGCGAGCAGCTCCAGGCCGCCGGCGTCCCGACCCGGGTGGTCTCGATGCCGTGCGTGGAGTGGTTCGAGGAGCAGGACCAGGACTACAAGGAGTCCGTCCTGCCGCCGTCGGTCAAGGCCCGTGTGGCGGTCGAGGCCGGTATCGGTCTGACCTGGCACAAGTACGTCGGGGACGCCGGCCGGATCGTGTCGCTGGAGCACTTCGGTGCCTCCGCGGACGCGAAGGTCCTGTTCCGCGAGTTCGGCTTCACGCCCGAGGCGATCGCCGCCGCGGCCCGGGAATCTCTGACCGCCGCGGCGCGCTGACGCCGGTACGTACGACTTAATGGAGATGCAACTCTCATGACAGACGCACTCAAGCGCCTCTCCGACGAAGGCGTCGCGATCTGGCTGGACGACCTCTCGCGCAAGCGGATCACGTCCGGCAACCTGGCCGAGCTCATCGACCAGCAGCACGTGGTCGGTGTCACCACGAACCCGTCCATCTTCCAGAAGGCCATCTCCTCGGGCGACGGGTACGAGCAGCAGCTCGCCGACCTGGCGTCCCGCAAGGTGACCGTGGACGAGGCGATCCGCATGATCACGACGGCTGACGTGAGGGACGCCGCCGACATCCTGCGGCCGGTCTTCGACGCCACCGACGGTCAGGACGGCCGGGTGTCCATCGAGGTCGACCCCCGGCTGGCCCACCACACCACGGCCACGATCGCCGAGGCCAAGCAGCTGGCCTGGCTCGTGGACCGCCCGAACACGCTCATCAAGATCCCGGCCACCAAGGCGGGTCTGCCGGCGATCACCGAGGTCATCGGCCTCGGCATCAGCGTGAACGTGACGCTGATCTTCTCGCTGGAGCGCTACCGCGCGGTCATGGACGCCTACCTGGCCGGTCTGGAGAAGGCCCGCGAGCGCGGCCTGGACCTCTCCAAGATCCACTCCGTGGCGTCGTTCTTCGTCTCCCGGGTGGACTCGGAGATCGACAAGCGCCTGGACGCCATCGGCACGGACGAGGCGGCCTCCCTCAAGGGCAAGGCGGCGCTCGCCAACGCCCGTCTGGCCTACGAGGCGTACGAGGAGGTCTTCTCCTCCGAGCGCTGGGCCGCGCTGGACAAGGCCCAGGGCAACAAGCAGCGTCCGCTGTGGGCCTCGACCGGCGTCAAGGACCCCGCGTACAAGGACACCCTGTACGTGGTGGACCTGGTCGCGCCCGGCACGGTGAACACCATGCCGGAGGCCACGATGGAGGCCACCGCCGACCACGGCGAGGTCGCCGGCGACACCGTGCGCGGCACCTACGAGCAGTCCCGTGGCGAGCTGGACGCCGTCGAGAAGCTCGGCATCTCGTACGACGACGTGGTACAGCTGCTGGAAGACGAGGGCGTCGAGAAGTTCGAGGCGTCCTGGAACGACCTGCTCAAGTCCACCGAGGCGGAGCTCCAGCGCCTCGCACCTTCGGAGGCGTAACACCTTGAGCGCAGTCCACGGAGCCAACCCGCTCCGTGACGCCGCAGACCGACGGCTCCCGCGCATCGCGGGGCCGTCGGGTCTGGTGATCTTCGGCGTCACGGGCGATTTGTCCCGTAAGAAGCTGATGCCTGCCGTCTACGACCTCGCCAACCGCGGCCTGCTGCCGCCGGGCTTCTCGCTGATCGGCTTCGCCCGCCGGGAGTGGCAGGACGAGGACTTCGCGCAGGAGGTCCACGACGCCGTCGAGCAGCACGCGCGCACACCGTTCCGCGAGGAGGTGTGGCAGCAGCTGATCCAGGGGATGCGCTTCGTCCAGGGCGACTTCGACGACGACGACGCCTTCGACCAGCTGAAGACCACCATCGAGGAGCTGGACAAGGCGCAGGGCACCGGAGGCAACTTCGCCTTCTACCTGTCCGTGCCGCCGAAGTTCTTCCCCCAGGTCGTCCAGCAGCTGAAGAAGCACGGTCTGGCCGACCAGAAGGACGGCTCCTGGCGCCGCGCGGTCATCGAGAAGCCGTTCGGGCACGACCTGGCCTCCGCCAAGGAGCTCAACGAGGTCGTCCACGAGGTCTTCCCGCCGAACGAGGTCTTCCGGATCGACCACTACCTCGGCAAGGAGACCGTCCAGAACATCCTGGCGCTCCGCTTCGCCAACACCCTCTTCGAGCCGATCTGGAACCGGTCCTACGTCGACCACGTCCAGATCACCATGGCCGAGGACATCGGCATCGGGGGCCGGGCCGGCTACTACGACGGCATCGGCGCCGCCCGTGACGTCATCCAGAACCACCTGCTCCAGCTTCTCGCGCTGACCGCGATGGAGGAGCCCGCCGCCTTCGACCCGGACGCGCTCGCGGCCGAGAAGACCAAGGTGCTCGGCGCGGTGCGGCTGCCGAAGGACCTGGGCGCCAGCACCGTGCGCGGCCAGTACGCGGCCGGGTGGCAGGGCGGCGCGCAGGCCGTCGGCTACCTCCAGGAGGACGGCATCGACCCCAAGTCGAAGACCGACACCTTCGCGGCCATCAAGCTGGAGATCGACAACCGCCGCTGGGCGGGCGTCCCCTTCTATCTCCGGACCGGCAAGCGCCTCGGCCGCCGCGTCACCGAGATCGCGGTCGTCTTCCAGCGCGCCCCGCACTCCCCCTTCGACCAGACCGCGACGGAGGAGCTGGGCCAGAACGCCCTGGTCATCCGGGTCCAGCCGGACGAGGGCGTGACCATGCGGTTCGGCTCCAAGGTGCCGGGCACCTCGATGGAGGTCCGGGACGTGTCGATGGACTTCGCCTACGGCGAGTCCTTCACGGAGTCCAGCCCCGAGGCGTACGAGCGGCTGATCCTCGACGTCCTGCTCGGCGACTCGAACCTGTTCCCGCGGCTCGAGGAGGTCGAGCTGTCCTGGAAGATCCTCGACCCGATCGAGCAGTACTGGGACAAGCACGGCAAGCCCGCGCAGTACCAGTCCGGGACCTGGGGTCCGGTCGAGGCGGACGAAATGCTCGCACGAGACGGACGGAGCTGGCGGCGGCCATGAAGACCGACCTGACGGACACCACGTCCAGCAAGATCAACAAGGCGCTGGTGCTCGGGCGGCGGGCCATCGGCACGCCGGCTGTCGGCATGGTGCTCACCCTCGTCATCGTCACCGACGAGGAGAACGCCTACGACGCGTTGAAGGCAGCCAACGACGCGTCCCGCGAACACCCCTCGCGGACGCTGGTGGTCATCAAGCGGGTCTCGCGCTCGCCGCGCGACCGGGCCAAGGCGCGACTCGACGCCGAGGTCCGCCTCGGCGCCGACGCCAGCACCGGCGAAACGGTTGTCCTGCGGCTGTACGGCGAGGTCGTCGACCACGCCCAGTCGGTGGTCCTGCCGCTGCTGCTGCCGGACGCTCCCGTCGTCGTCTGGTGGGCGGTCAACGCGCCGGCCGACCCGGCGAACGACCCGCTGGGCGCCCTCGCCCAGCGCCGGGTCACCGACACCTACGCCGCCGAGCAGCCGATCCACGAGCTGACCGGGCGCGCGGAGACCTACACCCCGGGCGACACCGACCTCGCGTGGACCCGGATCACCCCGTGGCGTTCGATGCTGGCCGCCGCGCTCGACCAGGTCGCCTGCGAGGTCACCTCGGCCGAGGTGGAGGGCGAGGAGTACAACCCGAGCGTCGAGCTGCTGGCCATGTGGCTGGCGGACCGGCTGAAGGTCCCGGTGCGCCGGTCCGCGTCGGCGGGTCCCGGTCTCACCTCCGTACGGCTGGCGACCAGCCGCGGTCCGATCGTGCTCGACCGGCCCGACGGCTCGCTGGCGACGCTCTCCATCCAGGGGCAGCCGGACCGTGCCGTGGCGCTCAAGCGCCGCGAGACCGCCGAGCTGATCGCGGAGGAGCTGCGGCGCCTCGACCCGGACGACACGTACGCCTCGGCGCTGCGCTACGGGGTCGACCGGCTGGACGAGGTGGCCGGCAAGACCGCTCCCGCCCAGGACCCGGAGGACGCCGCGGATCCGGCTCCGGCGCCCGCGGCGAAGAAGGCACCGGCCAAGAAGGCGGCGGCCAAGTGAGCGCTCCGCAGCTGGTGGTCCACCGGGACAAGGAGCTGATGGCCCAGGCCGCGGCGGCCCGGCTGATCACCCGGATCGTGGACGCGCAGGCCGCGCGCGGCTCGGCGTCCGTGGTCCTGACGGGTGGGCGCAACGGCAACGGGCTGCTCGCGGCCCTCGGCACGGCGCCCGCCCGGGACGCGGTGGACTGGTCGCGGCTCGACCTGTGGTGGGGCGACGAGCGGTTCCTGCCGGACGGTCATCCCGACCGGAACGTCACGCAGGCCCGCGAGGCCCTGCTGGACGCCGTACCGCTGGATCCGGCCCGGGTGCACGCGATGCCGGCCTCGGACGGTCCGTCCGGCGGCGACGTCGACGCCGCCGCCGAGGCGTACGCGGCCGAACTGGCCGCGGCGGCGGGTCCGGAGCACTACCGGCCCGCGGAGGGCGGCGCGCCCGTCGCCGTCCCGGCCTTCGACGTGCTGATGCTGGGCGTCGGTCCGGACACCCATGTGGCCTCGCTGTTCCCGGAGCTTCCGGCGGTGCGCGAGACCGAGCGGACGGTCGTCGGTGTGCGGGGCGCCCCGAAGCCGCCGCCGGTCCGGGTCTCGCTGACCCTGCCGGCGATCCGCGCCGCGCGGGAGGTCTGGCTGCTCGCGGCGGGCGAGGACAAGGCGAAGGCGGCGGCCATGGCGCTGTCGGGGGCGGGCGAGGTCCAGGCCCCGGCGGCGGGCGCCTACGGGCGTTCACGCACCCTGTGGCTGCTCGACGCCGCGGCGGCCTCGGAGCTTCCGCGCGACCTGTACCCGCCGGCCTCGGCCTGACGGCGACTCAGGAAGGCCCGGTCCACCCCTCGGTGGGCCGGGCCTTCGTCGTCGGCACGGGCTCCAGGAACGGGGCGAGGAGGCCCGGGACCGCCTCGGCGGCGAAGGCGAGCCCCTCGCTCTCGTCGGCGTCGATCACGGCGTAGGCCCCGTCGCCCGCCGCGGTCGTGGCGGTCACGGTGAGGAGGCCCGCACGCCGCTGGAAGTACGTCTGCCGCACCGTCCAGCCGATGACACCGCCGCACTGAAGGGCGACGGTACCGCGGCGCAGGGCGCCCGAACGGGTCACCAGGTAGGCCCCGCTGATGCCGTGTCCGAGACTGCGGTAGGCGTCGAGCGCGAGCAGCACGCCCACCGGGAGCGCCACGAGCAGCCAGGCCCCGGCGACGTACGGCAGCACGTCGGCGGGCGGCCCGCCGAGCACGCCGGGCAACCCCAGGACGGCGGCCGGGACGAGCGCCCCCCACAGGGCCCGGCGCAGCCGCCGGGTGCGGGCGGCCCGCGGGTGCGGGGTGAGCGGCCGGCCGGTGGGGGCGTCGGGCTCCTTCAGCACCTGCGCCGCGACCCGGTCGGCGACCGCCCGGGGCGCGGGCGGCAGCAGGGTCTTGTGCTCGGCGTGCCGGTCCTCGTCGTCGTGGGCGAGGCCGGTGGCGACGGCGTCGACGCGTGCGGCGCGGCACATCCGTACGCCGAGCGGTTCGACCAGCTCGACGCCGCGCAGGCGCCGCTCCTCGATGGAGATCGAGCGGGTGGTCAACAGCCCGCGGCGCACCCGCAGGGTGCCTCCCGGCTCGCGCTCCAGCCGGTGGTTCCACCACATCTCGATCCACAGGCCGAGTGCGCCGATCGTGCCGGCGAGGGTGGCGAGCAGGACGAGCACGACGAGTGTCCAGGCGATCGGGGTGTCCCGGAAGCGACGCCCTATCCACTCGATGAGCTCGGCCTGGGCACCGAACCACTCGCTGACCTGCATCAGTGCGCCGGCGGCGGCGACGCCGAGGAGCGGGGCGACGAAGGAGACCGGCGCGTAGCGGATCCAGCGCGGGTCGAGGGTGGCCAGTGTGCCGTCGTGGCGGTGGTCGGCGGCGGCCCGGACGGTGTGGGCGAGGAGTTCGCGGCGGAGCCGTTCGCCCTCGGCCCGGGTGACCGGGTCGAGTTCGAGGGTGGAATCGCCGCCCGTGGTGCTCTCCCCGGTGCCGATGCGGACCTGGACGAGGCCGAGGACCCGCAGCAGCGGGTGGGCGGTGAGGTCGACGGTGCGGATGCGTTCGCGGGCCAGCGAGCGCCGCTTGACCAGCAGGAGCCCGGAGTGGAGTTCGGCGCGCTCGACGCCGATGCGGTAGCGGGTGCGGCGCCAGCGGACGTAGTCGGCGGCCGAGCCGCCGGCGACGAGCAGCGCGCCGCCGGCCAGGACCCAGCCGACCGCCCGCCACAGCGGCATGGAGGCGGCCAGGCCGAGTACGGCCGGCAGCGCGCCGCCGGCGGTGACGCCGGCGACGACGGCGGCGGTCACCAGGACCGTGCGGCGGTCCAGCCGCCGCCATTCGGTGCCGTCCGGTTCGGTGTCCTGGCCGACGCCCTCGTCGAGCGCGGTCACGTGGCGTCCCCGGGGGTGTCCCGGGTGATCCGGGTGAGGCGTTCGCCGAGCTCGGCCGCGAGCTCGTGGTCGAGCCCCTCGATCCGCAGCGCGCCCTTGGCGGAGGCGGTGGTCACCGTCACCGTGGCGAGCCGGAACACCTGCTCCAGCGGCCCGCGCACGGTGTCGACGGTCTGGATCCGGGACATGGGCGCGATCCGCCATTCCTGCCGGAAGGCCCCCGTACGGACGTAGACGGCGTCGTCGGTGACCTCCCAGCGGTGGACCGCGAACCACCAGCGGGGGAAGAACGCGGTGCCCGCCAGCCCGAGCACCGCCAGGATCCCGGCACCGAGCAGGAGCCAGGGCCGGGCGGGCCCGATCAGGGCGGCCAGGACCACCAGGACCGCCACGGGCGCGGCGGTCGTCAGGAGCCACTGGGTGCGCCACCAGGTGACGGCACGCCGGTTCAGGGTGTTGCGTGGCGGCCGCAGCCGTATCGCGCCGGGCACCGCGTCCTCCCCCGTCGTCATCGGACTACCGGCCGCGCAGCGACCGGTAGGCGGCGACGAGCGCGGCGGTGGAGCCGTCGAGCTGCTCGCCGCCCTCGCCCTCGGTCAGCACCGGCTCGATCCGCTTGGCGAGGACCTTGCCGAGCTCGACGCCCCACTGGTCGAAGGAGTCGATGTTCCAGACCGCGCCCTGGACGAACACCTTGTGCTCGTACAGCGCGATGAGCTGGCCGAGGACGGAGGGGGTGAGCGCCGTCGCCAGGACGGTGGTCGTGGGGTGGTTGCCGCGGAAGGTCTTGTGCGGCACCAGCTCCTCGGGCACGCCCTCGGCCCTGACCTCCTCGGGTGTCCTGCCGAAGGCCAGCGCCTGGGTCTGGGCGAAGAAGTTGGCCATCAGCAGGTCGTGCTGGGCGACGAGACCCGGCAGCAGGTCGGCGACGGGCTCCGCGAAGCCGATGAAGTCGGCCGGGATGACCTTGGTGCCCTGGTGGATCAACTGGTAGTACGCGTGCTGCCCGTTGGTGCCGGGGGTGCCCCAGACCACCGGACCCGTCTGCCAGTCGACCGGCCGGCCGTCGCGGTCCACGGACTTCCCGTTGGACTCCATGTCGAGCTGCTGGAGGTACGCGGTGAACTTCGACAGGTAGTGCGAGTAGGGCAGGACGGCGTGCGACTGGGCGTCGAAGAAGGCGCCGTACCAGACCCCGAGGAGGCCGAGCAGCAGCGGTACGTTCTCCTCGGCGGGGGCGGTGCGGAAGTGCTCGTCGACGAGGTGGAAGCCGTCGAGCATCTCGCGGAAGCGGTCCGGGCCGATGGCGATCATCAGAGACAGGCCGATGGCCGAGTCGTACGAGTAGCGTCCGCCGACCCAGTCCCAGAACTCGAACATGTTGGCCGTGTCGATGCCGAAGTCCTCGACCTTCCCGGCATTGGTCGACAGGGCCACGAAGTGGCGTGCGACGGCCTCCTGACCGGCCTGCAGGCCGGTGAGCAGCCAGTCCCTGGCGGAGGTCGCGTTGGTGATCGTCTCGATCGTGGTGAAGGTCTTCGAGGCGACGATGAAGAGCGTCTCGGCCGGGTCGAGGTCGCGGACGGCCTCGTGGAGGTCGGCGCCGTCGACGTTCGAGACGAAACGGAAGGTCAGGTCCCGCTGGGTGAAGGAGCGCAGGACCTCGTAGGCCATGGCGGGGCCGAGGTCGGAGCCGCCGATGCCGATGTTGACGACGTTCCTGATCGGCCGGCCGGTGTGGCCGGTCCACTCGCCCGCCCGCACCTTGTCGGCGAACGCGGCCATCTTGTCCAGTACGGCGTGCACGTCGGGGACGACGTTCTCGCCGTCGACCTCGATCACGGCTCCACGCGGGGCGCGCAGCGCGGTGTGCAGGACGGCACGGTCCTCGGTGGTGTTGATCTTCTCGCCGCGGAACATGGCGTCGCGGAGCTCGGCGACCCCCGTCGCGACGGCCAACTCGCGCAGCAGCGCGAGCGTCTCGTCGGTCACCAGGTTCTTCGAGTAGTCCAGATACAGGTCGCCGACCCGCAGGGTGTACGCGCCCCCGCGCTCGGGGTCGGCCGCGAACAGGTCGCGCAGATGGGTGTCGCCCAGCTGCTCACGGTGCTTGCCGAGGGCGGCCCACTCCGGCGTCTGGTTGAGCCTGGTACGGCCTTCGGTCTTCATCTCGGACATCGCCCACTTCTTCTCTTGCTCTGCTGCCCCGCTGCCCGTCCAACCTAATTGATCGGGACGGCCGACGAGGCGACGGAGGCGGCGTGCCCACGCCGTCGTACGGCGGACTTCCGGCCGAAGTCCGCCGCGTGCCGCCGCCGGGACGCCGACGCCGTGGTGCCGGAGTGCCGGTGTCAGTGGCCGCCGCGGTGCAGCCGTCCCGCGTAGCGGGCCTCCAGGACGGCGTTGCGCTCGTGGCCGCCCGGCAGGTTGGCCGAGACGTAGACCGGTGGCTGGTGGCCCTCGGCGAGGAGCAGGGCGACCGCCTCGGCGACGACGGCCTGCACCAGGAGGGAGGAGGTGAGGGTGGAGATGCCGCAGAGCGCGCCGCCGTCGGGGAGCGGCAGCAGGGCGTCGCCGGTGGGGGCGCAGTTGTCGAGGACGGCGTCGGCCAGGTCGGCGAGTCGCCGGCCGCTCGGGTGGAGGGCGGGGACCGCGTGGGTGTGCTCCAGGGAGGTGAGGGCGACCAGCGGGTGGCCGGCTCCGGTCACCTTCAGGGCGAGGTCGACGATCGAGTTGTTGACGCCCGAGTTGGAGATGATCACGAACAGGTCCTGCGGGCGCGGGGTGGCCAGGGCGTAGAGCCGGTCGGCGAGGCCCGGGGACCGCTCCAGGAGGGGGTCCGCCAGGACGGACGGGTCCTCGCCGCCGCGCAGGACGAGGTCGGCGAGGGCGATCCGGCTGGTGGGGACGAGCCCTCCCGCGCGGCCCGCGATCTCCAGGGCGGCGGCCTGGGAGTGCCCGGTGCCGAAGGCGTGGATCACCCCGTCGGCGGCGACGCAGTCGGCGAAGAGGCGTGCGGTGGCGAGGACGGAGTCCTTGTTGGCGGCGACGGCCCGCTCGACGGCGGTGCGCGCGTGGTCGGCGAACAGGGCGGCGCCGAGGGAGGGTTGGGTCATGGCACGAGCCTCCGTGGTTCAGTGAACCGAGTAGTGGCGAGCGGGCCGAATCAATGAACCAGCGCCCCCCGTGGTGCGTCAAGGGGGCCATGAGGGAGGCCCGCGGCCACCCCGCCGGGAGCGGGCCGCCGTACGCACGGCCGGCGACCGGGGGGGCGGCCGTAGCCCGCGGGGGCACCCGCGGCCCCGCCCGCACCGCGCCCGGCGCTCAGCGCAGCAGCAGTCGCGCCAGGGACACCGCGCCGGCGACCCCGTCGGAGACCGGGGAGGGGACGAGCCCCCGGACGGCGACGCGCGCGGTCAGCCGGCGCAGCAGGGGACCGCCCGGACCGATCAGTCCGCCCGTGACCACCAGGAGCTCGGCCGGACGGGGCGCCAACGCCGCTACGGTGGCGGCCAGTTCGTCCGCGGCGCGGTCGAGGAGCGTCCGGGCCACCTCGTCCCCGCCGTCCGCGGCATCGACCACGAGCGGGCTCAGCGCCGCGAGCCGGACGGGATGGCCCGCGTACGCGTACCCGACGAGGGCCTCCCGGCTCGCGCCGCCGCACACCTCCCCCACCGGTCCGGCCAGCGCCGTGTCCGGACCCCGGCCGTCGAGCGACCGCAGTACGGCCCCCAGCGCCTCACGCCCCAGCCAGAAGCCGCTGCCCCCGTCACCGAGCAGCCAGCCGTCGCCGTCCGCCACCCGCACGGCCCGCCGCCGCTCCACGCGCGCGCCCGCGGCTCCCGTCCCGGCGATGAGGACGAGCCCGTCGGACGGGGTTCCGGGCCCCGCGGCGAAGGCGACCTCCGCGTCCCCCTGGACCGCGATCCGCGACGGCGTCACCCCGGCCGCCGCCAGCGCGCCGGCCAGGGCCGACCGCGCGTTCTCGTGGCCTCCACCGGGACCGCCGCCCGCGAATCCGGCCACCACGGCAGCGACCTCGCCGCCCCGCCCCGCGGGGACGGCGCCGGCCAGGGCCAGGGCCAGGTTCCGGACGAGGGCGTCCGGGGCGACGCTGAGCGCGTTGCCGGGGCCCGCCGCCCCCTCCGAGAGCACCGTCCCGGTCGCCGCGTCGGCGAGCCGGGCCCTGATCCGCGTCCCGCCCGCGTCGATGCCGACGACGAGCCCCGCCTCCGTCTGAATCCCGGATTCGTTCATCAGCCCGCATGGTGGTTGATAGATTCACGCCGCGACAAGACCCCGCACAGCGCCGGACCGGAGTGAGGCCGCCATGATCACCGCACTGATCCGCTCCGAGCTGCCCCGGATGTCGGAGTCGCTGCGGAAGGTCGGCGCCTGGGTGCTCGACGACCCGCGCCGCGTGGCCGCCGTCTCCGCGGCCGAGCTGGGCCGGCGCACGCGGACCTCGCAGGCCACCGTGACCCGCTTCTGCCAGACCCTCGGCCTGGACTCGTACCAGGGGCTGCTGCTCGCCCTGGCCCAGGAGCAGGGCGAGCACGACCGGAGCGGGGAGGAGCGCCCCCTCGGCCCGGACATCGGGCCGGACGATCCGCTCGATCAGGTGGTCGCCGCCGTCGTGCGGGCCGACCTCCAGGCGCTCCGCCGGACCGCGGAGTCGCTGGATCCCGACGCACTGGAACGGGCCGCCCGGGCCGTCGCCGAGGCCCGCCGGACGGACGTCTACGGCGTGGGCGCCTCCGGCGTGGTGGCCCTGGAGACCGAGGCCCGGCTCTTCGGCATCGGCCTCGACGCCCGGAGCTGGACGGAGGTCCACGCGGCGGAGACCTCGGCCGCGCTCCTGACCTCCGCGGACGCGGTCGTCGCACTCTCCCACTCGGGGGCCACCCGCGAGGTCCTCGGGCCGCTGCGCCTGGCCGCCGAGCGGGGCGCCGCCACGATCGCGGTGACCGGCGACCCCCGCTCCCCCGTCGCCCGGGCCGCGGACGTCCACCTCACCTCGACCTCGGCCGAGACCGGCTTCCGGCACGGCGGCTTCGGGACGCGGCACTCGGTGCTGCTGATCCTGGACTGCCTCTACGCGCGCGTGGCGCAGCTGACCTATCCGCGGGCGACGGCCGCACTGGCACTGACCGCGCATATCGCCGGAAAACACCGCTGATTCGGCCGAAAACAGACGAACGGGCCCTGCCCGCGAACCGAGTTCGCGGGCAGGGCCCGTTCGTCACACCGTCACACCAGGCTCAGATCTCGCCGCGCAGTTTGGCGAGCGCCTCGGCGAGGATCGCCTCGCCGTCGGCGTCGCTGCGCCGCTCACGCACGTACGCGAGGTGCGTCTTGTACGGCTCGGTGCGGGGCGGGTCCGGCGGGTTGTCCCGGTCCTGACCTGCCGGGAATCCGCAGCGCGGGCAGTCCCACGTGTCCGGGACCTGCGCGTCACTGGCGAAGCTCGGCTGCGTCTCGTGCCCGTTCGAGCACCAGAAGGAGATGCGGAGGCGCGGTGCCGACTCGCCCCGCTCGGCCTCCCCCATCGGCCCCGCTCCGACCCGGCTTCCCCGGATCGCGTTGCCACTTGCCACGGTCGTAACTCCCTGCGTGATGGTGCTCGAAGATGCCCCAGTCTACGTAAGGCCCAACGCGCGTCCAGTGATTGGAGTTACAAAGTCCGCCCCTCAGGCATTCGCCTTCATCAGCAGGGCGAGTACGACAATGCACGCGAACCACAGCAGACCGACCACCACGGTGATCCGGTCCAGGTTGCGCTCGGCGACCGAGGAACCACCGACGGACGACTGCATGCCGCCGCCGAACATGTCGGAGAGGCCGCCGCCCTTCCCCTTGTGCATCAGCACGAGCAGCATCAGCAGCGCGCTGAAGACGATCAGGGCGATCGAGAACCCCATAACCACGGCTGGACCCTACTTCCTGGCAATTCCCGGACGGAGACGAACTACGGGGGCCGACAGGCGCTGCACGCCTGCTCGGCCCCCGCAAGGGTACGACGGATCGTCGCTACGGCATACTCACTGGTCGCGGAAGCGGACGATCTTGACGAACTCGTCGGCGTCCAGCGCGGCGCCGCCGACCAGGGCGCCGTCGACGTCCGGCTGCGCCATGATCGCGGCGACGTTGCCGGCCTTCACCGAGCCGCCGTACTGGATGCGGACCTTGTCGGCCAGCTCCTGGGAGTACAGCTCCGCGAGACGGCCCCGGATCGCGCCGCAGACCTCCTGCGCGTCCTCGGGGGTGGCCACCTCACCGGTGCCGATGGCCCACACCGGCTCGTAGGCGATCACGATGGACTCGGCCTGCTCGGCCGGGACGTCCTTCAGGCCGCCGTCGATCTGGCGCAGCGTGTGGGGGACCTGCTCGCCCGCCTTGCGGACGTCCAGGCCCTCGCCGACGCACAGGATCGGGGTCAGCCCGTGCTTGAAGGCGGCCTTGACCTTGGCGTTGCAGACCTCGTCGGACTCGGCGTGGTACTGCCGGCGCTCGGAGTGGCCCACGGCGACGTAGGCGCACTTCAGCTTGGACAGCATCAGGCCCGAGATCTCACCGGTGTAGGCGCCGGAGTCCTGCGCCGAGATGTCCTGGGCGCCGTACTTGATCTTGAGCTTGTCGCCGTCGACCAGGGTCTGGACGGACCGCAGGTCGGTGAAGGGCGGCAGGACCGCGACCTCGACGGCGTCGTAGTCCTTCTCGGTGAGGGCGAAGGCGAGCTTCTGGACGTGTGCGATGGCCTCGAGGTGGTTGAGGTTCATCTTCCAGTTGCCCGCCATCAGCGGGGTACGCGAACTCACTTTTTCTCAGTCCTCCAGTGCGGCGAGGCCGGGGAGCGTCTTGCCCTCGAGGTATTCGAGGGAGGCGCCGCCGCCGGTCGAAATGTGGCCGAAGGCGTTCTCGTCGAAGCCCAGGATCCGGACCGCGGCGGCGCTGTCGCCACCGCCGACGACGGTGTAGGCGCTGCTGTCGACGAGGGCCTGGGCGACGGCGGCGGTGCCACCGGCGTAGTCGGGGTGCTCGAAGACACCGAGCGGGCCGTTCCAGAAGACGGTCTCGGCGTCGGCGATCCTGGACGCGTAGAGCTCGCGCGTCCTCGGGCCGATGTCGAGGCCCTCCTTCGTGGACGGGATCTTGTCGGCGTCGACGACCTCGAAGTCGGCCGGGGCCTTGGTCTTCAGGTCGGGGAACTCCGTGGAGACCAGCACGTCGACCGGGAGCACGAGCTCGACGCCGTTGTCCTCGGCGCGCTTCATGTACTCCTTGACGACCTCGACCTGGTCCTTCTGGAGCAGCGAGATGCCCACCTCGTAGCCCTTGGCGTAGAGGAAGGTGTACGCCATGCCGCCGCCGATCAGCAGGCGGTCGGCCTTGCCGAGCAGCTCGTCGATGACGGCGAGCTTGTCGGAGACCTTGGCACCACCGAGGACGACCACGTACGGCCGCTTGACCTCGGAGGTGAGCTTCTTCAGGACGCCGACCTCGGTGGCGATGAGGTAGCCCGCGGCGTGCGGCAGGCGGGCCGGGAGGTCGAAGACCGAGGCGTGCTTGCGGTGCACGGCGCCGAAGCCGTCACCGACGTAGACGTCGGCGAGGGCGGCCAGCCGGTCGGCGAACGCGCCGCGCTCGGCGTCGTCCTTGGAGGTCTCGCCGGCGTTGAACCGGAGGTTCTCCAGCACGGCGACCCCGCCGTCGGCGAGGCCCCCGACGGTGGCGGTGGCGGACTCGCCGACCGTGTCGGTCGCGAACGCGACGTCGGCACCGAGGAGTTCACCCAGACGGGCGGCGGCCGGAGCGAGCGAGAACGCCGGGTCCGGGGCGCCCTTGGGCCGGCCGAGGTGCGAGGCCACCACGACGCGGGCGCCGGCACCGGCGAGCGCCTTGATCGTGGGGAGGACGGCGCGGATGCGGCCGTCGTCGGTGATGGTGGTGCCGTCGAGCGGCACGTTGAGGTCGGCGCGGACGAATACCCGCTTGCCGGCGACGCCTTCGGCGAGAAGCTCGTCGATCGTCTTCATCTTGTACTGACTCCTTGGAACGCGGTGGAGCACACGACACAGGGCTCGCACAGCGCGACGTTACGCTGTCCGAGCCCTGCGCTCACATCAAGGGGTGGCTGCCCTGGGGATCAGAGCTGGCCGCCGACGAAGACGGTGAGGTCGACGAGGCGGTTGGAGTAGCCCCACTCGTTGTCGTACCAGCCGAGGATCTTCACCGTGTTGCCCTCCTGGACCATGGTCAGGGAGGAGTCGAAGGTGCAGGAGGCCGGGTCGCTGACGATGTCCGAGGACACGATCTGGTCCTCGGTGTAGTACAGGATGCCCTTGAGGTCGCCGTCGTCGGCGGCCTTCTTGAAGGCGGCGTTGACCTCGTCCTTGGTGACCTCGCGCTGGAGGGTCACGACCAGGTCGGTGGCGGAGCCGGTGGGGACCGGGACGCGCATGGCGATGCCGTCCAGCTTGCCCTTGAGCTGCGGGAGGACCAGGGCGGTGGCCTTCGCGGCACCGGTCGTGGTCGGGATGATGTTCTCCGCGGCGGCGCGGGCGCGGCGCAGGTCGGAGTGCGGGAAGTCCAGGATGCGCTGGTCGTTGGTGTACGCGTGGACCGTCGTCATCAGGCCCTTGACGATGCCGAAGTTCTCGTCCAGGACCTTGGCCATCGGCGCCACGCAGTTGGTGGTGCAGGAGGCGTTGGAGATGACGTGGTGCTGCGCCGGGTCGTACTTGTCCTGGTTGACGCCCATGACGATCGTGATGTCCTCGTCCTTGGCCGGAGCCGAGATGAGGACCTTCTTCGCGCCGCCGGCGATGTGCTTCTCGGCGTCGGCCTTCTTGGTGAAGATGCCGGTCGACTCGATGACGATGTCGACGCCCAGCTGACCCCAGGGGATGTCGGCCGGGTTGCGCTCGGAGAGCACCTTGATGGTGTGGCCGTCGACCGTGATGGTGTCGGCGGTGTGGGTGACCTCTGCCTTGAGGCGGCCCAGGATGGTGTCGTACTTCAGCAGATGCGCGGTGGTCGCGGTGTCACCCAGATCGTTGACAGCCACGATCTCGATGTCAGCACCCTGCTCCAGCAGCGCGCGGAAGTAGTTACGACCGATGCGGCCAAAGCCGTTGATGCCTACGCGGATCGTCACGAAACCGATCTCCTCGTTGGTACGCCGGTTTTCGACGCCGGCGAGTTTTATTTGGGATGTCCCCGACCGCTTACGACCCTACCCCCCCGAAAGGCGGGGGGTGACATTGAGCGCACCGCCGCTCATAAGGGAACGGCGGGGGCCCGCACCTACTCACGGGTACGGGCCGCCCGGGGTCGTATGACCCGATGTATCCCGGTCAGCGGCGCAGGGACCCGAGCGCCTTTCCGATGATCTGCTTGCGCTCCGCCGCGCTCCCCACGTGCTCCAGACCGAAGCCGAGGAGCACGGTGTCACGCGTGGTGACGGCCGCCTGGGAGTGGAAGAGCCCTGTCGAGCGCGCCCAGTCGGTGCCGTTCCCGGGGCTGCCGGCCGGCGGGCCCGCCACGGACCAGGCGCCCAGCGCCGTCTCGAACCCTTCGCCGCCGCTCGGCGTGCCGCCGACGACGAGCGCGGTGTCGTCGACGAAGGCGCCCATCTCGCCCGTGCCCGGGTCGGAGATGTAGGAGATCGAGAGCTCGACCTGCTTGCCCGCGTAGGCGCTCAGGTCGACCGACGCCTGCCGCCAGCCGTTGGACGGGCCGGTGAAGGCGTGCCAGGAACCGGTGGTTCCGGTGGTGCTGCAGCCGTCCTCGCCCACGGTCAGGTAGTGGCCGAGGAAGGGGTGGCCGGCCACGTAGTAGCCCTCGCCGCAGTCGGCCGGGGCGGCGTCGGACGTGCCGCCGTTGGCGTCGGGCAGCGTCGTCCAGTCGTCCTGGCCCACGGTGTGCGCCTCGACGACGAGGTTGTCGTAGCCCCTCTCGGTGTCGTAGCTGACCTGGAACCGCATGGCCGGCGCGGCGGCGGCCGTGACGCCGGTGAGGTCGACGGTCCGGCCGAGCCGGGTCCAGGTGTCGTCGGAGTGGCGCGCGGCGGCGAAGTACCCGCCCTCGTAGGGCTCGAAGGGGGTGCGGATGCCCGGGTAGTCGCCCGCGGAGGAGCTGCGGAACTGCGGGAACTGCGCCGGCTTCAGCGTGTCCGAGGTGACGGTGTACGCCCCGGCGTTGTCCAGCGGGTTGTCCGCGGTGGCGCCGAGCGTCGCCCGGGTCCCCCCGAATCCGCCGGATCCGGCGAAGGCGGGCGGGCTCTGCAGCCCGGCGCGGTGGTAGGCGCCGAGGTAGTACTGGGCGAAGTCGTTGGACTCGGCGCGGCCGATGTCGACGAACCCGCCGGACTTCTCGCCCGCGTCGATCAGCTTGCCGCCCTCGTTGAGGTAGTCGCGCACGGCGAGCATGCTCGGTCCGGACGGCTGCTCGGCGCCGGTGTACCAGACGACCGTGCGGAAGTGGCTCAGCACGCCGAGCGGGTGGGGCGCGCCCTGGGTGGCGACGTCCCAGACGGCGGCGCGGTGGCCGTTGTCGGCGAGCGCCTTCACGTAGGCGGCGGTGTGCCGCGCGGCGGCCGTGCCGCCCTCCTCGGCGAGGACGAGGACGTCACCGCGGGGGCGCTCGGCCACCTTGTACGTGAACGGGGCGGACGAGGTCGCCTTCCCGTCACCGGTGCGGGCCGTGAACCAGACCTCGACGGAGTCGCCCGGTCGGGCGCCCTCCACCTCGGCCCGGTACTGGTCGAAGTAGAGGTTGTCCTCGCCGCCGTAGGTCTCGCCGCCCTTCCAGGCCCGCAGTCCCTCGGTGTGGGTGCGGCCGCCGTTGACGCGGTACCTGAGCTGCTTGCCCTTCAGGGACCGGCGGGCGGTGACGGAGACCTCCTGGTCGCCGCCGCGGGCGTAGGAGGTGGCGAAGGCGTTCGGGGTGAAGTCGGGGGCGTCGAGGCCGGTGACGGAGACGGGCCGATCGGGATGGGCGGCGGTCTCGGCGACGGCCAGCGCGAAGGGCACGTTCTTGGCGAACTCCGCCTGGATCAGCTTCTCGTCGTCCGGGAAGGTGAAGACGGAGGCGCAGTCGGCGGCCTCCCAGGCGTCGTTCGGGTCGACGCGCGCCGCGGTGGCGCAGGTCGACATCTCCGGGGTGAACATCTGCATCCCGTTGACGTTGGCCGCGTGTCCGTCGGCCTCGCCGTTGGTGGTGTAGAGCTCGGAGGAGACCTGCGGCCGGTAGCCGGGGACGGCCGACTTCTGCGGGGTGCCGGCGAGCGACTTGAGGGCGATGTCGTCCGGGGTGTCGGTGGCGACCTGCCAGCCGACGCCGTAGAGCAGGAGCTGGGCGGCCGAGTGGTAGTTGATCCCGTACCGGAAGCCGATGCGCTTCTGGAAGGCGTCGAGCGCCTTCGTCTCGGGCTCGGACATCGGGCCGGTGCCGCGGAAGGTCTCGTCGGCCGGATCGGGCGACGAACCCTCGTTGTCGTAGCCCCACTTGTAGGCGAAGTTGCGGTTGAGGTCGACGCCGTCGCCGGACCCGAAGCGTCCGTCGCCGTCGTTGTCGCGCAGGTTCTTGCGCCACTGGCGGTTCGCGGGGTCGGCGTGGGTGTAGTCGTAGCCGTCCGGGTTGGCGGAGAGGACGAACCACAGTTCGGTGGTGTCGACGATCCTGGTGACCCGGGGGTCCTTGCCGTAGCCGTCGAGGTAGTGGTGCATCAGCCGCCGGGTCATCTCGGGGGTGATCCACTCACGGGCGTGCTGGTTGGACATGTAGAGCGTGGCGGGACGGGATCCGTCCTTGGTCTTCCTGGCGCCCCGGCTGAGCTTGAGGGCGAGGATGTCCTGCCCCTTGACCGTCTTGCCGATGGAGACGACCTTGGTGAGGTCCGGGTGGGCCTGGGCGGTGGCCAGGATCTCCCGCTTGAGGCCGTTCTCGCCCCCGTACGGGCGGAAGACCCCGTCGCCCGCGGCGGCCACCCGCCGCTCGGCCCGGGCGGAGAGGGTGTGCTCGGCGAGTTCGACGCCCTTGGCCCTCAGCTGTCCGGCCTGGCGTTCGGTGAGCTGGAGCTCCAGCGTGGCGGAGCCCTTCTCCGGCACCTGCTCGGTCAGCTCGTGGGCGTCGGTGCCCGCTTCGAGGAGCAGCGGCACCTGCTCCTTGCGGATCTCGGCCCGCCACACGGAGAGGGCTTCGCCGTCGGCGCCGTGGGAGAGGTCGTTCGGTTCCGCCCCGGCGACGGGTGCCATCGCCAGTCCGGCCATCAGCAGTGAAGCCGCGGCGAGGATCGATCCCGCTCTGCGTCTCATAAGCCCCCCTTGCTGTCGTCTGCCACGAAAATGAACAGACGACAGGCTCTTGGGCGCCCATGGCCATGTCAAGAGCGCGTACGGCGCGTCGCGCGAAGGCGGCGAAAAGCCGCTGCCGGTACCTCAGAAAGGCACCGGCAGCGGCGAGTTGTCCGATGTCCCGGCCCGAAGGGTCGGACAGGCACGGGCGGGCGGCCCGGAGGGGCGGGACGGAGGGGCGGACGGCCCGAAGGGGCGGGACGGACCTAGCCGACGAGGCTGTCGTCGAGCTCCTCGCTGAGGTTGGACTCGGTCCCGGGGATGCCCAGGTCCTGGGCCCGCTTGTCGGCCATGGCGAGCAGGCGGCGGATCCGGCCCGCGACCGCGTCCTTCGTCAGCGGCGGGTCGGCGAGCGCGCCCAGCTCCTCCAGGGATGCCTGCTTGTGCTCCATCCGCAGCCGGCCCGCGGCGGCGAGGTGCTCGGGCACCTCGTCCGCCAGGATCTCCAGCGCGCGCTGCACCCGCGCCCCGGCGGCGACGGCCGCGCGGGCCGAGCGGCGCAGGTTGGCGTCGTCGAAGTTGGCCAGGCGGTTGGCGGTGGCGCGTACCTCGCGGCGCATCCGCCGCTCCTCCCAGGCCAGCACCGACTCGTGGGCGCCGAGCCGGGTCAGCAGGGCGCCGATCGCGTCCCCGTCCCGGACGACGACCCGGTCCACACCGCGCACCTCACGGGCCTTCGCGGCGATGCTCAGCCGGCGCGCGGCGCCGACCAGGGCGAGCGCGGCCTCCGGACCGGGGCAGGTGACCTCCAGGGAGGACGAGCGTCCCGGCTCCGTCAGCGAGCCGTGGGCGAGGAAGGCACCGCGCCACGCCGCCTCGGCGTCGCAGGTGGCACCGGAGACGACCTGCGGGGGCAGCCCCCGGATCGGCCGGCCGCGGCCGTCGACGAGACCGGTCTGCCGGGCCAGCTGGTCGCCGCCCGCCACCACGCGGACGACGAACCGGGAGCCGCGCCGCAGCCCGCCGGGGGCCATCACGATCAGCTCCGAGCTGTGCCCGAAGATCTCCAGGATGTCGCGCTTGAGGCGCCGGGCCGCCATCGCGGTGTCCAGCTCCGCCTCGATCACGATCCGGCCGCTCACCAGGTGCAGCCCGCCCGCGAACCGCAGGATCGACGAGACCTCTGCCTTCCTGCAGCAGGTCCGGGTGACGGGAAGCCGGGAGATCTCGTCCTTCACCGCTGCCGTCATCGCCATGGGCCGATCCTTCCATGCATCCGAAAAATACGGTCGTACGCGGCGGCCAACAGCTCCGGATCGTGCTTCGGGAGCCCGTCGGCGCGGGCGACCGGCGCCAGCTCGACCGCGGCGCCGAACCGCTTGGCGGCGTCGGCGAGGGATTCGCGGTCGGGCACGGCGGCCTCGTCGGCCAGCACCACGTCCAACGCGAGTTTAGGGGCGTGTCGTCCCAAAACCTCCAAATGACGCTGCGGAGAGAACCCCTCGGTTTCTCCCGGCTGCGGCGCGAGGTTGAGCGAGAGCACCCGGCGGGCCTTGGTCTCCGTCAGGGCGTCGAGCAGTTCGGGGACGAGCAGGTGCGGAATCACCGAGGAGAACCAGGAGCCCGGCCCCAGGACCACCCAGTCCGCGTCGAGGACCGCGGCGACCGCCTCTGGCACGGCGGGCGGGTCGTTCGGGACGAGGTGGACCGACTGCACCTCGCCGGGCGTGAGCGCCACGGTCGCCTGGCCGCGCACCGTGTCCACGTCGTCCGGGCGCGCCGGATCGTGCCCCCTGACCAGTGCCTGGAGCTCCAGCGGGACGGCGGACATGGGGAGCACCCGGCCGTGCGCGCCCAGCAGCTTGCCGACCAGGTCCAGGGCCTGGACGTGGTCGCCCAGCTGCTCCCACAGGGCGACGATCAGCAGGTTGCCGACCGCGTGCTCGTGCAGGTCGCCCTTGGACTGGAAGCGGTGCTGGATGACCCGGGCCCAGGTCTGGCCCCAGTCGTCGTCGCCGCACAGCGCCGCGAGCGCCTTGCGCAGGTCGCCGGGCGGCAGCACGCCCAGCTCCTCGCGGAGCCGGCCGCTGGAGCCGCCGTCGTCGGCGACGGTGACCACGGCGGTGAGGTCACCGGTGATCCGGCGCAGGGCGGCGAGGGAGGCCGACAGGCCCATGCCCCCGCCGAGGGCGACGACCTTGGGCTGGGCGCCGCGCCTGCGGAGCGTACGCACCGAAAGGGTGGACGTACGCCGGCGGTAGGGCTTCACTCGCGCCCCATGTCCCGGTGGACGACGACGGTCTCGACCCCTTCCGCGGCAAGGCGGGCGGCGAGCTTCTCGGACGTGGCGACGGAGCGGTGCTTGCCGCCCGTGCAGCCGACGGCGATCGTCACGTACCGCTTGCCCTCGCGGCGGTAGCCGGCGGCGATCAGCTGGAGGAGCTCGGTGTAGCGGTCGAGGAACTCCTTGGCGCCCGGCTGGTTGAAGACGTAGGCCGACACCTCCTCGTTGAGGCCGGTGAAGGGACGCAGCTCGGGGACCCAGTGCGGGTTGGGGAGGAAGCGCATGTCGACGACGAGGTCGGCGTCGACGGGCAGCCCGTACTTGAATCCGAACGACATGACCGTGGCCCGCAGCTCCGGCTCCTCGTCGCCGGCGAACTGGGCGTCCATCTTGGCGCGCAGCTCGTGGACGTTGAGGCTGGAGGTGTCGATGACCAGGTCGGCGTCACCGCGCAGCTCGCGCAGCAGGTCCCGCTCGGCGGCGATGCCGTCGGTGATCCGGCCGTCGCCCTGGAGGGGGTGGGGCCTGCGGACCGACTCGAAGCGCCGGACCAGGGCCTCGTCGGAGGACTCCAGGAAGACGATCCGGCGGGTGACCTGCTGGGCGTCGAGGGCGGCGAGGGACTCCCGCAGGGCGTCGAAGAACTGCCGGCCGCGGACGTCCACGACGACGGCGATCCGGGCGACGTTGCCCTGGGAGCGTGCGCCGAGCTCCACCATGGTGGGGATCAGCGCGGGCGGCAGGTTGTCGACGACGAACCAGCCGAGGTCCTCCAGGCACTTGGCCGCGGTGGACCGGCCGGCGCCGGACATGCCGGAGATGATGACCAGCTCGGGGATGGCCGCGTCGGCGGTCTCGCCGGCCTCCTTCGTGCTCGTACTCACGTGTCCTGCTCCGTCTTCTCGGTCGTGCGTGTCGTGCTCGTCGTGCGTGTCGTGCGTGTCGTGCTCATCGTGCCGGTCGTGCGTGGTCATGCGGTCGTGCCCCCGTCGTCTTCAATGATCTCTCCTGTTGCCGTATTCACGGCAGGTGCGGCCGGGGCCGCCTGCGCGAGGGCCACCGCCACGGCCTCGGCCGTCTTGCGGCCCATGCCGGGGACCTCGCAGATCTGCTCGATTGTCGCCTGTCGCAGCCGCTTCACCGAGCCGAAATGCTTGATCAACGCCTGTTTCCGGGTGTCTCCGAGGCCGGGGACGGCGTCCAGGGGGCTGGTCCTGACGCGCTTGTTCCGCTTCGAGCGCTGGTAGCGGATGGCGAAGTCGTGAGCCGTGTCACGTACCCGCTGAAGGAGGTACAGGCCCTCGCTGGAGCGGGGCAGGACGACGGGGTCGTCGTCGCCCGGCAGCCAGACCTCCTCCAGGCGCTTGGCGAGCCCGCAGACGGCGATGTCGTCGATGCCGAGCTCGTCGAGGGCGCGCCGGGCCGCCGCGACCTGGGGCTGCCCGCCGTCGACGACGACGAGCTGGGGCGGGTAGGCGAAGCGCTTGGGGCGGCCGTCGTCGGCGGGGACCTCGCCCGTGGCGCCGAGGTCGGCGCCGTTCGTCCGGCGCGGTCCGCCGTCGGCCGTGGCCTCGCCGGCCCCGGCCGGGACCGTGGCGTCCGAACCGCCGGGAGCGGCGCTCTCGTCCTCGGTGACCCCCTCGGGTCCCCACTCCCCCGTCCTCTCCTTCTCGGCGAGGTAGCGCTTGAAGCGGCGGCTGATCACCTCGTGCATCGAGCGGACGTCGTCCTGCCCCTCGAAGCCCTTGATCTGGAAGCGGCGGTACTCGCTCTTGCGGGGCAGCCCGTCCTCGAAGACGACCATGGAGGCCACGACGTCGTCGCCCTGGAGGTGCGAGATGTCGAAGCACTCGATCCGCAACGGCGCCGAGTCCAGGTCCAGCGCCTCGGCGATCTCCTCCAGGGCCCGCGAGCGGGTGGTGAGGTCGCTGGCCCGCTTGGTCTTGTGCAGCACGAGGGCCTGCTGGGCGTTGCGCGCGACGGTCTCCATGAGGTCCTTCTTGTCGCCGCGCTGCGGGACGCGCAGCGAGACCCCGGACCCCCTGCGGCCGGCGAGCCACAGGGTGACGGCCTCCGCGTCCTCGGGCAGGGTCGGGACGAGGACCTCCTTGGGGACCGCGTCGCCGCTCTCCTCCCCGTACAGCTGCTGGAGGGCGTGCTCGACGAGTCCGGCGGTGGACACGGCCTCGACCTTGTCGGTGACCCAGCCGCGCTGTCCGCGCACGCGTCCGCCGCGTACGTGGAAGATCTGGACGGCGGCCTCCAGCTCGTCCTCGGCGAGCGCGATCAGGTCGGCGTCGGTGGCGTCGGCGAGGACGACCGCGTTCTTCTCCATCGCCCGGCGCAGGGCCCCTATGTCGTCCCGCAGGCGCCCCGCCCGCTCGTACTCCATCTCCTCGGCGGCCGCCATCATCTGCTTCTCCAGACGGCGGATGTAGGTGCCCGTGCGGCCGGCCATGAAGTCGCAGAACTCCTCGGCCAGTTCGCGGTGCTCCTCGGGCGTCGTGCGGCCGACGCAGGGGGCGGAGCACTTGCCGATGTAGCCGAGGAGGCAGGGCCGGCCGGCGGAGGCGGCGTTGCGGAAGACGCCGGCGGAGCAGGTGCGGACGGGGAAGACGCGGAGCATCAGGTCGACGGTCTCGCGGATCGCCCAGGCGTGCGCGTACGGCCCGAAGTAGCGCACGCCCTTCTTCTTGTGGCCCCGCATGACCTGGACCCGCGGGAACTCCTCGTTCAGGGTCACCGCGAGGTACGGGTAGCTCTTGTCGTCCCGGTACTTGACGTTGAACCGCGGGTCGAACTCCTTGATCCAGGAGTACTCCAGCTGCAGCGCCTCGACCTCGGTCGAGACGACCGTCCACTCCACCGAGGCGGCGGTGGTCACCATGGTGGCCGTGCGCGGGTGCAGGCTCGCGAGCGGCTGGAAGTAGTTGGCCAGCCGCTGCCGCAGGGACTTCGCCTTCCCGACGTAGATCACCCGGCGGTGCTCGTCGCGGAATTTGTAGACCCCCGGCGAGTCGGGGATCTGTCCCGGCTTGGGGCGGTAGCTGGAGGGGTCGGCCATGCTCCCCACCCTACTGGCGGGAACCGACACTCAGGGCGGGCACGCTCGTTGGCCGAGCATGACGGACAGGATGCCGGGACGGCTGGCGGAGCAGGTGTGTGTGATCACGGGCGCGGCGAGCGGGATCGGGCGCGCGACGGCGCTGCGGTTCCTCCGGGAGGGGGCACGGGTCGTCGCCGCGGACGTGGACGCGGAACGGCTGGCGGACCTCGGCGAGGAGGCCGCGGCGGGCGGGCCGGACGGCCTGGTGACGGTGACCGGGGACGTCTCGCGGGACGAGGACGCGCGGCGGATGATCTCCACGGCCGTGGAGCGCTTCGGGCGGATCGACGTCCTGGTGGCGAACGCCGGGGTGATCCCGCTGATGGACGTCATGGAGGCGACCGCGGACGACTGGGACCGGGTGATGGCGGTCGACGGCAGGGGCATGTTCCTCACCTGCAAGTACGCGATCGACGCGATGGCCGCGCAGGGGGGCGGGGCGATCGTGTGCACGTCGTCGGTCTCGGGCGAGGCGGGGCAGGCGCGGCAGGCGGTCTACGGCCCGGCGAAGTTCGTGGCCAGCGGTCTGACCAAGCACCTGGCGGTGGAATGGGCGTCGCGGGGGATCCGGGTGAACGCGGTGGCGCCGGGCACGATCGCGACGGAGCGGGTCGCGGCGGTACGGGACGAGCCGGGCGGCGCCGCGTATCTGGATGAGGTCCTGCGCATGCACCCGATGGCCCGGCTCGGCGAGCCGGAGGAGGTGGCGGCGGCGATCCTCTTCCTCGCCTCGCCCGAGGCCTCGTTCGTCACGGGCGCGGTCCTGCCGGTGGACGGCGGCTACCTGGCCCGGTGACGGCCCCGCGGGGACTGGGGACCGGCACACGCGGAGGGCACGACTCCGCCGGAGCCGGCGCGTCCGGCAGAGTCGTGTTCCCGGTCCCCGTCCCGGCCGGGACCGCCGGGAGGGGGGCCGGGAAACCGGGCCCCGGGACGACCGGGGTCGTCCCGGGGGCGGGGCTCCGCGCGGCTGTCCCGGCGGCTTCGGGACCGCCGCGCGGGGCCGGCGCGGTCAGCCGGCGGTCTCCCGGCGGCGGCGACGGGCGGCCGCCGCCGTCAGGGACAGCGCCAGGACCGCGCCCGCGCCCGCCGTAGCGGAGGCCGTCGTGAGCAGCGGCTCCTCGGCGGGGGCCGGGGAGGGGGTGCCGTAGCCGCCGGCCGCGCCCTTCCCCGCGTAGGCCGAGCCGGGCAGCTTGTCGCCGTAGGCCGCCGCGACCCGGGCCCGGTAGGCGGCCAGGCTCGTGCCGTTCCGGCCGACCGCCCGCAGGGCGTCCTCGTCGAGGGGCAGCACCTTCGCTCCCTTCTGGACGTACCAGGCGTCGATCTGCGGTTCCCGGAAGACGATCCCGCCGGGCAGGGCCCGCGCCCCCTGGGCGGTGTAGCGGGTCTCGTCGTCCCCGGTGGCGATGTTCACCACCCGCCAGGAGCCGTCCGGCCCCCGCACGGTCCACAGCGAGGCCGTCCGGCCGTCCGAGGCCACCGCCTTGCTGGCGTGGAACTCGACCCGGGCCACCGGGGCGCCCGCCTTCCCCGTGACGAAGTCCGGGGAGAGCACGCGCACCGGCACCGCCGCGCCCTCGATCCGCGGCGGGACGGCCGAGCGGGCCCGGGCTCCGTCCCGGGCGAAGAACCGGGAGAGCGTGTCCAGGGTCGCCGGGGCGGAGGCGGCCTGGTCGGGGCCGGCGGCCGGTGGGACCGGGACGCCCGGCTCGGCGGCGGCCGGCACCGCTCCCAGGGCGACGAGGCAGGCGGCGGACAGCAGCCCGGCCGCCGCGGCACGTCCGTACGTCATCGTCGTCACGCCCCTATCCGGTAGAGCGAGTGGGTCCAGGAGAAGGAGCCGTTGTTCACGTACCAGGCGTGCGAGGCCCAGTTGTAGCGGTCGCTGGAGGGCCAGGGATCGCCCCAGTAGACCCAGCCGGAGGCGTCGTCGTAGCCGTGGACCACGTGCATGTGGCCACCGCCGCTCGACCACTGGATCCGGGTCTCGATCGGGCGGTCGGCGTTGATCTCGCTCTGCACGGTCGAGTAGCGCAGCCAGCCGTTGACGTACGAGCCCGGGTTGATGCCGGCCCAGCTCAGACCGGTCTGCACGTTCCCGAGCGTGGCCTGGTTGTTGGGGCAGTCGTATCCCTGCCGGCGGTTGAAGGCGGCGTTGCAGAACTGGTTCTGGGTGTAGGTGCGGCCGAACCAGGTGGCGATGGTGTTGCCTGCGGCGGCCCAGCACCAGTTCGTCTTCTGCTGGGCCTGCATGGTGATGTTCAGGCGCTTGGAGGCGAGGGCGGACGCGTCGCCGCTCGCCGGGGCGGCGGCGGCCGGGGTGGTGGGGACGAGGAAGAAGAGGGCGGCGGCGGCGAGTGCCGCGAGGGACGGATTTCTGCTGCGCATCGCGTTCCTCCCGAGGCGGGGGGGTGGGGATGTGGGGGTGTGGGGGGTGGAGGAGCGCGTCCGGACGCTGCTGAGGAGCATCGAGCGTTGTCGGAAACGGGTCAACACGCTTCAATGCGGGGTGACGGCGGCCTGTGAACGGTGTGACTCGTGTGTGAACGCGTGCCCGCATGCCACCAGCGGCCCCGTCATCGGCGGTGCGGTGGCCCGCCCTTGGCGCGTGAACGTTCACTGAGGAGTCCCCGTGGGGCACACCGAGGCCGATCTGGTGCAGTTGCTGCACACCGGGCCGTTCCACCTGGCGCTGCGCACGGCCTTCGCGGTGCGCGGCCTGCCGCTCCAGCGGGTGCAGCACCACCTCGCGCACCGGGGCGTCAAGGTCGGCGTGACCAGCCTCAGTTACTGGCAGCAGGGCGCCCGGCGGCCCCAGCGGCCGGAGTCGATGAAGGCCGTCCGCGCCCTGGAGGAGGTGCTCCAGCTGCCGGTGAACTCGCTGATCCGGCTGCTGAACGAGGACGCAGGCGGCCGCGGCGAGGTGGACCGGCCCGCGAGTCGCCCGTACCGCTCCCTGGTGGAGGCCTCGGGCGTGGTCGAGGAGCTGTTCGCGGAGCTGGAGTCGCCGGTGGACGGCGGCCTGCACACGGTGGGGCACCACGAACGCGTACGGATCGGGGCGGGGCGGGAGCTGGTAGGGCGGGACTCGCAGCACGTGGTGCGGGCGCACCGGGACGGGGTCGACCGCTATCTGGCCATCCACCACGGGGATCCGGGGTGCGACCCGTCCCGGGTGGAGGTGCGGGCGGCGGAGAACTGCCGGCCCGGGCGGGTGCGCTGGCACGCGGACACCGGCGTGCTGATCGCGGAGCTGCTCTTCGACGCGCGGCTGCGGGCCGGCGAGACGTATCTCTTCGGCTACGGCTTCGAGGACGGCACGGCCGGCCCGAGCGGGGAGTACGTGCGCGGCTTCCGCTACGCGGGCGGGCAGTACGCCCTCCAGGTCCGCTTCGACGAGGCGGCCCTGCCGGTGCGGTGCCGCCGCTTCTCCCAGGCCTCCGCAGGGGCGCCGCGCACAGGCCGCGCCGAGCTGACGCTGAGCGGGCGGCACCGCACCGTGCATCTCGTGGAGCAGGGGGTACGGCCGGGGATCCTGGGGATCGACTGGGACTGGGTCTAGGGGGGTGTCCTGTCGATCAGGCCGGCAAGATCCGCAAGACGCCCCTAGGCCTCCGGGCCGGCGACCAGCTTGCCGTCCTCGACGCGGACCGGGACCGCGGGCAGCGGGACGGTCGCCGGGCCCTGGATCGCCTTGCCGGTGGTGACGTCGAAGCGGCTGCCGTGGCAGGGGCAGTTGCCCTGGTTGTCCTCGATCTTGTCGAGGACGCAGCCCGCGTGGGTGCACTGGGCGCTGAACGCCTTGTACTGCCCCTTCGCCGGGCAGCTCACCAGGACCCGCTGCTCGCGGTAGAGCTTGGCGCCGCCGACCGGCACCTCGTCGGGCGCGCCGAGGGTGACCGGTGCGGTCGGGGTCGGGACCTGGGCGTGGCCCAGCTTCGACTCGGTGGAGCAGGCGGCGACTCCCAGCCCGGCGGCACCGGCGAGCGCGGCACCCTTCAGTACGGTGCGGCGGCTGGACTGGCCGGACATGAGCGCTCCACGGTGGGATCGGGGCAGGGGGTGACGGAACCGACGATACCGGCGCGGTTCGGCCGACCCTCCGCGGGGCTGTCGTGGCCGGTGGGACATGGGTTACGTTCACGGCGTGATCGTCGTCGCCGGTGAGGCCCTGATCGACCTGGTTCCGGACGGGGCGCCCGGCCCCTTGTCCCCCTTGGTGCCGAGACCCGGGGGCGGCCCGTACAACACGGCCGTGGCGCTGGGGCGGCTCGGCTCGGACGTCGCCTTCTGCTCCCGGGTCTCCACGGACGCCTTCGGGGAGGCGCTGCTCGGCGGGCTGCGGGCGGCGGGAGTCGCCGAGGGGCTGGTCCAGCGGGGACCGGAGCCGACGACGCTGGCCGTGGCCTCCGTCGCGCCGGACGGTTCGGCGCGGTACGGCTTCTACGTCGAGGGGACGGCGGACCGTCTCTTCGCCCTGCCGGAGCGTCTTCCGGACGGCGTGCGCGCCCTGGCCTTCGGCACCTGCTCGCTGGTCCTGGAGCCGGGGGCGAGCGCGTACGAGGCGCTGCTGCGGCGCGCGTCGGAGGGCGGCGCGACAGTGCTGCTCGATCCGAACATCCGGCCGGGGCTCATCGCCGACCCGGATGCCTATCGCGAGCGTTTCGCGGCCTGGCTGCCGTACGTCACGCTGCTGAAGCTCTCCGAGGAGGACGCCGCCTGGCTGGGCGGCTCGCCGGCCGGTTGGCGGGGGCGCGGGCCGTCCGCCGTGGTCCTGACCCGGGGCGCGGCAGGTCTGACGGCGTTCACGGCGGCCGGCGAGGTCTCCGTCCCTGCTGTCGGTGTGGAGGTCGTCGACACCATCGGCGCGGGCGACACGGTGAACGCGGCGCTGCTGCACGGCCTGGCGGACCGCTCCGTGGAGTCCCTGGGCGTCGAGGACTGGCGCGAGCTCCTGACGTACGCGGCGGGGGCGGCGGCCGTGACCTGCTCGCGGGCGGGCGCGGAACCCCCGTACCCGGACGAGCTGGCCCCGCTCTGACGGACCACGGAACGCACGGACGGCGGCCTCCCCCGCACGAGGGAAGCCGCCGTCCGCCCGGTCACCCGGTCCACCGGGCCTTCGGTCAGGCCTTGCGTGCCCGGCTCGTGGCCGTCTTCTTGGCGGCGGCCTTCTTCGCCGGCGCGGCGGCCCCGGTCGCCGTCTTGCGTGCGGTCGCCTTCTTGGCGGGCGCCTTCTTCGCCGCCCTGGACGCGCCGCGCGCGGCCGGGACCGTGGCGTCGCTGACGCGGTCCGCGCCGAGGATCTCGCGGAGGAACTTGCCGGTGTGGCTCGTCGGCACGGACGCGACCTCCTCCGGGGTGCCCTCGGCGATCACCAGACCGCCGCCGCTGCCGCCCTCGGGGCCCATGTCGACGACCCAGTCCGCGGTCTTGATGACATCGAGGTTGTGCTCGATGACGATCACCGAGTTGCCCTTGTCGACCAGCCCGGACAGGACCTTGATCAGCTTGGAGATGTCCTCGAAGTGCAGACCGGTGGTCGGCTCGTCCAGGACGTAGACCGTGCGACCCGTCGACCGCTTCTGGAGCTCGGAGGCGAGCTTCACGCGCTGCGCCTCGCCGCCGGAGAGCGTCGGCGCGGACTGCCCGAGACGGACGTATCCGAGCCCCACCTCGTTGAGCGTGCGCAGGTGGCGGGCGATGGTCGGGACGGCCTCGAAGAAGTCCAGGGCCTCCTCGATCGGCATGTCGAGGACCTCGGCGATGGACTTGCCCTTGTAGTGGACCTCCAGGGTCTCCCGGTTGTACCGGTCTCCGTGGCAGACCTCGCACGGGACGTAGACGTCCGGCAGGAAGTTCATCTCGATCTTGATCGTGCCATCGCCGGAGCAGTTCTCGCAGCGGCCGCCCTTGACGTTGAAGGAGAACCGGCCCGGCAGGTAGCCGCGGACCTTGGCCTCCATCGTCTCGGCGAAGAGCTTGCGCACGTGGTCGAAGACGCCGGTGTACGTCGCCGGGTTGGACCGCGGGGTGCGGCCGATGGGCGACTGGTCGACGTGGACGACCTTGTCGACGAGGTCGTCGCCGTCCACGCGGGTGTGCCGCCCGGGCACCGACTTGGCGCCGTTCAGCTCGCGCGCCAGGTGGGTGTAGAGGATGTCGTTGACCAGGGTCGACTTGCCGGAGCCGGAGACTCCGGTGACGGCGGTCAGCACGCCCAGCGGGAAGGAGACGTCGATGTCCCGCAGGTTGTTCTCGCGGGCGCCGTGCACGGTGAGCCGGCGCGAGGGGTCCACGGGGCGGCGGATGTCCGGCGTCCCGATGGCCCGGCGGCCGGAGAGGTACTGCCCGGTCATCGACTCGTCGTTGGCGAGGAGTTCGGCCAGGGGTCCGGAGTGGACGACCTTGCCGCCGTGCTCGCCGGCGCCGGGGCCGATGTCGACGACCCAGTCGGCGACCTTGATGGTGTCCTCGTCGTGCTCGACGACGATGAGCGTGTTGCCCATGTCGCGCAGCCGGACCAGCGTCTCGATGAGCCGGTGGTTGTCGCGCTGGTGCAGGCCGATGGACGGCTCGTCGAGCACGTAGAGCACGCCGACCAGGCCGGAGCCGATCTGGGTCGCGAGCCGGATGCGCTGGGCCTCGCCGCCGGACAGCGTGCCGGCCGCGCGGTTGAGCGAGAGGTAGTCCAGGCCGACGTCGACGAGGAAGCGCAGCCGCTCGTTGACCTCCTTCAGGACCCGCTCGGCGATCTTCTTGTCCCGGGCGTTGAGCTTCAGCCGGCCGAGGAAGTCGGCGCACTCGCTGATCGACATCGCGGCGACCTCGGCGATGGAACGCTCCATCACCGTCACCGCGAGGACGATCGGCTTGAGCCGGGTGCCCTGGCAGGTGGGGCAGGGCACCTCGCGCATGTAGCCCTCGAAGCGCTCGCGGCTGGAGTCGCTCTCGGCCTCGCTGTGCCGCCGCTTCACGAAGGACACCGCGCCCTCGAAGGCCGGCGTGGTGTAGGCCCGCTCGCGGCCGTAGCGGTTGCGGTAGCGGACCTCGACCTGGGTCTTGTGGCCGTGCATGAGGGCCTTCTTGGCCCGCTGCGGAAGGGCGGCGTACGGCAGGTCGGTGCGGAAGCCGAGCGCCTGGGAGAGTCCGCCGATGAGCCGGCCGAAGTACTCCTTGGTGTGGCCGTGCGACCAGGGGTGGATGGCGCCCTCGTCGAGGGACTTGTCCTCGTCCGGGACGATCAGCTCGGGGTCGACCTCCATGCGGGTGCCGATGCCGGTGCAGTCCGGGCAGGCGCCGAAGGGCGAGTTGAAGGAGAAGGACCGCGGCTCCAGCTCCTCGAAGGACAGGTCGTCGTACGGGCAGTACAGGTGCTCCGAGTACATCCGCTCGCGCTCGGGGTCGTCCTCGGCGAGGTCGACGAAGTCGAGCACGACCATGCCGCCGGAGAGGCCGAGCGCGGTCTCGACGGAGTCGGTGAGCCGGCGCTTCGCGCTGTCCTTCACGGTGAGACGGTCGACGACCACCTCGATCGTGTGCTTCTCCTGCTTCTTCAGCGTGGGCGGTTCGCTCAGCTGGATCGTCTCACCGTCGACCCGGGCACGGCTGTAGCCCTTGGTCTGGAGGTCGGCGAAGAGGTCGACGAACTCGCCCTTGCGCTCACGCACCAGCGGCGAGAGGACCTGGAAGCGGCTGCCCTCGGGCAGTTCCAGCACCTTGTCGACGATGGCCTGCGGCGACTGCCGCGAGATCGGCCGGCGGCACTCGGGACAGTGCGGCTTGCCGATGCGGGCGAAGAGCAGGCGGAGGTAGTCGTAGACCTCCGTGATGGTGCCGACCGTCGAACGCGGGTTGCGCGAGGTCGACTTCTGGTCGATGGAGACGGCGGGCGAGAGACCTTCGATGAAGTCGACGTCCGGCTTGTCCATCTGGCCGAGGAACTGCCGGGCGTACGACGAGAGCGACTCGACGTACCGGCGCTGGCCCTCGGCGAAGATCGTGTCGAACGCGAGGGAGGACTTGCCCGACCCGGACAGCCCGGTGAAGACGATGAGCGAGTCACGCGGGAGGTCGAGCGAGACGTTCTTGAGGTTGTGCTCGCGAGCGCCACGAACGATGAGACGGTCGGCCACGCCGGTCCGCACCTTTCTTGAGAGAGCGGAGGCACAGGAGTGCGGGTCGCAGATATGCCTGGATGTGTCGCATTACCCAACAACCAAGGATGCCGGATGCTTCCGTCGAGCCTATAGCACGCACATTCGATTTACGGCCTCGCTCCCCTTGCTTCACCCGAACGAGTGGTGGCGCTAGGGTCGGCGCCATGATCGATCATGTGCGTGACCTGGCCTCTGTACGTGAAGCGACCGAGCGACTCCTCGACGCGGCCGCCTCCTGGGACAACGCGACGCTGGCCGAGGCGTCACGGCTTCCGGGCTGGAGCCGTGGACATCTGCTGGCCCACATCGCCCGCAACGCCGACGCGCTGGTGAACGTCCTCGAAGGGCGTCCGATGTACGCGGACGCCGCCACCCGCGACCGTGACATCGAGCGGGACGCCTCCCGCCCCCTCGACGTCCAGCTCGCCGACGTGCGCGAGAGCGGCGAGCGCTTCCAGGCCGTGGGCCGGGAGCCCGCCGACTGGGACCGCGTCGTGGAGCTCCGCAACGGCGTCACGGACCGGGCGTCCCGCGTCCCCTTCCGCCGCTGGGTGGAGGTCGCGCTCCACCACGTCGACCTGGGCGTCGGCTACGAGCTGGCGGACCTGCCCGAGGAGTTCGTCCTGCGGGAGATCGAGTTCCTGGCCGACCGCTGGTCGGGACGCCCGGAGGTCCCGCCGGTGACGCTCCGCCTCGGGTACGAGGAGAACAGCCCCTCCTGGCACACCGGCGGCGACAAGGGCGACCCCGTCGTCCTGGGCGGCACCCGCGCCGAGCTGCTCGGCTGGCTCTCCGGCCGCGGCGACAAGGGCGCCCACCTCGTCCTCCTCGAGGGCGACGACCTCCCGGAGCTCCCGCCGCTGTAGCCCCCGCTGTTGGGCCACGCCCGTCGGCGCCCGGCGATAGGCTGAGCCCATGACCTACAGCGGAGTGGTGAAGGTCGGCGGACCGGCCGATGTGCACGAGCTGACGGACCTGATGATCTCCAAGGTCGCGGTCGGCCCGATGGACAACAACGCGTATCTGCTGCGCTGCCGGGCGACCGGCGAGCAGCTCTTGATCGACGCGGCGAACGAGGCCGGCACGCTCCTCACGCTGATCGGTGACGACGGCATCGCGTCCGTCGTCACCACCCACCGGCACGGCGACCACTGGCAGGCGCTCGCCGAGGTGGTCGCCGCGACCGGGGCGCGGTCGTACGCCGGGGCGTACGACGCCGAGGGCATCCCCGTCCCGACCGACGTGCCGGTCGAGGACGGCGACACGATCACGGTCGGCCGGGTCGAGCTGACCGCACGCCGGCTCGTCGGGCACACGCCCGGCTCGATCGCCCTCGTCTTCGACGACCCGCACGGGCACCCGCACGTCTTCACGGGCGACTGCCTCTTCCCGGGCGGGGTGGGCAACACCTGGAAGGACCCCGAGGCCTTCGCCAGCCTGATCCACGACGTGGAGACGAAGCTCTTCGACGTCCTGCCCGACGAGACCTGGATCTACCCCGGGCACGGCAAGGACACCACCCTCGGCGACGAGCGTCCGCACCTCGCCGACTGGCGCGCACGCGGCTGGTGATCCAGGCGGGGACGGACGGCGCACGGCCGCGGGCCGTGCGCTCGCGCACGCCCCCGTAACGGCGGACCGGATCGGACGGTTGGCGCGGCATGCGTCACAGTCAGCCCCCGACCCCGCCGCCGGCCCCCGCCATGGGGCGGCTCGCCGCCGCGTCCCTCGCCGGCACGGCCATCGAGTTCTTCGACTTCTTCGTCTACGGGACCGCCGCCGCCCTCGTCCTCGGGCCGCTCTTCTTCCCCACCTTCTCGCCGCTCGCCGGGACGCTGGCCGCCTTCGGCACCTTCGCCGTGGGCTTCCTCGCCCGGCCCCTGGGCTCCGTCCTCTTCGGCCACGTCGGCGACCGCTACGGGCGGCGGCCGGTCATGTTCGCGTCGCTGCTGCTCACCGGCTGCGCCACCGTCGCCGTCGGCTGCGTCCCCTCGTACGCGACGCTCGGCATCACCGCCCCGGTCCTCCTGCTCGTCCTGCGCTTCCTGCAGGGTCTGGGGCTCGGCGGCGAGTGGGGCGGGGCGGTGCTGCTCACGGCCGAGCACGCGCCCGAGCGGCGGCGTGCGCTGTGGGCGAGCTTCCCGCAGATCGGGCCGGCGGTCGGCTTCCTCCTGGCGAACGGGGTGATGCTGGCGCTGTCGGCGGCGCTCACCGACGCGCAGTTCCGCGCGTGGGGGTGGCGGGTGCCGTTCTGGGCCGCCGGGGTGCTCGCCGCCGGCGGGCTGCTGCTGCGCTCCTCGCTGGCCGAGACCCCGCAGTTCCGGGAGCTGTCCGAGGCGGGGCGCCGGGCGAGCGCCCCGCTGACGGAGGTGGCGCGGGATCACTGGCGGCTGGTGCTGCTGACGGCCGGGGCTCTGGCCGTCGGCTACGCCGTCTTCTACACGGTCTCCACGTGGGCCCTGGCCTACGGCACGGAGCGCCTCGGCGTCGACCGCACGGTGATGCTGGCCTGCGTCATGGCGGCGGTGGCGGTCAAGGGCGCGGTGACGCCGTTCGTGGCGATGCTCGGCGACCGCTACGGTCGCCGGCCGCTGTGCCTCGCGGGGTGCGCCGCCTCGGCGCTCTGGGCGTTCCCGATGGTGGGGCTGCTGCACACCGGGCGGCCGTCGCTGATGTTCCTCGGGTTCCTGGGCTCGCTGCTGGCGTTCATCACGATGTTCGCGGTGGTCGCCGCCTACCTGCCGGAACTGTACGAGCCGAGGGTGCGCTGCACGGGCGCAGCGGTCGGCTACAACCTGGCCGGGGTGCTGGGCGGGGCCCTGACGCCGATCGCGGCGACGGCGCTGTCGGAGGGCGGCGGCTCGGGGCCGCCCTGGGGCGTGGCGGCGTATCTGACGGTCGTGGCGCTGGTGAGCCTGGGTTGCTTCGCGCTGCTGCCGGAGACACTGCCGGACGCCGTCCGGTCCGAGGCGCCGCAGGCGGCACCGGCCTGACCACGCACCGCGGCCGGTGCGGGCGGTGGTGTGCCGCCCGCACCGGCCGCGGTGCGTTCAGGTGTCGGGCCGGTCAGGCGCCGACGCTGTCCTTCTCCGTCTCGCCGGCCTCCGCCTCGGGGGCCTCGGCCGCCGACTCCGCCGCTTCGCGCTCGGCCTGCCTCTTGGAGGCGATCAGGCTGGTGATCGTGGTGACGACCAGTACACCGAAGATGAACGCGAGCGAGAACGGGATGGAGATCTCGGGGACGTGCACCCCGGACTCGTGCAAGGCGTGCAGCACCAGTTTCACGCCGATGAAGCCGAGGATCACCGACAGGCCGTAGCTGAGGTGGACCAGCTTCTTGAGCAGGCCGCCGATCAGGAAGTACAGCTGCCGCAGGCCCATCAGGGCGAAGGCGTTGGCGGTGAAGACGATGTACGGGTCCTGGGTCAGGCCGAAGATCGCCGGGATCGAGTCGAGGGCGAACAGGACGTCGGTGGTGCCGATCGCCAGCATGACGACCATCAGCGGGGTCAGCACCCGCTTGCCGTTCACCCGGATGAAGAGCTTCGTGCCGTGGTACCTGTCGGCGACGCCGAACCGCTTCTCGATCGACTTGAGGAGACGGTTCTCCTCCCACTCGTCCTCGTCCTCGTCCTCGCCCTTGCGCGCCTCCTGGATGAGCTTCCAGGCGGTGAAGATCAGGAACGCGCCGAAGATGTAGAACACCCAGGAGAAGCTGGCGATGATCGCGGCGCCGGCGGCGATGAAGATCGCCCGCAGCACCAGGGCGATCAGGACGCCCACGAGCAGCACGCGCTGCTGGAGGTGCGAGGGCACCGCGAACTTCGCCATGATCAGGACGAAGACGAAGAGGTTGTCGACGCTCAGCGACTTCTCGGTGATGAAGCCGGCGAAGAACTCGCCGGACGCCTGGCTGTCGCCGAAGACGAGCAGGCCGAGCCCGAAGAGCACGGCCAGCGCGATCCAGACGATCGACCAGATCCCGGCTTCCTTGATCGACACGTCATGGGGCTTGCGCCCGATGAAGAAGTCGATGGCGATGAGGGCGGACAGACCGAGAATGGTCAGCACCCACAGGGTCATTGAAACGTCCACTGCGCCTCCGGCGTCGTACGGCTACTGATCAGCGTCGTCGCTGCCGGAGGTCTCTTCCACCCGGGGCGGTACGAGACCGGCCGGGCCGACGCCCCGGGATCGGGCCACTGGGGGCCTGTCCGTATTGACGGGAACGCCGCGCACTGGGGAGTACTCCCCTCCGCGCCGAGAAGACTACCCGAAACACCAAAGGAAGGTAAAGGGGAGGGTAAAGAGCCACCAAAAGGCCAGGTCAGCGCCACCCTTGACGACGTGCCTCGGCGACCTGGGCCAGTACCTGACGGAGCACCGCGCTGCCCGCCGGGATCCGCGGCGGTTCGTAGGTCCAGGCGTGCCCGACCCACGGATCGGCCAGGTGGTCGTCGGCGACGGGGGTCACCCTCAGCAGCGAACGCCACAGCGGATCCAGCAGCGGCCCGTACGCCGAGGCGTCCTCGCGGTCGGCGACCATCAGCAGGTGGACGCCGACCTGCGGGCCCTCGTCCGCCAGGTAGCGCAGCTGGGTGACGGCCCGGTCGTCGAAACCGTGCGGGAAGTCGTGGACGATCAGCAGCTGCTCGGCGGTGTCCATGCCGGGCGGCAGCGCGTCCGCGGCGCCGGCCCGCACCGCCATCTGGACCAGGTCGACGCGCTCGGTGAGCTGCGCCAGGACGGCGGAGACACCGGCCGCGCCGGCGGCCGGCGGGGCGGCCAGGACGCCCGACTCCACGAGCGGCGCGAGGGACGCGGCGCCCGAGCCCGCCGCGTCGAGGACGTGGACCGTGAAGTCGCCGGCGGGATAGACGGCGAGCAGCCGGGCCGTGTGCGCCACCGCGGTGTCCAGGGCGAGCCGGCGCAGCTCGGCCTCGTCGAGGAGCGCGGAGGCCTCGGACCGCCCGCGCCCGCTGTCCACCCACAGCCCGCGCTCCAGCGGGAGGCGGATCAGCATGGGGATGTGCAGATCGGTCCGCTCGGGAAGGTGGAGGTCGCCCAGGCGCAGGGCCATGGGGGTCTCCATGGGGACGCGGTAGCCGTGCCAGACGGGGCTGTCCCAGCGGGCGAAGGCCGGGGGCAGCGCGGGTTCGACGACCTCGGACTCGGCGACGAGCTGGGCGAGGTCGCGGTCCAGGGCCTCCTGGGCCCGGGCGGTGAGCTCGTCGTGCTTGGCCCGGGCCTCGGTACGGGCGGCGTCTCCGGTGCCGCCGATGCGGCTGCGCGGGTCGGAGAGGACGCGGTCGAGCTCCTGGTCGAGGCGGGACTCGGCGAAGTCGCAGGCGCTGCGGTACGCGGCGGTGGTGCGGGCCAGGTCCTCGAACATGCCCCAGACCTGGTTGTACAGCCGCTCGTCCATGGACCAGCCGGCGGCGTCCCCTGCGACGGGGACGGGCGGGGACTGCTGCGGCTCCGCGCGGGGCGCGGGCTGCGGCGGGGACTGCGGGGCGGCGGCACGGCGCGGATGCGCGTAGTCGATCGGGCCGCCCTGACCGGAGGGCGTGCCGCCGGCCGGTCCGGGCGCCGGTGCCGGCCCGGGCGGCGGGGTCACGGGCACGGTCGGGGCCGTGTCCGCCGCGGTCGCCGGGGCGGAGTGGCGCACCCGCTCCGCTTCGGGGACGCGCGGGGGCGGAGACGCCACGGACCGCGCCATGCCCCGCACGACGGCCTCCAGGATGGCGGCGGCCAGTTCGGCGGGGTTCTCCAGTCCCTGGTCGCCGAGCATGGCCGCCAGGCCGCCCTCGTACCCCTGGCCCACGGCACGGACCTTCCAGGCGCCCTGGCGGCGGTACAGCTCCAGGGCCACGACGGCGGACTCGCTGTCGAGGCCGGTGATCGTGTAACTCGCGATCTCCGTGCCGTCGAGGGCGGTCACGGCGACGAAGGGCGCGGCGGCGGCGCCGAAGCGGGACGGGCCGCCGGCGCCGACGGGCAGCGCGAGGAGGACCGAGACGCGGTGGACGGAGTCCGGGACCGCCTCCAGGTCGACGGCCAGGCGGTGGTCGGCCGCGGCCTGCTGGGAGACCTCGATCCCCGGCAGGGAGGGCGAGCCGGGGTGGGCGATCCATTCGACGCCGGCGACCCTCCCCCGCTCGTCGCCGAGGGTGGTTCCGGCGACGACGGGATGGCCGGCCGACACCCGGATCTCCAGTCGGGTGTCGGGCAGGGGGTGGTTCTGCCCCCGGACCAGCTCGGCCGTCATCGGCTCTGTCCCCTCGAATGCTGCGATCGCTCGGATCGTGTCGTGATCGTCTCGGTCATGCGGGACAGCTCCCGGCGGCCGACTGCCTCCGGGAGCTGTGGGATGCGCGGGCGGGAGCGCCTACAGGTGCGGCAGGATCGCCGGCATCAGGTCCTGGAAGGTCCGGCCGTTGGCCGGGTTGCCCAGGGCGGTCATCTGCCAGCCGGAGCCGGCACGGTGCACCTTCGCCATGATCTGCGCGGTGTACTGGCCGCCGCCGTCCAGGGTGTAGCGGGCCAGCTCCTGGCCGTTGGTCTCGTCGACGATCCGGCAGAAGGCGTTCTGCACCTCCTGGAACGTCTGGCCGGTGAAGGAGTTCACCGTGAAGACGATCTGGTCGATGTGGACCGGGACGCGCTGGAGGTCGACGAGGATGGACTCGTCGTCGCCGCCCTGGCCCGCGCCGCCGACCAGGTTGTCACCGGTGTGACGCACGGAGCCGTCGTCGCTGACCAGGTGACGGAAGAAGACCACGTCCACCGGCTGCTTGTCGGCGAAGAGCACCGCCGAGGCATCCAGGTCGATCTCCCGGGTGCGCGAGCCGAACAGCCCACGCCGGGGCGCCGCCTGCCATCCGAGGCCCATCCGCACCGCGGTCAGGGCGCCCCCGCCCTGCTTCTCCAGGCTGATGGCCTGACCCTTGGTCATGTTGACCGTCACGCTCGTCCCCTCTCGTTGTGCGATCCCCGCGGCAGTCCATGCCGAACGTGCGGTTGTGCAGCACCCTACGCAGTGTCACCGACACCGCAGCAGGCGCGGTCCGGTTTTGTGTCGGTCTTGCAACACACCGGACAGGCCCCGGAGCCCGGCCGCTCAGGCCAGGCCCGCCTCCTTCATCTGGCGCAACTCCTTCTTCAGCTCGCCCACCTCGTCCCGCAGCCGCGCGGCCACCTCGAACTGCAGCTCCGCCGCAGCGGCGCGCATCCGGTCGGTCATCTCCTCGATGATCGCTGCCAGTTCGCTGGCGGGCCGGTCGCCGAGTTCGACCGTGGAGCCGGCCTTGGCGGCCTTGCCCCGGCTCTTCGTGCCGTGCGCGGCCAGCGCGGGGACGGGCGCCTTGGTGTCCTTCCCCTGGCGGTAGCCGGTACCGAGGAGCTCCTCGGTGTCGACCTCCTCGCGCGCGATCGTGGCGACGATGTCGTTGATCTTCTTGCGCAGCGGCTGGGGGTCGATGCCGTGGGCGGTGTTGTAGGCGTTCTGCTTCTCACGGCGCCGGTTGGTCTCGTCGATCGCCTTCTCCATCGCGGGCGTGATCTTGTCCGCGTACATGTGGACCTGTCCGGAGACGTTGCGCGCGGCGCGGCCGATGGTCTGGATCAGCGAGGTGCCCGAGCGCAGGAAGCCCTGCTTGTCGGCGTCGAGGATGGCGACGAGGGAGACCTCGGGGAGGTCGAGGCCCTCGCGGAGCAGGTTGATGCCGACCAGGACGTCGTACTCGCCGGCCCTCAGCTCGCGCAGCAGCTCGATGCGGCGCAGGGTGTCGACGTCGCTGTGGAGATAGCGGACCTGGATGCCCAGCTCCAGGAAGTAGTCGGTGAGGTCCTCGGCCATCTTCTTGGTGAGCGTGGTGACGAGCACCCGCTCGTCCTTCTCGGTGCGCAGCCGGATCTCGTGGACCAGGTCGTCGATCTGGCCCTCGGTGGGCTTGACGACGACCTCGGGGTCGACCAGGCCGGTGGGGCGGATGATCTGCTCGACGAAGCCGTCCCCGCGGGACAGCTCGTACGTCCCGGGGGTGGCGGAGAGGTAGACGGTCTGGCCGATCCGCTCCTGGAACTCCTCCCACTTCAGCGGGCGGTTGTCGAGCGCCGAGGGGAGCCGGAAGCCGTGGTCGACCAGGGTCCGCTTGCGCGAGGCGTCGCCCTCGTACATGGCACCGATCTGGGGCACGGTGACGTGCGACTCGTCGATGACGAGCAGGAAGTCCTCGGGGAAGTAGTCGAGGAGGGTGTTCGGGGCGGATCCGGGCTCGCGGCCGTCGAAGTGCATCGAGTAGTTCTCGATGCCGGAGCAGGAGCCGATCTGGCGCATCATCTCGATGTCGTACGTGGTGCGCATGCGCAGCCGCTGCGACTCCAGCATCTTGCCCTGCTTGTCGAGCTCGGCGAGACGGCTCTCGAGCTCGCGCTCGATGCCGTCGACCGCGCGCTCCATGCGCTCGGGGCCGGCGACGTAGTGGCTGGCGGGGAAGACGTACAGCTCGCGGTCCTCGCTGATGACCTCGCCGGTGAGCGGGTGCAGCGTGGACAGCGCCTCGATCTCGTCGCCGAACATCTCGATGCGGACGGCGAGCTCCTCGTAGACCGGGAAGATCTCGATGGTGTCGCCGCGGACCCGGAAGGTGCCGCGTGTGAACGCCAGGTCGTTGCGCGCGTACTGGATGTCGACGAAGCGGCGGAGCAGCTGGTCGCGGTCGAACTCCTCGCCGACCTTGAGCGGGACCATCCGGTCCACGTACTCCTGCGGCGTGCCGAGGCCGTAGATGCAGGAGACGGAGGCCACCACCACGACGTCCCGACGGGTGAGCAGGGAGTTCGTCGCGGAGTGGCGCAGCCGCTCGACCTCCTCGTTGATCGAGGAGTCCTTCTCGATGTAGGTGTCCGACTGCGGGACGTACGCCTCGGGCTGGTAGTAGTCGTAGTACGAGACGAAGTACTCGACGGCGTTGTTCGGCAGGAGCTCGCGGAACTCGTTCGCCAGCTGGGCCGCCAGGGTCTTGTTCGGGGCCATGACCAGCGTGGGGCGCTGCAGCTTCTCGATCATCCACGCGGTGGTCGCCGACTTGCCGGTGCCGGTGGCGCCGAGCAGCACGACGTCCTTCTCGCCGGCGCGGATGCGCCGCTCGAGGTCGGCGATGGCCGTCGGCTGGTCGCCGCTGGGCTGGAAGGGGCTGACGACCTCGAAGGGCGCCACCGAACGTTCGATCTTGGAAACGGGCCGCATGCACCCACCGTACGACCCCCCACTGACAGCCGGGCGGTGAACGGCCGGGCGGATGGCGGCGGCCCCCGTCTCACCAGTCCTGGGAGCGGTGCGCGCCCCGGGGGACGCCCTTGCGCGCGGCCCGTCCCGAGGCCGGGCGGGCCGACCAGTTGGCGGGCTCCCCGTAGGCGGAGGGGCGGCGCGGCGCGGGCACGCCGGCCCGCACGGCCCGGGGGGAGGCGGGCTTCTGCCAGTCCGGGTCGCCCATGACGAGCAGCGGGTCGAACATGACGACGACGGCGGCCAGCAGCAGGAAGACCGCCGGGCCGATCAGCATCGGGAGGAGGAGGGAGGTGGCGGAGTCGCCGCCGCTCGCGAGGGCGCCGTCGCCGTGCAGGTGGACGTTGACCGCCGCCATGGCGGTGTAGTGCATACCAGTGACGGCGAGTCCCATCACCATGCTCGCGCCGAGGCTGGCCAGAAATCCGTGTACCGAGACGGCGGCCCAGAGGGCCGCGGTGGCCGCCACGACGGCGATGGCGACGGAGAGCGCCACGGTGACCGTGTCGTACTCGATGCGGCCCTGGAGCCGCATGCCCGCCATGCCGAGGTAGTGCATGGTCGCGACCCCGAGACCGGTGATGGTGCCGCCGGTGACCAGGGCGAGCGTCGTCGCGCCGCGGTAGCCCACGATGAAGATGCCGACGCCGACCACCAGGACGGCGACGCCCAGGCTGGCGAAGGTGAGCGGCCGGTCGTAGGTGATCGGGGCCTGCCGGACGGAGAAGCCGATCATGCCGATGAAGTGCATGGTCCAGATGCCGGTGCCGATCGAGGTGGCGCCCAGCGCCAGCCAGCCGGCTTTGAAGGTGTCACGGTTGCGGAGCGATCTGGTGGTGCAGCGCAGTCCCAGGGCGCCACCGAGGCAGGCCATGAGAAAGGCCGCCACCGGCGTGACGACGCCGTAGCTGAATCCGTCGACCGTGCCCTGCATGAGCGTGTGACCTCCACCCGTGGTGCAACGTCGTCCGAAAACAGTCGGTACCGCTGAGTAGTGCTACCGGGGCGAGATTATGGCGCGCCGGGAGCCGCGCGACCACGTGGTCCGGGAAAAGGCCCGGGGGAGATCGGGGCGACACCCCGCCGCGATGTCGGTGCCGGGTCGTACGGTGATCGGTATGGACAGCGAGACGACCTCGCCGCGGGGATCCGCGGAGCGGCTGGAGTGGGCGGTCGTGGACAGCGCCATCGGCCCGCTGCTGCTGGCGGCGACCGCCCGTGGCCTGGTGAGCGTGGTCTTCCACGCCGAGGAGGGGGTGCGCGAGCGGACCCTGGACCGGATCGCGGGCCGGCTCGGCGCGGACCCGGTGCACGACGCGTCGGGGCTCCTCGCCGAACCCGTGCGGCAGCTCGCGGAGTACTTCGACGGCGGGTTGCGCGAGTTCGGCGTCGCCCTGGACTGGTCGTTGACGGCCGGGTTCAACCGGGTGGTGCTGCGCGAACTGGCGATCGGGGTGCCGTACGGGACGGTGGTGGGGTACGGGGACCTGGCGAAGCGGGTCGGCGAGCCGCGCGCCGCGCAGGCGGTCGGGGTGGCGATGGGCTCCAATCCGCTGCCGATCGTCGTGCCGTGCCACCGGGTGGTGGAGAGCGACGGCGGGCTCGGCGGCTTCGGGGGCGGTCTGGAGACGAAGCGGAGGCTGCTGGAGCTGGAGGGCGTCCTGCCGCAGCCGCTGTTCTGAACGCGGCCCCCGGCGGCCGGCCGTGCCGCTCCCGGAGATGTGAGCAAGGAGGCGTTCCCACGGGGTGGGACGGCTGGCACACTGCCGTAAGTGACCAACACCCCCGACGCCCCTGACGCCCTGCTTTCGGCGGAGATACCCCCTCCCGTCGCGGCACCCGAGCTGCCCGCGCTCCGGCGCCGGATCCAGGCGGTACTGATCACCAGCCAGATCCTCGGCGGGCTCGGCATCGCCATCGGGGTCGCCCTGGCCGCCGTGCTGGCCAAGGACGTCAGCGGCACCGAGGCGCTGTCGGGGCTGGCCTCGACGGCCACCGTGGCCGGCCCGGCCCTGCTCGCGATGCCGCTGGCCGCCCTGATGTCCACCCGGGGGCGGCGTGCGGGACTCGTGCTCGCCTATCTGGTGGGGGCGCTGGGCGCCTGCGTGGTGGTCCTCGGCGCGGTCGTCGACAGCTTCCCGCTCCTCCTGCTGGGTCTGGTCGGCTTCGGGGCCGGCTCCTCGGCCAACCTCGCGGCCCGCTTCGCCGCCGCCGACCTCGCCGAGCCGGAGCGCCGGGCGCGGGCCATCTCGACCGTGGTCTGGGCGACGACGATCGGGGCGGTCCTCGGCCCGAACATCGCCGCGCCGGCCGGGCGGAGCGTGGCCGGGCTCGGCATCCCGGCGGCGGCCGGACCCTTCGTCTGGGCGGCCGGCGTGTTCCTGCTCGCCGCGGTGCTGATGGCGGTGCTGCTGCGCCCCGACCCCCTCCTGACGGCCCGTGCGCTGGCCGGTCCCGCGGACCGGGAGGAAGCCGACGGGCGCTCCCTGCGGGCGGGCATGCGGGCGGTCCGGGAGTCCTCGCGGGCCCGGCTGGCCCTGGTCACCGTGGCCGCCTCGCACACGGCGATGGTCTCGATCATGTCGATGACGCCGGTGGCACTGAGCCATCACGGCGCGGGGATCGAGCTGATCGGCCTGGTCATCAGCGGGCACATCGCGGGCATGTACGCCTTCTCCCCGGTGATGGGCTGGCTGTCGGACCGGCTGGGCCGGCTGTCGGTGATCGGCCTGGCGGTCGGGCTCCTGTCGGTGGCGGCGCTGCTGGCCGGCACGGCGGGGCCGAGCCACGGGCGGACCGCCGTGGGCCTGTTCGTGCTGGGCCTGGGCTGGTCGGCGGGGCTCGTGTCGGGCTCCGCGCTTCTGACGGACTCGGTGCCGCAGGCCGCCCGCGCGGCGGTCCAGGGCCTGTCCGACTTCACCATGAACACCGCGGCGGGCATCGGCGGGCTGATGGCCGGACTGATCGTGGCCGAGGCGGGCTACGGCTGGCTGAACGTGGTGGGCGCCTGTCTGCTGCTGCCGATGGCCGCGCTGGCCGTCCGGGGGGCGGTCCGCCGCGCCTGACCCGGCGGACCGCGCCGCCGCGGCCGGCGTGCCCCGCGCGCCCGTCAGCGCGGCACCACGGGGGACGAGGCGCCGGACACCAGCGGGCGGGCCCGGCCCGACCCGTCGGCCTGGACCGTCCACAGAGCGCCCTCGTGGCCGTACGCCAGTGTGCGGTCGTCGGTCCAGGCGGCCTGGTCGTCGATGCTGCGGTCCTCGGCGACCGGGTGCTCGCGCAGGGTCCGGAGATCGAGGACGTACAGGCGCCAGGGCGCCTTCGGATCGTCCGAGACCTTCTTCTTGAAGGCGACCCTGGTGCCGTCGGGCGACAGCGACGGGCACTCGACGTTCTCCCGCACGGCCCGCGCCGACCAGGTCCGGAGGTCGCCCTCGACCAGGTGGGTACGGCCGTCCGTCGCGACGGTGGCGTAGAAGCGGTTGTCGTCGCGGGCGAAGGTGACGCCCCAGTAGTTGACGTCGGGCGCGTGGTACCGCCGGCCGCCGAGCGTGAGCGGGATCTGCTCCATGTTCTTGACGAGGTAGCCGGTGCGCAGGTCGAGGATCGAGGTCCGGGTCGAGAAGGCGGAGGTCGCGTAGGAGTCGCCGGTGGCGAACATGGTCCAGGACAGCACCTGTCCCGAGGCCGACACGCGGGCCCGGCTGGGGATGCCCGGGAGCGCGATCCGCCGCAGTTCGCGCAGGTTCCGGTCGAGCACGAGGGCGTACGAGCGCGGCGGTACGCCCGGGCGCCGCCGGAGGCAGAGGGCGGTGGGCCCGGCGGCGTGGAAGCGGTCGCACACCGGGCCGCCGGCCACCCGTCCGTCCGGGGCCGCCGGGTCCCGGCGGGCGACGCGGCCGGTCGCCGTGTCGCGGAAGTACAGGCGTCCGGCCGGGCCTTCGAGGGTGAAGCCGGGGGCCGCCGCGGTCGAGGTCCGGCCGGCCGTCGCGTGCCCGGCCGCGCGGAGGGTGTAGGCGGTGGCGCCGCCGGCGAGCAGGACGACGGCCAGGACGAGGAGCAGGAGACGGGTCCGGGCGGGACGGCCGGTGCCGGTCATGAAGGGGACCTTTCGTGAGGCGGCGGGGCGGGCAGCAGACGCACGGCGCAGCAGAGGGCCGCCGCGAGCCCTGCGCAGGCCAGCAGGAGCGCGGCCCGGGGGCCCCACGCCGTCCAGGCGGCCCCGAAGCCGGCCGCCGCGACGAGCCGGGCCAGGGCCTGGACGGTCTGGACGAGCGCGAGTCCTCCCGCCCGGCGCCCGGCCGGGAGGAGCGGGCCGGTCAGCGCCATCAGGACCCCGTCGGTGGCGGCGTAGAAGATCCCGAGGAGCGCGAGGACGAGCCCGAGGAGGAGGGGGTCGGGGCCGGGGGCGAGGAGCGCCGCGTACGCGAGGAGCAGGGCCCCGTGTCCGTACAGGAAGGGGCGGCGGCGTCCGATCCGGTCGGCGAGCCGGCCGGCCGGGACGGCGAGCAGCAGATAGCAGGCCGCCGCGCCGAGCGGCAGGAAGGGGAACCACGTGACGGCCAGGTCGAGCCGCCGCTGGAGCAGCAGGTAGACGAACGCGTCGCCGACGGTGGCCGCCCCGAGGAGCGCGGTGCAGACGACGATCCGGCGGTAGGCCGGTGTGCGCAGCGGCGCGAACGGGGCGCGGGGCGCCCGCCGTCGGGGCGGTACGGGGGCTGCCGGCGCCGGAGGGGCGGCGGGCGCGTCCGGCACGAGCACCACCAGGAGCAGCACGCCGGCGACCCCGGTGCAGAAGCTGACGACGAACACCGCGTCGTAGGCGTCGGCCGTCGCCCAGAGCAGGGCGAACGCGGCGAGCGGTCCGAGCAGGGCGCCGGTGGTGTCCATCGCCCGGTGGACGCCGAAGGCGCGGCCGAGGCCGTCGGGCGGGCTGCTGAGGGTGATCAGCGCGTCCCGCGGTGCGGTCCGGATGCCCTTGCCGAGCCGGTCGGCGGCGAGCGACGCCGCGATCGGGCCGGCCGCGCCGCCCGCGAGGAGCAGTCCGAGCCGCGAGCAGGCGGACAGCGCGTACCCGATCCCCGCGACGCGCTTGTGGCGGCCGCCGCGGTCGGCCGCGTGGCCGCCGAGGAGCCGTACGAGCGCGGTGGCGCCGTTGAGGAGGCCGTCCAGGACGCCGAACTGGAGCGGGGAGAGGCCGAGTCCGAGGACGAGGTAGAGCGGCAGCACGGCGGTCACCATCTCCGAGGAGACGTCGGTGACCAGGCTGACCGCGCCCAGCGCGAGGACGGTGCCGGAGACGCGCCGCCGGACCCCGGGGTGGGGCGGCGGCGCGTCCGGGCGACCGGTGGTCGCGAGGTACATCAGTGGCAGGTGTAGGTCGGGCCGGAGTCCTTGACCTGGCCGTCGGTGCCGACGTACTGCCAGGTGTACGTCGTGTCGGTGAGGTCGAGCTTCAGCACGCCGTACGGCCCGCTGATCCGCTTCTGGCTGTTGGGCTGGACGGTCTCGATCGGGTAGGGCTCCGCTCCGCCCGTCCCGCCGACGATCTCGACGATGCCGGCGGCCGTCGCCCGCCCGGACGGGTCCTGCGGGGCGAACCGCTCGTAGTGGTGGTCGTGGCCGTTGAGGACGAGGTCGGCCCCGGCGCCGTAGAGGATCTGCCAGACGGGCTTGGAGACGGGGTCGTTGCCGTGGCCTCCCGAGGAGTACAGCGGGTGGTGGAAGTAGGCGGCGACGCAGCCCTTGGTGGTCCGGGCGAGGTCGTCCTTGAGCCACTGGAGCTGGGCCGCGTCGTCGAAGGAGTTGGAGTCGAGGGCGACGAAGTGCCAGTTGCCCTCGTCGAAGCTGTAGTACGGCTTGCCCTGGGGGTAGGCGATCGCGCCGAAGTAGGACTTGTAGCCGGCGAGCGGTCCGGCGGGGTCGTACGTCTCGTGGTTGCCCGGCACGGGCCGGGTCCTGGCCTTGAAGGCGCCCCAGGTCTTGTCGTAGTAGGCGCGGAAGTCGGAGAGCAGGGCGTCGTCGTACTGGTTGTCGCCCATCGTCAGATAGAACTTCGGGTCGATGCGCTGCGCCAGGGCCGCGGTCTTCGGGTGGGCGCAGGAGCTGCTGGAGGCGGTGCACTGGGCGGCGATGTCACCCGCGGCCACCACGGTGAAGGCGCCTCCCGGGGGCGGGGTGCCGCCGTCGGTGGTGCCGTACACCTCCAGTTCGTAGAGGGAGTAGCCGTACGGGGTGCCGCGGGCGGTGCCGTGGACGCGCAGGTACCGGCCCTTGCCGCTGAGCGCGGTCCAGTCGTCGGTGCCGCCGTTCCCTGCGGTCTCGGTGGCGAGGCGCGTCCAGGCCGCGCCGTCGGCCGAGACCTCGATCCGGTACGCCTTGGCGTACGCGGCCTCCCAGGTCAGGCGGACCCGGGAGACGCCGGCGGTCGCCCCGAGGTCGACGCGGATCCACTGCGGGTCGGAACCCTCGGCGCTGGCCCAGCGGGTGGCCGGGTCGCCGTCGACGGCGTTCGCGGGTCCGAGGGTGGAGTCCTCCACGGAGGAGGACGTGACGGGCTTGCCGCGGGAGAGGAGGGGGTCGGCGGCCGCCCCGGCGCGGCCGGGCGCGGCGAGCAGCAGTCCGCCGACGAGCAGCAGGACGGCGGTGAGCACGAGGGTCGGGGTGAGGTGGGTGTGGCGTGGTGGGGCGGAGGCGTTCAGGCGCATACCTGGGCTCCCTGGCCTGGGGGCGGCGAGAGCTGGACACCGGTGCGGAGCGCCGCGCCCCCCTCGGGGGGCCGTCCCGCGGATCGGGCCGCACGCGCGCGGCGGGATCGACGGGACGCCGCCCGGCGGGGGGCGGCGCACGGCGGCCGGGTCAGAGCTCTCGCTGAGCGCGTCACGCCCCTCGGGAGGGGCGCCGCGCCGAGCCGCTGTCGGGCAGCGTATCCGATAGGAAACCTTCCTACCAGACCCTCAACTCGCACTGCCCGCCTGGGTGATGTGGTACGCCTTGCGCAGCGTCTCGTGGACGGTCCAGGTGGTCCGGTCGCCCTCGCGCAGCACGCAGGCGTCGCCGGGGCCGACCTCCAGCGTGGCGCCGCCCTCGACCGCGACGGTGGCACGCCCGCTCACGACCACGAACAGCTCGTCGGCCTCGGTGTCGGTCACCACGCCGGGAGTGATCTGCCAGATGCCGCGCACCTGCGTGCCGTCGGCCGACTCCCACAGGACCTTGCCGGTCACCTCGGGGTCCCCGGAGACGATCTGGGCGGGGTCGAGGGGCTCCGGCTCCAGCTCGGCGTCGGGGACGTGGACGGCGAAGGAGGGCTGGTCGTGTGTCGTCATGGCCGGTGACTGTAGCGGGGACGCCGGGCCTCCCCCCGCCCGGGACCGGCTGAATGAGCGACTCCACTTCGGCCCCGACCAGGCGACTTCCCCGAACCGGGCGGCGACGACGAAATCCGAAGGGGCACTCGGGGGTGGAGTCGGGCGGGTCACCGGCACCCTCCGGACGACACCCGCCGGACGAGCGGACAGGGCCCGCCACCGGCGGCGCCGGGACACGCGGGCCCGTGCCGCCCGAGACCCACCACCCGCCCCGGCCGGCGGGGGCGGGCCGGGCGGGAGTGGGCCGATGGGGGCGCTCCGGCACTGATTCCGAAGCCGCCTCGGAATATTCGATTCCGGTCGCACGACCCCCCATACGGCGACATCCGCACCCCCGGTCGGCGTACATCCGGTCGTGGCCGGCGCCCGGATCGTCGTAGAAGTGACGAGTGGACACCTCGGCACCTCCGGCCCCGGAATCACTCATACGCGCACCCCGCCCACCGAGGTGGAATCACGCCGCTCGGCGGAAAACCGGGTCGGCGCGACACGTTGCCGGCAGATGTCCCCGCTGGTCGGGGGCGGCGCCTTTGGTGCGCCCAATGACGGTCGCGGCCGATGTGCCGCGCCCCCTGTCAAGCATGACGTGCACGCGCCAAACTCCCGGTGAACGCCTCCCCCACCTCCGACAGGAGAGTGCGATGCCCTCCTCCGCCTTCCTCCCCCGCGCCCTCGCGCTGACGGCCGCCGCCCTGCTCGCGGCCACCGCGGCCGCCTCCCCGGCGCACGCCTCGGCCCCGCCCCCCGGCGAGGCGGACACCCCGCTCGCCCCCGGAGCCGCCTACAAGGCCGCGTACGACACCCTCGGCGCACAGCGCCTGACCCCCGCCCAGCGCAGACTCGACGCCGCCAAGCAGGCGCGGGCCGCCGACACCTCCGCCACCGCACGCGGGGCCGGGGCCGCCCTCGCCGGGTACAAGCTCTCCGGCGCCCTGCACCAGTCGCAGAAGACGTCCTACTGGTGCGGACCGGCCACCCTCGTGATCACCCAGTCCGCCCACGACGGCGTCGCCGGCCGCTCCCAGCAGGACGCAGCGACCCTCCTGAAGACGAACACCAGCGGCACCGCCTGGTACGGCGTCGACATCAACGTGCCCGGCCCGACCGGCTATCCGATGGCCGACGCCCTCAACCACAGGCTGCCCGGAGCCGGATACGTGCCCAGGGCCCTGCCGTACACCCCCACCGCCACCGACAAGGCCAACTTCAAGCAGCACATCACCCACAACACCGACCACGACTACGCGATAGCCGGCAACGCCTGGGAGGTGCCCGGCGGCCCGCACCTCGTCGGCCACCCGAACATAGAGATCTTCCACTGGGTGTCGATCGACGGCTACAACACCGACACCGCCGCCGCGCAGGTCGACTACCTCGACCCGGTGGGCGGCGTGAGCACGAGCGTGATCTCCTGGGCGGGCTCCGTACCCAAGTCGGCGCACATCTCCTCCGACACCCTCACCACCATCATGGGCGGCCGTGGGTACGTCTGGTAGGCCCGCTCTGCCGGTCCTGCTGCTGACGGGCATCCTGCTGGCGGGGTGCTCGTCGGGGCGGCCGGCTCCCGACCCCACGACGGCTCCGGACCGCACGACCGCGGCGGACGGGACGACCGCGCCCCGCGCCCCGAGCGGCGTCGCGACCCCGACCCGGCCCGGTCCGGGGACCCTGGCCGCCGCCTGCGAGGTGCGGCTGCCCGCCGCCTGGAGCTCCGCGCTCGACGCCGGCGAGGTGCGCACCCCGTCCGCCGAGCGGGCGGTGCTCACCGACACCGGCCCCGGCTGGACCGCGGTCCAGCTCAGCGGCCCCGGCGGGCGACGCGCCGCCCTCGTACCGGCGGACGGCGCCCCCCGCACCCTGCTGCGGCTCGCCGACCCCGTCGAACACCAGCTGCTCGCCGCCGACTTCGACGGCCGGCGGTGGGCCGCGTTCGCCGTCCTGGAAGGACGGACGCTGGACAGCCCGTGGAGCCTGTACGTCTGGGACGGCAGCACCGGCAGGGCCCGGCGCCTGGCCCGTGCCGACCGGCCGGGACCGCTCCCGCACCCCGTCGTGAGCGGAGGGACCGTCCACTGGGCGCAGGGAGTCGGCGACGGCAAGGCCACCGTCTACGCGGCCCCGGCCACCGGCGGCGCGCCCCGCGCCCTGCACACCGGCGTGCTCGACACCCCGTTCACCGCCGGCGGACTCCTGGTGTGGCGCGAAGCGGCCGGCCCGGCGACCCGGCTGGCCGCCGTCTCCCTGACGGGGCTGCGGGCCGCCGCCCTGCCCGCGCCGCTGGCCGGCCTCCGCGACGTCCGTTCCGTCGTCTCCGACGGCACGACCTGGGCCTGGGTCGCGGGCGAGAGCGAGCCCGCCCTGATGGTGTGGCGGACGGGAGACGCCCGGCCGACGGCCGTGGTGACGCGGTCGCCGGCCGTCGACGGCATGGACCAGCTGCGGGTCAGCGGCCGGCTCGTCACCTGGCGCACCCCGGAGACCTCCTACGCCCTGGACCTCGGCTCGGGTTCGTACACGCGGATCACGCCGGCGTACGGCTACGCCCAGGCGAGGGACGGCGCCCTGGCCGTCGCGTACAGCCTGGGAGACGCCAAGGCGAACGGCTCCCGGCCCGTGATCCAGGTCGTGGACGCCGGCCGGCTGCCCGGACTGCCGGGCTGCGGCCGATGAACGTCTCCCGGGGGTGTCTCGTCGACCGGGCCGGGAGCCCGGGAAGATCGACAAGACACCGCCAGGTTTGAGGGGTCCGCCCTCGCGCCAGGGATGGGGGCATGTCCACACACGTGTCCGAAGAGGTGCGGGAGGCTCTCCACGAGGGCCGTCCCGTCGTCGCGCTCGAGTCCACGATCATCGCCCACGGCCTGCCCCGCCCGCGCAACCTCGCCGTGGCCCGGGAACTGGAGGCCCTCGTACGGGACGAGGGCGCCGTCCCCGCCACCGTCGCCGTGATCGACGGCACGGCCCACGTCGGCCTGGACCCGGCCCGGCTGGACCGGATCGCGGAGGATCCGGACGTCCGCAAGCTGGGACACCGCGACCTCGCGCCCGCGCTCGCGGCCGGCGCGACGGGTGCGACCACCGTCTCCGCGACGGCGTGGCTCGCCGACTCCGCCGGCCTGCGGGTCTTCGCGACCGGCGGGCTCGGCGGGGTGCACCGGGAGTGGACCCGGACGCAGGACGAGTCGGCGGACCTCCGGCTGCTGTCCCGGGTGGGGATCACGGTCGTCTGCGCGGGGGTCAAGTCGATCCTCGACGTCCCGGCGACCCTCCAGCGGCTGGAGACCCTGGGCGTGACGGTCCTCGGCTACGGCACGGACATGTTCCCCGGCTTCTACCTGGCGTCGTCGGGCGAGCCGGTCGACTGGACGGTGCGGACGCCGGAGGAGGTCGCCGGCGTGATGCGGGCCAGGGACGCACTGGGCGGGCCGACCGCCGCGCTGATCGTCGCCAATCCGGTCGCCGCGACCGACCAGCTCGATCCGGCGCTGCACGACCGCGTGCTGGCCCAGGGGCTGGCCGCCGCCGAGGAGAAGGGGATCACCGGCCAGGCCGTCACGCCCTTCCTGCTGGAATACCTGACGGTGCACACGGACGGCGCCTCCCTGGAGGCGAACCTGGCCGCGGTGCGCGGCAACGTACGGCTCGCGGCGCGGATCGCGACGGCCCGCGGCGACGCCGGGTGACGGGCCTGCTGGTCGTCGGGGACGTGGTCACCGATGTCGTCGCCCGGCACCGGAACCCGCCGACGCCCGCCACGGACACGGCGGCCGAGATCCGCACCCTGCCGGGCGGCGCCGGCGCCAACGCGGCCTGCTGGGCGGCCCGTTCGGGATGCGAGGACGTACGGCTGCTCGGCCGGACCGGGGACGACGCGGCCGACTGGCACGCCCGGGCGCTGCGCCGGGCCGGGGTCCGGCCGCTGCTGGTCACGGACCCGCACGCCGCGACGGCGACGGTGATCGCGCTGGTCGACGCGAGCGCCGAGCGGACCTTCCTGACCGACAGCGGCGCGGCCCTGCGCCTCTCCCCCGCCGACTGGTCCCCCGGACTCCTGGAAGGCGTGGCCCATCTGCACCTGTCCGGGTACCTCTTCTTCGCCGCGCCGAGCCGGGAGACGGCGCGGTGCGCGCTGCGGGACGCGCGGCGGGCGGGCATCCCGGTGAGCGTGGATCCCGCGTCGGCGGGTTTCCTGGCGCAGCTGGGGGCGGACCGGTTCCTGGCCGCGACGGAGGGCGCGGACGTGCTCCTCCCCAACGCCGACGAGGCCCGGCTGCTGACCGGGCTCGCCGAACCGGCCGCCGCGGCCGTGGTGTTGAGCCGGAGCTTCCCGCTGGTCGCCGTCACGCTGGGCGGGGCGGGGGCGCTGGTGGCCGAGGCGGGGGCGGTGACCGCCCGGGTCCCGGCGCCGGAGGTCCGGCCGGTCGACTCCACGGGCGCCGGCGACGCCTTCACGGGCGCCTTCCTCGCCGCCCGGCTGGCGGGGGCGGACGCGGTGGAGGCGGCCGAGGCAGGCTGCCGGGCGGGCGCGGAGGCGGTGACCGTGATCGGGGGGCGTCCGCCGTACGACGACAGGTAGGGGCTTCCCGCCGGGCCGCGTCACAGGACCCCTTCGCCCGCTCCTCAGGCCGCGTCGCCGCCGGTGAGGCCGGTCCAGGCGGGGTGGCGGGGGTCGTCGGCGCGCACGACCACGTCGGCGGCGTCGGACGGGCCGACCTCCTGCTCGTACCGCGCGAAGGCGGGCAGCGTCCAGGGTTCCTCCGTGCGCCGGGCGAGGGCGGCGGGCGACAGGCGGAGGTGGACGGTCAGGTCGAAGGGGAACCAGTGGCCGAGCAGGAAGGGGCCGTGCAGCAGCAGGACGCCTCCGCGTGGCAGGGTCACGTAGGGGCTCCGGGTGGCCCGGTCGGTCGCGGGGTCCCACAGGTCGGGCAGCACCCGTCCGCTGCCGCCGGCGTCCAGCGGGCCGAGGACCTCCCGCCAGAGGGCCCCGGTGTCGAACCAGCCGCCGTAGTACGCGTCGGGGTCCCGGCGCCCGTACTCGTAGCGCAGCGACGCCGGGCGCAGGAACCCGTCGGTGCCCACCACGAGCACGGACCGGCCGCGCAGCCGCAATGCGGCGGCGATCTGCCGGGCCGTCTCCGCGGTGGGGGCGGCGGGCGCACCGTCGATCCCGATCCTGAGCCAGTCGCCGCCGTCGCCGGGAACCGTCGCGTCGACGTGCGCCGCGACGGCGTCGGTCAGCTTCTCCCAGGTGATCGGCGTGAATCGCACCCCGCCATCATGCCGGTCGGTCGCCGCCGGGAGCGCGCGGGGGCGGCGGCGCGGTGCTGTGCGGGGGAGGGCGTCGGGCCCGCGGCCGGCGCCGGAGGTGCTAGGGGGTGTCTTGTCGATCAGGCCGGGTCGGTGAGCGGTGTGCTGGGGCTTCGGATCCAAGGCGGAGGAGAGAGGCATGGCGGAGCCATGCCGACCGACGACAACGCCGGAGACGGAGTCGCAGCACACCGCGAGCCCGGCAAGATCGGCAAGACACCCCCTAGCCCTGTGCGCAGGCGGGGGCCGGTTCGTCCACGGAGAGCGGGGCACCCTTCGGCAGCAGGTAGGTGACGTAGAGGACCACCGGCTCGGTGCCCAGGTTGCGTCCGATGTGGACGTGCTTGCGGCCGGCGGGCTCGATGAACGCCTGGCCGGCGGAGGTCTCCTCGACCGAGCAGTCGTCCAGGGTCCGGGTCAGCGTGCCGGACTGGACGACGGCGACGAGCTGACCGGGGTGGTGGTGCCAGCCGGTGGAACCGCCCGGCGCGACGGTGATGGTCCGGACGGTGACGTCGGTGTCACCGTGGGGCGGCTTGATCCTCAGCCTGCCGTCCGAGGTGCCCTTGGCGAGGACCGTGCCGCTGACACCGGTGCCGGGCGTGGCCAGCGCGGCGGACGGGACGACCGCCACCGCCGCGATCGTGCCGGCGGCGACCAGGCCCTTGCGCAGCCGTGCGCCGGGCCGTCTCCCGCGTATCTCCGTCTCCATGGAAATCCCCTCCCGCTTCGCTGAGCGGCCGTACGGTCGACGGCCGCCGAAAGAGCATCACGCTACCCGGATCACCCGCGCCCCGGACGGGATACGGGCCGGATGCGGGGACACGGGGCTGCGGGGTCCCGACCGGGCACGGGCCGCACGGGGCCTGCGGCGAGGGGTTCGGCCCGGACGGCGGCGGTCGGAGCGGCGGCGCCGACGGGGTGCGGGCCGAACGGTCGCCGGACCGGCGGAGTGGCGACGGCGGTCAGGCCGACGGAGCGGTGACGGGCACGAGTTCGGAGTCCCGTGCGCTGCCCGTGAACTCGGTGAACTCGGCGCGGCCCGTCGCGACGGCCTGGGCCAGGGTGAGTTCCCCGCTCGCCAGGGCCCGGCAGGTCGCCGTGTCCGTCCGCAGGTGCGCCTCGGCCGTCGCGGCCGGGCCGTCGCCGTACTCGGGGGCGCCGTCGCCTCCGACCCGCAGGTGGAACTCGCCCTCCGGCAGCGTCACCTGGACCACTCCCTCGGCCGTACCGGCCAGGGCGCGCAACAAGGGGACGGCGAACCAGTGCGCGCGGACGGCGTCGGTGGGCCGGGGTTCCTCCAGGGCCGTCGCACCCCAGGTCGCGAGGGCCTGCAGCACCGGGAGCAACGTCCTGCCGCGCGCGGTCAGTTCGTAGACGTAGGCCGGGCCGGGAGGCGGCAGGCGGCGCCGGGTGACGAGTTCGGCGCCCTCCATGTCCTTGAGCCGGCCGGCCAGCATGTCCGTGCTGACCCCGGGCAGATCGGCGTGCAGGTCGGTGTAGCGGCGCGGTCCGGCGAGGAGTTCACGGACGATCAGCAGCGTCCAGCGGTCGCCGACGGCGTCGAGGGCGCGGGCGGCGGCGCAGTACTGGTCATAGCTTCGGCGGCGTGGCATGCGACGAAGTCTAGACAAGTTGTTGGACTTTCCAAGCTTGAACTTGGTAAAACCAAGCATCAGTGTTTCTGGGGAGGTCGTCGCAATGGAGTTCCGGCAGTCGAGCAAGTTGAGCGAGGTCTGCTACGAGATCCGCGGTCCGGTGATCGAGCACGCCAACGCCCTGGAGGAGGCGGGTCACAGCGTCCTGCGCCTCAACACCGGCAACCCGGCCCTCTTCGGCTTCGAGGCGCCCGAGGAGATCGTCCAGGACATGATCCGGATGTTGCCACGCGCCCACGGCTACACCGACTCGCGCGGCATCCTCTCCGCCCGGCGGGCCGTCGCCCAGCGCTACCAGGCCCAGGGCCTGCCGGACGTCGACGTCGACGACGTGTTCCTCGGCAACGGCGTCTCCGAGCTGGTCTCCATGGCCGTCCAGGCGCTCCTGGAGGACGGCGACGAGATCCTGATCCCCGCCCCGGACTTCCCCCTGTGGACCGCCACCACCACCCTCGCGGGCGGCAAGGCGGTGCACTACCTGTGCGACGAGTCGGCCGACTGGTACCCGGACCTCGACGACATGGCCTCGAAGATCACCGACCGGACCCGGGCCGTCGTGATCATCAACCCCAACAACCCCACCGGCGCGGTCTATCCGCGCGAGATCGTCGAGGGCATCCTCGACCTCGCCCGCCGCCACCAGCTCATGGTGTTCGCCGACGAGATCTACGACCAGATCGTCTACGACGACGCCGTCCACCACACGGCCGCCGCACTCGCCCCCGACCTCGTCGTCCTCACCTTCTCCGGACTCTCCAAGACCTACCGGGTGGCGGGCTTCCGCTCCGGCTGGCTGGTCGTCAGCGGCCCCAGGCAGCACGCGAAGAGCTATCTGGAGGGGCTGACCATGCTCGCCTCGATGCGGCTGTGCCCCAACGCCCCTGCCCAGTACGCCATCCAGGCCGCGCTCGGCGGACGGCAGTCGATCCACGAGCTGACCGCCCCGGGCGGCAGGCTCCACGAGCAGCGCAACCGCGCGTGGGAGAAGCTCAACGAGATCCCGGGGGTGTCCTGCGTGAAGCCGAAGGGCGCGCTCTACGCCTTCCCCCGGCTCGACCCGAAGGTGCACCGGATCCACGACGACGAGAAGTTCGTCCTCGACCTGCTGCTGCGCGAGAAGATCCAGGTGGTGCAGGGCACCGGCTTCAACTGGCCGCGTCCCGACCACTTCCGCATCCTGACCCTGCCCTACGCCGACGACCTCGACGCGGCCATCAGCCGCATCGGCCGCTTCCTCGGCGGCTATCGCCAGTAGGGCGGCCCGTCGATCCTTCGAGGACGACGCGGCAGGTCCTCCGCGGCCCGCCGCGGCGGGCCCTTCGGGTGCGGGGCCATGCCCGGAAAAGGAGCGGGTCCGAGGGCGTAGCCTGCCCCCGGACCCTGTCGATGCCGCTCACGATCACACGCCGGCACACTTGAGGACCCGGGTCATTCGTCATTGCGTCGCGTCCTGCCGTTGGACCACCGCCGATCGAGCTCGGCGGACCAGATTCGAACTGGCATTTCGACGCACCAGGGCCCGGGCCCGGTCGATCCGGCGATGAGCGGCGAATGCTGAGTCTGGAGCAATAGTCTGAGATTGACCGCGGTCTGCCTCTGCCTGGTTGGGCCATCCCGGCAGGAAGTGCCGGGAGGAGGACTCGAACCTCCACTGGAACCGCGGATGTCACGACAAGGCTCAGCTTCAGCTTTGCGCTCCTCGCGCACCCCGGCCGCGCTGTGCGGCCGGGGAGTCTGTGGTGTCCCGGCTACCCGAAGAGGTAGCCGAAGACGGCGTCGCCGACCCGCTGGTCGGTGACCTCGGCGCTGTTCGCCTCCTCACGGGCGAACTTCACCGCCTGCTGGAGCTTCTCCACCCGCTCCAGGAGCTCGTTGACCCGGCGGGCCGGCAGGGCGCCGGAGAACTTCACCGTGGTCCAGTAACCGACCGGCACGTCCTCGTAGTAGACCTCGACCTGCGCCGGGTGCTTGTCGGTCGCCTCCGCCTTGACGTGGTTGCGCGGCACCTTCTTCGTGCGGACCGTCCGGACGACCTCGGTCTTCCACGCGTCGGTCGACGGGTCCTGCGTCCACGACTCGGCGGCGTCCAGCACCGGCAGCTTGCGGACGAAGGTGTTGATGTCCGTCAGCTGCTTCTCCAGGAAGAGCAGATAGGCGACGGGCGCCTGTCCGACGAGCACCCGCCCGTCGACCGTGATGTCGGCGCGCGCCTCGCAGTTCGCCCAGTCCTTGGTGGCCGTCACATCGAAGAGGCGGGTCAGCGCCCGCGCGGTGTCGCGCAGCACGTCCTCGGCCTTCACCTGCACCAGCGTCGACTCGGGCGGCAGCTGCTCGCCCTCCTCGTCCTTCGGCTGGTACGTACGGGAGATGCCGGCGAGCAACGCGGGCTTCTGCAGCCCGTGGTGTGCCGTCGTCAGGTCCTGGTGCGCCCGGGACTTGACGCCCTTCTCCACTGCGATGATCTGATTGAGTTTCGTTGCCACGTCGTCGACCTTAGGGCGGGGGCCCTCGTGGATCCATCGATTTTCCCGCCGGTCCGGACCGCGCCGGAGGCCCTTGCCGAGACGCCGGCCGCTCCCTCGTTCCGTGACACCACCCGGCTCGTGCGGGACACGACCGTGCCGTCCGGCGCCTCGCCCGCCCTTCGCTGAGGAGGACCGTCGTGGATCTCGTCGCGCCCGTGGTCGTCGAGCCGCTCAAGCGCCGCCGCTGTTCGGAGTGTCACCGCGGACCGCTGGAGCGGATGATCGTCGAGTTCAACGCCCCGGTCTGCCTGGACTGCGCGGACCTCGGCCACCTGGTGTTCCTCCGTCGCGGCGACACGGCCCTCACCCGCCGGGCCCGCGAGGGCTCCACGCTGTGGGCGGTGGTCGTACGGCACAACCGGCGGCGCACCCGGTACGAGCGGCAGGGCCTGCTCGTCGAGGAGGCGGCGCTCGCCCGCGCGGAGTCGGCCTGTCTGGCGGACGCGGAGGCGCGGGCTCGGCGCCGGGCACGGGACGCGGACCGCCGGGCACGGCACGACGCGGAGATCACGGCCGTCCTGGAGGCCGAGATCCTGCGTCTCTTTCCGTCCTGCCCGGCCGGGCGAGCCGCGGAGATCGCGGCGCACGCCAGCCGGAAGGGCAGCGGCCGGGTGGGACGTACGGCGGCCGGCCGGGCACTGGACCGGGGCGCGGTCACGGCCGCGGTGCGGGCTTCCGTACGGCATGTCGACACCGTGTACGACACGCTGCTGATGCGGGGCGTACCCCGCCACCAGGCCCGGGCGAGAGTGGCACCCGCCATCGAGGCGGTGCTCCGGGCCTGGCTCACGGAATGAGGCGGCGACGGCCTCAGGCCTCGCCGCCCATCCGGCGGGCGCGACGGTACATGAGCGCGCCCCCGAGCATCAGCGCTGCCGCGGCCGGGGCCGCGATGCCGGCCATGTCCGAGCCGGTGCTGGCGAGCGCGGCGGACTCGGCCTGCGGCGCGAGGCCCGGCACCTCGGTCTCGGTGGTGGGGACCGACGGGGGGGTCACCGTCTCCTTCGGCGGGGTCACCACGCGGGGCGTCTCGGGCTTGGCGGGGCCGTTGCCGTTGACCGCGGTGTTGCCGAAGGTCGGGTTGCCGATGCCGACGACGTTGACCGAGTTGCCGCTGAGGTTGACGGGGAGGTCGATCGGCAGCTGCAGGCCGTTGCCGGACAGCACGCCCGGGGAGTTGTGCGCCACGCCCTCGGCGGCGGAGCCGCCGCCGTTGGAGGCGCCCCCGCCGGCGTGTCCTCCGGCGTGACCGCCCGAGTGCCCGCCGGTGTGACCGCCCGAGTGCCCGCCGGTGTGACCGCCGGTGTGACCGCCGGTGTGACCGCCCGAGTGTCCCGCACGCGGCGTCGCGGGCTGGTCCTTGTGCGCCCGGCCACCGCCGTCTGAGCCGCCCGAGCGGTTCACACAGCCGTTGCCGAAGGCCGGGTTGAGCAGCCCGACGACGTTGACGGTGTTCCCGCACGCGTTGACCGGCACGTGCACCGGCAGCTGAACGGAGTTGCCGGAGATCACGCCGGGCGATCCGACAGCGGCGCCCTGTGCACCGGAGTCGGCGTGCGCGGCGCCCGCCGAGAGCGCGATCGCGCCACCCGTGACCATCAGTGTGGCCAGACCACTTCGGCGAATCTGCCTCATGGCTTCCTGCCTTCCGGAAGGTGTTCCGCGGGCATTCGCCCGCATCCGCAATAACGCCATCCGGACCCGGCGGGATCAGGCCGTCGGCGTGATTCACCCCATCGAGTGGGAATGCCGTCGAACGTACGTGGGCAGAATCGCGCCACACATCACGGCCGCCCTCGCATCCCACCGCTGTCCGGCCCGTGTTCCGGCGCCCTCGCCCCTCCCCGACCCGCGCGACGGCCCGCCCGGGCACAGGCACGCGGGGACGCCGGCCACAGGGCCCGCGAGACACCCGCGGCCCGCTCCTCCCCCGCTCCGGATCCCCCGCGTTTCCGTCGGCGGTCACCGGAAGCGGTACCCGACCGCCCCGTCAGCCGCCGAGAAGGTCGGTGAGAGCGCCCACGGGATCGGCGTCGGGCGTGCCGCGGGGCCACCAGTCCTCGCGATCGGCGTCGGACTCGTAGCCGTACCAGAGCCCGTCCCGGCCGAAGCGGAGCTGGAGCGACCGGGTGGAGAGCCGATTGCGCCAGGGACGGAACGACGGGAGGTCGGCGGCGAGCAGCGCGGGGCGGGCCCGGTCGAAGGGCCCGGCGGGCGGATCCCACGGCTCTTCCAGGACGCCGAGCCCGGCGAGGCCGCCCTGGCGCCACGCGGCCACCGCGCGGGCGAGGTCGGTGGGGGTGCGGTCGAGGGCGTGGCCCAGGTCGCGGTAGAGCGCGCGGGTCGACGCGGTGAGGCCGGAGCCGGGGTGCGCGGCGGCGAGGCGGACCGCGTCCTGCCACGGGGTGAGCGTGGCGACGGTGTCCTCACCGGTGACCAGGAAGGCGTGGGCCCGGGCGGCCGCCTCGGTGGCGAGGAGGTCCAGCACCAGCGGGTCGGGCGCGGCGGGGTCGGGCGGGTACGCGGGCGGGCGGCCCGGCCGGGGCGGCACCGGAAGCGGGTCGGGCAGGCGTGGCAGCGGCCTGCGCACGGCGTCGTCCTGGGGCGGGCCGAGCACGGCGCGGGCCGGGACCGTCGCCAGGGCGGGCGCCGCCGATCCCGCCTCGGCCGCCGACCGCGCCGCGTTGCGCCGGGTCAGCGCCGCGAGGATCTCCTGCTCGCCGCGTCCGCGCATCAGGAGGAGGACGAAGGGGTCCTCGTCGAGGAGGCGTGCGGCCTGGTAGCAGAGGGCGGCGGCGTGCTTGCAGGGGAAGCCGTCGTCCGGGCAGGAACAGTCCGGGATCAGGTCGCCGGGGGCGGGCAGCAGCCCCGCGACGGCTTCCAGGGCGTGCGGGACGTCCTTGTCGAGCAGGGCGGCGATGTGCTCGGGCCGGGCGGCGACCTCGTCCAGGAAGCTCTCCCAGCCGTCGTCCCCGAGGGTGCGCATCCGGATCTCGGTGCGGTACGGGCGGGGGCGGGTGCCATGGACGTAGGCGACGACCCGGCCGGGCGTGACCGTGATGGCGTCGACGTGACCGCGCCCGGCGTATGCCTTGCCCCGGGCCAGGCGGGCCGCGTCGAGGGCGGTGCCCTCCAGTGCGTCCACCCAGGCGTTGCCCCACCAGGTGCCGGCGAACCGCCCGTCCGGAGCCTCGCGCGGGGCGAGTTGCGGGAAGGTGCGGCGACGGTCGTCGTGGCGCGGGTCGAAGGTCCGGCCGGCCGGCCGGCGCCGGTTCATGACGGCCTCCTCAGGGAGACCAGGTCCGCCAGCTCCCGGTCGGTCAGTTCGGTCAGCGCGGCCTCGCCGGAGCCGAGGACGGCGTCGGCCAGGGCGCGCTTCGCCCTGAGCATCTCGGCGATGCTGTCCTCCACCGTGCCTTCGGCGATCAGCCGGTGGACCTGCACCGGCTGCGTCTGGCCGATGCGGTAGGCGCGGTCGGTGGCCTGTTCCTCGACCGCCGGGTTCCACCAGCGGTCGAAGTGGACGACGTGCCCTGCCCGGGTGAGGTTGAGTCCGGTGCCCGCCGCCTTCAGGGACAGCAGGAAGACGGGCACCTCGCCGTCCTGGAAGCGGTCCACCATCCGCTCGCGCTCCGCCACGGGCGTTCCCCCGTGCAGCAGTTGGGCGGGGACGCCCCGGGCGGCCAGGTGGTCGGCGAGGAGCCGGGCCATGGAGACGTACTGGGTGAAGACGAGCACGGAGCCGTCCTCGGCGAGGATCGTGTCGAGGAGTTCGTCGAGCAGGGCGAGCTTGCCCGAGCGGCCGGCGAGCCGGGCCGTGCCTCCGCCTCCCGGTGTCCGCTCCTTGAGGTACTGCGCGGGATGGTTGCAGATCTGCTTGAGCGACGTGAGCAGCTTCATGACGAGCCCGCGGCGGGCGATCCCCTCCGCACCCTCGATCTGCGCCATGGTCTCGCGGACCACGGCCTCGTACAGCGAGGCCTGTTCGCGGGTGAGGGGAACGGGGTGGTCGGACTCGGTCTTGGGCGGCAGCTCGGGGACGATGCCGGGGTCCGACTTGCGGCGGCGCAGCAGGAACGGCCGTACCAGGCGGGCGAGTCGCTCGACGGCCTCGTCGTTCTCGATCTCCTCGCTGTTCTCGACGGCGCGGGCGTGGCGGGAGCGGAACGCCTTCAGCGGACCGAGCAGGCCGGGGGTCGTCCAGTCGAGCAGCGCCCAGAGTTCGGAGAGGTTGTTCTCCACGGGGGTGCCGGTGAGGGCGACCCTGGCCGGTGCCGGGATCGTGCGCAGCGCCTTGGCCGTCGCGGAGAAGGGGTTCTTGACGTGCTGTGCCTCGTCGGCGACGACCATCCCCCACTCCTGCTCGGCGAGCCGGGGCGCGCTGGTGCGCAGGGTGCCGTAGGTGGTGAGGACGAAGCCGCCGTCGGGGCCGTCGCCGAGTCCGTCCAGCGAGCGGCCGGCGCCGTGGAAGCGGCGGACGGGGACGCCGGGCGCGAACCGCTGGACCTCGCGCTGCCAGTTGCCCAGGAGGGACGCGGGGCAGACGACCAGGGTCGGCGCGCGGCGCGCGCGGCGCAGGTGGAGGGCGATGAGGGTGACGGTCTTGCCCAGCCCCATGTCGTCGGCGAGGCAGCCGCCGAGGCCGAGCGAGGTCATCAGGTCGAGCCAGGCGAGGCCGCGGAGCTGGTAGTCGCGCAGGGTGGCGTTCAGTCCGGCCGGCGGTTCGGCGTGCTCGGGTCCGCCGACGAGCCGGTCGCGCAGGGTGGCGAGGGCGCCGACGGGCACGGCGGGGACGGTCTCGCCGTCCACCTCCGCGGTGCCGGTGAGGGCGACCGCGAGGGCGTCGACGGGCTCCAGCAGGCCGAGTTCGCGCTTGCGGGCCTTGCGGACGAGGTCGGGGTCGACGACCACCCACTGGTCGCGCAGGCGCACGATGGGCCGGTGGGCCTCGGCCAGGCCGTCCATCTCCCGCTCGGTGAGCGGGTCGCCGTCGAGGGCCAGCTGCCAGTTGAAGCGCAGCAGTTCCTCGCTGTCGAAGAACGCGGTGCCGTCGGTGGCGGAGCCGGGTGCGGTCAGGGCCGGCCGGACGACGGCGGAGGCGCTGAGCGAGCGGGCGAGCTCCCGGGGCCAGTGGACGGCGACCCCGGCGTCGGCCAGCCGGGCGGCCGCGGGGCCGAGCAGTTCGTACAACTCGTCCTCGGTGAGGGCGAGGGCGTCGGGGACGTCGCGCTCCAGGAGACGCCCGAGGGGCGGCCAGACGCGGGCGGCGCGGCGCAGGGCGAGGACGGCGTCGATGCGGGCCCGGGGTCCGAAGTGCTCGTCGCCGTCGCCCGCCCACAGCGCGGCGGCGTCGATGACCAGGGTGGGGTCGGCGAGGCTGTGCACCTGGAGGAGCGCCGCCGCGGCCTGCCGCTCGTCCCCGCCCTCCTCCGCGATGTCGAAGAGTTCGTAGCCGGCGAGGTCGAGGCGGAGCGAGACCCGGACTCCGGCGTCCATGCCGGCGGCGGCCTCCGCCGCCCAGGCCCGCGCGCGGGGCAGGTGCTGGGCCTCCCGGGCGGCGAACGGCGCGCCGGCCGCGTGCGCGGCGGCGGGGGTGCGGGGCAGGGTGTCGGCGACCGCGTCGAGGAAGGCCCGGACGAGCGCCTCGGGCTCGGGCAGCCGCAGCGGGCCGCGGCCGGGGACGGGCACGGCGTGGGCTTCGTAGGGCATGGCCGCCGCGACGGCGCGCAGGTGGGCGATGTCCTCCGCGTCCAGCGGGCCGGCCCGCCAGGCGTCGAGGTCGTCGGCGGTGAGTCCGGGCAGCAGCCTGCCCCGCGCGGCCAGCTGGAGGGCGTGCAGGGCGGCGGCGCCCCAGCAGGCGGTGGCGGGGTGGGCGGCCGGGTGGTGGCGGGCGGCGACGAGGTGGGGCAGGGCCTCGGCGACGGGGAGGAGCACGGCGGGCACGGTGCGGCCACGGGCCCCGGCGCCGTGCCGTCGTACGACGGTCAGCTCGGTCCGGGTCCCCTCCCCCGTTTCCTCGGGCAGCGGCGCGCCGTCGGGCGCCCAGAAGGCGACCCGGCCCTCGCGGGGAAGCGCGGCAGGCAGGAAGACGGCGGCACTGGTCCGCCAGCTGTGCGTCACCGCTGCCCACCTCCCGTTCCGCGACGGATTCCCACTGGATCTCCGACCTTACGGGTGGGGTCTGACAACCGGGTCCCCGCGGTGCTTCGCCCGGGCGGAGCAGCACCGGGTGCCGCGTCGCCCGGCAGACGGCATGGTGGCCAGGAACAGGGCTTCCGCCGCCTTCGCCCGACAGACGAGGATCCGCCATGTCCGTTCAACGGCGTCTCTGCACCGCAGCCGGGGCCGCACTCCTGACGCTCGCCGTCGCGGGCTGCTCCGGCCTGGGCCGCTCCGCGGTGGGCACCCTGACGTACGAGACCGAGCGTGACCTGGTCATCACGGTGACGAGTCCCTCGGTGAACGGCTGCCACCTGCTGGGGCCGGCGGGCACGCGGAAGGTCGAGAACCGGACGCTCAACGACATCCAGATGTACCGGACCCGCGACTGCACGGGTGGGGACCCCATCTACATCGCCACCAACACGACCAACGAGATCGCGCCGGACACCCTGCCCTGGCGCAGCTACAGCGTCGTGCACTGAGCGCGGACTCCACGCCGACGCGCCGCGCCCGGACCCCCGTCCCGGGCGCGGCGCGTCGTGGCGCGCGCGTGCTCAGGCACGCCGTCGCCGGACGAGCGCGAGGAGCTCCTCGTTGTGACGGCGGCGGGTCCGGGCGATGGCGACGAGGGGGACGGCCAGGATCAGCGGGGTCAGGGCGTTCTCCCCGTCGAAGACGGTCAGCTGGGTGACGAACGCGCCGATCATCAGGCCGGTCAGAGCGGTCGCCGCGGCGCTGGACAGGATCGGGACCAGCAGGGCGATGGCGCCGGCCAGTTCCAGGGCTCCGACCGTGTACATCAGCCAGTCGCCCCAGCCGATCCGGTCGAAGGACTCGGCCGCCGACCAGTGCCCCACCAGCTTGGGCCCGGCGCTCGGGACGGCGAAGAAGAGCGCGAGGACGATCTGGAGGACCCGCACGGTGACGTCGGCACGGCGGCCCGGACGGCGTGCGGTGGTGGCGGTCGTGTCGGCGGCGGTCCGGGTGGCGGTGGTCATGGCGGGGTCTCCCTGGGTCGGCGTCTGCTGCGGCGCTTTCACAGGGGTAGACGGGGTGGAGGCCGGGAACTCATCGCCGTTCCGGCGGTCCGTCCGGGGAATCTCGGCGGGCCTCGGGGCGGGCTCTCACCCAGGTGCCGTCGTCCGTGAGGACGTCCTCCACGACGAGTCCTGCCGCTGCCAGGCAGCGCGCGAACTCCGGCCCGTCCAGGGACCGGGAGAGGAACGTCTGGGTCCAGCGGGCGTCGGGGAAGACGTACTCGGCGTGTATCGAGTCGACGCCGTCGCCGGCCGGCTCCGCGGACAGGATCCGCACGGTGCAGCCCGCCGCGTCCCGGCGCTCGCGCGGCACGTCGCGGTGCCAGTCCTCGCCCTCCCGCTGGATGAGCACCCGGCCGTCGTCCTTCACATGCCGTCTGCACGTCTCCAGCAGGGCCTGCCGGGTGCGGTGCTCGGCCGTGTGCACCAGGAACGAGCCGAGCAGGACCACGTCGAACCGCCGTGCCAGATCCAGCGATTCGATGGAGCCGTGCACGGTCGTCACCCCCGGCGAACGCTCTCTGACCGCGGCCAGCATCTCCGCGGACTCGTCCACCGCCGTGACGGTGAATCCCCGAGCGGCCAGAGGCTCCGTCACCCGCCCGGCGCCACTGCCCAGTTCGAGCACGGTCGACCGGGCGGGCACGGCGGCCTCGATCACGTCGGGCTCGTCGCCGACGGCGAGCCGCCGGTACAACTCGACCGCGCAGCCGTCCGGGGTGATCGCCCCGGGCCCCGTTCCCTGATGTCCCTCACGCATCGGTCGGTTCATACCGGAGGAACGAGGGGGTTCGGACGGCCGTTCCCCCGCGTCGCCTCAGGAGGCCGGATATCGCTCGTACGAGTGAACCGGCACTCCCTGGCCGATCTCACCGTGCTCGAACTGGAGCGAGAGGTCGTCGGCCAGTTCGGCGACGACCCGCCGGCCCTCGGTCCGCGTCAGCCACTCGGGCGGCAGCCAGGCGTCTCCGTGTCGGGCACCGAGCAGGTTCCCGCAGACCGCCCCGGTCGAGTCGCTGTCACCGGAGTGGTTGACGGAGAACAGGAGCGCCTCCGCCGGTGCGGACGGGTGTGCGAGGAGGCAGTACACCGCGATGGCCAGGGTCTCCTCGGCGATCCAGGCGGCGCCGAGCGACTCCACCCGCTCGGGGCTCGGCCTCCCCTCGCCGGCCAGGTCGACGGCCGAGCGCAGGGCCGCGGTCGTCTCCTCGTGGCCCGGGTGACGGCGCAGCAGGTCCATCGCCCGCAGCACCGCGCCCTCGGCGGACTCGCCCTCCACCAGATGGGCCACGATCGCGGCGAAGGCTCCCGACGCCAGCGCCGCCGTCGGGTGCCCGTGTGTGATCTGCGCGCAGTGCGCGGCCAGTTCGAAGGCCTCGGGCACGGGACGGCCGGTGAGGCCGAAGGGAGCGGACCGCATGACCGTCCCGCATCCCTTGGACTGCGGATTGACGGGTCCGACGCCGATGGGCCCCCGGGGCTGCGGGACGTGCCCCGCGGCGACGCCGGTCAGGCAGGCGTTCCCGGGCGCCCGCCGGGCGTACAGCCACGGGAGGGTGCGCAGCCGGCCCGTCCGTACCAGGTCCGTGCCACCGCGGGCGGGCGGGGAGGGATGGTTCTGGGTGTCGAGCCAGCGGCGGTACGCGTGGGCCACGCAGGCGGTCTCGCCACCGCCGATCCCCTTGGTGACCGCCCGCACGTGCGCCCTGATCAGGCCCTCGACCGTGAAGAGGGTCATCTGCGTGTCGTCGGTGATCCGGCCGGTCACCCCGTCCGCGTCCGGCACCGGGCCGGTCACGCCCCGGTCCCCGTACGCCCGCCGGATCGCGCCGAGCGACTGGAACTCCACCGGGGCGCCGAGCGCGTCCCCGACGGCGCCGGCCAGCAGACAGCCCCGCACCCGGGACCGTCGCACCGTGGTTTCCCACCACCCCTGACCGTTCACACGTCCCCCCTCGCGGGTAGATCCCCAGTAGGCACCCGGCAGGAGGTGCGAGGGCCATGCGTACGGGGAATGAGCCGACGACCGCGCGCAGTCCGCTGCGCATGCGGTTCTGGCTGAGTCTATGGGGGCTGATCTGGACGGCCTTCGGCACGGCGGTGTTCGCCCTGGTCGGGCGGCCGGGATGGGCGGCGGCCTGCGGGGTGCTCTTCCTGGTGGTCGTGGTCGACCTGGCCATGGTCGTGCGGCACCTGCGGCAGGGGCCGCACTGGCAGCCCGGCCGGGACATCCCGCCGTACGAGCCCGATCACGGCGGCACGGGCCCGCGCCGCTGACCCGGCCGGGTCAGTCGTCGGCGCCGCCGAGGCCCTGCGTGCCCCCGAAGCGGGCCGCTTCGAGGTACTCGGGCTTCGGGTCGAGCGCCGCGGCCAGCCGGAAGTGCCGGGTGGCCTGCTCGGGGCGGCCGGAGCGCTGGAAGGTGCGGGCCAGCGCGAAGTGGGCGAAGGCGTTGTCCGGCTCGCGCTCCAGCACGAGTTCGAACTCCAGCTCCGCCGGTCGCAGTTGGGCGGCCGCGAAGAAGGCGCGGGCGCGCAGCAGCCGCGCTGCCGTGTTCTCGGGGTGGGCGGCGATCACCGAGTCGAGCAGCTTCACGGCACCGCGCGGATCCCGCGCGGCCAGCAGCTGCTCGGCGGCGCGGAAGTCGATGACGTGGGTCTCCGGGTTCCTCTCGGCCACGGTGGCATCCTTCCCCTAGCTCCGGCGGTTCAACATCGCGTACGGCAGTCGTATTCCGCACCGGGACACGATCCGGTCGCCGTCCCCGCGATCCCTACCCAGCCAGGGGCACCGTCGATCGGCAGCGCCCGCACGGCTTTCGCCGCCGGGCGGCCGGAGGACTCCCTGCGAAGGCCGTGGCGGCCCTCCGCCCGCGCGTCGCCCCGTGCACCGGCTACCGCTTCTCGTCGGCCGCCCGCCGCGCCAGTTCCTCCCAGACCTTCCGCACCTGGGGCTCCAGCGCCTCCAGCGGTCCGTCGTTGTCGATCAGGAGATCCGCGACGGCGCGCCGCTGCGCGCGCGTGGCCTGGGCGGCCATCCGGGCCCGCGCCTCGGACTCGGCCATGCCCCGCCGCGCCACGAGGCGGTCGAGCTGGGTCTCGGGGGACGCGTCGACCACGACGACGAGGTCGTAGAGCGGGGCGAGGCCGTTCTCGGTGAGCAGGGGGACGTCGTGGACGACGACGTCGTCCGGGCCGGCGGTCCGCTCCAGCTCGGCGGACCGGGCGCCGACCAGGGGATGGACGATGGAGTTCAGGGTGGCCAGGCGGTCCGCGTCGGCGAAGACGATCGCGCCGAGCTTCGGCCGGTCCAGGGTCCCCTCGGCCGTCAGGATCTCCGTCCCGAAGGCGTCCACGACCGCCGCGAGCCCGGGCGTTCCGGGCTCGACGACCTCGCGGGCGATCTTGTCGGCGTCGATCAGCACCGCCCCGAGGGAGACGAGCAGCCGCGACACTTCACTCTTGCCGGCGCCGATTCCGCCGGTCAGGCCCACCTTCAGCATGAGCGGCAGCTTAGGACCCCCGCCGGGCGGGCGCCCGCGCGGGGCCCGCGGCCGGTTCAGGCATCGCCCTCGCGCTCGGCGAGGAAGCGCTCGAACTCACGCCCCAGCTCGTCCGCCGAAGGCAGGTCCACGGGCTCCGCCACCAGGCTGCCCCGGGTCTCGGCGCCGGCGGCCGCGTCGTACTGGTGCTCCAGACCCTGGACCAGCGCCACGAGTTCCTCGTCGCCCTCGCCGATCTGGCGCTCTATCTCGGTCTGGGTGCGCCGGGCCTCCGTGCGCAGCGCGTGCGCGACGGCGGGCAGGACCAGTCCGGTGGCCGCCGTGATGGCCTCCAGGGCGGTCAGCGCCGCGTCCGGGTAGGAGGAGCGGGCGACGTAGTGCGGGACGTGCGCGGCGACACCGAGGGTGTCGTGACCGGCCTCGGTGAGCCGGTACTCGACGAGGGACTCGGCGCTTCCGGGCACCTGCGCCTCGTCGAAGGGGCTGCGGTGGCCGGGCATGAGGTCGGTGCGGCTGCCGTGAGGGGTGAGACCCACGGGACGCGTGTGCGGGACGCCCATCGGGATGCCGTGGAAGTTCACCGTGAGCCGGACGCCGAGGCGCTCGACGACCTGGCGGACGGCGGCGGCGAAGCGCTCCCACTCCACGTCCGGCTCGGGACCGGACAGCAGCAGGAAGGGGGCGCCGGTCGCGTCCTGGACCAGCCGGACCTCGATCGCGGGCGTCTCGTACGCCGTCCAGCGGTCGCGCCGGAAGCTGAGCAGCGGGCGGCGGGCGCGGTAGTCCACGAGGCGGTCGTGGTCGAAGCGGGCGACCACCTGGTGCGGAAGCGTCTCGAGCAGACCGTCGACGATCTGCTCGCCGGTCTCTCCCGCGTCGATGTAGCCGTCGAAGTGGTAGAGCATGACCAGCCCGGCCGACTCCTGCGCCAGCGCCACGTCCACCACGGCCAGGCCCTGCCGGTCCCATTCGTACAAATCCTGGGGATCAAGCACGATTTCCGCTCCTCCTCTGTTCCTAGGGGGAACACCTTCCGCGCCGCACCCATTCCCCCGCGGGCCCGGAGTTGCGCGCCACTCCGGGGGTCATTGGTCCAGACCTTGACATGCCCATGAGCGATCTCTACCGTCACGAAGCAGCGTCGTGTTCAGCATTCCGCTCATCGTCCACATACAAGAACACACTCGTCCCACGGGAAGGCACCCCCATGCGCACCCGAACCCTGCTCCTCCCGCTGCTCCCTGCCCTCCTCGCCGTACCGCTCGCCGCGCCGCCGGCCACGGCGGCGACGATCGAGGTCACCACGGCGGCCCAGCTCAGGACGGCACTGGCCGGCGCCCGGCCGGGCGACACGATCCACCTCGCCGACGGCACCTACACGGGCAACTTCAAGGCCACCGTCCCCGGAACCTCCGCCGCCCGCATCGTCCTGACCGGCTCCCCACGGGCGGTGCTCACCGCGGGCGGCGGCTACGGCCTCCACCTCAACGGGGCCTCGTACTGGACGGTCCAGGGAGTCACCGTGACCGGCGGCCAGAAGGGCATCATGGCGGACGCCGCGAACGGGGTCGTCATCGACGGCGTGACCGTCCACGGCCTCGACATGGAGGGCATCCACCTCCGCAACTCCAGCCGCGACGGCGTGATCAGGAACTCGCGGATCTACGACACCGGGAACGACGGACGCGGCATGGGCGAGGGCGTCTACGTCGGCTCGGCGGGCGGGCTCTCCGACCGGAGCGACAACGCGCAGATCCTCGGCAACACCATCGGCCCCGACGTCGGCGGCGAGGCCGTCGACATCAAGGAGGGCACCACCGGGGCGAGGATCGTCGGCAACACCTTCGACGGGCGCGGCCTCACGGGCGCCAACTTCGACGACTCGTGGGTCGACGTGAAGGGGAACGGCGTCCTGGTCGAGAACAACACCGGACGGAACACCACCGACAACGGCTTCGAGACACACACCCAGCAGAGCGGCTGGGGCTGCGGGACGGTCTTCCGCGGCAACCACGCGGATCTGACGGGCGCGGCGGGTGCCCGGCAGCTGGCGATCAACGTGACCAACCGGAGCGGCAGCTGCCCGACGACGGTGTACGCGTCCAACACCGTCACCGGCGGAAAGGGACTGACGAACATCCCCGTCACCCCGTGAAACGGCACAAGGCCCGCTCCCCCGAGGGGAGCGGGCCTTGTGACCTCAGCTGTTCAGCTGGTGGTCAGAGCTTCAGCTCTGGCCGCCGGCCAGCTTCTCGCGCAGGGCCGCCAGGGCCTCGTCCGACGCCAGGGCGCCGGAGTTGTCGTCCGACTCCGAGGAGTACGAACCACCCGAGACGCCCGCCGGGGCACCGGCCGGAGCGGCGGCGCCACCCTCGGCAGCGGCGGCCTCGTCGGCCTCGCGGGACTTGATGACCTGAGCCTGGTGCTGCTCGAAGCGCTGCTGCGCCTCGGCGTACTGGGTCTCCCAGGCCTCGCGCTGGGTCTCGTAGCCCTCGAGCCAGTCGTTGGTCTCGGGGTCGAAGCCCTCGGGGTAGATGTAGTTGCCCTGGTCGTCGTAGGACGCGGCCATGCCGTACAGGGTCGGGTCGAACTCGACCGAGGCGGGGTCGGCACCGAAGGACTCGTTGGCCTGCTTCAGCGAGAGGCTGATGCGACGACGCTCGAGGTCGATGTCGATGACCTTGACGAAGATCTCGTCGTTGACCTGGACGACCTGCTCCGGGATCTCCACGTGGCGCTCGGCCAGCTCGGAGATGTGGACCAGACCCTCGATGCCCTCGTCCACGCGGACGAACGCACCGAACGGAACCAGCTTGGTGACCTTGCCGGGAACGACCTGGCCGATCTGGTGCGTCCGGGCGAACTGCTGCCACGGGTCCTCCTGCGTCGCCTTCAGCGACAGGGAGACACGCTCGCGGTCCATGTCCACGTCGAGAACCTCGACGGTGACCTCCTGGCCGACCTCGACAACCTCGGACGGGTGGTCGATGTGCTTCCAGGACAGCTCGGAGACGTGCACGAGGCCGTCGACGCCACCCAGGTCCACGAAGGCACCGAAGTTGACGATCGAGGACACGACGCCGGAGCGGACCTGACCCTTCTGGAGGGTCGTGAGGAAGGTCTGGCGGACCTCGGACTGGGTCTGCTCCAGCCAGGCACGGCGGGACAGGACCACGTTGTTGCGGTTCTTGTCCAGCTCGATGATCTTCGCCTCGAGCTCCTTGCCCACGTAGGGCTGGAGGTCGCGGACACGACGCATCTCGACCAGGGAGGCCGGGAGGAAGCCGCGGAGGCCGATGTCGAGGATGAGACCACCCTTGACGACCTCGATGACGGTACCGGTGACGATGCCGTCCTCTTCCTTGATCTTCTCGATGGTGCCCCAAGCACGCTCGTACTGGGCACGCTTCTTCGAGAGGATCAGGCGGCCTTCCTTGTCCTCCTTCTGAAGGACAAGGGCCTCGATCTCGTCGCCGACCTTGACGACCTCGTTCGGGTCGACGTCGTGCTTGATCGAGAGCTCGCGGCTCGGGATGACACCTTCGGTCTTGTAACCGATGTCGAGCAGGACCTCGTCCCGGTCGACCTTCACGATGACGCCGTCGACGATGTCGCCGTCGTTGAAGTACTTGATCGTCTCGTCGATCGCGGCGAGGAAGGCTTCCTCGTTACCGATGTCGTTGACCGCAACCTGCGGGGTGGTGGCGGTGGTCTCGGTGCTGCTCGTCATGTGGGAAAGGGCTCCGGTTACGGACAGAAAGTCGTAGGTACTGCTACGCCGAGAGCCCGTATCGCACCAAGAAGCCGGACAGCCAATGAAGCGCCGAATCCGCGAACGGAAGGGGCGCCTCGAAAACCGAGGGGACATACAACAGGTACGAGCGCGGCCTGCTCCGTCTGAGGCGCGCAGGCCCGCAGCGCAACCTTTAGCATACGGGGGCAGCCGGACAGGGTCAATGCGCGAAGCGCGCACCCGGGGCGGATCGCCTCATAACCGGCACAACTCGAGTCGCTCCAGGCCATACGGCCGCGAGCCAGGACAGCCGCGCTGAGCGCAAACTACATCGACGGGCGAGATGAACCAAGAGTACGGACGCGAAGACGAGGGCGACTTCGAGCCGGAGGCGACCCGGCGTGACGCGGGGGACGCGGAGAGCAGCCGGGCGAGCCGTGGCTGGTGGGACAGGAACGCCGACGAGTACCAGAGCGACCACGGAGCGTTCCTCGGGGACGACCGGTTCGTCTGGGGCCCCGAAGGTCTCGACGAGGCGGACGCGGAGCTGCTCGGACCGGCCGGCGGGCTGAAGGGGCTCGACGTCCTGGAGATCGGCGCGGGCGCGGCGCAGTGCTCGCGCTGGCTGGCGGCGCAGGGGGCGCGGCCGGTGGCGCTCGACCTCTCCCACCGGCAGCTCCAGCACGCCCTGCGGATCGGCGCCGACGTCCCGCTCGTCGAGGCGGACGCGGGCGCGCTGCCCTTCCGGGACGGCTCCTTCGACCTGGCGTGCTCGGCGTACGGGGCGGTGCCGTTCGTGGCGGACCCGGTGAAGGTGTTCCGGGAGGTGCGCCGGGTGCTGCGGCCGGGCGGCCGCTGGGTCTTCTCGGTGACGCACCCGTTCCGCTGGGCGTTCCCGGACGAGCCGGGCCCCGAGGGCCTGTCGGTCTCCGCCTCCTACTTCGACCGCACCCCCTATGTGGAGCAGGACGAGCGGGGGCGGGCCGTCTACGTGGAGCACCACCGGACGATCGGGGACCGGGTACGGGACGTGGTGGCCGGCGGGTTCCGGCTGCTGGACCTGGTCGAGCCGGAGTGGCCCGAGTGGAACAGCCAGGAGTGGGGCGGCTGGTCCCCGCTGCGGGGGAACCTGATCCCGGGCACGGCGATCTTCGTCTGCGAGCGGAGCGGGACCGCGTAGCGGGCGGCGCCGCTCGGCCCGGCCCGGCGCCGGCCGAGTGATGGTCATATGAAGTGGTGGGCCCTGTGGACGACGCGGCCCACCACTTCGCTCGAGGACCGAGACTGAGTGCGTGATCCGAAACGACGCACTCGACCGTCTCCCCGTCCGCCACGCCGTCCCCGAGCTGCTGACCGCGCTCGAGGAGCGCGGCACGGCGGTGCTGGCCGCGCCTCCCGGCACCGGCAAGACCACCCTCGTGCCGCTGGCCCTGGCCGGACTCATAGGGGACGGTCCGCGGCGGCGGGTGCTGGTGGCCGAGCCCCGCAGGATGGCGGTGCGGGCGGCGGCGCGCCGGATGGCGTGGCTGCTCGGGCAGGAGGTCGGAGGGGCCGTCGGCTTCTCCGTGCGCGGGGAGCGCCGGGCCGGCCCCGCGACCCGGGTGGAGGTCGTCACCACGGGTGTCCTGCTCCAGCGGCTCCAGCGCGACCCTGAGCTGCCGGGCGTGGACGTGGTGCTCCTCGACGAGTGCCACGAGCGCCATCTGGACGCGGACACGGCGATGGCGTTCCTGGTCGACGTGCGGGCGACGGTGCGACCCGACCTCTGTCTGATCGCGGCCTCGGCGACCGGTGACACCCGGGCCTGGGCCGACCTGCTCACGGTTCTCGACTCCGCGGGCCCGGCGCCGGTCGTCCGGGCCACGGGCGAGGGGCACGGGTGCCGTGTCCTGTTCGCGGCTCCGCCGCCCGGGGTCCGGCCGGCGCACGGCACCTGGGTCGATCCCGCCCTGCTGCGTCATGTGGCCGCGACCGTGCGGCTGGCCCTCGACCGGCACGAGGGCGACCTCCTCTGTTTCCTCCCCGGCACGGGCGAGATCGCGCGGACGGCGGGGATGCTGGCGGACCTCGACGTGGAGGTGCTCCAGCTGCACGGCCGGGCCCCGGCGGCGGTGCAGGACGCGGTACTGAAGGGGAGAGGACCCGGGGACGCACGCCGGGTGGTGCTGACGACGTCCGTGGCCGAGTCGAGTCTGACGGTGCCGGGCGTGCGGATCGTCGTGGACTCGGGGCTGGCCCGGGAGCCGCGGACGGACCACGCCCGGGGGCTCGGGTCCCTGGCGACGGTGCCGGTGTCCGTCGCGGTCGCCACCCAGCGGACCGGACGGGCGGGACGCGAGGGCTTCGGGACGGTGTACCGCTGCTGGTCGGAGATCGACGACGCCCGGCAGGCGCGCTTCCCGTCGCCGGAGATCCGGGTCGCGGACCTGACGGCGTTCGCCCTGCGGGCGGCGTGCTGGGGCGACCCGGACGCGGCCGGCCTCGCGCTCCTCGACACCCCGCCGGCCGGGGCGATGGCGGCGGCGCGGTCGGTGCTGACGGCGATCGGCGCGGTCGGCGAGGACGGCCGGGTGTCGGAGCGGGGGGTGCGGATGTCCCGGATCGGCGTGCACCCGCGGCTCGCGCGGGCTCTGCTGGACGGCGCGCCGGAGGTCGGCGCCCGGCGGGCGGCCGAGGTGGTGGCACTGCTCAGCGAGGAGCCGCCGCGGGTGTACGGCGACGACCTGGCGGCGGCGTGGCGGGCGGCGCGCCGGGGCGGCGACGGGTACGGCGCCCGCTGGAAGGCGGAGGCGCGCAGGCTGGAGCGGTCGGCCGCGGAGGCGGACCCGGGATCCGGCACCGGGACCGGCATCGGCGGCGGGGCTTCGGGCGGGGCCGCGCGGGCGGACGACGCCGTGGCCGGGCTCGTGACCGCGCTGGCCTTCCCCGAGCGGGTGGCGCGGGCCCGTGAGGGCAGCGGGTTCCTGATGGTGTCGGGGACGGGGGCCGCGCTCGCCGAGGGTTCGGCGCTGCGCGAGGCCTCCTGGCTGGCCGTCGCCGTGGCCGACCGGACGGCGCAGAACGCGACGGCGCGGGTGCGGCTGGCGGCCGTGGTGGACGAGGACGTGGCACGCGCGGCGGCCGGGCATCTCTCCTCGTCGGGCGAGGAGGTGCATTGGGAGGACGGTGACGTGGTGGCGCGGTCGGTGTCCCGGCTCGGGGCCGTCGAGCTCGCGGTGCGCCCGCTGCGGGAGGACGCGGACCCCGGCCTCGTCCGCGCGGCGCTGCTCGACGGGCTGGGCCGCGAGGGTCTCGGGCTGCTGCGGTGGAGCCGGGAGGCTTCGGAACTGCGGCAGCGGCTGGGCTTCCTCCACCGGGTGCTGGGTGCGCCGTGGCCGGACGTGGCGGACGGGCCTCTGCTGGACCGGGCGGAGGAGTGGCTGGAGCCCGAGCTGTCGCGGGCACGCCGGCGGGCCGATCTGGGCCGGCTCGACGCGGGGCAGGCGCTCGGGCGGCTGCTGCCCTGGGCGACGGGCGAGGCGGCGCGGCTGGACGAGCTGGCCCCGGAGCGGATCGAGGTGCCGAGCGGCTCCCGGATACGGGTCGACTACGGCGGCGAGCAGCCCGTCCTGGCGGTGAAGCTCCAGGAGATGTTCGGCCTGGCCGAGACGCCGCGGGTGGCGGGCGTGCCGGTGCTCGTCCATCTCCTCTCCCCCGCCGGCCGCCCCGCCGCGGTCACGGCCGATCTGGCGTCGTTCTGGCGGAGCGGCTACCCCTCGGTGCGGGCGGAGCTCAGGGGGCGCTATCCCAAGCACCCGTGGCCGGAGGATCCGGGAGCGGCGCAGCCGACCCGGCACACCAGCGCGCGGCTCAGGAGGGGGTGACCGGCTCCGGGGCGGGCCGCCGGCTCCGGGCTTCGGTCCAGAGCGCGAGGGCGAGGAGGACGAGGGCGAGCCCGGCGAAGGTCCAGGGCAGATAGGAGGTCAGCAGCAGGACGTAGGTGCGGTTGGTCCTGACCAGTTCGCCGGTGCTGCGGAGGTAGTCCTCGCGCATCTTCACGTGGCCGGCGAAGGCGGTGACGGTGTCCTGGCCCATGAGCTTGCGGGCGTTGCGGAGCTCCTCCCGGTGGATCTCCTCGCCGTTGACGGGAGCCCCGGTGACGGGGTCGACCCAGAACATGCGCTTGGTGGTGTACCAGCGGGTGATGCCGGTCTGGGCGAGGAACTCGGGGGTGATGCCCTTGATCGGCATCGACCTGGGCATGGGGACCCGGGTCCAGGGGATGGTCTGCTCGAAGTAGTAGACCTCCATGCCCCTGAAGTCCCGGACGCCCTTGTAGTGGATGGGGGCCGAGGTGCGCGCCTGGGCGTCGAAGTACTGGTAGTCCCGCTTCTCGGTGAGGAAGGGCCATTTGAACTCGATGCCCTCGCGCCGGACGGCGTCGCCGTCGACCATCTCGCCGGTCGCGTGGACGGGGTCCTGGGTGTGGGCGTCGAAGATGTAGCGCTCGGGGATCTGGGAGACCATCTTGCCGTCGGGGCCGGCGACGTGGGAGAGCGAGTCCCAGACGACGACGTCGCGGCCGGCGTCCTTCTCGATCCGCTTCGACTCCGCCACGTTGCCCTTGAGGGTCTGGATGATCGTGATCTTGTCGACCTTCTCGGCCTTGAGCGTGGAGTAGTTGAGCAGTGTCGCGGGCTTCGCCTCCAGGATCGTCACCTGGTACTGGTTCGGCGGGATCTTCACCGCGCGGGGGAAGACGTACCAGCGCAGGGTGGGGGCCATCGAGGCGAAGCAGACGGCGAGGGAGAGCAGGACGAGACTCGCCAGGCGGCGCATGGGCGCTCCTCCTACGGGTGGGGGCCGGGGTCGGCGGTGAGGAGGGGGCGGGGCGAGGTCGGTCCGTCGGGCGGCAGGTCCACCGTCGTGAAGAGCAGCACGACGAGGAGGGCGGGGACCAGCCCGATGGCGGCGGCGACGAGGGCGCGCACGATCGTCCTCCCGGTGCTCGATCTGATACAGCGTCAGGGCGGGGGCACCGTAGCAACGCGGCCGCGAGATGAGAACACGTTGCACTCAGAACACAGAGCGCCGCCCCCTCGTCCGGGCGGACGAGGGGGCGGCGCGAGGAGCGTGGCGGTGGACGCTCAGGTGGTGGGCGAGGCCGACGGGGACGGCGACGCGCCCGTCGATCCCGTCGGCGACGGGGTGGGCTCCGGCTCGGGAGCCGTGACCTTGAGGACGATGTCCACGGTGCCGCCGCCCGGCGTGGTCAGGCGCAGCACGAACGTGCCGGCCTCGCCGTCCGCGAAGAGGTCGGGCAGGGTGAGCAGGCCCTTCTCGTCCGTCCTCAGTCCGCTGAGGGTCCGGACCGGGTCGCCGTTCGCGTCCTTGAAGTACGGCCCCTTCGTGGCCGGCTGCGGGTCCTCGCCGGAGGTGAGCACGGCGGCGGTGAGGTCGACGGACGCGGCGGGCGCGCCGTCGAGCGTGGCCGTCACGAGAATCCGGTCCGCGAAGCCGGTGCCGGTGGTCGCGCTCAGCTCCTTGGAGTCGCTGACCAGGGTGTCGGCCTGCCGGACGGTGACGGTCGCGGCGAAGTCGACGACCGCCAGCTTGCGGCCGGCGACGGAGGCCCGCACGGTGAACGCGCCGGCCTGCTCGCCCGCCCGGACGGCCGGGGAGACGACCTTGCCCTGCGCGCCGGTGGTGACGGTGACGGTCTTGACACCGCCGCCGAAGTGGGAGTCGGTGGCGCCGACGATCTCGAAGCGCACGGCCAGTCCGGAGACCGGCTTGCCCGCGGCGTCGAGCGCGAGGACGGTCGGGCGCCCGGCGAACGCCGTGCCCGCGGTGGCCTTGAGCGTGCCCGTGCCGGAGTCGGCGAGCTTCGCCACGCGCTCGGCCGGGGGCCGGGTCGCGGGCGGCGGGGTCGGCGTGCTCGGCTTCGACGGGCTGGGCTTGGGCGTCGCGGGCTTCGTCGGGGCCGGGGTGGTCGGCGACGGCGAGGGGTTCCGGCCGGCGGGGACGTCGCTGCGGTCGACGGGGAGGACGCCGGTGCCGTCGGGGACCTGGTGGCTGCCGCGCTTGTAGTACTCGAACCAGGAGAGCACCGTGTTCAGGTACTCCGTCGAGCGGTTGTAGCTGAGGATCGCCCGGTCCAGGTCGGCCTTCACCGCGAGGTCGCGGTTGTTGGCGCAGAGGTAGAGACCGGCCGCCTGGGCGGCGTCGTAGATGTTGTTGGGGTCCTTGCGGCCGTCGCCGTTGGCGTCCTGGCCCCAGGTGGCCCACGTGGAGGGGATGAACTGCATCGGGCCGACGGCGCGGTCGTGCCGTGCGTCGCCGTCGAAGGCACCCTTGTCGGTGTCCGATATGTCGGCGAAGCCGACTCCGTTGAGCACCGGGCCGAGGATGGGCGAGAGCGTGGTCCCGTTGGCGTCCACGCGGCCGCCGCGCGCCTGCCCCGACTCGACCTTGCCGATGCCGGCGAGCAGCTGCCAGGGGAGGTTGCAGGCGGGGTCGCTCGACCGCACGGACTGCTCGGCCCGCTTGTAGGCGGCCAGCACGGACGCGGGTATGCCCGCCTCCGCCGGTCCGGTCACGATCGGCAGGTCTATGGAAGTGCCGGGCTTGTTGGGCGTGTTCAGCGGCGGCAGGTCGGTGTAGTACGGGGAACCGCCGGTCGCCGAGCCCTCGGGCGGCGTGGTCGCGTCCCCGGTGCCGATGGACCGGTCCCCGCTCGCGTTGTCCGCCGGTGGCGGAGTCACACCCGGAGCCTGCGAGGCGGCCAGCGCCGCGACCGCCGCGGCCACCACAGCGCTGCTGGTGGCCCCCTTGCGCAGACGGCGGCCCAATTGCGCTGCCATACGTACAGTCCCTCCCCTTGACCTGCGTTCGCGCTCCCCGCGCGCGGACTCAGGCGACCCTATGACAACTCCGGGCCCCGGAACACCGGGCCTTGACCGTGTTTCACGCTTTCGTCACCTCTTGGCCGCTCACCCTCTCGAAGGAATCACTCCCGCATACTGGACATGACCACCGACCTCGGACCCGGGGGGCCTCCGCCGGTCGGCACAGATCATGAGGGGGATGTTCCATGCCGTTCACGCTGAGCCATGCCGCCGCGGTGCTCCCGGGCATCCGGCGGGACGGCACCGCACGCGGGCCGTTGATCGCCTCGGCGCTCGTGGCGGGGTCGTTCTCGCCCGACATGACCTACTTCGCCGCCTCGGTGATCCCCGGCGCGATGACCTTCGGCACCGTCACGCACTCGGTGGTGGGCGTCGTGACCGCCGACGTGCTCATCACCGCCGTCCTGGTGGCGGTGTGGCTGCTGTTGCGCGAGCCGCTGGTGGCGCTGCTCCCGGCACGATGGCAGGGGCGGGTGTACGGCTTCGTCCGGGGAAGTTCCTGGCGGGGGCGGCGGGCACCGGCGCTGGCCGGCTGGTTCTGCCTGTCCGCGATGCTCGGCGCGACGACGCACGTCGTGTGGGACTCCTTCACGCACCTCGACCGCTGGGGAACCCGGGTGATCCCGTTCCTCGGCGAGCTGGTGGCCGGCTTCCCGGTCTATCTGTACGCGCAGTACGGGGGTTCGGCCCTGGCCTTCGGTCTGCTGGTGTGGTTCGTCGTCCGGGCGCTGCGCGCGACGCCCGCGGACCTGGCGCGTCCCGCGGGGATCGTGGTGCTGGACCGGCGGGGGCGCCGGCTGGCGGGCGCGCTGATCGGGGCGTGCTTCCTCGCCGGGATCGTCCACCGCTGCCTGCGCTTCTACGCCTACTGGGGCCGGATCGACAAGCCGCTGGACCTCATCCCGACGGCCTGCTTCGGCGGAGGCGCGGGGCTGGCCGCCGGGCTCGTGCTGTACGCGGCGTGGACGCGGCTGCGCAGGACACCCGCGGCTTCGCACGCCGCGACGGCGCCGGGCACCGACGACCCGGCCGGCGCGCGGGAGACCTCCTCCGCCCGCCCGAGCGGCCCCCGCTGAACCGGCCGCCCCGCACCCGAGGCACCGCACCGCACCGTGCGGCACCGCACACGAAGTCCCGGGAGGACGTCCGGGAGCCGGGCGTTCGCGGTCCGCGGGCACATGCGAAAGCCCGGGCCCGCGACGCATCGGCGTCGCGGGCCCGGGCCCGTCCGGTCAGTGCGCCGCCGACTCCCAGTCAGGGCCGACGCCCACCGAGACGTCGAGCGGGGCGCGCAGGGTGACCGCGGAGGACATCTCCCGGCGCACCAGGGCCTCGACCTGCTCCCGCTCGCCCGGGACCACTTCCAGCACGATTTCGTCGTGGACCTGGAGGAGCATGCGGGAGGTCAGGGATGCCTCGGCCAGCGCGCGGTCGACGTTCAGCATCGCGACCTTCACGATGTCGGCCGCCGTGCCCTGGATCGGGGCGTTCAGCGCCATCCGCTCGGCGGCCTCGCGGCGCTGGCGGTTGTCGCTGTTGAGGTCCGGGAGGTAGCGCCGGCGGCCCAGCATCGTCTCGGTGTACCCCGTGGCGCGGGCCTCGTCGACGACGCGGCGCAGATAGTCCCGCACCCCGCCGAACCGCTCGAAGTACGTGTCCATCAGGGCACGCGCCTCGCCCGCCTCGATGTTGAGCTGCTGGGAGAGGCCGAAGGCGGACAGGCCGTACGCCAGGCCGTAGGACATGGCCTTGATCTTGCGCCGCATCTCGGCGTCGACGGCGGACCGCTCGACCCCGAAGACCTGCGAGGCGACCGTGGTGTGCAGGTCCTCGCCGGAGGCGAACGCCTCGATGAGGCCCTCGTCCTCGGACAGGTGGGCCATCACCCGCAGTTCGATCTGGCTGTAGTCCGCGGTCATCAGGGACTCGTAGCCCTCGCCCACGACGAAGCCGTGGCGGATCGCCCGGCCCTCGTCGGTGCGGACCGGCACGTTCTGCAGGTTGGGGTCCGTGGAGGACAGGCGTCCGGTGGCGGCCACCGTCTGGCTGAAGGTGGTGTGGATACGGCCGTCCGCGGCGATCGTCTTGATCAGCCCCTCGACCGTGGAGCGCAGCCGGGCCTGCTCGCGGTGCCGGAGCATGATCACCGGCAGCTCGTGCTCGGTCTGCCCGGCGAGCCAGGCGAGCGCGTCCGCGTCCGTGGTGTAGCCCGTCTTGGTCTTCTTCGTCTTCGGCAGGTTCAGCTCGCCGAAGAAGACCTCCTGGAGCTGCTTGGGCGAGCCGAGGTTGAACTCGTGGCCCACCGAGGCGTGCGCCTCCTTCACCGCCTGCTGCACGGCGCCCGCGAACTGCTGCTCCATGGCCTCCAGATGGGCCCGGTCGGCCGCGATGCCGTGCCGCTCCAGCCGGGCGAGGAGGGCGGAGGTGGGCAGCTCGACGTCGTGCAGGAGCTCGCGCGCGCCCACCTCGCCGAGCTTCTCCTCGAAGGCCGCGCCGAGGTCGAGCACGGCCCGCGCCTGAGTCATCAGGGCGTCGGCCTCGGCGGTGTCGTCGGCGCCGAAGGCGAGCTGCCCGTCGTCGGCCGCGGCCGACGCGAGCTCCCGGTGGAGGTACTCGACGGAGAGCGCGTCGAGCGCGAAGGAACGGCGGCCCGGCTTCACCAGGTAGGCGGCGAGCGCGGTGTCCATCGTGACCCCGGCGACGGTCCAGCCGTGCTCGGGGAGGACGCGCATGGCGCCCTTGGCGTTGTGCAGCACCTTGGGCCGGGCCGGGTCGGCGAGCCACGCGGAGAAGGCCCGCTCGTCGTCCTCGTCCAGCTGCGTGGGGTCGAACCAGGCGGCGGCGCCGTCCGCGGCGGCCAGGGCGATCTCGGCGACGCTTCCGGTGCCGAGCGCCCAGCTGTCGACCGTGGCCACACCGAGCGGCTGGTCGGCGTGCCCGGCCAGCCAGGGGGCCAGCTCGCCGGAGCCGAGGACCGAGCCGTCCAGCTCGACACCAGCGGCGGGGGCCGGCGGCTGCTCCTCGGCGGCGCCCGGGTCGACGGCCAGCAGGCGCTCGCGCAGCGAGGGGTTGCGGATCTCCAGGGTGTCGAGGACCAGCGCGAGCGCCGTGCGGTCGTACGGCGCGCGCTCCAGGTCGCGGACGGTCCGGGGCAGCTCGACGTCGCGCACCATCTCGGTGAGCACGCGGTTGAGCTTCACGGCCTCCAGGTGGTCCCGGAGGTTCTGCCCGGCCTTGCCCTTGACCTCCTCGGCGCGCTCGACCAGTTCGGCGAACGACCCGAACTGGTTGATCCACTTCGCCGCGGTCTTCTCGCCGACGCCGGGGATGCCGGGGAGGTTGTCGGACGGGTCGCCGCGCAGGGCGGCGAAGTCCGGGTACTGCCGGGGGGTGAGGCCGTACTTCTCCTCCACCTTCTCCGGGGTGAAGCGGGTCAGCTCGGAGACGCCCTTGGTCGGGTACAGCACCGTCACGTGGTCCGTGATCAGCTGGAACGAGTCGCGGTCGCCGGTGACGATCAGGACCTCGAAGCCCTCGGCCTCGGCCTGGGTGGCGAGCGTGGCGATCACGTCGTCCGCCTCGAAGCCGTCGACGGCGAAGCGCTCCGCGTGCATGGCGTCCAGCAGTTCGCCGATCAGCTCGACCTGGCCCTTGAACTCGTCCGGGGTCTTGGAGCGGTTCGCCTTGTACTCCGGGAACTCCTCGGAGCGCCACGTCTTGCGGGACACGTCGAACGCGACCGCGAAGTGCGTGGGCGCCTCGTCGCGGAGCGTGTTCGCCAGCATCGACGCGAAGCCGTAGATGGCGTTGGTCGGCTGTCCCGTCGCGGTCGTGAAGTTCTCCGCGGGAAGCGCGAAGAACGCCCGGTACGCGAGGGAGTGCCCGTCCATGAGGAGCAGGCGGGGACGGGGGTCTGCGGTCTTCTTCGATGCTGTCTCGGCCACGGAACGATCCTGCCACGGACCGCTGACAATCCCCTCCACACCGACCTTACGTGGAGCTTTGTCGGTACCGCGTGACAGGATCGGGGGGTACCTCACGGAACCGACGCTCAAGGGAGAGCGCGATGGTCAGCAAGCCGCCCGCCGGCGATCCGGTCCAGGACGCGCCGCAGGTCGCGGAGCCGCAGCACGCCGCTGCCGGTCTGCCCGCCATCGGCCACACCCTGCGGATCGCCCAGGCGCAGATGGGCGTGCGACGCACCGCGCGGACCCTCCTCAAGGTCAACCAGAAGGACGGCTTCGACTGCCCGGGGTGCGCCTGGCCCGAGGGTGACAAGCGGCACGTGGCGGAGTTCTGCGAGAACGGGGCGAAGGCCGTCGCCGAGGAGGCGACCCTGCGCCGGGTCACCCCCGACTTCTTCGCCGCGCACCCGCTGTCCGACCTGGCCGGCCGCAGCGGCTACTGGCTGGGCCAGCAGGGCCGGATCACGCAGCCGATGTACCTGCCGGAGGGCGCGGACCGGTACGAGGCGGTGACCTGGGAGCGGGCGTTCGCGATCGTCGCCGAGGAACTGCGGGCCCTGGCCTCCCCCGACGAGGCCCTCTTCTACACCTCGGGCCGCACCAGCAACGAGGCCGCGTTCCTGCTGCAGCTCTTCGCCCGGGAGTTCGGCACCAACAACCTGCCGGACTGCTCCAACATGTGCCACGAGTCGTCCGGCTCCGCGCTCACCGAGACGATCGGCATCGGCAAGGGCAGCGTCTCGCTGGAGGACCTCCACCAGGCCGACCTGATCATCGTGGCCGGCCAGAACCCGGGCACGAACCATCCGCGGATGCTGTCGGCGCTGGAGAAGGCCAAGGCGGCCGGTGCCCGGATCATCTCGGTGAACCCGCTGCCCGAGGCCGGCCTGGAGAAGTTCAAGAACCCGCAGACGCCGCAGGGCATGCTCCGGGGCGCCGCCCTCACCGACCTCTTCCTGCAGATCCGCATCGGCGGCGACCAGGCGCTCTTCCGGCTGCTCAACCGGCTGGTCCTGGAGGCGGACGGAGCGGTCGACGAGGAGTTCGTCCGCACCCACACCCACGGGTACGAGGAGTTCGCGGCCGCCGCCCGCACGGCGGACTGGGACGAGACGCTCACGGCGACCGGTCTGGGCCGCGACGAGATCGAGCGGGCCCTGGAGATGGTGCTCGCCTCGCGCCGGACGATCGTCTGCTGGGCGATGGGACTCACCCAGCACAAGCACTCGGTGGCCACGATCCGCGAGGTGGTGAACCTCCTCCTGCTGCGCGGCGCCATCGGGCGTCCGGGCGCCGGGGTGTGCCCGGTGCGCGGCCACTCCAACGTCCAGGGCGACCGCACGATGGGCATCTTCGAGCGGCCCGCGCCCGCCTTCCTGGACGCCCTGGACAAGGAGTTCGGGATCGTCTCGCCGCGCCACCACGGCTTCGACGTGGTCCGCTCGATCCAGGCGCTGCGCGACGGCGAGGCGAAGGTGTTCTTCGCGATGGGCGGCAACTTCGTGGGGGCCACGCCCGACACGGAGGTCACCGAGGCCGCGATGCGGCGGGCCCGGCTCACCGTGCACGTCTCGACCAAACTGAACCGCTCGCACGCGGTCACCGGCACGCGCGCGCTGATCCTGCCGACGCTCGGGCGCACCGACAAGGACGTGCAGCGCGGCGGCCGGCAGTTCGTGACGGTCGAGGACTCGATGGGGCTGGTGCACGCCTCCCGCGGCAACCTGCCGCCGGCGAGCCCCCACCTGCTGTCCGAGCCGGCGATCGTGGCCCGGATGGCGCGGGCCGTGCTCGGCACCGCGTCGGCGACGCCGTGGGAGGAGTTCGAGCAGGACTACGCCACGGTCCGCGACCGCATCGCACGCGTCGTGCCGGGCTTCACCGACTTCAACGCGCGGCTCGCGCGGAACCCCGGCGGCTTCGCGCTGCCGCACGCCCCGCGGGACGAGCGCCGCTTCCCCACGGCCACCGGCAAGGCCAATTTCACCGCCGCGCCGGTGGAGTACCCGAGGGTGCCCGAGGGCCGGCTGCTGCTGCAGACCCTGCGCTCGCACGACCAGTACAACACCACGATCTACGGTCTCGACGACCGCTACCGCGGGATCAGGGGCGGCCGGCGGGTCGTCCTGGTCCACCCGGAGGACGCGGCGGCGCTCGGGCTGGCCGACGGGGCGTACGCGGATCTCGTCGGCGAGTGGACGGACGGCAGCGAGCGGCGGGCGCCCGGGTTCCGGGTCGTGCACTACCCGACGGCCCGGGGGTGCGCGGCGGCGTACTACCCGGAGACGAACGTCCTGGTGCCGCTGGAGTCGACGGCGGACGTCAGCAACACCCCCGCCAGCAAGTCCGTGATCGTGCGTCTGGAACAATCGCAGTCCGCCTAAGCGTTTGCTCAGGCGGACCAGCTGGATCAGCTGGATCAGCAGCCGTACGAAGACGAACGGAGCCGGGCCGATGGGTGAGCAGCAGCACGTGAAGTTCCCGCAGGAGGTCCTCGACGAGTACGCCGCACTCGGCGTCGACCTGCCGGCCCTCTTCTCGGCCGGACACCTCGGCAACCGGATGGGTGTCCAGATCGTCGAGGCCTCCGCCGAACGGGTGGTCGGCACGATGCCGGTGGAGGGGAACACCCAGCCGTACGGCCTGCTGCACGGCGGCGCCTCGGCGGTGCTCGCCGAGACACTGGGCTCCATCGGTTCGATGCTGCACGGCGGAGTCTCCAAGATCGCCGTGGGTGTGGACCTGAACTGCACCCACCACCGCGGGGTCCGCAGCGGCCTGGTCACGGGCGTCGCCACCCCGGTCCACCGCGGGCGCTCCACGGCGACCTACGACATCGTGATCACCGACGAGCAGGACAGGCGGGTCTGCTCGGCACGGCTGACCTGCATGCTGCGCGAGGTCACGGCCAAGGACGCGGCCACCGTCGCGGACGTCGCCGCGTCCGGCGGCACGGCCTGACCGAAGGGGCGTCCTGCCGTTCCCGCCGGGCGCCCCGCGACTGCGCTCGCCGATCCGGCCCGACCGGCACGACACCCCCGAGGCCCTTCCGCCTCGCCCGCACCCCTCTCCCCCGGGCCCGAGACCCCCTCCCCCGCCCGGCACGGGGCGGTCCGCACCGTTCCGCGCCGAATGAAGGGAGACCCAGGGCAGGGTCGGGGTGACGCCGGCCCGGAAGCGGGCACGGCGAGGCCGGATCACGAGGGTGCCCGGGCCGTGCTCGTCACCCGGAGTCACCGGCGCGGCGGCCGGGCCGCCGTCGGCCGGCAGGTCCTCCAAGGGGCCGCACGAGGCCGCGCCGCCCCTTCCCCGGACACCTCGGCCCGCTCCGCGCGCCGGACCCCGGAACACCGCCTCCCGGACGCCGGGGATCGGCTTCCGGACGTCGCCCCACGGGGCTCCGGTCCCGGTTTCCGGACGGGCCGCACCGCCTTCCGGACAACGCGACCCGGGCCGGACGGCGCGGGCCCGCGCACCCCACCCGTGACGTCAACTCCCCCGAGCGCCGGCCGCCGGCATCGGCGTGACCCGCGAGGCGTCCCGGCACCTCCCCCGGCGCCCCGGCCGGCTCGGGCGTCACCGAGCACCGCCGCCAACACCACCACCTCCAGCCCCTCTTGCCCCACCGGCGGGACCCGAGCCGCCCGGGCGGGGCACCGGCGCCGCCCTCACGCCGTACGGGCAGCCCTCGTCCGCGCCGTACGGCGCCGGCCACCGCGCCCCCGGGACCGGACGCGGACCGCACGGCGGCACCGGTCGGGCCCGGCGAGCTCCGTTCCTCGCGGCAGCCGCCGCGCACACACCTCCCGGCACATCCGCCCAGCTCGGCACCCCCGCGCCCCGGTACGGCGGCGAGGTCCGCCCACCCCGGGCATCGAGCAGTCAACTGCCCTGAACCGAAGGCTTGTTGTGCCCACCCGCCCCGTCCCCTAGCGTGCCCTCCATGGGGCTCTCCACGCGCACCTCGGTCAGGACCGGCCTCCGCGCCGCCCTGGCCGCCGGCCTGCTGGCCGCGGGCCCGGCCTGCTCGGCCGAGGGCGCGGATCCGGTGCCGCGCGCGTCGACGCCGGCGGACATCTGCACCAGCCTGGTGTCGTACTGGGCGAAAGAGGCCCTCAAGGGCGGCAAATGGGCCGGACTGGACTGGGAGCAGAAGGGCCTGTCCAACGAGCAGTTGGGCATCCACGACCTGGTGCTCGCGCACGCCCGCGCGACCGAGCGCGCCGAGGGGCGGGACGCCGCGCTGGCCGGGATCGACCGTGAGACGCGCCGCCGCTGCGAGGCGTCGAACGGGGCGACGGGCAGCTCCGAGAACTGGCGGCTCCCCGAGGGCGCGACCGGCTCCCCCTCCGTCACCGGCGCCGGCTCCGGCACCCCGTCCGGCCCGTCGCCCCGGCCGCCCTCCCGACAGTCACCGACCCCACCCCCGTGACGCTCCGTGACATCCGCGCACCGATCAAGCCGCGCAGGACAGCGGGCACTCTGTCCGCTGGCACGGGAGGGCCTGTCCGGTATCCGGACAGCCGGTCAATCAGGGCCGACAGGAGCGTGATCTGCTCAAGCCCCTTAGCGGAACTGCGCGTTCTCACTATGTGAACACCACGTTGCGGACCCATATGTCCCAATTTGCCCACCCCCTGCGCACCTCCTCTCCCCCTCGCGATAACAAGACAGTCACATCCTGACCTCCCCGCTCCCCACCTCCCCCACCTCCGCCTAGAGTCACGGCCAGTCACCGCGCCGCCGGGCGCGTCTGCTGCACGGCCCAGTACCACCAGTCACCCCAGTACGGCCCGGCCACTCACAAACGGCACCTCCAGCTACACAGCTTCACGGCACCGCCTCAGCTCGAGGGGGCCGCGCCAGGGAAAGGATTCATCGTGCGACGTCGTTCCTTGCTCATCCTCACCACCGTGATCACCACGGGGGCCCTCACCCTTACCGCCTGCGGTTCGCGCGACGACAAGGGCGGCAGCAACAACGACTCGAAGGGCACCACGACCGTCGTCATCGGCGTCGACGCGCCGCTCACGGGTTCGCTGTCCGCGCTGGGCCAGGGCATCAAGAACTCCGTGGACCTGGCGGTCCAGACCGCCAACAAGAACAACGAGGTCCCCGGGGTTACCTTCAAGATCGAGGCCCTCGACGACCAGGCCGTCCCGGCCTCCGGTCAGGCCAACGCCACCAAGCTCGTCGGCAAGAAGGACGTCCTCGGCGTCGTCGGCCCGCTGAACTCCGGCGTCTCCCAGCAGATGCAGGGCGTCTTCGCGGCGGCCAGCCTCGCGCAGGTCTCCCCCGCGAACACGAACCCCTCGCTCAGCCAGGGTGACAACTGGGGCAAGGGCGAGTTCAAGCGCCCCTTCCCGACCTACTTCCGCACCGCCGCCACCGACGTGGTCCAGGGCAAGTTCGCCGCCCAGTACCTCTTCAAGGACGCCGGCAAGAAGAAGGTCTTCGTCGTCGACGACAAGCAGACCTACGGCGCCGGCCTCGCGGCCATCTTCTCCGCCGAGTTCACCCGCCTCGGCGGCAAGGTCGTCGGCACCGACCACGTCACCGTGAAGGAGACCGACTTCTCCTCCACCGCCGACAAGGTCAAGGCCTCCGGCGCCGACTCCGTCTACTTCGGCGGCCAGTACCCCGAGGGCGGCCTGCTCTCCGACCAGATCAAGAAGACCGGCGCCAAGATCCCCACCATGGGTGGCGACGGCATCTACGACCCGGCCTTCATCGCCGCGTCCGCCGAGGCCAACGACGGTGACCTCGCCACCTCGATCGGCTACCCGGTCGAGAAGCTCGACACCGCCAAGAAGTTCATCGCCGACTACAAGGCGGCCGGCTACAAGGACGCGTACGCGGCCTACGGCGGCTACTCCTACGACGCCGGCTGGGCGATCATCCAGGCCGTCAAGGCCGTCGTCGCCGCCAACGGCGGCAAGGTTCCCACCGACGCCCGCGCCAAGGTCACCGAGGCGCTCGGCAAGGTCTCGTTCGACGGTGTGACCGGCAAGGTCTCCTTCGACGAGTTCGGCGACACCACCAACAAGCAGCTCACGGTCTACAAGGTCGAGGGCGGCAAGTGGATCGACGTCAAGAGCGACACCTTCAACCAGTAGTCCCCACGCTCTGACCTCGTCCTGACCAAATGAACCAAGCCGCGCGAGGGCGCAAACAGCGCCCTCGCGCGGAGTCTTATCCGACACGCTCATCGGAGGCCCTGCGGTGAACGAACTGCCGCAACAGCTGGCCAACGGCCTTGCCCTCGGTGCCCTTTATGGCCTCATAGCCATCGGGTACACCATGGTCTACGGCATCGTCCAGCTCATCAACTTCGCCCACGGCGAGATCTTCATGATCGGCGGCTTTGGCGCCCTCACCACCTACACCGCTCTCCCAAGCGGCACCTCCCTGCTGGTGGCGATCCCGCTCATGATCCTCGGTGGCGCGATCGCCTCCGTGGCCGTCGCCACCGCAGCCGAACGGTTCGCGTACCGACCGCTGCGCAGCGCACCACGGCTCGCCCCCCTCATCACCGCCATCGGCCTGTCCATCGCGCTCCAGCAGCTCGTCTGGCAGTTCTACCCGGACGCCAAGAAGGCCGTCAGCTTCCCCGAGTTCAAGGGTGACGCCTTCAAGCTCACCGAGAGCCTCTCCATCCAGCGCGCCGACGCCTTCGTGCTCGTGCTCGCCCCGCTCTGCATGCTCGCCCTCGGCGTCTTCGTCTCCAAGAGCCGCAGCGGCCGCGCCATGCAGGCCACCGCGCAGGACCCCGACACGGCCAAGCTGATGGGCATCAACACCGACCGCATCATCGTCATGGCCTTCGCCATCGGTGCCGCGTTCGCCGCCGTCGCCGCCGTCGCCTACGGCCTCGACAAGGGCCAGATCAACTTCGAGATGGGCTTCATCCTCGGCCTCAAGGCGTTCACCGCGGCCGTCCTCGGCGGCATCGGCAACATCTACGGAGCCATGGTCGGCGGCGTCGTCCTCGGCCTCGCCGAGTCCCTCTCGATCGCCTACATCGAGGACATCCCCGGCATGCAGCAGCTCGGCGGTGGAGCCTGGTCCAACGTCTGGGCGTTCGTACTCCTCATCGTCGTCCTCCTCGTCAGGCCCCAAGGCCTGCTCGGTGAGCGCGTCGCGGATCGGGCGTGAGAACCATGACCACAGACACCACGGCCCAGACCCTCGCCCCGGCGAAGCAGAACATCACCTCCGCCGGCCTGCTCTACACGATCCTCGGCGGCTCCGTCGCCACCATCGTCAGCGCCTTCCTCGCCTGGACGTGGACCACCGACTTCCCCGGTGACCTCACGATCTACGGCTACCCGGCGCCCCTCCAGCTCCTCACCCTCGTCGGAGGCGTCCTCACCGCCGTCCACGCGCTCGCCGCGCTCGGCGTCAAGGGCTTCGGCTGGCTCACCCCCGCCGGCTCCCGCAAGGCCCTGTGGATCCTGGCCCTCGGCACCTTCGCCACCACCCTGTTCACGACGATCTCCATCGTCTGGGAACTCGGCGCGCTGGTGGACCTGGAGCCCGGCGCCGGCTTCGCCGTCGTCGCCTCCGCCATCCCGGCCGTCGCCGCGTACAAGCTGCCCGACGACACCCGCAAGGCGGCCCCCGCCAAGGCACTGCCCTCCTGGGCCGAAATCCTGATCATCGCCGCCGTGTTCGCGCTCGGCCTCTACGTGATCACCTTCGGCATCGACACCGAGGACAACGAGCCGCAGCTCTTCATCGCGTACCTGATCATCGTCGGATTCGCCTCGACCGCCCTCCTCAAGTCCGGGCTCGTCGCACGCGTCTCCGCGATCACCGCGAACAACCGCCAGGTCACGATCATCGCCTCGATGGCCGCCGCGATCGCCTTCCCGTTCATCCAGCAGAGCGGCGACACCTACACCCTGATCGCGGTCAACATCCTCATCTTCGCGACCGTCGCTCTCGGCCTGAACGTCGTCGTCGGCCTCGCCGGCCTGCTCGACCTCGGCTACGTCGCCTTCCTCGGCGTCGGCGCCTACACCGCAGCCCTGGTCTCCGGAGCCACCTCCTCCGCCTTCGGGATCCAGTTCCCCTTCTGGGCCGCGGTCCTCACCGGCGCGCTCGCCTCGCTCGTCTTCGGCGTCATCATCGGCGCCCCGACGCTCCGCCTGCGCGGCGACTACCTCGCCATCGTCACCCTCGGCTTCGGAGAGATCTTCCGCATCGCCATGGGCAACCTCGACGGCGTCTCCGGCCCGCAGATCACCAACGGCCCGAACGGCATCCCGAACATCCCGCAGCTGGAGTTCTTCGGCTACAACTTCGGGGAGTCCCACACCGTCCTGGGCGTCGAACTCGGTGCCTACGCCAACTACTACCTGCTCATGCTGCTGGTGATGGCACTGGTCATCGTGATCTTCTCGCGAGCCGCCAACAGCCGCATCGGCCGCTCCTGGGTCGCCATCCGCGAGGACGAGACCGCCGCGACCGCCATGGGCATCAACGGCTTCCGGGTCAAGCTCATCGCCTTCGCCCTCGGCGCCACCCTCGCCGGCCTCGCCGGCACCATCCAGGCACACGTCAACACCACGGTCGTCCCCGAGAACTACGTCTTCGCCGGCCCCGTGCCGCCGAACTCCGCGTTCCTCCTCGCGGCCGTCATCCTGGGCGGCATGGGCACCGTCCGCGGCCCGATCCTCGGCGCGGCACTGCTCTTCCTGATCCCGGCCAAGCTGTCCTTCCTCCAGGACTACCAGCTGCTCGGCTTCGGAATCGCCCTCATCCTGCTCATGCGCTTCCGCCCCGAAGGCCTCATCGCCAACAAGCGGGCGCAGCTGGAATTCCACGAGAACGACGAACAGCCCGACGTACCCGAACAGCGGCAATCCGCCGAGTCCGGCGTCGGCACCGCGAAGGCGGGGGCGTGAACGCCATGACGACCACCACCACGACCACCACGGCCACCGCCGCCACGGTCCTGGACGCCAGCGGCGTCACGATGCGCTTCGGCGGCCTCACCGCCGTCCGCGACGTCGACCTCACCGTCCGCGAGGGCGAGATCGTCGGCCTGATCGGCCCCAACGGCGCCGGCAAGACGACCTTCTTCAACTGCCTGACCGGCCTGTACGTCCCCACCGAGGGACAGGTCAGCTACAAGGGCACCGTGCTGCCGCCCAAGCCGCACCTGGTCACCAAGGCCGGCATCGCCCGCACCTTCCAGAACATCCGCCTCTTCTCCAACATGACGGTCCTGGAGAACGTCCTCGTCGGACGCCACACCCGGACCAAGGAGGGCCTCTGGTCCGCGCTCCTGCGCGGCCCCGGCTTCAAGAAGGCGGAAGCCGCCTCCCGCGAGCGGGCCATGGAACTCCTCGAGTTCGTCGGCCTCGCCGCCAAGGCCGAGCACCTCGCCCGCAACCTGCCCTACGGCGAGCAGCGCAAGCTCGAGATCGCCCGCGCCCTCGCGAGCGACCCCGGCCTGCTCCTCCTCGACGAGCCCACCGCCGGCATGAACCAGAACGAGACCCGCACCACCGAGGAACTCGTCTTCGCCATCCGCGACAAGGGCATCGCCGTCCTCGTCATCGAGCACGACATGAAGTTCATCTTCAACCTGTGCGACCGGGTGGCCGTCCTGGTCCAGGGCGAGAAGCTCGTCGAAGGCACCTCCGAGGTCGTCCAGGGCGACGAGCGCGTCGTCGCCGCCTACCTGGGCGAGCCCTTCGAAGGCGCCCCCGGCGCCGCCGAGGCCGCCGAGGTCGAGGCCGCCGAAGCCCACGCCGAGACCGCCGCCGCAGCGGCCGAGCCGGAGACCTCCACCGAGGCCGCCGACGACACCGCCACGGACGAGACCCCCGAGGACGAGGCCCCCGAAGCCCCGGCCGACGAGGCCCCGGCCGACACTCCGGACACCGCTCCGGAGACCGCGTCCGACGACGCGGACAGCACCAAGAAGGAAGGAGACTCCAAGTGACCGCACTCCTCGAGGTCGAGGACCTCCGGGTCGCCTACGGCAAGATCGAGGCCGTCAAGGGCATCTCCTTCTCCGTCGAAGCCGGCCAGGTCGTCAGCCTCATCGGCACCAACGGCGCGGGCAAGACCACCACCCTGCGCACCCTCTCCGGGCTCATCAAGCCCACCAGCGGCAAGATCACCTTCGACGGCCAGGAGCTCAACGGCATCCCCGCCCACAAGGTCGTCTCCCTCGGCATGGCCCACTCCCCCGAGGGCCGGCACATCTTCCCCCGCCTGTCCATCGCCGAGAACCTCCAGCTCGGAGCCTTCCTCCGCAAGGACAAGGACGGCATCGAGAAGGACATCGAGCGCGCCTACGACCTCTTCCCGATCCTGGGAGAGCGCCGCAAGCAGGCCGCCGGCACCCTCTCCGGCGGCGAACAGCAGATGCTCGCCATGGGCCGCGCCCTGATGTCCCAGCCCAAGCTGCTCATGCTCGACGAGCCCTCCATGGGCCTCTCCCCGATCATGATGCAGAAGATCATGTCGACCATCGCCACGCTCAAGGCCGAAGGCATGACCATCCTGCTCATCGAGCAGAACGCCCAGGCGGCGCTCTCGCTCGCGGACTACGGCTACGTGCTGGAAGTCGGCACGATCAAGCTGTCCGGCACCGGCCAGGACCTCCTCCACGACGACGACGTCCGCAAGACGTACCTCGGCGAGGAGTAGGCCACCGGCCCACACGAACGGAAGGCCCGCCCCACAACGTTGTGGGGCGGGCCTTCCTCACGTCACGGACACCCGCGACGCCGCACGTTCCTACTGCTGGCCCTTCGCGGCCTTCTTCTCCTCGGCGTCCTCGATGACCGCCTCGGCGACCTGCTGCATGGACATCCGGCGGTCCATCGACGTCTTCTGGATCCACCGGAACGCCGCCGGCTCCGTCAGGCCGTACTGCGTCTGCAGCACGCTCTTGGCACGGTCGACCAGCTTCCGCGTCTCCAGACGCTGCGAGAGGTCGGCGACCTCCTGCTCCAGCGCCTTCAGCTCCGAGAAGCGCGAGACCGCCATCTCGATCGCCGGCACGACGTCGCTCTTGCTGAACGGCTTCACGAGGTACGCCATCGCACCGGCGTCCCGCGCCCGCTCGACGAGGTCGCGCTGGGAGAACGCGGTGAGCATGAGGACCGGGGCGATCGACTCGCCGGCGATCTTCTCGGCCGCCGAGATGCCGTCCAGGACGGGCATCTTGACGTCGAGGATCACCAGATCGGGCCGGTGCTCCCGGGCGAGCTCGACGGCCCGGGCACCGTCGCCGGCCTCGCCGACGACCGAGTAGCCCTCTTCTTCGAGCATCTCTTTGAGGTCGAGGCGGATGAGGGCCTCGTCCTCGGCGATGACGACGCGGGTCGTCAGCGGCGGGACGTGCGACTTGTCGTCGTCGGCGGCGGGCTGGGGCGACTCGGGGGCGGTCACGGGGGCTCCTCGTTGCGGGGCATGGCGCTGCACGATGAAGCCTACCTAGCTGCTGGGGTCACCGGTCACCGGGTACACTCCGACTGGCAACCTCGCCGGGTTGGTGGAATGGCATACACGGATGTCTCAAACACATCTGCCCGTGAGGGCTTGCGGGTTCGAGTCCCGCACCCGGCACCGATCAACGAAGCGGACCTTCACCTTCTCGTGAATGTCCGCTTTTTGCTGCGCGCCGCCGCGGCTCGTCACACAGAGTGACACCATGAACCTCCATGGCACAGCTGTACGGGAAAGGGCCCTGGCACTGCTGCGCGGCGGGGCCAGGAACGCGGACGTCGCCCGCGCGCTGCGGGTGCCCAGAGGCACGGTCGGCTACTGGAAGCACCTGGACCGGGCCAGGCGCGGGGAGTGCCCGGGCCGGCGCGGCCCGATGTGCCCGCGCTGCGACGGGCGGGATCTGGACGAGGCCGCGTACGCGTATCTCCTGGGGCTCTATCTCGGCGACGGCCACATAGCCCACAACCGGGCGATGCGGGTGCCCAGCCTCTCCGTCACCTGCGCGGACTCCTGGCCCGGTCTCATCGACGACTGTGCGAGAGCCATGGAGGCGGTGTTGCCCGACAACACCGCGACCAGAGTCCGGCGCCAGGGGTGCCGGGAAGTGAAGATCACGTCCCGGCACCTGCTGTGCCTCTTCCCGCAGCACGGCCCGGGGAGGAAGCACGAGCGGACGATCGCCCTCGAACCCTGGCAGCAAGAGATCGTCGACGCGCACACCTGGGCGTTCATCCGGGGTCTCGTCCACTCCGACGGATGCCGCATCACCAACTGGACCGAGAAGACCATCGGCGGCCGGCGCAAGCGGTACGAGTACCCCCGCTACTTCTTCACCAATGCGTCGGCCGACATCATCGGCCTCTTCACCGCGGCCCTCGACAGGGTCGGTGTCGCATGGCGCGCGGGAAACCAGTCCCGCCTCGCGCAGAACGTCTCCGTCGCCCGCAAGGCCTCCGTCGCCCTCATGGACCGGCACGTGGGCCCCAAGCACTGACGGCGGGACCCCGCCACCGGATCTAGTGGGGCGTCCCCAGGTACGGGAAGTGCGGCAGCAGGTCCGTGTGGGGGCCGATGTGGTCCGTGGGGATGCGGCCGTTCGAGATCATCGCGAGGCGGGCGGACGTCACGTCGTCCGTGAGGGTGCGGCCGTTGGGGTAGGCGGCGGGGTGGGTGCGGTCGTAGCGGAGGATGTCGGGGAGGACCGTGCGCAGGGCTTCCTCGGCGGCTTCGGGGGTGTAGCCGCCGGTGTGGGCGAGGGCCGCCTTCCAGGGGGTGAGGTAGGTGGCCCAGTCGTCGGCGGGTTCGCCGGCGTTGTAGGCGGCCTTGGCGTCGTCGGCGTTGAGGTAGGCCGTGAGGGAGGGGTGGGCGCCGCGGTCGACCGAGACGAGGTCGCCGTCCTGGTGGACGCTGACGCGTGCCCAGACGCCGATCTCCGGGTCGTCGCCCAGTTCGGAGTCGGGCATCTCCAGGGCGATGCCGAAGACGTTCTTGTCGGCGCCCCAGTCGGTGCCGGTCCATTGGAAGTCGGCGAGGATGCCGTCCAGGTCGGCGAAGAAGGGGTCGCTGCGCAGGCCGGCGGAGACCTTGTAGTTGAAGGCCTCGCTGACGGAGAGTTCGCGGCCGAAGGAGACGGGGGCGTCGATGAAGAGGGGGGTTCCGGCGGCCTCGTGGGCGCGGGCTTCGGGGCCGGTGGCGCGGTGGACGGTGAGGGTCTGTTCGCCGTCGTCGGCCGGGGTGGAGAAGGTGAAGCTGAAGGCGATGTCCGCGCGGTCGTCGCCGTCGGTGTCGACGTTGATGCGGTAGACGGCGTCGGGGTGGAAGGCGGTGCCCCCGCTGGGTGCGAGGGGGTTGACGTTCATGATGAGGGCGGTGCGCCCGCCGGGGACCGTGAAGGCGAAGAGGTCCGTGAGGTCCAGGCGGGCGTCGTCCAGGGGGGAGCGCAGGTGGGGTCCGCTGAGGTGGTGTGACATGGCGTCACCTTGGCGGTCCGGTGGGGTGTCGTGCGGCGACGGGGCCGCGGGCGTCACTCCTTCGGGCTGTCGTCCTCGCCGATGTGGTGGACGCGGACGAGGTTGGTGGAGCCGGGGACGCCGGGCGGGGAGCCGGCGGTGATGACGACGATGTCGCCCTTGTTGCAGCGGCCGATCCGGAGGAGTTGTTCGTCGACCTGGGCGACCATGGCGTCGGTGGAGTCGACGTGGGGGCCGAGGAAGGTCTCGACGCCCCAGGTGAGGTTGAGCTGGGAGCGGGTGGCCGGGTCGGGGGTGAAGGCGAGGAGGGGGATGGGCGAGCGGTAGCGGGAGAGGCGCTTGACGGTGTCGCCGGACTGGGTGAAGGCGACGAGGAAGCGGGCGCCGAGGAAGTCGCCCATCTCGGCGGCGGCTCGGGCGACGGCGCCGCCCTGGGTGCGGGGCTTGTTGCGTTCGGTGAGCGGGGGGAGGCCCTTGGCGAGGACGTCTTCCTCGGCCGCTTCGACGATGCGGCTCATGGTGCGGACGGTCTCGATGGGGTATTTGCCGACGCTGGTCTCGCCGGAGAGCATCACGGCGTCGGTGCCGTCGATGACGGCGTTGGCGACGTCGGAGGCCTCGGCGCGGGTGGGGCGGGAGTTGTCGATCATCGAGTCGAGCATCTGGGTGGCGACGATGACGGGTTTGGCGTTGCGCTTGGCGAGTTTGACGGCGCGCTTCTGGACGATCGGCACCTGTTCGAGGGGCATTTCGACGCCGAGGTCGCCGCGGGCGACCATGATGCCGTCGAAGGCGGCGACGATCTCGTCGATGTTCTCGACGGCCTGCGGCTTCTCGATCTTGGCGATGACGGGGAGGCGGCGGCCCTCCTCGTCCATGATGCGGTGGACGTCCTCGATGTCGCGTGCGCTGCGGACGAAGGAGAGGGCGATGACGTCGGCGCCGGTGCGCAGGGCCCAGCGGAGGTCGTCGATGTCCTTCTCGGAGAGGGCGGGGACGGAGACGGCGACTCCGGGGAGGTTGAGTCCCTTGTGGTCGGAGACCATGCCGCCTTCGATGACGCGGGTGTGGACGCGGGGGCCGTCGACGGAGGTGACTTCGAGGGTGACGCGGCCGTCGTCGACGAGGATGCGTTCGCCGGTGGTGACGTCGGTGGCGAGGCCGTCGTAGGTGGTGCCGCAGGTGTGGCGGTCGCCTTCGTGGGGTTCGACGGTGATGGTGAAATCGTCGCCGCGTTCAAGGAGTACGGGGCCTTCGCGGAATCGGCCGAGCCGGATCTTCGGGCCTTGAAGGTCGGCGAGGACGCCGACGCTGCGGCCGGATTCGTCGGAGGCTTTGCGTACGCGCTGGTAGCGCTCCTCGTGTTCGGCGTAGGTGCCGTGGCTGAGGTTGAACCGGGCCACGTCCATTCCGGCGTCGACCAGTGCCTTGATCTGGTCGTACGAGTCGGTGGCGGGTCCCAGGGTGCAGACGATTTTGGCTCGGCGCATGGTTCGAGCCTAGGGCTTACCGGTGGGTAGTGAGCGGGCTCGGCATGACTGTCCAACAACCTTTGCGTGAAAGGTTGTTGACAAGTCTTGAATATGTGCGGGCGGGTGCTCCGATGAGCGTTCTCCGGGCCGGGAAGGGGGTCGTCGTCCGGGTTTCAGAGCTTCGGCGGGTGCATCGTGAAGCGGGCCGCGACCTCCGCGGTGACGGTCTGGCGTTGGGGTTCGAGGTCCATGGCGGGCGGGGTGTCCACGGTTTCCGCCGCGAAGGACATGCGTGCCCCGCCCATGGGCGCGGAGGGCGGGACGAGTCCGGTGTCGGAGAGTTCGAGGAGTGCGGCGAGTCCGGTGCCGAGGGCCTCCGCGTAGGCGCGGGCCCGCTGGACGGCCTCCCCCACGGCGCGGCGGCGGGCCTCGGCGTGTTGCGGGGAGTCGGGGCGCAGGGCCCACCAGGGGCCGTCGATCCGGGTCTGGTCCAGGTCGGCGAGGCGGGTGGTGAGTTCGCCGAGGGCGGTGAAGTCGTTGAGTTCGGCGGTGAGGTGGACGCGGCCCTGGTAGGCGCGGACGCGTTCGCCCCGGCCGTGGCGGGCGGGCTCGGGTGCGAGGGAGAGGGTGCCGGTCTCCAGTTTCTCGACGGCGTCGCCGTAGGACCTGACGAGGGCGAGGGCCTCGCCGTTGCGTCGGGTGAGGTCGGCGAGGGTGCCGGCGCGGTCCGTGCCGCGGGCGCTGACGGTGATCGCGATGCGGGCGACTTCGGGGTCGACCTCCAGGCGCGCCTCTCCGCGGACCGTCACCTGCGGTGCTTCCGGGGTGGGGTGGTGTGCGGTCGTCACTGGGGGCTCCCTGGTGTGGTCGACGGCTCGGCTTCCGAACACTTTCCCACTCCGTAACCCGGAAGGTCTGTTGCCGACGTGCGGTCTGAGCCAGAATCTACGCGCGTTGTGCACCACTGAACCAAGGAGAACACATGCCGCTGAACCGTCGGACGTTCCTGGAGAGCTCCGCCGTCGTCGGGGCCGGAGCCGCCCTGTCCGCGGGGGTCGCCGCCCCCGCCCAGGCCCTCGGCCATCGTCCGAAGCCGGCCAAGCGGTACTCCTTCACCGTGATGGGCACCACCGACCTGCACGGCAACGTCTTCAACTGGGACTACTTCACGGACAAGGAGTTCGACGACAAGGCCCACAACGACGTCGGCCTCGCCAAGATCTCGACGCTGGTCGACCAGGTCCGCGCGCTCAAGGGCCGCCGCAACACGCTGCTCATCGACGCGGGTGACACGATCCAGGGCACCCAGCTGTCGTACTACTACGCCAAGGTCGACCCGATCACGCGCAAGGGCGGGCCGGTCCACCCGATGGCGCAGGCCATGAACGCCATCGGCTACGACGCCGCGGCCCTGGGCAACCACGAGTTCAACTACGGCATCCCGGTGCTGCGCAAGTTCGAGGAGCAGTGCGACTTCCCGCTGCTGGGGGCCAACGCGCTGGACGCGAAGACGCTCCGGCCGGCGTTCCCGCCGTACAGCATGCACCGTCTGTGCACCCCGCACGGCCGGGATGTGAAGGTGGCGATACTCGGCCTGACCAACCCCGGTATCGCGATCTGGGACAAGGCCAACGTCACCGGGAAGATGGTGTTCCCGGGGCTGGAGGAGCAGGCGGCGAAGTGGGTGCCGAAGCTGCGTTCGATGGGTGCGGACGTGGTCGTGGTGTCGGCGCACTCCGGTTCCAGCGGGACGTCCTCGTACGGTGACCAGCTCCCGCACATCGAGAACGCGGCCGGGCTCGTGGCCGAGCAGGTGCCGGGCATCGACGCGATCCTCGTCGGGCACGCGCACACCGAGATCCCGGAGTACCGGGTGAAGAACAAGGAGACCGGCAAGGACGTCGTGCTGTCCGAGCCGCTGAAGTGGGGGCAGCGGCTGACGCTGTTCGACTTCGACCTGGTGTGGGAGAAGGGCCGCTGGACGGTCGAGAAGGTGGCGGCGCAGGTCCTGAACTCCAACACGGTGGCGGAGGACCCGGAGATCACGGGGCTGCTGGCGGACGAGCACAAGAAGGTCGTCGCGTACGTCAACCAGGTCATCGGCGCGTCGACCGCTGCCATGGCCACGGTCGAGGCTCCGTGGAAGGACGAGCCGATCATCGACCTGATCAACCACGTCCAGGCGGAGACGGTGAAGGAGGCGCTGGCGGGTGGCGCGTACGCCGGGCTGCCGGTGCTGTCCCAGGCGTCGTGCTTCTCCCGTACGGCGGCCATCCCGGCCGGTCAGGTGACGATCCGGGACGCGGCGGGGCTGTACGTCTTCGAGAACACCCTGGAGGCGCGTCTGATGACGGGCGCCCAGGTGAAGGACTACCTGGAGTTCTCGGCGCGCTACTACGTCCGGACGCCGGCCGGCGCGCCGGTGGACACGGCGAAGCTGACGAACGCCGACGGCACGCCGGACTACAACTACGACGCCGTGTACGGGGTGACGTACGAGATCGACATCGCGAAGCCGGCGGGTTCGCGGATCGTGAACCTGTCCTTCGGCGGGAAGCCGATCGACCCGGCGGCGGAGTTCGTGCTGGCGGTGAACAACTACCGGGCGAGTGGTGGCGGCGCGTTCCCGCATGTGGCGAACGCGAAGCAGCTGTGGGCGAACTCGGACGAGATCCGCAACACGATCATCCAGTGGGTGAAGGCGAAGGGGACGGTCGACCCGGGCCAGTTCGCCTCGGTGGACTGGAAGCTGACCCGGGACGGTGTGCCGGTCTTCTAGGGAGTCTTGCCGATCGGCGGGCGCGGCGCGGTGCGGCGCGCCCCCGGTCAGTTCTGTGTGAGAGGCGTCAGCGCCTGGCCCTGGGCCGGGATGCGTGGCGCCTCTCGCCGTTCGAGGCCGAAGCTGGTGAAGGCGGTGCGGCGCGGGAGCGGGTAGGGGTCCTTGCCGGTGAGGGAGTTGAGGATGGTCGCGCTGCGCCAGGCGGCGAGTCCGAGGTCGGGGGCGCCGACTCCGTGGGTGTGCTTCTCGGCGTTCTGTACGTAGACGGAGCCGGTGACGGAGTCGTCGAGGACGAGCCGGTACTGCTCGTCGATCCTGGCGCGTCCGGCCGAGTCGTGGCGCAGGTAGGGGTCGAGTCCGGCGAGCATGCGGTCGACGGGGCGTTCGCGGTAGCCGGTGGCGAGGACGACGGCGTCGGTGGTGAGGCGGGAGCGGGCGGACTGGTGCAGGTGCTCGAGGTGGAGTTCGACCTTGGTGGTGGCGACGCGGCCGGCGGTGCGGACCCGGACGCCGGGGGTGAGGACGGCGTCGGGCCAGCCGCCGTCGAGGGTGCGGCGGTAGAGCTCGTCGTGGATGGCGGCGATGGTCTCGGCGTCGATGCCCTTGTGGAGCTGCCACTGGCGGGGGACGAGTTCGTTGCGGACGGGCTCGGGGAGGGCGTGGAAGTAGCGGGTGTAGTCGGGGGTGAAGTGTTCGAGGCCGAGCTTGGAGTACTCCATGGGTGCGAAGGCCTCGGTGCGGGTGATCCAGTGGATCTTCTCGGCGCCGGCGGGGCGGGCGCGCAGCAGGTCGAGGAAGATCTCGGCGCCGGACTGGCCGGAGCCGATGACGGTGACGTGTTCGGCGGCGAGGAGCCGGGTGCGGTGGTCGAGGTAGTCGGCCGAGTGGATGACGGGGACGCCGGGTGCGTCGGCGAGGGGCTTGAGGGGTTCGGGGACGTAGGGCTGGGTGCCGACGCCGAGGGCGATGTGCCGGGTGTAGGCGCGGCCGAGCGCCTCGGCCTCGCCGTCGCCGTCGAGTTGGGTGAAGTCGACTTCGAAGAGGGCGCGTTCGGGGTTCCAGCGGACGGCGTCGACCTGGTGTCCGAAGTGGAGGCCGGGGAGCTGGCCGCTGACCCAGCGGCAGTAGGCGTCGTACTCGGCGCGCTGGATGTGGAACTTCTCGGCGAAGTAGAAGGGGAAGAGCCGGTCGCGGGAGCGGAGGTAGCTGAGGAACGACCAGGGGCTGGCGGGGTCGGCGAGGGTGACCAGGTCGGCGAGGAAGGGGACCTGGAGGGTGGCTCCTTCGATGAGGAGGCCGGGGTGCCAGTGGAAGGCGGGGTTCTGCTCGAAGAAGGTGGTCGCGAGGCCGTCGGGGATGCCGTGGGCGAGGGCGGCGAGGGAGAGGTTGAACGGGCCGATGCCGATGCCCACCAGGTCGTAGGGCCGGTCGAGGTCGTGCTGCGGGTGGGGGGTGCTGCCGGTCATCGGTCGGTGCTGCCTTCCACGAGGGTGAGGATCTGTTCCAGGTCGCCGGAGGTGGCGTGCGGGTTGAGGAGGGTGGCCTTGAGCCAGAGCCGGCCGTCCTCGTGGGCCCGGCCGAGGACGGCGCGGCCTTCGGTGAGGAGGGTGCGGCGGATGGCGGCGACCGTGTCGTCGTCGGCGTCCCGGGGCCGGAACAGGACGGTGGTCAGGGTGGGGCGCTCGTAGAGCTCCAGGCCGGGTGTCTTGTCGACGAGGTCGGCGAGTTCCCTGGCCAGGGCGCAGCAGGTGTCGACGAGGTCGCCGAGGCCGGTGCGGCCGAGGCTGCGGAGGGTGACGGCGATCTTGAGGATGTCGGGGCGTCGGGTGGTGCGCAGGGAGCGGCCGAGGAGGCTGGGGAGGCCGGCTTCGGTGTCGTCTTCGGCGTTGAGGTAGTCGGCGGTGTGGCTCAGTGCGGCCAGGTCGGCGGTGTCGCGGACGGCGAGGAGTCCGGCGGCGGCCGGCTGCCAGCCGAGTTTGTGCAGGTCGAGGGCGACGGACCGGGCGCGGTCGAGGCCGGCGAGCAGGGGGCGGTGGGTGGCGCTGAAGAGGGCGGCGCCGCCGTAGGCCGCGTCGACGTGGAGTTCTGCGCCGTGGGCTTCGCAGAGGTCGGCGATCTGGGGCAGGGGGTCGATGCGGCCGGTGTCGGTGGTGCCGGCGGTCGCGGCGACGAGGAGGGGGCCGTGGAGGTCGGTGAGGGCCTCGTCGAGGGCGACGGGGTCGATGGTGCCGTTGGGGGTGGGGACGGTGACGGGCTCGGGCAGGCCGAGGAGCCAGGCGGCGCGGTGGAAGGAGTGGTGGGCGGCCGCGCCGACGACGGTCTGGACGGATCCGTGGCGTTCCCGGGCGAGGAGCAGCGCGAGCTGGTTGGACTCGGTGCCGCCGGTGGTGACGAGGGCGTCGGGGTGCGGGGCGCGGGGGTAGACCTCGGCGGCGAGGGCGCGGGTGACGAGGTCTTCGAGGGCGGAGGCGGCGGGTGCCTGGTCCCAGGAGTCCATGGAGGGGTTGAGCGCGGAGGCGGCGAGGTCGGCGGCGACGGCCAGGGCCAGGGGCGGGGTGTGGAGGTGGGCGGCGCAGAGCGGGTCAGCGGGGTCGGCGGCGCCTTCGGCGAGGGCGGTGACGAGGGTGCGGAGGGCGGCCTCGGGGGTGGTGCCGGTGTCGGGGAGGGCTTCTCCGAGTGTGTCGCGGATCCGGGCGGCGAGCGTGTCGGGGCCGCCGGCGGGGATCGGGCCGCCGCGGGTCGCGGCTCCGTCGTGGAGCGCTGCGAGGACGGTGGAGAGGAGGGGGCGCAGGGCTTCGGGGCCGGATTCGCCTCCGGCGAGGGCCGGGGGTGGGACGGGCGGAGTGGGCACGGCACACATGGGCCCACACTGGCGGGGGTTTTCGGGGTTTGTCCGGTGAGCACGGGTGTGTAACCCGAACGAGGGACATGGCCTGGACAAGGCCGTGTCCCTCGTGGTGGGGCGCGGGGCGTGGGTGAGGTGGCCGGGGGCGAGGCGCACCGGCCGGCGGTGCGGTCACGCGTCCGCCGGTCCCCGGTGCGCCGTCGTACGGTCCCGGTGACCGGGTCCCGCGGCCCCGATCACCCCCGTCGTACGGGCCCGCGGCGCCCGGCCGCGGTCACTCGTTGGTGCGGACCCGCAGCGCCCGGCGGAGGTCGTCGAGCTGGTCGGCGAGCTTGCGGTGCAGCGCGGGCGTCATCGTGTCCTCCCGGAGGTGGGTCTCGCCCAGGGCCAGGGCGGCGTCGTCGATGGTGTGGGCGGGGAAGGCGCGGGAGCCCGCCGCCTCGGACATGGCGGCGCCGCGCCGGTCGCCGAGCGCGACGGCGGCCGGGTAGAAACGGGGGACGTACTCCCCCACCAGCTCGGCCTGTTCGGGCTGCCAGAAGCCCTGGGCGGTGGCGGCGAAGAGGTAGTTGGACAGGTCGTCGGAGTCGAAGAGCCGGGACCACGCGGCCGCCTTGGCCTCCGGGGTCGGCAGGGCCGCGCGGCACCGGGCCGCGCCCTGCTGTCCGGTGGCGCTGGGGTCGCGGGCCAGCTCCGCGTCGATGGTGGCCTCGTCGAGGGCGCCGAGGACGGCGAGCCGGGCGAGGACGAGCCAGCGCAGCTCGGGGTCGATCTCGGGGCCGCCGGGGACGGTTCCGTCGGCGAGCCAGGCGGCGATGGTGTCGGGCTGGGTGGCGCTGCCGATGAAGGTACGGACGGCGGTCAGGCGCAGTCCGGGTGCCTCGCCGTCCTCGGTGCGGCGGATGAGGTCGCGGGCGAGGGAGGTGAGCAGGGCCAGGGCGGCGGGCCGCTCGTCGGCGGGGAGGTAGCGGTCGGCGATCTGGACGCGGGCGAAGGCGAGGACGCCCTGCACGATCGCGAGGTCGGTCTCCTCGGGGAGGTGGGTGTGGGCGGCCTCCAGGTAGGCCTCGGGGGCGAGTTCGCCGTCGCGGACCATGTCGCGCAGGGTGTTCCAGAGCAGCGCCCGGGTGAGGTCGTCGGGGACGCCGGAGAGGGTGCGGCGCACGGTCTCCAGGGAGGTCTGGTCCAGCCGCACCTTGGCGTAGCTGAGGTCGCCGTCGTTGAGGACGACGAGGGCGGGGCGGGGGCCGGGGAGCTGGACGGGGGTGGTGTGGGGGATGTCGATCTCGAGGCGTTCGCGCAGGACGAGCCGCTTGCTGTCGAGGAGGTCGCGGTCGTAGACGCCGACGGCGACGCGGTGCGGGCGGCTGCCGTCGCGGCGCACGGTGAGGGTGGTGTGGTGGGCGTCGCCGCCGAGTTCGGGGGTGAGGGCGTCGATGCCGGTGGTGCGGAGCCACTGCTCGGCCCAGCCGTGGACGTCGCGGTCGGTGGCGGAGGCGAGGTTGTCGATGAAGTCGGCGAGGGTGGCGTTGCCGAACCGGTGGCGCTCGAAGTGGGTGTTGATGCCGGCGAGGAAGTCCTTCTCGCCCATCCAGGTCACCAGCTGGCGCAGGGCGGCGGCGCCCTTGGCGTAGGAGATGCCGTCGAAGTTGAGCAGGGCGGAGGCGGTGTCGGGGACGGCCTCGGGGTCGGGGGCGACGGCGTGGGTGGAGGGCCGCTGGTCGGCGTCGGAGCCCCAGGCCTTGCGTCCGATGCCGAACTCGGTCCAGGTGTCGGGGAAGAGGTCGGAACACGCTTCGTTGACGGTCTGGTAGCCCATGTACTCGGCGAAGGACTCGTTCAGCCAGATGTCGTCCCACCAGCGCAGGGTGACGAGGTCGCCGAACCACATGTGGGCCATCTCGTGGGCGATGACGTTGGCGCGGGTCTGCCGTTCGGTGACGGTGACGGCGGAGCGGAAGACGTACTCCTCGCGGAAGGTGACGAGGCCGGGGTTCTCCATCGCGCCGGCATTGAACTCGGGGACGAAGGCCTGGTCGTAGGAGTCGAAGGGGTAGGGCTCCGTGAACTTCTCGTGGTAGCGGGCGAAGCAGGCCTTGGTGACGGCGAGGATCTCGTCGGCGTCGGCGTCGAGGTGGGGGGCGAGGGAGCGGCGGCAGTGCAGGCCGAAGGGGAGGCCGGCGTGCTCGGTGCGCAGGGAGTGCCAGGGGCCGGCGGCGACGCAGACGAAGTACGTGGAGAGCAGGGGGGTGGTGGCGGCCGTCCAGCGGCCGTCGGGGCCCTGGGCGGTGATGCCGTTGGACAGGACGGTCCAGCCCTGGGGGGCCTGGACGGAGATGTCGAAGACGGCCTTGAGGTCGGGCTGGTCGAAGGCGGCGAAGACCCGCTGGACGTCTTCCATGAAGAGCTGGGTGTAGACGTAGGACTCGCCGTCGGCGGGGTCGGTGAAGCGGTGCATGCCCTCGCCGGTGCGCGAGTACCGCATGGTGGCCGCGATCTCCAGCGTGTGCTCGCCCTCGGCGAGGTCCAGGGGGAGCCGGTTGCCGTCGAGGGCGGCGGGGTCGAGGGGCGTGCCGTCGAGCAGGGCGGAGTGGAGGGTCTCGGGCTTCAGCTCGACGAAGGTGTCCCCGGCCGTGCGGGCGGAGAACCGGATGGTGCTGCTCGACCGGAAGGTGTCGTCACCGGTGGTCAGGTCGAGCTCGACCTCGTAGTGGTGGACGTCGAGGAGCCGGGCACGGGTCTGCGCTTCGTCGCGCGTCAGTACGGACATGGGCTCCATGCTGCCTGATGGGGGCGGGGCGGGGAACGGGGTTCCGCCCTCGGCTCACGCCAGGCCGGTGCCGGTGAGGTGGGTGAAGGCCGCGGTGATGCGGGGGCGGTCGTATCCGGCCTCGCCGGCCGCTCCGCTGGAGAGCAGGGTGTGCAGGAGGAGACGGGCCTTGACCGGGTCGAGGGGCCCGGCGGGGATGAGGCCGCGGTGCAGGACGTCGTGCTCGGAGCCGGGGCCGCGGTAGGTGTGGGACAGGGTGGTGCCGGCGCCGGTGCGGGAGGCGAGGACGACCGGGATGCGGCGCGCGAGCTCTTCGAGGGGTTCGACCAGCCAGGTCGGGACGTGGCCGGCGCCGAAGGCGGCGACGACGAGGCCGTCGTGGCGGGAGTCGACGGCGTCGAGGAGTTCGCCGCGGTCGCCGAGGGAGAGGGTGAGCAGGGCGACGCGGATCCCGGGGTCGAGTCGCAGGGAGCAGGCCGCCGAGGGGGTGGCCGGGCGGAGCAGGATCCGCGCCTCGCCCTCGACGACCGAGCCGATCGGGCCGGCGCCGGGCGAGGCGAAGGTGGCCACGGAGGTGGTGTGGGTCTTGCGGACGTGGCGGGCGGCGTGGATCTCGTCGGCGAGGACGACGAGGACGCCGAGGTCGCGGCAGGCCGGGTCGGTGGCGACCGCGACGGCGGCGGCGAGGTTGGCGGGGCCGTCGGCGCCGGGCAGGTCGGGGCGCCGCATGGCGCCGGTGACGACGACCGGCTCGGTGGTCGGGCAGAGCAGGTCGAGGAGGAAGGCGGTCTCCTCCAGGGTGTCGGTGCCCTGGACGACGACGACGCCGGAGCCGGCCGCGACCGTCGCGCGCACCTCGTCGGCGAGGGCGGCGACGTCCTCCAGGGACAGCGAGGAGCTCGGCAGCCGGCGGAAGTCGCGGAGCTCCGCCTCGGTGCCGACGGCACCGAGCCCGGCGAGGACCTCGGTGCCCGTCAGGCGCGCCGCGTCCCCTCCCCGTGCGGAGATCGTCCCTCCCAGGGTGAAGACCGTGACGCGGCCCATCAGCGTGCTCCGTCCGCAATCGTCTCGTGGTGCCGGATGACCTCCGCGATGATGAAGTTCAGCAGCTTCTCCGCGAACGCCGGGTCCAGTTTCGCGCTCTCGGCCAGTTCCCGCAGCCGGGCGATCTGGCGGGACTCGCGCGCGGGGTCGGCGGGCGGGAGGTGGTGCTTGGCCTTGAGGACGCCGACCTGCTGGGTGCATTTGAAGCGTTCGGCGAGCATGTGGACGACCGCCGCGTCGATGTTGTCGATGCTTTCGCGCAGCCGGGACAGTTCCTCTTGTACGGACTCGTCGATGTCGCTCATGAGCAGCGAGCTTAGACGGAGCGCCCGACGATCGTCGGAGGGTGTTCGGGATCCGGAACGCGGTCGCTCCAGCCGCCGGGTACGGCACGTCCTTGCTGGTCGCGGAAGCGGACGGGTGCGGTGCCGACGCGGCGCGTGAACAGCCGGGAGAAGTAGGCCGGGTCGTCGTAGCCGACGCGGCGGGCGACCGCGGCGACGGGCAGTTCGGTCGCGGCGAGGAGTTCCTTGGCGCGTCCGAGGCGGATGGAGAGGAGGTAGTCCTTGGGGCTGCAGCCGGCGGCGCGGCGGACGGCGGTGCGCAGCTCGGCCGGGCTCATGCCGTGCCGGGCGGCGTGCTCGGCGACGGACAGCGGCTGGAAGGCGTCGCGGGCGAGCGCGGACAGGACGGGGTCGCCGTCGGCGTTGGTGTCGGCGCGGGCGCGGCGCAGGGCGACGAGGAGTTCGTGGACGGCGGCGCCGGTCTCGACCTCCAGGAGGGGGTTGCCGCGGCGGGCGGCGCGGGCGATGCGGCCGATGGCGGCGCGGGGGCCGGCGGCGTCGGAGAGCGGGACGACGGGCCGGTCGGGCTCGATGTAGCCGAGTTCGGTGTAGGTGGCGGTGGCGGGGCCGCCGAAGTCGACGAAGCTCTCGTCCCAGCCGGTGGCGGGGTCGGCGGCGTAGTGGTGGGGCACGCCGGGGGTGAGCCAGATGAGGGCGGGGGCGGTGACGGTGGTGCGCCGGCCGTCCGGGCCGAGGTACCAGCCGCTGCCGGCGTTGATGACGACGGCCACGTGGTGGTCGAGGGTGCGCGGCCCGACGGTGGGCAGGGTGCCGTGCTGGAGTCCGACGCCGAGGCAGACCAGGCCGAGGCGGTGGTGGACGGGGCTGGGCGTGAAGTAGCGCATCCAGGTGTGGTACATCGTCGGCACGCGCCCTTCCGGTCGTCTCCTTACGTCCAAACAGCGACGATCTTTGTCCATGGACCGGCCCTCCGCCAGAGGGCGAGGGTGAGCGCATGAGCACGTTCGCTGTGGGTGACGAGGACTTCCTCCTGGACGGGCGGCCGGTGCGGCTGCTGTCGGGGGCGCTGCACTACTTCCGGGTGCACGAGGAGCAGTGGGAGCACCGTCTGGGGATGCTGCGGGCGATGGGGCTCAACTGTGTGGAGACCTACGTCCCGTGGAACCTGTACGAGCCGGAGCCGGGGCGGTACGGGGACGTGGCCGCGCTGGGCCGGTTCCTGGACGCGGTGGGGCGGGCCGGGATGTGGGCGATCGTGCGGCCGGGTCCGTACATCTGCGCCGAGTGGGAGAACGGGGGGCTGCCGCACTGGCTGACGGGTCCGCTGGGGCGGCGGGTGCGGACGGACGACGACGCGTTCCTGGCTCCGGTGGACCGCTGGTTCCGTGTACTGCTGCCGCAGGTCGTGGCGCGGCAGATCGACCGGGGCGGGCCGGTGGTCATGGTGCAGCTGGAGAACGAGTACGGCAGCTACGGCTCGGACCTGGGCTATCTGCGGCGGATCGAGGAGCTGCTGCGGGACTGCGGGGTGGGGGTGCCGCTGTTCACCTCGGACGGGCCGGAGGACCACATGCTGACGGGCGGGTCGGTGCCGGGGGTGCTCGCGACGGCGAACTTCGGGTCGGGGGCGCGGGAGGCGTTCGAGGTGATGCGGCGGCACCGGCCTGCCGGCCCTCTGATGTGCATGGAGTTCTGGTGCGGCTGGTTCGACCACTGGGGCACGGAGCACACGGTGCGGGACGCGGCGGACGCGGCGGCGACGCTGCGGGAGATCCTGGAGTGCGGGGCGTCGGTGAACCTGTACATGGCGCACGGCGGGACGAACTTCGCCGGCTGGGCGGGGGCGAACCGGGCCGGTGACCTGCACGAGGGCGAGCTGCGGCCGACGGTGACCTCGTACGACTACGACGCGCCGGTGGACGAGGCGGGGCTGCCGACGGAGAAGTTCTGGCGTTTCCGTGAGGTGCTGGGCGCGTTCACGGAGGGGCCGCTGCCGGAGGTGCCGGAGCCGCCGCGGCGGATCGCCGGGCCGGCGGCCGCGGAGCCGGTGGCGTGGGCGCCGCTCGGGGAGGTCCTGGAGGTCCTCGGGGACGCGGAGGCGGTCGCGCCGGTGCCGCCGACGTTCGAGGAGCTGGGGGTGGACCGGGGGCTGGTGCGCTACCGGCTGGAGATCCCCGGGCCGCGGCGGCCGTATCCGCTGTCGGTGTCGGGGCTGCGCGACCGCGCGGTGGTGTACGTGGACGGGGTGCGGGCGGGGGTGCTGGCGTCGGAGGACGCGGTGCTGCCGGAGCCGGTGGCGGGGCCCGCGGTGGTGGAGCTGTGGGTGGAGTCCCTGGGCCGGGTGAACTACGGCCCGCGGCAGGCCGAGGCGAAGGGGATCACGGGCGGTGTCCGGCACGAGCGGCAGTACGTGCACGGGGTACGGGCCCGGGGTCTGCGGCTGGCCGCCTTCGGGACGGAGGCGGTGCGGAGGCTGCCGCTGCGGCCGGTGGGTGGGGCGGAGGCGGCGGGGCCGGGGCTGTACCGCGCGGTGGTGACGGTCTCGGGGGAGCCCGGGGACGCGGCCCTGTCGCTGCCGGGGTGGACCCGCGGCTTCGTCTGGGTCAACGGCTTCTGCCTGGGCCGGTACTGGGCGGCCGGGCCGCAGGAGTCCCTGTTCGTGCCGGGTCCGGTGCTGCGCGTGGGCGGGAACGAGGTGTGGGTCCTGGAGCTGGAGGGCGGGGCCGGCACCGGGGTCGTTCTGGCGTAGGACGATGCCGGGGGCGGTCCGTGGACGGGGGCGGGGCCCCGGCCCCGTCCACGGACCGGTGGATCGGTGGATCGGTGGATCGGTGGATCAGTGGATCAGTCGTTCGGCGGAGCCGGGGGTCACAGGGTGGCCGCGGCCGACTTGATGGCGGCGGCGAACGTCGAGACCTCGGTGTAGACGCCCGGGTAGCCGGGCCGTGCGCAGCCCTCGCCCCAGCTCACGATGCCGACCTGGATCCAGGCGCCGGCGTTGTCCTTGCGGAACATCGGGCCGCCCGAGTCGCCCTGGCAGGTGTCGACGCCGCCTTCGTTGAACCCGGCGCAGATCTCCTCGCCGGGCACCAGGCTGGAGCCGTAGGCCGCCTGGCAGGCGGAGTCGGAGACGAACGGCACGGTCGCCTTGCGGAGGTAGCGCTGCTGGGCGCCGCCCTCACGCGTGGCGCCCCAGCCGGCGACGGTGAACGTGCCGCTGTTGTACGCGGTGGTGTCCGCGATCTTGAGCGTGGGCAGCGAGTTGATCGGCGAGGCCAGCTTGATCAGGGCCCAGTCCTTGCCGGTGCCGTTGTAGCCCGGGGCCTGGAGGACCTTGGTCGAGCGGACCTTGATGGCGCTGCCGCTCTGGAGGTCGACGACGCCGGCGGTGGCGGTGATGCTGGTGTTGTTGCCGGAGCCGTTCACGCAGTGGGCGGCGGTGAGGACGATCTGCGGGGTCAGCAGCGAGCCGCCACAGCCCATGGAGAGCCTGACCATCCAGGGGAACTCGCCCTGGGCCGCCCGGGTGCCGCCCACGACGGGCGTGGGCGCGGCGGAGGCGGTGGAGGGCTGGAGGCTGACGGCGGCGAGCACGACGGCGCCGGCGGCGGCGATTCTCTGAAGGGCGCGGACGAACCTGTTCTTCTTCAAGTGTCTGCCTTTCATGGGGGGTTGAGCCCTGATGGCATGTATCCGTCAAGGCTTGGTCCGGATTATGGACAGGGCTCACAGGGGGTCACAAGACAGCGTTTTCGGCCAGGGCACAGCGCCCGAACGCGGTCGTACAGTGGAGGGAAGGGGGTTCCGGCGTGCCGAACGGAAGTGCAGGAGACGCGGTCGTCCACGGGTTCCCGCACCTCGAAACGGTCCGGGCCTCGCTCACCGCGCTGTACCGGAGACTGTCCGCCGACGGCGTACGGCGGTACGACACGAGCGTGCGCGCGACCGACGTGGCCTTCACCGACGAGGACGAACTCCACCTCGGCGCCCAGCGGGTGGCCGGTGCGCTCGTCCGGCACCTGCGACTGCCGCAGGCCCGGATGATCGTGAGTTTCCGGGCTATGACCCACGCGGCGAGCGTGGAGCTGGCCGCGGGACCCGAGTACTTCATCGAGCTGAACGACCGCTTCCGTCGGCATCGCAGGGACGTGGGGGCGGCGCTGGCCCACGAGATCACCCATGTACTGCTCCACCGTCTCGACCTCGGGTTCCCGGACACCGGGGACAACGAGATCCTCACGGATGTGGTGACCGCCTATCTGGGGGCGGGCTGGCTGCTGCTCGACGCCTACCGGGAGGACGCCGTGTCGAGCCAGAAGCTCGGGTACCTGACCCCCGAGGAGTTCGGATACGTGCTGGCCAAGCGGGCGGAGGTGTTCGGGGAGGACCCGTCGCCGTGGTTCACCAGCCCCCAGGCGTACGACGCCTGGGTGCGGGGCCGGGCGGAGGCGGCACGCGACGGGCTGCGGCCACCGCTGGCCGGCGCGGGCTGGGCGGCCCGGCACCGGTACACGAAGGACCGCCGGCAGGGGCGCGCGGCGTACGGCGCGCCGTACGCCTTCGAGGGAGCGGGCCCGTCCCTGCGGGTCTCCTTCCCCTGCCCGGTCTGCCACCAGCGCCTGCGGGTGCCGGCGGCGGCCCGGCGGCTGAAGGCGCGCTGCGGGGTGTGCGAGTCGGTCCTGGAGTGCGAGGGCTGAACAACTCCCGGGGGTCGTGTCCGCAGTGCGAGGGCCGAACTCGTCGCGTCCGGGGCGCCGGCCGGGTCCCGTCGGGGCTCGCGGGGTGCGAACCGACAAGTGATTTGCGCCGGTTGCGGTCGTCGGGCGATGGTCGACGGATGAGCACGTTGTTCGAGGACATTCTGGGCGGGGACGACGACGCCGTCGTCCGCGCCCTGCGGGCCGGCGAGTCCCCCGAGGCGACCGACGAGGGTGAGACCGCGCTGTACCGGGCCGCCGTCGCGAACGAGACCGGAATCGTCCGGGTGCTGCTGGCCGCCGGCGCCGACCCCGGGCGGGGCAGCGGCGAGGAGGCGGGCGACCTGCCGCTGTGCGGAGCCGCGTGCGGCGGGCACGGCGAGGTGGTCCGGGCCCTGCTCAAGGCGGGGGCGAGGCCGGACCAGGAGGAGTCCTACGGCTTCACGGCGATGGACTGGGCGGTGCGGCTGGGCCACGCCGAGACCGTACGGATCCTGCTCGAACACGGCGCGGACCCGCGGCGCCCCGGTCCCGACGGCCTGGTGCCCCTCGTCGCGGCGGCCCGGCGCGGCTCGACCCCGAGCGTGCGGGCGCTCCTGGAGTTCGGTGCCGGACCGCTTCCCGACGCGCTGGCCGAGGCCCGCCGGTGGGTCGGCGTGGACATCGCGGCGGAGCTGCGGCGCGGGCTGCTCGACGGGTCCGAGGGCGGCGGGACGTACGAGTGCGTCGTCCGCCGGGTCCCCGAGGACGGCGGAGTGACCGTCGTCGTCGAACTGCTGCGGGAGGACGGCGCGCCCGGTCGCGGGAACGAGCGGCAGACCGGTCATGCGGCGATCGTCACCCTGCTGGAGGGCGAACTCGGCGTGCGGACCCCGCACGAGGAGCTCGCGGGGCGGGCCCTGCGCTGCGGGGACCGCGACCAGGACGACTGGAGGGAGGCGGTCGCGGCCCTCGCCCGGTACGCCGACGAGGAGACCTTCCGTACGGCCGCGGCCTGGTGCGCGAGCGACGAGCCCCTGCGGCGGGCGCTCGGCGCCCAGGTCCTGGGGGGTGTCCTGTCGACCGGGCCGGATCGGCGAGAGCGCGGGCCGGGGCGGCGCTCCCCGGGCGTCGACGGGGACCTCGCGGCCGAGGGCGTCGCGATCCTGCGGCGCCTGGCGGCCGACACCCGGCGGGGCGGAGTGGCGCCGGCGGCGCCGGACGGGGATCCGGGCCGCCCGGGCGCGGACCGGGAGCCCGCGCTCTCCGTGGTCACCGCGCTCGGGGCCGTGGGCGACGCGTCGGCGCTGCCCGAACTGCTGCCGTTCGCCTCGCACCCCGACGCCGAGGTGCGGCGGGCCCTCGGATGCGCGCTCACGGGGCTGGTGCCGGCCGGGCGTCCGCAGGCCGTCGACGTCCTGGTGCGGCTGAGCCGGGACCACGACGCGGGGGTGCGGGACTGGGCGACGCTGGCCCTCGCCGAGCTTCCCGAGGACACCCCCCTGCTTCGCGAGGCGCTCGCCGCCCGGCTGAGGGACACCGATCCGGACGCCGTCGCCGAGGCGGCCCGCGGTCTGGCGATGCGTCAGGATCCGCGCGCCACCGAGGTGCTGGCGTCGATCCTGGCGGACGGGGACCCGGAGGGATCGGCCCGCGACACGGCCCTGGCGGCGTTGGAGCACATCGGGAACGAGCGGGTCAGGACGCGTCTGGAGTGGACGAGTCCGCGCTGCCGTTGAGCCGCGCCAGGCCGGCTTCGGGGCGGTCGCCCAGGACGCCGGCGAGGTCCGGGTCCCGTCCGGGGCGGACCCGGCCCGTGCGGCCGACCGTCAGCCGGAGACGGACCGCGCCGGCAGCCGCAGGCTCAGGAGCGCGGCCGCCCCGTAGGCGGCGATCACCCACGGCATGGCCGCGTCGATCGAGAGGTCCGCGAAGAAGGCCGTGCCGACGACCGCGGCGCCCAGGGCCCCGCCGAACTGCTGGGCCGTGGAGAAGACGCCCGAGGCCCCGCCCGCCAGCTCGTCCGGGACCGCGGACAGGACGATGTTGACGAGCGGCACCACCAGGAGCCCGAGGCCGGCGCCGGCGACGACCAGCCCGGGGACCAGCGGCCAGGCGCCGGTGTGCGCGGGGGCGGCCTGGCCCATCGCGTGCCAGACCCAGGCGTAGCCGGTCGCCATCAGCACCGCGCCCGTCGCCGGGACCAGGCGGCCGAGCCTGACGGCGAGCGGGTCGGCCGCCGGCGCGGTGAGGAAGCCGCCGGCCGAGAAGGCGACCATCAGGACGCCCGCCTGCATGGGCGCGTAGCCCTGACCGCCCTGCAGCCAGAGGGCGAAGACCAGGAAGAAGCCCTGCATCCCGAGGGCGAAGAGCAGTTGCACGGCGAGGCCGTAGGAGAAGGCCGGGACACGGAAGGTCCGCCCCGGCAGGACCGAGCCGCGGACGCCGAGGCCGGCCACCGCCAGGACGCCGCCGCCGAGCAGCACCCAGCCCCAGGCGGGCCAGCCGTTGCCCTGGCCCTGGACGAGCGGCAGCACGATGGCGACGAGGCCGGCCGCCAGGACGAGGCTGCCGAGCACGGGCGGGCTGGCCGCCGCGTGCTCCCGGGTGGCGGGGACGAGGACGACGGCGGCCGCCAGGGTCAGCACGGCGATCGGCACGTTGACCAGGAAGACGCTGCGCCAGCCGAGACCGAAGAGGTCCGCGTCGGTGAGCACGCCGCCGAGCAGCAGGCCGGTCGCGGAGGCGAAGCCGGCCACCGCCCCGTACATCCCGAAGACCTTGCCCCGGTCCTTGCCCTGGAAGAGGCTGTGGAAGGAGCCGAGGACCTGGGGCATCAGCACGGCCGCCGTCACGCCCTGCACGGCGCGGGCCGCGATCAACTGCCCCGGCGTCTGGGCGATGCCGCAGGCGAGACCGGCGAGGCCGAAGCCGGCGGTCCCGACGAGGAAGAGCGTCTTGCGGCCGTACCGGTCGCCGAGCCGTCCGGCGACGATCAGAGTGGCCGCGAAGCCCAGCAGGTACGCCGAGACGATCCACTGCAGGGCGCTCTCCGAGGCGCCCAGCCCGTGCCCGATGGAGGGCAGGGCGACGTTGACGATGGTGACGTCGACGAGGTCCATCAGGGCGGCGACCATCATCACGACGGCGGCGGCCCAGCGGCGCGGGTGGACGGCGGTGGGCGAGGCCCCGCCGGTGCTGGTGAGGGTGGTGGTCATGCCGGCTCCCAATTTATTTCGTTCGACCTAACGAAATAAAAAGTGGCACGAGGCGGCCGCGATCGCAAGTCTTTCGTTCGACCGAACTAAATATTTTGCTAGGCTGCCCCCATGAGCACGAGCGAGCGGCCGGCGCGGGACGAGGGGGCGCGGCGCGCCGAGGTGATCGCCGCCCTCACCGCCGCCGGCCGTGACTCCAGCGCCGCCTCGGTGGCCTTCCACACGGCGGTCGCGGCCCGGCAGGACCTGGGGGCGACCGAGACCAAGACGCTCGACCTGCTGGAACGCCACGGCGCCCTGACGGCCAAGGAGCTCGCCGAGCGCTCCGGGCTCGCGCCGGCCTCCGTGACCGGCCTCGTCGACCGCCTGGAACGCAAGGGGTTCGTACGCCGGGTGAAGCACCCGACCGACAAGCGCCGGGTGCTCGTCGAGCCCCGCCCCGAGAAGCTGGCCGAGATCGCCCCGCTCTTCGACGACTGGGCGCGTGAAGTGCACGAGCTCTACGAGGAGTTCAGCACCGAGGAGCTGCTCGTGATCACCCGCTTCCTCACCGGCTCGACCACCCGCCAGCGCGACGCGACCCGACGCCTGACCAGCTGAGGGCTGTCCCGGCGTGTCTGGTTCCGCACCAGCCGCCGGGCCCCACCGCGTCCGGCCGGATCCCGCCGGCCTGTCAGGTCCCGCCGGGCCCCGCCCCGTCAGGTGCCGTACACCGGTCGCGGCTCCTCCGCGTCCGCGAGCAGCTTCCGCGCGGCCTCGCCCGCCTCGGCCGGGGTCCAGCGCGCCCCCTTGTCCGCCGTCGGGCCGGGCCGCCAGCCCTCCATGACGGTGATGCGGCCGCCCTCGGTCTCGAAGACGCGGCCGGTCACGCCCTCCGACGCCGCCGAGCCGAGCCACACCACCAGCGGCGAGACGTCCTCCGGCAGACCCTCCAGGCCGGCGAAGGTCCGCTCGGTCATGCGGGTCCTGGCCGCCGGGGCGATCGCGTTGACCTGGACCCCGTAGCGCGCCGCCTCCGCCGCCGCGACCAGCGTCAGACCCACGATCCCCGCTTTCGCCGCCGCGTAGTTGCCCTGACCCACGCTGCCCAGCAGCCCCGCACCCGAGGTGGTGTTCACGACCCGCGCCGCCACCGGGCGCCCCGCCTTGACCTCGGCCCGCCAGTGCGCCGCCGCATGCCGCAGGGGCAGGAAGTGGCCCTTCACGTGCACCCGCATGACGGCGTCCCAGTCGTCCTCGCCGAGGTTGACGAGCATCCGGTCGCGCAGGAACCCCGCGTTGTTGACCAGGGTGTCGAGCCGCCCGTACGTGTCGAGCGCGGCGGCCACCAGGGAGGCGGCGCCGTCCTCCGTGGCGACGTCGCCGCCGTGCGCGACGGCCGTACCGCCCGCCTCCCGGATCTCCCGCACGACCTGCCGCGCCGGAGACTCCGCCGAGGCGGCCCCGTCGAGCCCGACACCCAGGTCGTTGACCACGACCCGGGCGCCCTCGGCGGCGAAGGCCAGCGCGTGGGCCCGGCCCAGCCCCCGTCCACCGCCCGTCACGATCACGACCCGGCCCTCACACAGTCCCGTCGGGGTCATCTCAGCTCTCCTTGTCGGCATTCGCGGCATCGAGGAAGGCGGGGCGTTCCCCGCCCCCGTGCACCAGGAGCGAGGCTCCCGTGACGTATCCGGCGCGCTCGGAGGCGAGGAACACCGCCGCCTCCCCGGCCTCCTCGGGTTCGGCGAGCCGGCCGAGCGGGACGGTCCGGCCGACGGCCGCGATCCCGTCCGCGTCCCCGTAGTGGAGGTGGGACAGCTCGGTGCGGACCATGCCGAGGACGAGGGTGTTCACCCGGACGTGCGGGGCCCACTCCACGGCCATCGACCGGGCCAGGTTCTCCAGACCGGCCTTCGCCGCGCCGTAGGCGGCCGTGCCCGGCGAGGGCCGGGTGCCGCTGACGCTGCCGATCATCACGACCGAGCCGCGCGCCGCGCGCAGCGACTCGTACGCGGCGAGGGAGACGGTGAGCGGCACGGTCAGGTTCAGCGCGACGACCCGGGCGTGCCGTTCCGCGTCACCCTCGCCGAGCAGCCGGTACGGCGTCCCTCCCGCGTTGTTGACGAGGACGTCGAGCCGCCCGCGCGTCCGCGCGACGTCCGCGAAGAACGCCTCGACGGCCGCGGGGTCGCGCAGGTCGAGGGGGATGAACGCGGCCGCCCGGCCCGCCTCTTCCAGCGGCGCGTCCGGCGGCCGGCGGGCACAGACGATCACGTGCGCGCCGGCCCGCAGAAAGGCCCGGGTGATGCCCGCGCCCACGCCCCGCGTGCCGCCGGTGACGACGGCGACCCTCCCGTCCTGCTCCATCGGCTGCTACCTTCCTCACCAAGCAGTCGCCTAACAAACGTTTGGTGGAAAGGTAGCTGATCCGTTCATGGGTGTCTCCACCTCACGCCCGGACAAGGGCGTCGCCCTCGTCACCGTCGACTTCCCACCCGTCAACGCCCTGCCCGTACAAGGCTGGTACGACCTCGCCGACGCGGTCCGCGCGGCCGGCCGGGACCAGGAGGTCCACTGCGTCGTCCTGGCCGCCGAGGGCCGCGGCTTCAACGCGGGCGTCGACATCAAGGAGATGCAGCGCGAGCACGGCACAGGGCACCGGGCACTCATCGGCGCCAACCACGGGTGCGCGGAGGCCTTCTCCGCGGTGTACACGTGCGAGGTGCCGGTGGTGGCAGCCGTCGCCGGCTTCTGCCTGGGCGGCGGCATCGGCCTCGTGGGCAACGCCGACGTGATCGTCGCGTCGGAGGACGCCGTCTTCGGACTGCCCGAACTGGACCGCGGCGCGCTCGGCGCCGCCACCCATCTCGCCCGGCTCGTCCCGCAGCACCTGATGCGAGCCCTGTACTACACCTCCCGGACCGTCACCGCCGACGAACTGCACGCCCACGGCTCGGTCTGGAAGGTCGTCCCGCGCGCCGGACTGCACGACGCGGCGCTCGCCGTGGCCCGCGAGATCGCCGCCAAGGACGGCTCGCTGATCCGGCTCGCCAAGGCCGCCATCAACGGCATCGACCCCGTCGACGTGCACCGCAGCTACCGCTTCGAGCAGGGCTTCACCTTCGAGGCCAACCTCAGCGGCGTCGCCGACCGCGTCCGCGACGGTTTCGGCAGGAAGGGCTCCTCGTGACCGCACACCCGCACGACAAGACGATGACCCCCGACGAGGCCGTCGGCCGCCTCCGCAGCGGCATGACGATCGGCATCGGCGGCTGGGGGTCGCGCCGCAAGCCGATGGCGCTGGTCCGCGCGCTGCTCCGGTCCGAGGTCACCGATCTCACCGTGATCTCCTACGGCGGCCCCGACGTCGGGCTGCTCGCCGCGGCCGGCCGGATCCGCCGACTCGTCGCCGCCTTCGCCACGCTCGACTCCATCCCGCTCGAACCCCATTTCCGCGCCGCCCGCGAGCGTGGCGCCTTCGAGCTGACGGAACTCGACGAGGCCATGTTCATGTGGGGGCTGCACGCCGCCGCCAACCGGCTGCCGTTCCTGCCGGTCCGGGCCGGTCTCGGCTCCGACGTGATGCGGGTCAACCCCGGGCTGCGGACGATCCGCTCCCCCTACGAGGACGGCGAGGAACTGGTCGCCGTGCCCGCGCTGCGGATGGACGCCGCCCTCGTCCACCTCAACCGCGCCGACCGGACCGGCAACGGCCAGTACCTCGGCCCCGACCCCTACTTCGACGACCTGTTCTGCGAGGCCGCCGACACGGCGTACATCTCCTGCGAACGCCTCGTCGACACCGCCGGCCTCGGCGCGGCACCCCCGCAGACCCTCCTCGTCGGACGGCACAGCGTCACCGGGGTCGTCGAGGCGCCGAACGGCGCCCACTTCACCTCCTGCGCGCCCGACTACGAGCGGGACGAGGCCTTCCAGCGGCTGTACGCGACCACGCCCTGGGCCGAGTTCGCGCAGCGCTTCCTGTCCGGCAAGAGCGAGGACGACTACCAGCAGGCCGTACGCACCTGGCACGAGGAGCAGAGTTGAGCACCCACGCGCCCCAGCCCCCGCCCACCCCCGCCCCTCAGCTCCCGCCCACCCGCACACCTCAGCCCCCGCCCACCCGCACACCTCAGCCCCCGCCCACCCGCGCCGAGTACTGCGTCGTCGCCTGCGCCGAGGCCTGGCGCGACGCCGGCGAGGTGCTCGCCGCCGCGATGGCCCCGGTCTCCTCGTTCGGCGCGCGGCTCGCCCGGCGCACCTTCGCCCCCGAACTGCTGCTGACCGACGGCGAGGCGATGCTGGTCGGCGTCGACGGGGAGGTCGAGGGCTGGCTGCCGTACCGGCGGCACCTGACGATGGTCACCGGCGGCAGACGGCACGTGATGATGGGCGCCGGCCAGATCGACCGGTACGGCAACCAGAACATCTCCTGCGTCGGCGACTGGTCCCGGCCCACCCGCCAGCTCCTCGGCGTCCGCGGCGCCCCCGTCAACACGCTGAACAACCCGGTGAGTTACTGGATCCCCCGGCATTCGCCCCGGGTCTTCGTCGAGCGCGTGGACATGGTCAGCGGGGTCGGCTACGACCGGGCCGCCGAGGCCGGGGTCACCCGCTTCCACCGGATCCCCCGGGTCGTGTCCGACCTCGGCGTCTTCGACTTCGAGACCCCCGACCGCTCGATGCGGCTGGCCTCCCTGCACCCGGGCGTGACCGTGGCGCAGGTCCGGGAGGCCACCGGCTTCGCCCTGCCGGCCGGTGACGACGTCCCGTACACCCGTGAGCCGACCACCGAGGAACTCCGGCTGATCCGGGAGGTCATCGACCCGCGGGGGCTGCGCGACCGCGAGGTGCCGGCCCGGTGACCGCCTCCTTCGACACCGCGCTCACGAGGCTCACCGGCGTCCGGTACCCGATCGTGCAGACCGGCATGGGCTGGGTCGCCGGACCCCGGCTGGTCACCGCCTCCGCGGAGGCCGGCGCGCTCGGCATCCTCGCCTCGGCGACGATGAGCACGGAGCAGCTCCGCTCGGCGGTCCGCGAGGTGCGGTCCCGTACGGACCGGCCGTTCGGGGTGAACCTGCGCGCCGACGCGGGCGACGCCCGCGAACGGGTGCGGATCATCATCGACGAGGGAGTGCGGGTCGCCTCCTTCGCCCTGGCGCCCTCGCGGGACCTGATCGCGGAACTGAAGGACGCGGGAGTGGTCGTGATCCCCTCGATCGGGGCCCGGCGGCACGCCGAGAAGGTGGCGGCCTGGGGCGCGGACGCGGTGATCGTGCAGGGCGGCGAGGGCGGCGGGCACACCGGCGAGGTGGCGACGACCGTGCTGCTGCCACAGGTCGTGGACGCGGTCGACATCCCGGTCGTCGCGGCCGGCGGCTTCCACGACGGCCGCGGCCTGGTCGCCGCGCTCGCGTACGGCGCCGCGGGGATCGCCATGGGGACCCGCTTCCTCCTCACCTCCGACTCGACCGTGCCCGACGCGGTGAAGGCGCGGTACCTGGCGGCATCGGTCAAGGACGTCACGGTCACCACGGCCGTCGACGGGCTGCCGCACCGGATGCTGCGTACGGAGATGGTCGCCGCGCTGGAACGGGCGGGCCGGGTCCGGGCGCTGGCACAGACCGTGCGCCGCGCGGCCGGGTTCCGGAAGCTGTCGGGCCTGTCGTGGCCGCGGATGGTCCGCGACGGGCTCGCGATGCGCCACGGCAAGGACCTGTCCTGGAGCCAGGTCCTGCTCGCCGCGAACACCCCTGTGCTCCTGCGGGCTTCCATGGTCGAGGGACGCACCGACCTCGGCGTCATGGCCTCCGGACAGGTCGCCGGACTGATCGAGGACCTCCCGAGCTGCGAGGAACTCGTGCGGCGCATCCTGTCCGAGGCCGCGCAAGCGCTCCACGCCCTGCCCTCACCAGGGTGACCCCCCCCGCTCCCCCCAGGGGAGTCCGGCCAAGGGAGTCCGGCCCGTGCCTCTTTCCCGACGCGCACTGCTGAGCACCGCCGCGGCCACCGGCGCGGTGGGCCTTCTGGCCCCCGCGACGGCCGTCGCGGCACACCGCCCGCGGGCGGCCGTCCCGCGGCAGATCCCGCTCCAGGGCGCGGTCAACGTCCGCGACCTCGGCGGGTACGTCACCCACGGAGCGGGCCGGGTCCGCAAGGGCCTGGTCTACCGGGCCGACGCCCTGGTGAAGCTCACCGACGCCGACCTGACGACGCTGGCCGGGCTGCGGCTGGGCCGGGTCGTGGACTTCCGGATCCCGCTGGAGGTCCGTCACGACGGGGCGGACCGACTGCCCGCACCGCTCACGGCGCTGTCCCGCCCGATCACCGACAACGGTCTGTACGGGCAGCTGCTGGCCGCGATCGGCTCGCGCGACCCCGTCCGGCAGGAGGAGATGCTCGGCGGCGGACGGGCCGCCGGCTTCATGCGCGAGGTGTACCGCACCTTCGTCACGAGCCCGGACAACCGGGCGGGGTTCGCGGCGACGCTCCGCGACCTGGCGGAGCCGGGCGGCGGGCCCCTGCTCTACCACTGCACCTCGGGCAAGGACCGTACGGGCTGGACGAGTCACCTGCTGCTGACGGTCCTGGGCGTGCCGGAGAGCACGGCCGTGGGCGACTACCTGGCGTCCAACACGCTGCGGGCGGCGTACGACGCGCGGGTGCGGGAGGGGCTCAGGCAGGGCGGTCTCATGCAGAACCCGGAACTGATCGTCCCGCTCCAGGAGGTGCGGACGGAGTACCTCGACGCGGCACTGGCCGAGGTCCGCTCCGGGTACGGCGGCCTGTTCCGCTACCTGACGGTCGGCCTGGGCCTGGAACTGCGCACGCTGGCGGCGCTCCGGGCCCGGCTGGTCGACTGAGTCGTGGTCCGGGCGGCTTCCGCCAGGACAGGACCCACGCCCTGTCCTGGCGGTCTTCCGTCGGCACGCGACCCTGACAGGACCTAGGAGGCCCGGCGACCGCGGCCGGCACCTGCGGTGCCGCCGCTGCGGCCGCGGGAGCGCGGGGCGCCCGTGCCGGTCCCGGCGCCGGTGCGGGTGGCGGAGCCGTTGCCTCCCGTCCGGGCGGACGAGCCGCTGCCGGCCGCGCGGCCGGTGGTGCCGTTGCCGGCGGTGCGGTTCCCGGAGCCGCCCGCCGAGCCGGCCGTGGCCGTACGGGCGGAGCCTGCCGCGCCGCGGGCACGACCGCCGCCGGAGCCGCCGCGGCGCGAGCGTCGGCCGCCGCCCGCCGACGGGGCGGGCTGGGCCGGCTGCGGGACCTCGATGACGACCGGTATGCCGGAAGGCTCCCGGGCGCCGGTGAGGCGGGTCAGCTCGTCGTCGCTGGACTTGATCTGCGCGGTGCGGGGCGCGATGCCCGCGTTCGCCATCAGCCGGCTCATGTCCCGCTTCTGCTCGGGCAGGACGAGGGTGACGACCGAGCCGGACTCGCCGGCGCGGGCCGTGCGGCCGCCCCGGTGCAGGTAGTCCTTGTGGTCGATCGGCGGGTCGACGTTGACGACCAGGTCGAGGTCGTCGACGTGGATGCCGCGGGCCGCCACGTTCGTCGCGACCAGCACGTTGACCTGGCCGGTCTTGAACTGGTCCAGGGTGCGGTTGCGCTGCGGCTGGGAACGGCCGCCGTGCAGGCCGGAGGCCCGGACACCGCTCGCGAGGAGCCGCTTGACGAGCCGGTCCACCGCCCGCTTGGTGTCGAGGAAGAGGATCGTCCGGCCGTCGCGGGCCGCGATCTTCAGCGTGACGGCCTTCTTGTCGGTCTCGTCGGCGATGTGGAGCAGGTGGTGCTCCATCGTGGTGACCGCGCCGGCCGAGGGGTCGACGGAGTGCACGACCGGGTCGGTGAGGAACATCTTCACCAGACGGTCGATGTTCTGGTCGAGCGTGGCGGAGAACAGCATCCGCTGCCCGTCCGGCTCGACCTGCTTGAGCAGCGCCGTGACCTGCGGCATGAAGCCCATGTCGGCCATCTGGTCGGCCTCGTCGAGGACCGTGATCGCGACCTGGTCGAGCCGGCAGTCGCCGCGCTCGATGAGGTCCTTGAGCCGGCCGGGCGTGGCGACGAGCACCTCGGCGCCGCGGCGCAGCGCGTTCGCCTGCTTGGTGATCGACAGGCCGCCGACGACGGTGGCGAGCCGCAGCTGCACGGAGGTGGCGTACGGCGCGAGGGCGTCCGTCACCTGCTGGGCGAGCTCGCGGGTGGGCACGAGGACCATGGCGAGCGGCGCCTGGGGCTCGGCGCGGCGGCCGGCGGTGCGGGCGAGCAGCGCGAGGCCGAAGGCGAGCGTCTTGCCGGAGCCGGTACGGCCGCGGCCGAGGATGTCCCGGCCGGCGAGCGAGTTCGGCAGGGTGGCGCCCTGGATGGGGAACGGCTCGATCACGCCCTGGGCGGCGAGCGTCTTGACGAGCGCCGCGGGCATGTCGAGGGCGTCGAAGGACTCGACGGAGGGCAGCGCGGGCGTCAGCGTCTCGGGCAGCGTGAACTCACGCGGCGGCGGGGGCGAGGCCGGGGTGCGCCCGGCGCCCTTGCCGCGGCCACGGGCCGAGCCGGTGGCGCCGGAGCCCGAGCCGCGTCGCTGGCCGGAGCCGCGCGCGGGACGGCCCGAGGCATTTCCGGACGGGGTTCCGGAGGTGGAGTCCGCGGCCCGACGGGGCCGCTTTTCGGAGCGAGTCATGGGGAAATGCCTTCCTGGCCTGAGCACAGCGCGAGCCGGGACCCGCACCTGCGCGGTGCGGGTCCCGGCTGCGAGAAACGCGGTACGGCGATCAGGCGGGGAGGATGTTCTCCGCCTGCGGGCCCTTCTGGCCCTGCGTGACGTCGAAGGTGACCTTCTGGCCTTCCTGCAGCTCACGGAAGCCGGAGGTCGCGATGTTGGAGTAGTGGGCGAAGACGTCGGCGCCGCCGCCGTCCTGCTCGATGAAGCCGAAGCCCTTTTCCGAGTTGAACCACTTCACGGTTCCAGTAGCCATGTGAATTCTCCTGAACAGGTAAGGGCCCCATCCGGAGAATGCCGGGAAAACAAAATTGCGCCTGAAGGAACATTCCCGTCAGGCGCACATAAAGTTCATGGGTACCAAAACTAGCAACACGGAGACACTAGCACGCCGTCCCGCCGGAAAGGCGGGACAGCGACGAGTGTCACACCTCCTACAGCCGTTCGATGATCGTCACGTTGGCCTGGCCGCCGCCCTCGCACATCGTCTGGAGGCCGAACCGGCCCCCGGTGCGCTCCAGTTCGTGCAGCAGGGTCGTCATCAGCCGCACTCCGGTCGCGCCCAGCGGGTGGCCGAGGGCGATCGCCCCGCCGTTGACGTTGACGCGCTCCGGGTCGGCGCCCGTCTCCTTGAGCCAGGCCAGCACGACCGGCGCGAAGGCCTCGTTGATCTCGATCAGGTCCATGTCGTCGATGGACAGGCCGGTCTTCCGCAGGGCGTACGCGGTCGCCGGGATCGGGGCGGAGAGCATCCGGATCGGGTCCTCGCCGCGGACCGAGAGGTGGTGGATCCGGGCGCGCGGGGTCAGGCCGTGGTCGCGTACGGCGCGCTCGCCGGCCAGCAGCATCGCCGCGGCGCCGTCGGAGACCTGGGAGGAGCAGGCCGCGGTGATGGTGCCGCCCTCGACGACCGGTTTCAGTCCGGCCATCTTCTCCAGGGTGGTGTCCCGGCGCGGACCCTCGTCCGCGGTGACGTCCCCGTACGGCACGGTCTCGCGCGCGAAACGGCCCCCGTCGAGCGCCCGCAGCGCCCGCTGGTGCGAGCGCAGGGCGTACTCCTCCTGGTCGCGGCGGGTGATGTGCCACTTCGCGGCGATCAGCTCGGCGCCGTGGAACTGGTTGACGGGCGCGTCGCCGTACCGGGCGCGCCAGCCCTCCGAGCCGGCGTAGGGCCCCTCGGTCAGGCCCAGCGGTTCGGCCGCCTGCCGGGAGGCGAAGGCGATGGGGATCATCGACATGTTCTGCGTGCCGCCCGCGACCACCAGGTCCTGGGTGCCGGACAGGACGCCCTGGGCCGCGAAGTGGACGGCCTGCTGGGACGAGCCGCACTGGCGGTCGACGGTGACGCCGGGGACCTCCTCGGGCAGGCCGGCCGCGAGCCAGGCCGTACGGGCGATGTCGCCGGCCTGCGGTCCGACGGTGTCGAGGCAGCCGAAGACGACGTCCTCGACCGCGGCCGGGTCGATGCCGGAGCGCCGGACGAGGGCCTTCAGCACATGGGCGCCGAGGTCCGCCGGGTGGACGGCGGCGAGACCGCCCCGGCGGCGGCCCACCGGGGTGCGTACCGCTTCGACGATGTAGGCCTCGGCCATGGCGACTCCTCCAGCTGGGTCAGGTGCGTACGGCGATCCCGTCCAGGACCATCGACAGGTACTGACGGGCGATCTCGTCCGGGCTGTGCTGTCCGCCCGGGCGGTACCAGGACGCGGCGACCCAGACGGTGTCGCGCACGAACCGGTAGGTGAGCCTGATGTCGAGGTCGGCGCGGAACACGCGGGCCTCGACCCCGCGCTCCAGCGTGCCGAGCCACGCCTTCTCGAACTTCTGCTGCGAGTCGGAGAGGTAGTGGAAGCGGGGCTGGGCGGTCAGGTGCCGGGACTCCTTCTGGTAGATGGCGACGGCGGCGTGGTGCCGGTCGATCTCCCGGAAGGACTCGGTGACGAGGGCCTCGATGGTCTCCCTGGGGCCGAGCCCGGCGGCGAGGACGGCGTCGTAGCCCTCCCACAGTTCGGTCAGGAAGGTGGAGAGGATCTCGTCGAGCATCGACTCCTTGGAATCGAAGTGGTAGTAGAGGCTGCCGGCGAGCATGCCGGCGGCGTCCGCGATCTTGCGGACGGTGGTGGCGTTGTACCCCTGGGCGGCGAACACCTCGGCCGCGGTGTCGAGGAGTTCACGGCGCCGCTCGGGAGTCGCGGTCACCTGGGTCTTCTTCTTCGTGGTCGGCACCCGTCCATTGTGGTCCCCGGCCCCGGACCGCCGTTCACCGCGGTGCGGGGCGGCCCGGAGGCCGCGATCCCGGCAAGATCGACAGGACGCCCGCCAGGACAGGAGCTAGGTCCTGTCCGGGCGATCTTCGAGGACCGGCCCGCGGCGTCGGATGTGGTGTATCGCAAGGCGGAGGATCGCCCTCGTACCGGGCGTACTCGGGCGACTCCGACAACGCCGCGAGACGCCGCAGCCGTCGTCGCGGGCCCGAGAAGATCGCCCGGACAGGACCTAGGCATGCTGGCTGCTGACGGCCACGACCTCGCCCGTCATGTAGGAGGAGTAGCCGCTGGCGAGGAAGACGATCACGTTGGCGACCTCCCAGGGCTCGGCGTACCGGCCGAACGCCTCGCGGGCGGTGAGTTCCTCCAGGAGTTCCGCCGAGGTGACCTTGACCAGGTGCGGGTGCATGGCGAGGGAGGGCGCGACCGCGTTGACGCGGACGCCGTACGGCGCCGCCTCGACGGCCGCGCAGCGGGTGAGCGCCATGACACCGGCCTTGGCGGCGGCGTAGTGGGCCTGGCCGGCCTGGGCGCGCCAGCCCACGACGGAGGCGTTGTTGACGATGACGCCGGGGCGGCCGGCGTCCCGGAAGCGGCGCAGGGCGGCGCGGGTGCAGCGGAAGGTGCCGTTCAGGGTGACGTCGAGGACGCGGTTCCACTGCTCGTCGGTCATCTCGGCGAGGGTGGCGGTGCCGCCGAGACCGGCGTTGTTGACGACGACGTCGAGTCCGCCGTGCAGCTGTTCGGCGGTGTCGAGGAGTGCCTGCACCTGGCTCTCGTCGGTGACGTCGCAGGGCCGGGCGGCGACGGCGTCGGCGCCGAACTCGGCGGCGAGGGCGGCCTCGGTCTCCTTGAGGCGGCGGGTGTGGGCGTCGCTGACCAGGACCCGCGCACCCTCCTCCAGGAGGCGGCGGGCGGTGGCTCCGCCGATGCCCGCCCCGGCGGCGGCGGTCACGACGGCGGTGCGGCCGGCGAGCAGGCCGTGTCCGGGGACGTAGTCGGGGGTCGCGGCGGGAGGTGTCACGGGCGCGGCTCCTTGGGGAGGCCGAGCACCCGCTCGGCGATGATGTTCCGCTGGATCTCGCTGGATCCGGCGTAGACGGTGTCGGCGCGGGAGAAGAGGAAGAGCCGCTGCCAGGGGTCGAGCCCGTGGGGCTCGCCGGCGGTGACGGTGGCGGCGGGGCCTCGGACGGCCATGGCGAGTTCGCCGAGGTCGCGGTGCCAGTGGGACCAGTGGAGCTTGGCGGCCGAGGGTTCCGTGCCGCGCAGGGCGCCTGCCCGCATGGCCTCCAGTCCGCTCCAGGCGCGGATCAGCCGGTCGCGGATCAGCGGGTCAGCGAGTGCTCCGTTGCTCCGGGCGAGGCCGATCAGCGCCTCCAGTTCGCGGCGGAACCCGACCTGCTGGCCGAGGGTCGAGACGCCGCGCTCGAAGCCGAGGGTGGCCATCGCGATCCGCCAGCCGTCGCCGGGTGCGCCGACGACGTGCGCGGCGTCGGTGCGCGCTCCGTCGAAGAAGACCTCGTTGAACTCGCTGGTGCCGGTCAGCTGGGTGATCGGCCGGACGTCGACGCCCTCCTGGTCCATCGGGACCAGCAGGTAGGAGAGTCCCGCGTGGCGCCGGGAGCCGGGTTCGGTGCGGGCGAGGACGAAGCACCACTGGGACGCGTGGGCGAGGGAGGTCCAGGTCTTCTGCCCGTGCACGACCCAGGCGTCGCCGTCGAGGGTCGCGCGGGTGCGGACGCCCGCGAGGTCGGAGCCGGCGCCGGGTTCGCTGTAGCCCTGGCACCAGAGTTCCGTCACGGCGCGGATCGGGGGCAGGAAGCGGGCTTGCTGCTCGGGGGTGCCGTGGGCGACGAGGGTGGGGCCGAGGAGTTGTTCGCCGATGTGGTTGACGCGGGCGGGGGCGTCGGCGAGGGCGTACTCCTCGTGGAAGGCGATCTGCTCCTCGATGCTCGCGCCGCGGCCGCCGAACTCCTTCGGCCAGCCGACGCAGGTCCAGCCGTGGGCGGCCATGTGGCGTTCCCAGGCGAGGCGTTCGGCGAAGGCCTCGTGTTCCCGGCCGGGGCCGCCCAGGCCCCTCAGCCCGGCGAACGTGCCGCCGAGGTGCTCCTCCAGCCAGTCGCGTACCTCGGTGCGGAAGACCTCGACGCTGCTCGTGGCGCTGCCCATGGCCGTACGTTAACCTACCAAACACTTGTTAGGGAAGGAGCGGGTGTCCGATGGACCTCTCGTACACGGCCGACGAGGAGAACTTCCGGGCGGAGGCGCGCGCGTGGCTCCGCGCCCATGTGCCCGAGACTCCCCTGCCGTCCCTGGAGACCGAGGACGGCTTCGCCGCCCACCGCGCCTGGGAGGCCGAACTCGCGGCCGCCCGCTGGTCGGTGGTCTCCTGGCCGGAGCGGTACGGCGGCCGGGACGCCGGCATCTTCCGCTGGCTGGCCTTCGAGGAGGAGTACTACGCGGCCGGGGCGCCCGGCCGGGTCTCGCAGAACGGCATCAACCTGCTCGCCCCCACGCTCTTCGACCACGGCACCGAGGAGCAACGGGCCCGCGTCCTGCCCTCGATGGCGACGGGCGAGACGGTCTGGGCCCAGGCGTGGTCCGAACCGGAGGCAGGCTCGGACCTGGCCTCGCTGACCTCACGGGCGGTGCGGACCGACGGGGGCTGGCTGCTCTCCGGGCAGAAGACCTGGTCCTCACGCGCCGCCTTCGCGGACCGGGCCTTCGGCATCTTCCGCACCGACCCGGCGGCCGACCGGCCGCACCGCGGGCTCACCTGTCTGATGTTCGACCTGCGCGCGCCGGGCGTCACCGTCCGGCCCATCGGCCGCCTCGACGGGAAGCCGGCCTTCGCCGAACTCTTCCTCGACGAGGTCTTCGTGCCCGACGCCGACGTGATCGGGGAGCCCGGCCAGGGCTGGCGGATCGCGATGTCGACGACCGGCAACGAGCGGGGCCTGATGCTGCGCTCCCCCGGCCGCTTCCTGGCGGCCGCCGACCGGCTCGTGCGGCTGTGGCGGGCGACGGGCGAGGACCCGGCCGTCCGCGACCGGGTCGCCGATGCGGTGATCGGGGCGCGGGCCTACCAGCTGTTCACGGCGGGCGGGGCGGCGCGCTTCGCGGCCGGCGGGACGATCGGGGCCGAGTCGAGCCTGAACAAGGTCTTCTGGTCGCGGTACGACATCGCGCTGCACGAGACCGCGCTCGACCTGCTGGGCGCCGAGGGCGAGCTCGACGGGGACGGGGAGTGGGGCGAGGGGTACGTCTTCTCGCTCGCGGGGCCGATCTACGCCGGGACCAACGAGATCCAGCGCGACATCGTCGCCGAGCGGCTGCTCGGCCTTCCGAAAGGACGCCGCTGATGCCGTTCCTGCCGACCGAGGAGCAACGGGACTTCGGGCGCGCGCTGGACGCGCTGCTGACCGCCGCGGACACCCCCGCGGTGATCCGCGCCTGGGCCGCCGGCGAACCGGCCCCCGGGCTCGCCCTGTGGACCCGGCTGGCCGCGTCCGGGGTGTTCGCCCTCGCGGTCCCGGAAGCCTACGAGGGCGTGGGGCCGCTGCCCGTCGAACTGGCCCTGGCCTGTGTGGAGCTGGGCCGGCACGGCGTCCCCGGCCCGCTCGTGGAGACGGTGGCGGCAGCGGCGCTGCTGGCGGAACTGGCCCGGCGCGGCGAGGACGGCCCGGCGAAACGGCTGCTGCCAGGGCTGGCCTCGGGCGAGACGGTGGCGACGCTGGCGATGGTGCCGCGCGGCGGCGACGGCGACGGCGACGAGGGTGTCTCCGGCGACGGCAGCGCGCTGCCGCGCCCGTCCCCGTACGCCCTCGACGCGGACACCGCCGGCGTCACGCTGGTCGTGCGGGGCGACGAACTGCGGCTCGCGGCCGGGCACGGGCCGGTCAGGGTGTCCGCCGATCCCGCGCGCCGGCTCGCGCCGCCCCTGCCGGGCGGGGAGCTGCTGGCCGCCGGTCCGGCGGTGACGGCCGCCGCCGGACGGGCGGCGGAGTGGGCGCTGCTGGCGACGGCCGCGCAGTCGCTGGGCGTCGGGCTCACCCTGCTCGACCGGACGGTCGCGTACGCGCGGCAACGCACCCAGTTCGGCGCCGCGATCGGCTCCTTCCAGGCGGTGAAGCACCGCCTGGCGGACACGCTGATCGGGCTGGAGTTCGCCCGGCCGCTGGTCTTCGGGGCGGCGCTCACCTTCGCCGGTGCCGACCTCGCCGCGGCGAAGGCGGCGGCCGGCGAGGCGGCGTACAGCGCCGCCCGCAGCGCCCTGCAGATCCACGGCGCCGTCGGCTACACCGAGGAACTGGACCTCTCCCTCTGGCTGCGCAAGGCCCGGCCGCTCCGGGACGCCTGGGGCTCACCGGCCTGGTGCCGCGCCCGGGTCCTGGCGACCACGCGGGCGGGAACGGCCCTGACCCCCCTGCCTCCGACGCTAGATTGACGCGAGTCGATCACTACGCACCAGGGGAGAGCTCGCGTGGACGAGGACGAGATCAGGCGTGCGGTGGCCCGGGGGATCAGGGACCACCAGAGGGCGCAGCCCAGGCCCAAGGGCCTCGTCGACGAGGCGTCCGGCGCCGCGTGCGGCTGCGTCGTGATGTTCGTGGTGGCCCTGGTCGTGATCGGGATCGTCGTGGCGTTCAACAGCTAGGTCCTGTCCGGGCGATCTTCGAGGACCGGCCCGCGGCGTCGGATGTGGTGTATCGCAAGGCGGAGGATCGCCCTCGTACCGGGCGTACTCGGGCGACTCCGACAACGCCGCGAGACGCCGCAGCCGTCGTCGCGGGCCCGAGCAGGTCGCCCGGGCAGGACCTAGGTCCTGTCCGGGCGACCTGCTCGGACAGGACCTAGCGGGCGTCCTCGGTCGGCGGCGCGTCGTCGTTGCCCCGCCGGATCGTGCGGACCGGCCGCCCCGGCGACCAGGTGCGGATCACCAGCTCGTCGTCCTCCACGGTGGTGCGGACGACCTCGGCCGGCTCCACCAGGAAGAGGTGGAACGGCAGCGGCGCCCCGGCCTCCGCCGCGAACCGGTCGACCGTCTCCGGGTCGGTGACCTCGGTCGCCCGCCCGGAGATCCGGACGTCGCCGCCGTCCATGTCCGTGCCGGCGCCCGGGTTGGCGAGCAGCGAGAAGCGCGGGTCGCGGCGCAGGTCGAGCGCCTTGCGCGAGTTCGGCATCATCGCGAGCCACAGCTCGTCGAGGCGGAAGTTCACCTCCAGTCCGGTCAGGCGCGGCGAGCCGTCCCTCCGTACGGTCGCGAGGACGTGGTGGGTGTGGCGGCCGAAGCGCTCCCGCACGGTGCCGGCGAGTTCGGGCTCGGCGGCGGCGAAGGCGGACCAGGTGCATCCGGTGTTTCCCATGACTCCAGGGAACACCGGATACCCGACACCTTCTGTCCGGATTACTCCGTGCGCTCGGCGGCGGAGCGCTCGACGCAGAACTCGTTGCCCTCCGGGTCGGCCAGCGTCACCCAGCCCTTGCCGTCCTCCCGCCGGTGGTCGCCGACCAGCGTCGCGCCCAGTTCCAGGAGGCGCTCGACCTCCTGGTCGCGGGTGCGGTCCTGCGGCTGGAGGTCGAGGTGGACCCGGTTCTTGACCGACTTCCGCTCGGGCACGGTCACGAAGAGGAGGGCCGTCCCGGCCGTCTCGACCAGGGCCTCGGGATCGCCCGGCTCGTCGTCGTCGCCGATCTTGGAGTCCAGTACCGCGGCCCAGAACGTGGCCAGCGTGTACGCGTCCGAGCAGTCGACCGTCACATGTCTCACCAAAGATGCCATGCGCTCACTCTTTCGCAGGAACACGCCCCGCGGCCAACCGAATTCTCAGGTGTGCACGATCCGCTGGGCGCGGGCCGCCGCGAGCCAGGACGGGAACTCGGCGACGAGCCGGTCGTACAGCTCCGCGTCCGCGACCGTGCGCGGATCCCTCCCCGCGTGGAAGAAACCGGCGTTGTCCACCGGCCGCTTCGCCGGGACCGCCAGCTCGTCGAGCTTGCGCAGGAAATCGAACTGCCGGCTGTCCGGGTCGCCGAAGCCGATGAACTGCCAGAAGATCGGCAGCCTGGCCGCCTTGCAGAGGTAGCGCTCGGCGGCGAGCTTGTTGATCGGGCCGCCGTCCGTCTGGAAGACCACGAGCGCCGGGGCGGTGGCCCCGCTGTCCAGGTAGTGGTCGATGACCGCGTCCATGGCCAGGTGGTAGCTGGTCTTGCCCATGTGCCCGAGCCCGGCCACGATCCGGTCGATCCTGCCCTGGTGGTCGGCGAGCTCGATGTCGGTCTCGGCGTCGATGTCGGTGGAGAAGAAGACCACCGGCACCCGTCCGTCGTCGTCCAGGTGGGCCGAGAGTCCCAGCACCCGGTCGGCCAGGGCCTGGACGGTGCCGTCGCGGTAGTACGGCTTCATCGAGCCGGAGTAGTCCACGACCAGGTAGACCGCCACGCGCTGGCCGTGCAGCCCGTGCTTCTCCAGTGAGTTCCCCGCCGACTTGTAGAGGCTCACCAGCGCGGGCGCGGCCTCCTCGACCTTGCGCAGACTCAGGGCCATGGACGGCCCCCCTCCCTCGTCCCGTCACGGACTGCCGAGCGTACGGGATCACCACCGCGAAGCGCCCTCGGCGGCTGCCCGCCGACGACCCCGGTGGGCCCGAACGGTCTGTCATCATGGGGCTGTTCATGCCGAGGGGGAGGTCGGGAACGATGAGTGCCGGTGGCCCGTACGACGAGAACGTCACCTATGCGATCACCGCGCCGGCCACGGACTTCCTGTGGGAGTTCCGTCCGGAGGGCGAGGGGCGGTACGAGGCGACCGGCACGTGCCCCCGGTGCCGGTGCGCGATGACCAAGGTGTGGCCGCTCGGCCAGTACGGCGCGGTCAAGGGGCCGCTCCGGCCGCGCCGGAGGCCCGCGGACGACGGGCCGTGGTTCACCCGGTGCACGTGCGCCTCCGCGCACGCCGACCGCCCGGCCGCGGAGAGCCACGGCTGCGGGGCCGGTCTGTGGATCGCCTTCCCGCCGAACGGGCTTCCCTCGTGAGCGAGTTCAGCACCGAGGAGCTGCGCGACGCCGACCGCCGGGCCGCCCGGATGGCCTCGCCGCCGCAGCAGCTCCAGGCCGCGGTCCAGCAGGCCGAGGGGTACCGGAACTTCCTGACGACGCTGACCGGGCTGCTCACCACGGTCTTCGTGCTCAAGGGCCAGGAGAACCTGGCCAAGCTGCCCGACGGCGCGAAGTGGACGGTGATCGGGTTGCTGAGCGGTGCGTTCCTGCTGCTCATCACGGCCTCGTGGATGACGGTCTCGGCCGTCCACGGCCGGCCGGGCGGGACGCTTCCGCTGGGCGCGGTCCAGATCCTGCGCCACGAGCGGGCCCGCGCCCGGACGATCTGGCGGCTGACGGGCTGGGCCCGCTGGCTCGGCCTGGTGGGCGTGCTGGCCGTGACGGCGGCGGTCCTGGTCACCTGGCTGGCCCCGGCCGCCCCCTGACGGCCGCCCCCATCGGGGGCGCCGCCGGGACCGCGCGCCGGGACTCCGCTCCCGCCGTCGGGCCACCGCGCGCGGGTGTGCGAATCTGTTCGCCGTGTCTCTCCTCAGGCGTCTGCATCCACTGGACCTGCTGGCGGCCGGGCTCCTCGTCCTGGGTGTGCTCTGCGTCGCCACGGGTCTGCTGCCCGCCGGGCCGGCCGGGGAGGTGATGGAGCGCATCGGCCCCCTGGTGGCGTTCCTCGCCACGGTCATCGTCCTCGCGGAGCTGACCGGCAAGGCGGAGGTGTTCGACATGGTCGCCACCTGGGTGGCCCGCACCGGGCGCGGCAGCTACCCCCTCCTCTTCCTCCTGTGCGTCCTGTTCGCCTCGGTCACCACGATCACGCTCAACCTGGACACCACGGCGGTGCTGCTCACCCCCGTGATGCTGGCGCTGGCGGGCCGGGTGGGGATCGCGGCCGTGCCGCTGGCGATGACGACCGTCTGGCTGGCGAACACGGCGAGCCTGCTGCTCCCGGTGTCGAACCTGACGAACCTGCTGGCGGCGGACCGGGTGGCGCTGACGCCCTCGGAGATGGCCGCGACGATGTGGGCGCCGCAGCTGGCCGCCATCGCCGTCACGATGGCCTGCCTGTGGGGCTTCTACTGGCGCAGGGGACGGCGCGGGGCGCTGCGCTACGAGCCTCCGGTGCCCTCGCGCCCGGCGGACCCGGTGCTGTTCCGGGTGTGCGCGGTGGCCTGCGCGGGCTTCCTGCTGGCTCTGCTGCTCGCGGACGTGCCGCTGTGGTCGGCGTCGGCGGTGGCCGCCCTGGTCGTGGTGGCGGCCTTCGCGGTACGCCGCCGGGAGGCGCTCCGCCTCTCGCTGGTGCCGTGGCGGCTGCTCGTCCTGGTGCCGGGCATGTTCCTGGTCGTGGAGACCGTCGACGCGCGCGGGCTGCACGACGTGCTGACGGCGGCGATGGGGTCCGACGACGGTCTCGTCGGGATGCTGCGGTCCGCCGCCGTGGGGGCGGGCGTCTCCAACGCGCTGAACAACCTCCCGGTCTATCTGGCGGGCGAGGCGGCGATCCCGGTGGAGAACAGCGACCAGCTGCTCGCGCTGCTCGTCGGCGTGAACGTGGGTCCGGTGGTCACGCCGTGGGCGTCGCTGGCCACCCTGCTGTGGTTCGAGCGGTGCCGCTGGCACGGCACGAGGATCGGGATGGGCCGCTTCCTGGGGACGGGGCTCGTGCTGGCGGTGACGGGCACACTGGCGGCGACGCTGGCCCTGGCGGCCACCGTGTAGCGGTCGCCCTCGCGGCGCGCGCCGCGGTGCCGGGGGCGCGCTCGGCGCGCGGCGCCGCCGGGTCGGGGACGCGCCGCGGCGCCCGCCCAGTCGTCCGGTCGGGGACATTCGGGCAGGCGCCGCGCTCAGTTCCGCACTCCGTTGTACGGGACGTGTGGTGGGGGCGTCGGCCCCCGGGGTCAGACCGCCAGGGCGCGGTCCGTCGGGCGGATCGGGGCCGGCAGGTCGCTGGCTCCGGTCAGGAAGCGGTCCACGCCGCGCGCCGCGGAGCGGCCCTCGGCGATCGCCCAGACGATCAGCGACTGGCCGCGGCCGGCGTCGCCGGCGACGAAGACGCCGCCGACGTTCGTCGCGAAGTCCGCGTCCCGGGCGATGTTGCCGCGCTCGTCCAGGTCCAGGCCGAACTGCGCCACGAGGCCGTTCTCGACGTCCGTGCCGGTGAAGCCCATCGCGAGCGTGACGAGCTGGGCGGGGATCTTCCGCTCCGTGCCCGGCTTCTGGGTCAGCCGGCCCTCGACGAACTCGACCTCGACCAGGTGCAGGAACTGGACGTTGCCGTCCTCGTCGCCCTCGAAGTGGGTGGTGGAGACGGAGTAGACCCGCTCGCCGCCCTCCTCGTGCGCCGAGGTGACCTTGTAGAGCATCGGGAAGGTCGGCCAGGGCTGGCCGGCCGCCCGCTCGTCGCCCGGGCGCGGCATGATCTCCAGCTGCGTGACCGAGAGGGCGCCCTGGCGGTGGGCGGTGCCCACGCAGTCCGCGCCGGTGTCGCCGCCGCCGATGACGACGACGTGCTTGCCCTCCGCGGTGATCGGCGGGGCCACGAAGTCGCCCTCGACGACCTTGTTGGAGAGCGGCAGGTACTCCATGGCCTGGTGGATGCCGGCCAGCTCGCGGCCCGGGACGGGCAGGTCGCGGGCGGTGGTCGCGCCGGCGGCGATGACGACCGCGTCGTACCGCTTGCGCAGGTCCGTGGCGGTGATGTCGCGGCCGATCTCGACACCGGTGCGGAACTTGGTGCCCTCCGCGCGCATCTGCTCGATGCGGCGGTTGATGTGCCGCTTCTCCATCTTGAACTCGGGGATGCCGTAGCGCAGCAGGCCGCCGATGCGGTCCGCGCGCTCGAACACCGCGACCGTGTGGCCGGCCCGCGTCAGCTGCTGGGCGGCGGCGAGACCCGCCGGGCCGGAGCCGATGACGGCGACGGTCTTGCCGGACAGCCGCTCGGGCGCCTGCGGCCGGACGTCGTTGGCGTCCCACGCCTTGTCGATGATGGAGACTTCGACGTTCTTGATGGTGACGGCCGGCTGGTTGATGCCGAGCACGCACGCCGCCTCGCACGGAGCCGGGCACAGGCGGCCGGTGAACTCCGGGAAGTTGTTGGTCGCGTGCAGCCGCTCCGACGCCGCCGCCCAGTCCTCGCGGTAGGCGTAGTCGTTCCACTCGGGGATGAGGTTCCCGAGCGGGCAGCCGTTGTGGCAGAACGGGATGCCGCAGTCCATGCAGCGGCCGGCCTGCTTGCTGATGATCGGCAGCAGGGAGCCGGGGACGTAGACCTCGTTGAAGTCCTTGACTCGCTCGCCCACCGGGCGGGTCTTGGCGACCTCGCGCCCGGTGGTCAGGAAGCCCTTGGGGTCAGCCATGGGTCGCCGCCTCCATCATCTTCTCGGTGGTCTCCTGCTCGGAGAGACCGGCGAGCTCAGCGGCGTCCTTGGCGGCGAGCACTGCCTTGTACGTGGTCGGGATGATCTTGCTGAAGCGGTTCACGTTCACGGACCAGTGGGCGAGGAGCTTCTCCGCGACGGTCGAGCCGGTCTCCTCCTGGTGGCGGCGCACGACATCGTGCAGCCACATCCGGTCGGCGTCCGACAGGGTCTCGACCGCTCCCAGGTTGCCGGAGTTGACGTTGTTCCGGTCGAGGTCGACGACGTAGGCGACACCGCCCGACATGCCGGCCGCGAAGTTGCGGCCGGTCTCGCCGAGGACGACCGCCGTGCCGCCGGTCATGTACTCGCAGCCGTGGTCGCCCACGCCCTCGGAGACGACCAGGGCGCCGGAGTTGCGGACGCAGAAGCGCTCGCCGGTGCGGCCCCGCAGGAACAGCTCGCCGCCCGTCGCGCCGTACGCGATGGTGTTGCCGGCGATGGTCGAGTACTCGGCGAGGTGGTCGGCGCCGCGGTCCGGGCGGACGACGATCCGGCCGCCGGAGAGGCCCTTGCCGACGTAGTCGTTGGCGTCGCCCTCCAGGCGGAGGGTGACACCGCTCGGCAGGAAGGCGCCGAAGGACTGGCCGGCGGAACCGGTGAAGGTGATGTCGACGGTGTCGGCGGGCAGGCCCGCGCCGCCGAACTTCTTCGTCACCTGGTGGCCGAGCATGGTGCCGACCGTGCGGTTGATGTTGCGGATCGCGACCTGGGCGCGGACCGGCTGGGCCTCCTCGGCGGTGGCCGCGTTCAGTGCCTCGGCGGCGAGCTCGATCAGCTCGTTGTCGAGGGCCTTCTCCAGTCCGTGGTCCTGCTCGATCAGGGCGTGGCGGACCGCGCCCTCGGGCAGCTCCGGCACGAAGAAGAGCGGGGCCAGGTCCAGGCCCTGCGCCTTCCAGTGCGTCACGGCGCGGCTGGTGTCCAGCAGCTCCGCGTGGCCGACGGCCTCCTCGACGGTGCGGAAGCCCAGCTCGGCGAGGATCTCGCGGACCTCCTCGGCGATGAACTCGAAGAAGTTGACGACGAACTCGGCCTTGCCGGAGAAGCGGTCGCGCAGGACCGGGTTCTGGGTGGCGATGCCGACCGGGCAGGTGTCCAGGTGGCAGACGCGCATCATGACGCAGCCGGAGACGACGAGCGGCGCGGTCGCGAAACCGAACTCCTCGGCGCCCAGGAGGGCGGCGATGACGACGTCGCGGCCGGTCTTGAGCTGGCCGTCCGTCTGGACGACGATCCGGTCGCGCAGGCCGTTGAGCAGCAGGGTCTGCTGGGTCTCGGCGAGGCCGAGCTCCCAGGGACCACCGGCGTGCTTCAGCGAGGTGAGCGGCGAGGCGCCCGTTCCGCCGTCGTGGCCGGAGATGAGGACGACGTCCGCGTGGGCCTTGGAGACACCGGCGGCGACCGTGCCGACACCGACCTCGGAGACCAGCTTCACGTGGATGCGGGCCGCCGGGTTGGCGTTCTTGAGGTCGTGGATCAGCTGAGCCAGGTCCTCGATGGAGTAGATGTCGTGGTGCGGCGGCGGGGAGATCAGGCCGACGCCCGGGGTGGAGTGCCGGGTCTTGGCGACCCACGGGTAGACCTTGTGGCCGGGCAGCTGGCCGCCCTCGCCGGGCTTGGCGCCCTGCGCCATCTTGATCTGGATGTCGTCCGCGTTGACCAGGTACTCCGAGGTCACGCCGAAGCGGCCGGAGGCGACCTGCTTGATGGACGAGCGGCGCGCCGGGTCGTACAGGCGGTCCGGGTCCTCGCCGCCCTCACCGGTGTTGGACTTGCCGCCCAGCTGGTTCATGGCGATGGCGAGCGTCTCGTGCGCCTCCCGGGAGATGGAGCCGTACGACATGGCGCCGGTGGAGAAGCGCTTGACGATCTCGGAGACCGGCTCGACCTCGTCGAGGGGGATCGACGGGCGCTCGGAGGTGAAGCCGAAGAGGCCGCGGAGCGTCATCAGCCGCTCGGACTGCTCGTTCACCCGCTCGGTGTACTTCTTGAAGATGTCGTACCGCTTGTTGCGCGTGGCGTGCTGCAGGCGGAAGACGGTCTCCGGGTCGAACAGGTGCGGCTCGCCCTCGCGGCGCCACTGGTACTCGCCGCCGATCTCCAGCGCGCGGTGCGCGGAGGGGACGCCGGAGGCGGGGTACGCCTTGGCGTGGCGGGCGGCCACCTCCTTGGCGACGACGTCCAGGCCGGCGCCGCCGATCTTGGTGGCGGTGCCGTTGAAGTACTTCTCGACGAAGGCGTCCTCCAGGCCGACGGCCTCGAAGACCTGGGCGCCGCGGTAGGAGGCGACGGTCGAGATGCCCATCTTCGACATGACCTTGAGGACGCCCTTGCCGAGCGCGTAGATCAGGTTGCGGATGGCCTGCTCGGGCTCCATGCCCTCGATGAAGGTGCCGGCGCGGACCAGGTCCTCGACCGACTCCATCGCGAGGTACGGGTTCACGGCGGCGGCGCCGTAGCCGATGAGGAGCGCGACGTGGTGGACCTCGCGGACGTCGCCGGCCTCGACCAGCAGACCCACCTGGGTGCGCTGCTTGGTGCGGATGAGGTGGTGGTGGACGGCGGCGGTGAGCAGCAGCGAGGGGATCGGCGCGTGCTCGGCGTCGGAGTGCCGGTCGGACAGCACGATCAGGCGGGCGCCGCCCTCGATCGCGGCGTCGGCCTCGGCGCAGATCGCCTCGATGCGGGCGGCGAGCGCGTCGCCGCCGCCGGAGACCCGGTAGAGGCCGGAGAGCGTCGCGGCCTTCATGCCGGGCATGTCGCCGTCGGCGTTGATGTGGACGAGCTTGGCCAGCTCGTCGTTGTCGATCACCGGGAAGGGCAGCGTGACGCTGCGACAGGAGGCCGAGGTCGGCTCCAGCAGGTTGCCCTGCGGGCCCAGCGAGGAGCGCAGCGAGGTGACGAGCTCCTCGCGGATGGCGTCCAGCGGAGGGTTGGTGACCTGCGCGAAGAGCTGGGTGAAGTAGTCGAAGAGCAGCCGGGGGCGCTCGGAGAGGGCCGCGATCGGCGAGTCCGTGCCCATGGAGCCGAGCGGCTCGCCGCCGGTGCGGGCCATCGGCGCGAGGATGACGCGGAGCTCTTCCTCGGTGTAGCCGAAGGTCTGCTGGCGGCGGGTGACCGACTTGTGCGTGTGCACGATGTGCTCGCGCTCGGGGAGGTCGGAGAGCTCGATCTCCCCGGTCTCCAGCCACTCCTGGTAGGGGTGCTCGGCGGCCAGGCCGGCCTTGATCTCGTCGTCCTCGATGATCCGGTGCTCGGCGGTGTCGACCAGGAACATCTTGCCGGGCTGCAGGCGGCCCTTGCGGACGACCTTGGCCGGGTCGATGTCGAGCACGCCGACCTCGGAGGACAGCACGACGAGGCCCTCGTCGGTGACCCAGTAGCGGCCGGGGCGCAGACCGTTGCGGTCGAGGACCGCGCCGACCTGGACGCCGTCGGTGAAGGTGACGCAGGCCGGGCCGTCCCAGGGCTCCATCATCGTGGAGTGGTACTGGTAGAAGGCGCGCCGGGCCGGGTCCATGGAGTCGTGGTTCTCCCACGCCTCCGGGACCATCATCAGGACCGAGTGCGGCAGCGAGCGGCCGCCGAGGTGGAGCAGCTCCAGGACCTCGTCGAAGGAGGCCGAGTCGGAGGCGTCCGGGGTGCAGACCGGGAAGATCCGGTCGATCGCGGCGTCGCCGAAGAGGTCGGAGGCGAGCTGGGACTCGCGGGCCACCATCCAGTTGCGGTTGCCCTTGACCGTGTTGATCTCGCCGTTGTGCGCGACGAAGCGGTACGGGTGGGCAAGCGGCCAGCTCGGGAAGGTGTTGGTGGAGAACCGGGAGTGGACCAGGGCCACGGCGGTGGCGCAGCGGCGGTCCGACAGGTCCGGGAAGAAGGGCTCCAGCTGGCCGGTGGTCAGCATGCCCTTGTAGACGATCGTGCGGGCGGACAGCGACGGGAAGTACGTCGCGGCCTGGCGCTCGGCGCGCTTGCGCAGCGCGAACGCCTTGCGGTCCAGGACGATGCCCGTGCTCTCGCCGTCGGCGACGAAGATCTGGCGGAAGACCGGCATCGTGGCGCGGGCCGAGGCGCCGAGGAGCTCGGGGGCGACGGGGACCTCGCGCCAGCCGAGGACGGTCAGGCCCTCTTCGGCGGCGATCGTCTCGATCTGCGAGACGGCCTGTGCGGAGCCGTCGGCAGGGAGGAAGGCGATGCCGACGGCGTACGCGCCGGCCTCGGGAAGCTCGAAGTCGGTCACCTCGCGCAGGAAGGCGTCGGGGACCTGGAGGAGGATGCCGGCGCCGTCTCCGGAGTCGGGCTCGGAGCCGGTGGCGCCTCGGTGCTCGAGGTTGCGCAGTACGGTCAGCGCCTGCTCGACCAGCGCATGGCTGGCAACACCGGTGAGGGTGGCCACGAACCCGACACCACAGGCGTCGTGTTCGTTACGGGGGTCGTACATTCCCTGCGGAGCAGGGCGACCGTCCATGGGCGACCAGGCGTCGGAACGCATCGGCTCTCCCGTCGTCGTCGTGGCATATGCAGCAGCCGAGGGACGACGTTGGCCCTCCGCGAAATTTCGTGCAGGTTACATGATGGCTGGCTTCTCGAAAAGTGGATAGCGCGTTCCAACATGCGGACACCGCGGATACGGAGCGGTGGCTTTGGTTCACCTGTGGGGCAGCGAGGACGACGGTCCTCGCGGGGGACGGATCGATGGGTCCGGGGGATCTCCGGCGACCCGTCGCAGAGCGGGCTTCGTTGCCCGCGGCGCTTACGCCTCATGCCCGGTGGTTAAGGGCTCGAAACCGCCGAGTAACGGCTAGGTATGTAGCGCTGTGCATAGTGTCTCACCGGTTCCCCGAATCCGCTCAGGGAGATACGTCACAGCACCTGCGCCGGGACCCCCGTCCCAGGTGGGACGGGGGTCCGGTGGCACACGGGGAGCCCGGCGGGCACGGCACGGGCCGGTGCCGCCCGGCACGGCCGGGGGCAGGGGCCCGCCGGCGCGTCGCAGGCGTTCCGGCGGGATCTAGGGGGCGTCTTGTCGATCAGGCCGGGTCGGTGAGCGGTGTCCTGGGGCTTCGGATCCAAGGCGGAGGAAGGGGGTCCCTCCCACGCCGAAGGCTGTGGGGGCGAGGCATGGCGGAGCCATGCCGACTGACGACAACGCGGGAGACGGAGTCGCAGGACACCGCGAGCCCGGCAAGATCGGCAAGAAGCCCCTAGAGCGCGGCGCCGAAGAGCATGCCGAGTCCGTACGTGAAGGCCGCCGCGGCCCCGCCCAGGACCAGCTGGCGCAGCCCGCTGAACCACCAGCTGCGGGCCGTCACCCGGGCCACCAGGGCGCCACAGGCGAAGAGCCCGAGGAGCGCGAGCAGCACGGCGGGCCACAGCGCGGTCGCGCCGAGCAGGTACGGCAGCACCGGCAGCAGCGCGCCGAGTGCGAAGGAGCCGAACGAGGAGACCGCGGCGACCGTCGGCGACGGCAGGTCGTCGGGGTCGATGCCCAGCTCCTCGCGGGCGTGGATCTCCAGCGCCTGCTCGGGGTCCCGGGAGAGCTGCATCGCGACCTCGCGCGCCAGCGCGGGCTCGACGCCCCGGGACACGTACAGCGCGGCCAGCTCCTCCATCTCGTCGATCGGGTGCTTGCGCAGCTGGCGTCGCTCGACGTCGAGCTCGGCCTGCACGAGCTCTCGCTGCGAGGCGACCGAGGTGTACTCGCCCGCCGCCATCGAGAAGGCGCCGGCCGCGAGTCCGGCGAGGCCGGTGATCACGATGGTCTGCTGCGAGACCGCGCCTCCCGCGACGCCGGTCATCAGGGCGAGGTTGGAGACCAGGCCGTCCATCGCCCCGAAGACCGCCGGACGCAGCCAGCCGCCGTTCACATCGCGGTGCGTGTGGTTGTCGCGGTGGGCCTCGTGGAGCGTCGCCTCGGTTTCGATGATGGACATGCCTCTCCCCTGTCTTCTCGGCGGGTCGGGCCGACCCCGCCGCCCCTCAACACCTCGAAAATACGCGCGATGTAAGGGTCCCGCCAGCAAGGCAGGCCGTACTTACTAAGGCTCACCTCAGTGTTCTCCGAACGGACTTCGGCGTCGGGACGGGACATGACGGAGCCCGCCCGGGTCTGCCGCAGGTGTTCACCGGTGGCGTCAGGCGGGTGACAGAGACGATTCACCGTCTCCTCCCGCCCCGTACGTGGCACAGATTCAGGAACCGTGAAAGGGGAGTGGGATGGCGAGCGAGACGACGGCGACGGCCGCGACAGCAGGGTGCGACGCGCGCGAGCGGGCCCGGGGCGCGCTGCTCGGCCTCGCGGTCGGCGACGCGCTCGGCGCGCCCGCCGAGAACATGCGCCCCTCGGAGATCCGCAGCCGCTGGGGCCGGATCGAGGGCTTCGTGACGGACCGTCCGGCCGGCACGGACGACACGGAGTACGCCATCTTCTCCGGTCTGCTGCTCGCCCGGCACGGCTCGGCCCTGACGGTCCGGCAGGCGGAGCACGCCTGGCACCAGTGGATCGCCGACCAGGACGAGGGGCCCTTCCGCGGTGCCGGCTTCAGCGAACGCGGCACGCTGGAGAACCTCCGGCGCGGGCTGGCCGCTCCGATCTCCGCACAGCACCGGCACGCCTGGTCGGACGGTCTGGCCATGCGCGCCGCCCCGTTCGGCGTCTTCGCGGCGGGCCGCCCGGCGGAGGCCGCCCGGCTCGTCGCCGTCGACGGCAGCGTCAGTCACGACGGCGAGGGCATCTACGGCGGCCAGGCCGTCGCGGCGGGCGTGGCGGCGGCGATGGGGGGCGCCTCGGTGACCTCGGTCATCGCGGCGGCGCTCTCGGTCGTCCCGATGGACTCCTGGACGGCCCGGTCGCTGCGCCGCGCGGTGGTCGCGGCGCAGCGCGTCCAGCCCGACGCGCTGACCCGGGAGCGCACGGTCCGCTCGGCGGTCGTGATCGGCGGCTACCCGTGGACCGACCTGGCGCCGGAGGCGGTGGGGCTGGCGTTCGGCGCGTTCGCCGCGGCCCGCGGCGACTTCCGCACCTCCGTCCTGACCGCGGTCAACATGGGCCGCGACGCGGACACCACGGCGGCCGTCGCCGGCGCCCTCGCCGGGGCCTCGGCGGGCGTGTCGGCCATCCCGGAGGAATGGGCGACGGCGATCGGCCCGGTGACGGGCAGCTGCCTGCCCTCGATGCGGGGCTACCACGTCCTCGACATCGCGGACCTGCTGACGACGGACGAGGAGGTCGCTCCGTGACCACTGTGGACAACCGCCCCGACCCGGCCGGCGCCGCGGGACCGGGGGACCTTCCGGTCCTCGGCTCCGAGGCGATCGGCCTGCTCACCGCGGAGCCGGGCACCCCGGACCCCGGCGGCACCCACCTCGCGCACGGCCTCCACCCCGCGCCCGACGCTCCGGCGACCCCCGCCGCGCCGTGCACCCCGGTGCCCCGGCACCGCATCGAGGGACTGCTCCTCGGCCTCGCCGCCGGTGACGCGGCGGGCTGGCCCGCGGCCCGCCACCGCGCCGCCCGCATGCCCGAGTGGACCCGCCGCCTCACCCGCGAGCTCGACACCTTCGCGGAGCAGAACGCCACCACCACGCTCCCCGTGCCCATCGCCCTGAACCAGCCCCCCGAGCCCTTGCGCCTCGGCCCCTCCGACGACGCCGAGTGGGCCGTCTTCACCGCCGAGGCCCTCCTCGCCTCCGCCGGTCCGCTCTTCGCCTCGCTCCCGCCCGGGCGGCGGATCCGCGCCGCCGTCGACCTCGCCTGGAACGCGCTGGCCTGCCAGATCGCCGCAGCGGCCGACCGCGCCCCCGAGGTCGAGTCCGCCGTGCTCCCGCTGCGCGCCCGGATCTCCGTACGCGCCGGACTCGGCAACCTCGCCACCGGACTGCGCCCGCCCGCCACCGGGCACGACAATCCGCACTACTTCGACGACGCCGCCTGCGTGCGCGCCACCGTGCTCGCCCTGGTCCACCCCGGCGACCCGGTGGCCGCCGCCGAACTGGCCGAGTTCGACGCCCGCTACACACAGGACGGCGACGGGGTCCACGGCGCCCGCGCGATGGCCGCGGCCGTCTCCGTCGCCCTCGCCGGGGCACCGGTCGGTGACGCCGTGGCCGCGGCGCTCGACCAGCTGCCCCCGGCCACCGAGATCGGCCGCAACGCCCGGCAGGCCGTGGCGATGGCCGAGGAGGCGACCAGCGCCTTCGCGCTCGTGCCGCTCCTGGAGCACCAGATCGTCGACCACGTCTACAGCTACGGCATCGCCGCCGCCGAGACGGTCCCCGTCGCCCTCGCCCTGGCCGCCGCCGCGCGCGGCGAAGCGGCCTCCGCCGTGCCGGCGGCGGCCTGCCTCTCCCGGGTCGCCGACTCCGCCCCCGCCCTGGCGGGCGCGCTCACCGGCGCGCTCGGCGGCGGCGCCTCGCTCCCCGCCAGCTGGCGCGACGCCTGCCGCACCCTGGCCGGCTGCGCGCTCCCCCGGCTCGCGGGCACCGACCTCGTCGAACTCGCCGGGTCGCTCGGAGACACGGAACTGGCCACCCCGGGTGGACAATTCCGACATGACACCCACACTGGATGACCGGATCACCGGAAGTCTCCTCGGTGCGGCCGTCGGCGACGCGCTCGGCGGCCCGGTCGAGGGCTACACCCCCGAACAGATCCTGGAGCGTCACGGCGGCCGGGTCACCGGCATCGTCGGCCCCTGGAACGGCGACGCCTGGCGCACGGCGCGGCCCATCGCCCCGTACCACAAGGGCGACGGGCACGTCACCGACGACACCCTGATGACGCACGCGCTGATCCGGGTGTACGAGAAGGTGCGCGACCACCTCGACGCGTACGCGGTCGCCGACCACCTCGTCCCGGACCTCGTCGGCACCCCCGTCTGGATCCCGGAGCTGGAGGCCGAGGCCCTCCCGCTGCAGCGGATCTTCCTCGCCGAGAAGTGGATCGTGGCCCGCATCCACTACGGCCACGTGGACCCGCGCGAGGCGGGCAGCGGGAACATCGTCAACTGCGGTGCGGCGATGTACATGGCTCCGGTCGGCCTGGTCAACGCGGCGCATCCGGCGCGGGCGTACGCGGAGGCGCTCGACGTCGCCGGCGCCCACCAGTCCTCGTACGGCAGGGAGGCGGCCGGGGTGTTCGCGGCGGCGGTGGCCGCCGCGTGCGCGCCGGGCGCCACACCGGAGTCGGTGGTCGACACCGCGCTCGCCCTGGCCAAGGACGGCACCCGGGCGGCGATCGAGGCCGTGTGCGAGGTCGCCGCCCGCCACGACGACGTCGAGTCCGCGCTGATCCCGCTGCGCGAGGCGGTGGCCCCCTTCGACACGGTGGGCCCGGACTACCGCGCCCCCTCGCTGGGCGCGCGCCGGCCGTCCCGGCTCCACGCGATCGAGGAACTCCCGGTCGCGCTCGGGATGCTGCTGGCCGGCGCGGGCGACTACCGCCGCACGGTGCTCGGCGCGGTCAACTACGGCCGTGACTGCGACTCGATCGCCACGATGGCCGGCGCGATCGTCGGCGCGCTCCGCGGCGAGCCGGCCGTGCCCTCCGACTGGGTGAAGCAGGTGGCGGAGGCGAGCCGGCTGGACCTGCACGCCCCGGCCACCGCCCTGGCGGCGGTCGCCCACGAGGTCTTCGCCCGCGACACGGCCCGGCGGCGCGAGCACGAGGCGGCGTACACGGCGCTGACGAGCGCGGCCCGATGAACCTGCGCGTCACCTGGGTCCAGCCGGAGGACCTGGTAGGCCACGAGCTCCGCCAGGCCGCGGAGGACGGGCGCGACGCCACCGCGATCGCCGCCCGCTGGACCGCCGCGGGCGGCCGCCCCGCGCCGACGGCGGCCGGCGCCTCCCCCGGCCCCCGTCCGGATCTGCGTCCCCTGGCGGAGTGCCTCCTCGACGAGCTGGCCGCCCTGCCCTCCCCGCTGTCCCCGGCGGAGCCCACCGCCCTCGCCGCCATCCGGGACCTGGGGGGTGCCCTGCCGATCAGGCCGGATCAGCCCCAGGACACCGCGAGCCCGGCAAGAACGGCAAGACACCCCCTGGCCCCCCGCTCGCCCGCCGTCCCCCGCCCCGGGGCGGACCCGCCCGACCGGCTGCGCGACGCCCTGCACGCCGCCTGGCTGGGCCGCGCCGCCGGATGCCTGCTCGGCAAGCCCGTCGAGAAGCTGCCGCTGGCCGCGATCCGCGCGCTCGCCCGGGCCACCGGCAACTGGCCCCTCTCCTCCTGGTTCACCGCCCGGGGCGTCCCGCCCGCGCTGCTGGCCGCCCACCCCTGGAACCGTCGCTCCGCGGCCACCTCCCTCGCCGAGAACATCGACGGGATGCCGGAGGACGACGACCTCAACTACCCCCTGCTGAACCTGCTCCTCCTCCAGCGGTACGGGCGCGACTTCACCACCGCCGACGTCGCCCGCCTCTGGCTCGACGAACTCCCCGCCGGCCGCACCTTCACCGCCGAGCGCGTCGCCTACCGCAACCTCCTCGACGGCGTCGAGCCGCCGCTGACCGCCGCCTACCGCAACCCCTTCCGCGAGTGGATCGGCGCCCAGATCCGGGCCGACGTGCACGGCTGGACCCACCCGGGCGACCCGGCCGCCGCCGCGGCCCAGGCGTACCGGGACGCGGCCCTCACCCACACCGGCAACGGGATCTACGGCGCCATGTTCGTCGCCGCCACCCTGGCCGCCGCCGCGACGGGCACCGCCGACGTCCACCGTTCCCTGGCCTGCGGGCTCGGCGTGATCCCGCCGCGCTCCCGGCTGGCCGCCGCCGTCCGCCTCGGCATCGAAAGCGCCCGTGCCACCCCCGACTTCGACGTGGTCGTGGACCGACTCCACGCCGCTCTCGGCGGGTACCACTGGGTCCATGCCGTGCCCAACGCCGCCGTGCTCGCCGCCGCGCTCACCCACGCCGACGGGGACTTCTCCCGCTCCGTCTGCGCGGCGGTCTCCGGCGGCTGGGACACCGACTCCAACGGCGCCACCGCCGGTTCCGTGGCCGGCCTGCTGGCCGGTCACCCCGACCGGCTGCCCGAGCGCTGGACCGCCCCCCTCAAGAACCGGCTCTCGACATCGGTCCCGTCCTTCGACGGCATCGGCTTCGACACCCTCGCCGCTATGACGCATCTGGAGGCAGTACGCCCATGACCAGCATCGTGGTGCTCGGCAGCACCAACATGGACCTCGTCGCCTTCGTCCCGCGGGCCCCCGCGCGCGGGGAGACCGTCACGGGACGGGAGTTCCGGACGATCCCCGGTGGCAAAGGGGCCAACCAGGCCGTCGCGGCCGCCCGGGCCGGGGCCGAGACGGCGATGATCGGCGCGGTCGGAGCCGACGAGTTCGGCCTGCGGCTGCGGGCCGCGCTGGACGCCTCCTCGGTCGACACCGACCTGCTGCGCACCGCCGAGGGCCCCTCCGGCACCGCGCACATCGTGGTCGACGACGACGGCGGCAACGCGATCGTCGTCGTCCCCGGCGCCAACGGCACCGTCGTCTCCCTCGACCACGGCGACGAGGCGCTGATCGCCACCGCCGACGCCCTCCTCCTCCAGCTCGAACTCCCCCTGTCCGCCGTGACCGAGGGCGCCGTGACCGCCCGCCGGCTGGGTGTCCGCACCATCCTCACACCGGCTCCCGCCCAGCCGCTGCCGCCCGAACTCCTCGCCGCCACCGACCTCCTGGTCCCCAACGAGCACGAGGCCGCCGCGCTCACCGGCATCGCCGACCCGCTCGGCGCCGCCGAGGCGCTGCTGCGGTCCGTGCCCGAGGTGGTCATCACCCTCGGCGCGGCCGGCTGCCTGCACGCGGCCCGGGGTTCCCACCCCCTCACCGTCGCCGCCCCCCGGGTGAAGGCCGTGGACACCACCGCCGCCGGCGACACGTTCGTCGGCGCGCTGGCCGTCGCCCTCGCCGAAGGCCGGCCCGTCCCCCGGGCGCTGGCCTGGGCGGCGACCGCAGCCGCGCTGTCGGTCCAGCGGGTGGGCGCCTCGTCCTCGATGCCGTACCGCGCCGAGATCGACGCGGCCCGCGACTCCCTCGACGGCCTGGAGGTCGACGCCGTATGACCCGTACCGGAAGCGAGACCGCCCCTCCCCTCCAGGGCCTGCGCGTCCTCGATCTCGCCACGCTCTTCGCCGGCCCGCTGGCGGCCATGATGCTCGGCGACTTCGGAGCCGACGTGGTCAAGATCGAGCACCCCCGCAGACCCGACCCGTCCCGCGGCCACGGCCCCGCCAAGGACGGGGTCGGACTGTGGTGGAAGGTCCTGGGCCGGAACAAGCGGACGATCACCCTCGACCTCTCCACCCACGGCGGCCGCGACACCCTGCTGCGGCTGGCCGCGGAGGCGGACGTGATCGTCGAGAACTTCCGCCCGGGCACCCTGGAACGCTGGGGTCTGGGCTGGGAGGAGCTGTCCGCCGCCAACCCCGGCCTGGTGCTGGCCCGGGTCACCGGCTTCGGCCAGTTCGGCCCGTACTCCCACCGCCCCGGCTTCGGCACCCTCGCCGAGGCGATGAGCGGCTTCGCCGCGATCACCGGCGAGCCGGACGGCCCGCCGACGCTCCCCCCGTTCGGCCTGGCCGACTCCATCGCCGCCCTGGCCACGGCGTACGCGGTGATGACCGCGCTCACCGCCAGGACCGCCACCGGCCGCGGTCAGGTCGTCGACATGGCGATCATCGAGCCGATGCTCTCCGTCATCGGGCCGCACGCCACCTGGTACGACCAGCTCGGCTACGTCCAGCCCCGGACCGGCAACCGCTCCCGGAACAACGCCCCCCGCAACACCTACCGGACCGCCGACGACTCCTGGGTGGCCGTCTCCACCTCGGCGCAGTCCATCGCCGAGCGCGTGCTGCGCCTGGTCGGCCGGCCCGAGCTGATCGACGAGCCGTGGTTCGCCGACGGCGCGGGCCGGGCGGCCCACGCGGACGTCCTCGACGAGGCGGTCGGCTCCTGGATCGCCCGGCACACCCGGGACGAGGCGATGGCGGCCTTCGAGAAGGCCGAGGCGGCCATCGCCCCCGTCTACGACGTCCGCGACGTGCTGGACGATCCGCAGTACCAGGCCCTGGACACCATCACCGAGGTCGCGGACCCCGAGCTGGGGCCGCTGCGGATGCAGAACGTCCTCTTCCGGCTCTCCGAGACGCCCGGCGCGATCCGCTGGGCCGGCCGGCCGCACGGAGCCGACACCGCGGAGGTCCTCGCCGAGCTCGGACTCACCCCCGGCGAGATCACCGCGCTGCGCGGCGAAGGAGCCGTATGAGCTTCCCCCTGACCTGGCTGTACGCCCCCGGGGACCGGCCGGCCGTCGTCCGGAAGGCCCTGGTCTCGGGCGCGGACGTGGTGATCGTCGACCTGGAGGACGCGGTGGCCCCGGACCGCAAGGCGTACGCCCTGGCCGCCACCGCGGACCTGCTCGCCGACCCGCACCCCGTCCCGGTCCACGTCCGCGTCCACGCGCCCCGCGACATCCCCCCGCTGGCCGCCCTTCCCGGCCTGCGGGGCTTCCGCCTCCCCAAGGTCACCCACGCCACCGACGTCCAGCGGATCGCCGACGAGTTCCCCGACATCCCGCTCTACCCGCTCCTGGAGAACGCCCTGGCCGTCGAGCACGCCTACGCGATCGCCTCCGCCCACCCGTCCGTGCACGGGGTCGGGCTCGGCGAGGCGGACCTCCGCGCGGATCTGGGGGTACGGGACGACCGCGGCCTGGACTGGGCGCGCGGGCGGATCGTGGTCGCCGCCCGGGCGGCGGCGCTGCCGCCCCCCGCCCAGTCGGTCCACCCCGACATCCGTGACCTGGACACGCTGGCGGCCAGCTGCGCCCGGGGCCGCCTGATGGGCTTCCTCGGCCGCGCCGCGATCCACCCGCGCCAGCTCCCGGTCATCGAGCAGGCGTACCTCCCCACTCCCGACGAGATCGCCGCCGCGGAGGAGGTCGTCAAGGCGGCCCAGACGGAGGAGGGCGCCCTGGCCCTCCCGGACGGCCGATTCGTCGACGCGGCGGTGGTGGAGGGCGCCCGGCGGATCCTGACGCTCTCGGCCCGCGCCTGACCGGCCGCCGGGGTCCGCGGACATACGGCAGGGGCCGCCCTCCGGACCTCTCGGTCCCGGGGGCGGCCCCTGGTCGTACGGTGTCGCCGGTCAGCCCTTGCCGGCCGCACCCGCTCCGTTGCCCGCGCCGTTCCCGGCGGGCTCGTCGTCGGGCGTCGGCGGGGCGTCCGCGGTCTCGGCGTCCCCGGTGCTCGCGGCATCCGTGTCCGTGGCCTCCGCGGCGTCCCCGTCCGATCCGGACGCCTTGTCGGCGGCCGCGCCGGCACCGGGCTTCGCCGGCCTCTCCGGCTCCACGATCTCCTCGCGGCCGGGGCGGACCCGGGCCGAGATCACGATGTAGGTCACGGCCAGGACGAAGACGACGATCGCGGTCCAGACGTTCAGCCGCAGGCCGAGGACGTGGTGGGCCTCGTCGACGCGCATGTACTCGATCCACCCGCGGCCCGCGCAGTAGGCGGCGACGTAGAGCGCGAAGGCGCGTCCGTGTCCGAGCTTGAAGCGGCGGTCGGCCCAGATGACGAGCAGCGCGACGCCGATGCACCACAGCGACTCGTACAGGAAGGTCGGGTGGTAGATCCCGGCCTCGCGGTTCGCGCCGGCGGTGATCTCCAGGCCCCACGGCAGGTCCGTCGGGCGGCCGTACAGCTCCTGGTTGAACCAGTTGCCCCAGCGGCCGATCGCCTGGGCGAGCGCGATGCCCGGCGCGATGGCGTCCGCGTAGGCCGGCAGCGGGATGCCGCGGCGGCGGCAGCCGATCCAGGCACCCACCGCGCCGAGCGCGATGGCGCCCCAGATGCCGAGCCCGCCCTCCCAGATCTTGAAGGCGTCGACCCAGTTCTCACCCTCGCTGAAGTACAGCTGGTAGTCGGTGATCACGTGGTAGAGCCGGCCGCCGACGAGGCCGAAGGGCACCGCCCAGACGGCGATGTCGGCCACGGTGCCGGCTTTGCCGCCCCGGGCGATCCAGCGCTTGTTGCCGAGCCAGACGGCGACGAAGACACCGATGATGATGCAGAAGGCATAGCCGCGCAGCGGAACCGGTCCGAGGTGGAGCACACCGGTCGACGGGCTGGGAATGTAGGCAAGGTCCATGGCAGGTCCGACGCTACCCTGCCGGGCGGGCAGGACGGCAGCCCGCCCGGCAACGTCTGAGTAACTAAGAGGCCGCTCGGGCGCTCACGGGGCGGACGGGGAGGCCGTGCCGGGCTTCTTGCCCTTGTTCGCCTCGGCGACCCACTTCTTCAGGTTCGCCGGGGAGATCTGCTCGCTGCCCTTGGTCGGGAAGATCGATTCTCCGTTCAGCAGCACCGACGGCGTGCCGCTGAAGTTGCCGCTCTTGAAGGCCGCGTGCGACTCGCCGATCCAGCTGTCGTGGGTCCCGCCCTCGACGCAGCTGCGGAACGCCGGCGTGTCGAGCCCCGGCACCTTCGCCGCGAGCTCCAGCAGCTTGGCGTTGTCCGCGAAGGCGTCGTCCGTCTCCTCGGGCTGGTTGACGTAGAGCACGTCGTGGTACGGCGTGAACTTCCCGGCGTCCTGGGCGCACGCGGCCGCGTTCGCCGCCCGCAGGGAGCCGCTGCCGCCCATGTTGCCGTCGATGAGGGTGGCCAGGTGGTACTCGGTCTTGAGCGCGCCCGCCGCCTCCAGCTCGTGGATCGTGTCCCGGAACGCGTTCTCGAAGGACGCGCACGCCGGGCAGCGGAAGTCCTCCCAGACCGTGAGCGTGGAGGGCGCGTCCGCCTTGCCCGTCGGGATCGCCGGCTGGTCGCCGTCGGTGGCCCCGGTCGGGGCGACGACCGGACCCGCCTTGTCGGAGCCGCTGTCCTTGTCGCCGCTGTTGGCCGCGATCACCCCGACGACCGCGGCCAGGGCGAGGACGCCGACGACCGCGGCCGACACGATCAGGACGCGTCGCTGCCTCTCCCGCGCCCGGTCTCGCTCGCGCTGCTGCTGGAGGCGCTCCCGGGCGCTCCGGTTCCCGTCACTGTTCTTCTCGCTCACGCTCCGGGCAACGAACCGGGGAGGCACTTCCGCGCCTCCCCGGTCCCAGATCCACCCAAACGGGCTACGAAGCCCGGCGCACGCCCTCGGCGAGTTCGGCCGCCAGTTCCCTTACGGCCACGAGGCCGGCCGCCTCGTCGTCGGCGTCGAGCATCCGCTTGACGAACGCCGAGCCGACGATGACGCCGTCGGCGAAGCCGGCGACCTCCTTCGCCTGCGCGGCGTTGGAGACGCCGAGGCCGACGCAGACCGGGAGCTCCCGGCCGTCCGTGGCGGCCCGGGTGCGGCCGACGAGGTCGGCGGCCTCCCGGCCGACGGACTCACGGGTTCCGGTGACGCCCATCAGCGAGGCGGCGTACACGAAGCCCGAGCCGACGGCCGTGATGGTGGCCAGGCGCTCGTCCCGGCTGCTCGGGGCGACGACGAAGACGGTCGCGAGACCGTGCTTGTCGGCGTGCTCCCGCCAGGTCGCCGACTCCTGGACCGGCAGGTCGGGCAGGATGCAGCCGGCGCCGCCGGCCGCGGCCAGCTCCTCGGTGAAGCGCTCGATGCCGTAGCGGTCGATCGGGTTCCAGTAGGTCATGACCAGCACCGGCTTGCCGGTGGCCGCGTGCGCCTCGCGGACCGTCCGCATCACGTCCGCGATCCGGACGCCGCCGCGCAGGGCGATGTCGTCGGCCGTCTGGATGACGGGGCCGTCCAGGACCGGGTCGCTGTGCGGCAGACCGACCTCGACGATGTCGGCACCGCCGTCGAAGACCGCCTTGATGGCCTCGATGCCGCCGTCCACGGTCGGGAAGCCCGCCGGGAGGTAGGCGATGAGGGCGGCGCGGTTCTCCGCCTTCGCCTCGGCCAGGGTGTCGCTCAGCAGCTGGATGTTCCCGCTCACCGCGAGCCCTCCCCGTCGTAGAGCCCGAAGTAGCGGGCCGCGGTGTCCATGTCCTTGTCGCCGCGCCCGGAGAGGTTGACGACGAGCAGTCCGTCCTTGCCGAGCTCCTTGCCGACCTCCAGCGCGCCGGCCAGGGCGTGCGCCGACTCGATGGCCGGGATGATGCCCTCCGTGCGGGAGAGCAGGCGCAGGGCCTGCATCGCCTCGTCGTCGGTGACGGCGCGGTACTCGCCGCGGCCGATGTCCTTGAGGTAGGAGTGCTCGGGGCCGATGCCGGGGTAGTCCAGGCCCGCCGAGATCGAGTAGGGCTCGGTGATCTGGCCCTCGTCGTCCTGCAGGACGTAGCTGCGCGAACCGTGCAGGATGCCGGGCTCGCCAGCCGTGAGGGTGGCCGCGTGCTCGCCGGTGGCCACGCCGTGGCCGGCCGGCTCGCAGCCGATCAGCCGGACGCCGGAGTCCGGGATGAAGGCGTGGAAGAGGCCGATCGCGTTGGATCCGCCGCCGACGCAGGCGACGGCCGCGTCGGGGAGGCGGCCGGCGCGCTCCAGGATCTGGCGCCGGGCCTCGACACCGATGACCCGGTGGAAGTCGCGGACCATGGCCGGGAAGGGGTGCGGTCCGGCGACGGTCCCGAAGAGGTAGTGCGTGCGGTCGACGTTGGCGACCCAGTCGCGGAACGCCTCGTTGATGGCGTCCTTGAGGGTGCGGCTGCCGGAGGTCACCGGGATGACCTCGGCACCGAGCATGCGCATCCGGGCGACGTTCAGCGCCTGGCGCTGGGTGTCGATCTCGCCCATGTAGATCGTGCACTCGAGGCCGAACAGGGCGCAGGCGGTCGCGGTGGCGACGCCGTGCTGGCCGGCGCCGGTCTCGGCGATCACCCGGGTCTTGCCCATGCGCTTGGTGAGCAGCGCCTGGCCGAGCACGTTGTTGATCTTGTGCGAGCCGGTGTGGTTGAGGTCCTCCCGCTTGAGGAAGACGCGCGCGCCGCCGGCGTGCTCGGCGAACCGCGGCACCTCGGTGAGGGCGCTGGGCCGGCCGGTGTAGTTGACCATCAGGTCGCCGAGCTCGCGGGCGAACTCGGGATCGGCCTTGGCCTTGTCGTACTCGACGGCGACCTCGTCCACGGCGGCCACGAGGGCCTCCGGGATGAACTTGCCGCCGTAGGGACCGAAGTAGCCCTCGGCGGAGGGAACCTGTCCGTCGGGGTCGGGAATGAAGAACTCGCTGGACATGCGACTGCTCCTCGCGGGGCGGAGCGCCCCGGATGACGTGCTGACGATGGTCACGTTATGCGCGCGGGTCCGCGGTGCACCGCAACGGCGCCGGGTCCGCCGAGGGCGGTCCGGGCGGACGGTCCGGCGGCCGTACGCGGGTACGGCGGTGCCGGGAGCGGCCGTCGGTGTGGCCGGGTGCGTACGGCGGGTCGCCGTACGGAGCCGGCGGGCGTCCGCTAGCGGTGGTGGGTGCGCGCGGGGCGCGGGCGCCATCGCATGCCGTTGACCTGGCCCGGCTCGTCGCCGATCACGTACCGCACACGGCGGCCGTGGACCCGGCGGGCGGGCGCCCGGCAGCCGCGCGGGCGGCAGCCCCGGGCCAGCGGGGCGTGGGCCGCCACGGGCGCGGCGGCGGTACGGAGCCGTCCGCTGCGGCCCGGTGCGGCGGGCGGGACCGACGCGGCCGCGCGCACGCCGTGGGCGCCCCGGGCGGTGCCCGGGACGGTCGGCGTGGCGTGGCTCGCGGTCATGACGGGGTCAGCTCCGGCCGTGGCGGAGCGCCGGGTGGGCGCCGGCGGCGACCAGGTCGGCGACGGCGGCCTTCGGGTCGCGGCCGGTCACGAGGGACTCGCCGACCAGGACCGCGTCGGCGCCGGCGTTGGCGTAGGCGATGAGGTCGTGCGGCCCGCGGACACCGGACTCGGCGACCTTGACGATCCCCGCGGGGATCTCCGGGACGACCCGGTCGAAGGTGGAGCGGTCGACCTTGAGGGTCTTGAGGTTCCGCGCGTTCACGCCGATCACCCGGGCGCCGGCCTCGACCGCGCGCTCGGCCTCCTCCTCGTCGTGCACCTCGACGAGCGGCGTCAGGCCGATGGACTCGGCGCGCTCGATCAGGGAGACCAGGGCCTCCTGCTCCAGCGCGGCGACGATCAGCAGCGCGAGGTCGGCGCCGTAGGCACGGGCCTCCCACAGCTGGTAGGCGGTGACGATGAAGTCCTTGCGCAGGACCGGGATGTCGACCCGGGCACGGACGGCCTCCAGGTCGGCGAGCGAACCGCCGAAGCGGCGCTCCTCGGTCAGCACGGAGATGACGGCGGCACCGCCGGCCTCGTAGTCGGCCGCCAGTCCGGCCGGGTCGGCGATCGCGGCGAGGGCGCCCTTGGACGGGCTGGAGCGCTTGACCTCGCAGATCACCTTGACGCCGTCCCCGCGCAGCGCGGCGACACCGTCCTTGGCCTGCGGCGCCTTGGCGGCGCGCTCCTTGAGCTCGTCGAGGGAGACCCGCGCCTGCCGCTCTGCGAGGTCGGCGCGCACGCCTTCGATGATCTCGTCGAGCACACTCACGCGAGAGGCCCCCTTCCGGGAGGGTGATGGTGGTGATGATCCAGGTTCAGCCATGTCGATGGTATCCGCAGGACGGGTCTGCACCCGCATCCGGGCGACGTGCGTCCCATCTGCTGGGACTTCAGGGCGCCAGGGCGGAGCCGAAGGGAAGGTTCCGCACAAGGGTGAAGAGGGCCAGGACGGCCCCCACGCCCCACCAGCCGAGCGGGGGGACCGCGAGTCGCATCGGCGCGCCGCGGACGGTGCGAATCAGCCAGACGGCCATGAGGACGGCGAAGAGGCCGTAGCCGACGACGGCGAGGGCGTTGGCGCCCAGCGCGGCGCCGAGGTCGCCGTGGACGAAGGCGTGGGCGCTGCGGAGCCCGCCGCAGCCGGGGCAGAGGATCCCGGTGAAGCGCAGCAGCGGGCAGACCGGGTAGTGCCCGGGCTCGTTGGGGTCGACCGTCCCGACGTAGGCGAAGGCGGCGGCGACTCCGGCGAGCGTCCCGACGGGCGTGACCAGCCGGCGTACGAGGGCGCGGGGCGCGGGAGCGCCCGGGAGGGGCGGCTGCGGGGCGGACACCCGGCCCGCGGGGCCCCAGGACGCGCCGGGCGGGCCGGAGGGGGCGTGGGGGCCGGCGGCGGCAGCGGGGTGGCCGGGGACGCCGGGCGGCCCCGCGGGAGCCGGGTCCTGGGACGCCGGCGACGTCGCCGTCCCGGGCGTGTCGGGGTGTCCGGCGCGCGCCGCGCGGATCCCGTCGGGGCCCGGCACCGCCCGGCGGCCGGGCCCGGGCGCGCCGCGGGGCGGGAAGGGTTCCTCGGTCACGGCGGGGGTCGTCGGCTTCGCGTCCACGCGGTGATTGTCGCCCCTCACGCGCGAAGGCGCAGCCCGGCCATGCCGGGCTGCGCCTTCGCGTCGGTCGTACGTCAGGAGCGCGCCGCGGCGGTCGCGGCGGCACGCGCGGCGACGACGTCGTCGGATTCCTTGGGCATGCCGAGGCCGGCCATCTTCATCGCGAGGCCCACGGCACCGCCGACGAAGATCACCGCGATGCCGGCCCAGAAGCCGGCCACGTTGGCGGCCACCATGAAGACTCCGGCGATGCAGAAGCCGATGAAGGAGATGATGACACCGGTCCAGGCGGCCGGGGTGTGTCCGTGGGCGCTGCCCGCCATGAGTTGCTCCTCGTTGCAGTTGCTCGGTGGTGGCTCGGGGTGAGGTTCGCGCGCGTGCGCGGGACGCTCGGTCTCATTGTCCCGCACGCGGGGCCGCGGAGGTGAATCGGGGGGTGGCCCGGCGATCACGCGTCGCGGTCAGTCCTCGCGCGTCGGGTCCTCACCGCGGTCCAGGGCCTTCCAGAGGTCCTCGGGCCGGTCCGGGTCCGTGCCGGTGCGGGCCGTCCTGCGCGCCGCGCGAGGGTTGCCCTCCCGCTCGTAACGGCCGCCCATCGCGGGCCAGTTCCGGCCGAACCGCAGCGCGAGCAGTCCCGCGACGAGGATCAGCAGCGCGCCGGCGGCGGCGACGTACGGCCAGGCGGTGTGGGCCAGGCCGGCCACGGAGGCGGCGCTGTCGCCGGTGATGCGGGCGGCCTCCGCGTCCAGCGCGGAGCTGTCGGAGGCGCCGAGCACCGCGCTCAGCGCCGCGCCGGCGCCGCTGAGCGCGAGGAGGCCGGAGACGAGGAGGCGTCCGGCGCGCCGGACGGCGAAGACGGCGACCAGCGCGGCGAGACCGACGATGGCGAGCGCCGTCGGGACGCCGGTGACGGTGCCGCCGTCGGCCTCGACGGGCAGGGTGCCGCCGCCGACGGCCGCGGTGCCCTCGGCCCAGATCTGGCCCGCGGACAGCAGCACGACGGTGGCGCCGAGGGCGCCGAGCAGAAGGGCCGCGGCCAGGCTGCGACGGCCGCCGGGCGCGGCGGCCGCGCCGTTCGGGCGTGCGGCTCGGGGCTGGGGTACGGGAACAGCACTCACGTACCCCACTATCCCTTACGTCGTCACGCGCCGTTCATCCGGTTGGCGGTGTGCACGGCGCGGAGCACGGCCGCCGCCTTGTTGCGGCACTCGTTGTCCTCGCCGACGGGGTCGGAGTCGGCGACGACACCCGCTCCGGCCTGCACGTATGCCGTGCCGTCGCGGAGCAGCGCGGTGCGGATGGCGATCGCGGTGTCGGAGTCGCCGGCGAAATCGAGATAACCGACACATCCGCCGTACAGGCCGCGCCGGGAGGGCTCCAGCTCCTCGATGATCTGCATCGCGCGCGGCTTGGGGGCGCCGGAGAGCGTGCCGGCGGGGAAGCAGGCGGTGAGGACGTCGAAGGCCGTCCTGCCCTCGGCGACCCGTCCGGTGACCGTGGACACGATGTGCATGACGTGGGAGTACCGCTCGATCGACATGAAGTCGACGACCTCGACGGAGCCCGGCTCGCACACCCGGCCCAGGTCGTTGCGTCCGAGGTCGACGAGCATCAGGTGCTCGGCCCGCTCCTTGGGGTCGGCGAGCAGTTCCTCGGCGAGGTCGTGGTCCTCCTGCGGGGTGGCGCCGCGGTGCCGGGTGCCGGCGATGGGGTGGACCATCGCCTGCCCGTCCTCGACCTTCACCAGCGCCTCGGGCGAGGAGCCGACGACGTCGAAGCCGTTCTCGAAGCGGAGGAGGTACATGTACGGGGACGGGTTGGTGGCGCGGAGCACCCGGTAGACGTCGAGCGCGGAGGCCGTGCACGGGGTCTCGAAGCGCTGCGAGGGGACCACCTGGAAGGCCTCGCCGGCCCGGATGCGCTCCTTGATGTCCTCGACGGCGTCCTGGTAGGCCGCGCCGCCCCACAGCGCGGAGTACTCCGGCAGCTCGGAGGCGGGCAGGGCGGCGGGGACGCCGGCGACCGGGCGGGCCAGGTCCGCCTGCATGGCGTCGAGCCGGGCGACGGCGTCCGCGTACGCCTCGTCGACGCCGGTGTCGAGGTCGTTGTGGTTGATCGCGTTGGCGATCAGCAGGACCGATCCGTCCCAGTGGTCGAGGACGGCGAGGTCGCTGGTGAGCAGCATCGTCAGCTCGGGGAGTTCGAGGTCGTCGGTGGTGTGCTCGCCGATCCTCTCCAGCCGGCGGACGATGTCGTAGCCGAGGTAGCCGACCATGCCGCCGGTGAACGGGGGCAGTCCGCCGCCGAGCACGCCGACGAGGTCCCGGGGGGTGTGCAGGGCCTCGACGGTCGCGCGCAGGGCCTGCAGGGGGTCGCCGCCCGTGGGGACCCCGACGGGCGGCGTGCCGAGCCAGTGGGCCTGTCCGTCCCGGACGGTGAGGGTGGCGTCGCTGCGGACGCCGATGAAGGAGTAGCGGGACCAGCTGCGGCCGTTCTCCGCGGATTCGAGGAGGAAGGTGCCGGCGCGTTCGGCCGCGAGCTTGCGGTAGAGCCCGACCGGGGTGTCGCCGTCCGCGAGGAGGCGGCGGCTGACGGGGATGACGCGGCGGTCGGCCGCCAGCTTGCGGAAGGTCTCGAGATCCATGGCGGCTGACCTTACTGGGAGAGCGGGAGCACGTCGGCGTCGAAGCAGGTGCGGGCCCCGGTGTGGCAGGCGGCCCCGACCTGGTCGACCTTCACCAGCACCGTGTCGGCGTCGCAGTCGAGGGCGACGGACTTGACGTGCTGGACGTGACCGGAGGTGTCACCCTTGACCCAGTACTCCCGGCGGCTGCGGGACCAGTAGGTGCAGCGGCCGGTGGTGAGGGTCCGGTGCAGGGCCTCGTCGTCCATCCAGCCGAGCATCAGCACCTCGCCGGTGTCGTACTGCTGGGCGATGGCCGGCACGAGTCCGTCCGGGCTGCGCTTGAGGCGGGCGGCGATGGCCGGGTCGAGATTGCTGCTCATGCGGCCATTGTGCCGTGAGGGTGCGGTGTTCCCGGCAGGGCGTCCACTGGGCGGACCGGGCCGTACCGCCGTACGCTGGCGTGCATGTCGACCCATGCCAAGCGTGAACGACTTCTGCTCGCCGACCTGTTGGAGGCGGCGGGGCCCGACGCACCGACGCTGTGCGAGGGCTGGCTGACCCGGGACCTCGCCGCCCACGTGGTGGTGCGCGAGCGTCGTCCGGACGCGGCGGCGGGCTCGGTCGTGCCGCCGCTGAAGGCCCGCCTCGACCGGGTGCAGGCCGAATTCGCCGACAAGCCGTACGAGGAGCTGATCCGGCTCATCCGAACGGGTCCGCCGCGGATGTCCCCGTTCACCATCAAGCAGGTGGACGAGGGCGCGAACACGGTGGAGTTCTACGTGCACGCCGAGGACGTCCGCCGGGCCCAGCCCGACTGGTCGCCGCGCGAGCTCGACCCGGTCTTCTCGGACGCGCTGTGGTCCCGTCTGGAGAAGAGCGCCCGGCTGCTGGGCCGCAAGGCGCCGGTGGGGCTGGTGCTGCGCCGTCCGAACGGCCAGACGGCGGTGGCGCACCGCGGCACCCCGGTGGTGACGGTCTCCGGGGAGCCCGGCGAGCTGACGATGTTCCTCTTCGGGCGGCAGGACACGGCGAAGGTGGACCTGGAGGGCGAGCCGGACGCGATCGAGCGGCTCCACCAGGCGAAGCAGCTGGGTATCTGAGGGCGTCCGGTCGCCCCCACGGCTCAGGCCGTGCGGGGCAGTTCCGCGCGGCGCAGGGCCGGGACGAGCAGCCCGAACGCCCCGCCCAGCGCGCAGAACGCGGCGCTGGCGGTGAAGACCGGCCCGAGTCCCCACAGGCTCACCGCCGCGCCGGTGAGCGGGAAGCTCAGCGGGGCGAGTCCGAGGCTGAAGAAGCTGGAGACCGCGGTCACCCGTCCGAGGTAGGCGGGGTCGCACTCGGTCTGGACGAGGGCCCCGCACAGGGCGCCGGAGAGTCCGGCGAGCAGGCCGATCGAGAGCGCCACGGCGACGGCCACCGGCAGCCGGGGCACCTGGGCGAGCGCGGCAATGGACCCGGCGCCCAGGGCGATGGTCCAGCCCAGGACGGCGCCGGCGCGGGGCACACGGCCCCTGACGGCGAGCAGCAGGGAGGCGGCGCCCGCGCCGGTGCCGAAGCCGGCCAGGATCCAGCCGACGCCGGCGGCGCCCCAGCCCCGTGCGTCGGAGAGCAGGGCGAGCCCGAGGTTGAGCGGGCCGACGAAGCCCAGGTCGCTGAGGGCGACGACGATCATCAGCGGGCCGAGGACGCGGTGGCCCCGCAGATAGCGCAGGCCGTCGGAGAGGTCGCTCAGTGCGGTGCCCGACCGGGCCGCGGGCTCCTCGGGGAGCGGGCGCAGCTCCAGGCCGAGCAGCAGCGGCAGGGAGGCGGCGAAGAGCAGTCCCGCCACACCGAAGGCGGCCGCCGTTCCGCCGAGGGCGACCGCGAGGCCGCCGAGCGGGCCGCCGAGGACGGCGCCGACGCGGTAGGCGAGGCCGCGCATGCCCTGGACGCGGGCGAGCTGGTCGCGGGAGGCGATCCGGGGCGGCAGCGCGCCGACGGCCGGCAGGAAGACGGCGTCGACGGTGCCGAAGACGAGGGCGACGGCGGCGAGCACCCAGAGGGCGGGCGAGGCGACGAGCAGGGAGGCGGCGACGCCGAGGACGACGAGGCAGCGGACGGTGTCGGAGGCGATGACGACCCGGCGCGGCCCGAAGCGGTCGGCCATCACTCCCCCGCCCAGCATGAGGACGGCGCGGGGGACGGCGGCGACGGCCATGACGAGGCCGGCCTCGCCCGGGCTGCCGCCCCGGACGGCGGCCCAGGACAGGGCGAGGTGGTAGACGCTGTCGCCGAGGGTGGAGGCGGTGTAGGCCCCGACCCATCGCAGGACGCCGCGATCGCGGTGGGCCGGCGGGGCGGCGGGGACGGCGGCCGTGGTCGTGGTCAACGGGTCATCCTCGGTAGGGGAAGCCGTGGAGGTGGACGGCGACGTTCTCGCGGCCCTCGGTGTCGCCGGCGGCCTCGGCGGCGCGGGCCCGCTGGTCGTACTTCTTCACGACCGCGTCCAGCTCCGCGCCGAGCTCGGCGAGTTCGGCGGCGGTGAGGCGGGGCAGCCACTCCGAGCTGACGGAGGCGGAGCGCCACTCGCCGGGCCAGGTGTGCCGCTCGTCGAGGAAGCGGTGGTACATCAGGGCCCGCTGCTCGTGCACGGTGCGGCCGAAGGCGGCGCTCGCGGCGGCGAGTTCGGGGGCGTCGCGGACGTCCTCGTCGTGGATGCCGAAGCCGTACGAGCTGGGCTGCCACCACCGCTCCCGGCCGTCCGCGGACTGCGTCTCGGCCTCCTCGATGAGGCCGTGGTCGGCCAGCTTGCGCAGGTGGTAGCTGACGAGGGAGACCGCCTCGTCGACCTGGTCGGCGAGCTGCGAGGCGGTGGCGGTGCGGGCGACGAACAGGGCCCGGTAGAGGCGCATGCGCAGCGGGTGGGCGATGGCCTTGAGGGTGCCGAGGTCGCTGATCCGGCGGTGGTCGGAAGTGGGCATGTCCCTGACCGTAGATGCGAAAGAAAAGTTGCGCAATAGATATTGCGCACATGATCCTGCGCTTCTCGCGAAGAAGAAGGGCCCCCGGAGGGGCCCTTCCTGACGACGAATCAGAGCCGGCGGCTCAGCGGACCGGGTGGCCCGCCTCCCGCAGCGCGTCCTTGACCTGCGCGATCCGCAGATCGCCGAAGTGGAACACCGACGCGGCCAGGACCGCGTCCGCGCCCGCCTCGATGGCCGGCGGGAAGTCGGCGAGCCGGCCGGCGCCGCCGCTCGCGATCACCGGCACGGTCACGTGCGTGCGCACGGCCGCGATCATCTCGGTGTCGTACCCGTCCTTGGTGCCGTCCGCGTCCATCGAGTTGAGCAGGATCTCGCCCGCGCCCAGCTCGGCGGCGCGGTGCGCCCACTCGACGGCGTCGATGCCGGTGCCGCGCCGGCCGCCGTGCGTGGTCACCTCGAAGGTGCCCGCCGGGGTGCGCCTGGCGTCGACGGAGAGCACCAGGACCTGACGGCCGAAGCGCTCCGCGATCTCCCGGATCAGCTCCGGCCGGGCGATGGCCGCGGTGTTCACCCCGACCTTGTCCGCGCCGGCGCGCAGCAGCTTGTCGACGTCCTCCGCGGTGCGCACGCCGCCGCCCACGGTGAGCGGGATGAAGACCTGCTCGGCGGTGCGGCGCACCACGTCGTAGGTCGTCTCCCGGTTGCCCGAGGAGGCCGTGATGTCCAGGAAGGTCAGCTCGTCGGCGCCCTCGGCGTCGTACAGCTTCGCCATCTCGACGGGGTCGCCGGCGTCGCGCAGGTTCTGGAAGTTGACCCCCTTGACCACCCGGCCGTTGTCCACGTCCAGGCAGGGGATCACCCGTACCGCGAGGGTCATGCGCCCTCCCCCGCTCCCGCGGGCCGGTACGCCTCCACCTCGACCTCGACGACCAGCCGCGGGTCCACGAATCCCGAGACGATGATCATCGACGCGGCCGGGCGGACGGCGTCGAACAGCTCCTTGTGGGCGCGGCCGACCTCCTCCACGTCCCGGGCGTGCGTGATGTACATCCGGGTCCGCACGACGTGCTCCGCGCCCAGGCCGAGCTTCCCCAGGGCCGCGAAGGCCACGTTGAAGGAGTTCACCGCCTGGTCGTACGGGCCGCCGTCGGCGATCTGGCCGTCGACCACCGAGGTGCAGCCGGCGACCAGCACCAGGCCACCGGGCAGCTCCACCGCGCGGGAGTAGCCGAACTGCTCCTCCCAGGGGGCGCCGGTGCTCACCCTGCGGACCTCGGAGGTCACGACGCCACCGCCGCGACGGCCGCGAGGGCCTCCTCCAGGGTGAAGGCCTTGGCGTAGAGCGCCTTGCCGACGATGGCACCCTCGACGCCCTCCGGGACCAGCCCGGAGATGGCCCGCAGGTCGTCCAGGGAGGACACGCCGCCGGAGGCGACGACGGGCTTGTCGGTGGCGGCGCAGACGTTGCGCAGCAGTTCCAGGTTGGGGCCCTGGAGGGTGCCGTCCTTGGCGATGTCGGTGACGACGTACCGCGCGCAGCCCTCGGAGTCGAGGCGGGCCAGCGTCTCGTAGAGGTCGCCGCCGTCACGGGTCCAGCCCCGGCCGCGCAGCGTGGTGCCGCGGACGTCGAGGCCGACCGCGATCTTGTCGCCGTGCTCGGCGATGACCTTGGCGACCCACTCGGGGGTCTCCAGGGCCGCGGTGCCCAGGTTGACGCGGGTGCAGCCGGTGGCGAGGGCGGCGGCGAGCGAGGCGTCGTCGCGGATGCCGCCGGACAGCTCGACCTTGATGTCCATGGCCCCGGCGACCTCGGCGATCAGCGCGCGGTTGTCGCCGGTGCCGAAGGCGGCGTCGAGGTCGACCAGGTGCAGCCACTCGGCGCCGGAGTTCTGCCACGCGAGGGCGGCCTCCAGCGGGGAGCCGTAGGAGGTCTCGGTGCCGGACTCGCCGTGCACCAGTCGGACGGCCTGGCCGTCGCGGACGTCGACGGCGGGGAGGAGTTCAAGCTTCTGAGCCATGATCAGAGGGTCTCGATCCAGTTGGTGAGGAGCTGGGCTCCGGCGTCGCCGGACTTCTCGGGGTGGAACTGGGTGGCCCACAGGGCGCCGTTCTCGACGGCGGCGACGAAGGGTTCGCCATGGGTGGCCCAGGTGACCTTGGGGGCACGGATGTTGGCGTTGCCGACCTCCAGGGTCCACTCGCGCACCGCGTAGGAGTGCACGAAGTAGAACCGGGCGTCGGCGTCGAGGCCCGCGAACAGCTCGCTGCCCTCGGGCGCGTCGACCGTGTTCCAGCCCATGTGGGGCACGATCGGCGCCTTCAGCGGCTCGACGGTGCCGGGCCACTCGTCGAGGCCCTCGGTCTCCACACCGTGCTCGATGCCGTTGGCGAAGAGGATCTGCATGCCGACGCAGATGCCCATGACGGGGCGTCCGCCGGAGAGCCGGCGGCCGACGATCCAGTCGCCGCGCGCCTCCTTGAGACCCTGCATGCAGGCGGAGAAGGCGCCGACACCGGGGACGAGCAGCCCGTCGGCGTTCATGGCCCGGTCGTAGTCGCGGGTGATCTCCACGTCGGCGCCGACGTGGGCGAGGGCGCGTTCGGCGGAGCGGACGTTGCCGAAGCCGTAGTCGAAGACCACGACCTTCTTCGAAGTGCTCATTCCGCTCATTCCCAGATTCCCTGGATGCGCAGGACGCCGGCGGCCAGGCACATCACGGAGGCGATGGCGAGGACGGCGATCACGCCCTTGGGCAGTCCCTGCTTGGAGAAGGAGTACACACCGCCGGCGAGGAAGAGACCGACGACGATGAGGATGGTGGAGAGGCCGGTCATGGGGTTACAGGGCGCCCTTCGTGGAGGGAAGGATGCCGGCGGCGCGGGGGTCGCGCTCGGACGCGTAGCGCAGGGCGCGGGCGAAGGCCTTGAACTGGCACTCCACGATGTGGTGGGCGTTGCGCCCGTACGGCACGTGGATGTGCAGCGCGATCTGGGCCTGGGCGACGAAGGACTCGAAGATGTGCCGGGTCATCGTCGTGTCGTAGGAGCCGATCATCGGCGCCATGTTCTCGGGCTCGGTGTGCACCAGGTAGGGGCGGCCGGACAGGTCGACGGTCACCTGGGCCAGGGACTCGTCCAGCGGGACGGTGCAGTTGCCGAAGCGGTAGATGCCGACCTTGTCGCCGAGGGCCTGCTTGAAGGCGGCGCCCAGCGCGAGGGCGGTGTCCTCGATGGTGTGGTGCGAGTCGATGTGCAGGTCGCCGTCGGTCTTCACGGTGAGGTCGAACAGACCGTGGCGGCCGAGCTGATCGAGCATGTGGTCGTAGAAGCCGACGCCGGTGGCGACGTCGACCTTGCCCGTGCCGTCCAGGTCGATCTCGACGACGACGGACGTCTCCTTGGTGGTGCGCTCGACCCGTCCTACGCGGCTCATGAGCTCTGCTCCTTCTTCAGTGCGCGAACCGCATCGAGGAACGCGTCGTTCTCTTCCGGGGTGCCGGCGGTGACCCGCAGCCAGCCCGGTACGCCGTTGTCCCGGACCAGGACGCCCCGGTCGAGGATCTTCTGCCAGGCCTCGTGGGAGCCCTCGGCTCCGCCGAAGTGCCCGAACTGGACGAAGTTGGCGTCGGACTCGGTGACCTCGTAGCCGAAGGCCCGCAGCTCGTCGACCAGGCGGTCGCGCTCGGCCTTGAGCTGCTCGACGTAGCCGAGCAGGGTGTCGGTGTGCTCCAGGGCGGCCAGCGCCGTGGCCTGGGTGACGGCCGACAGGTGGTACGGCAGGCGGACCAGCTGGACGGCGTCGACCACGGCGGGGTGGGCGGCGAGGTAGCCCAGGCGCAGTCCGGCGGCGCCGAACGCCTTGGACATGGTCCGGGAGACGACCAGGTTCGGCCGGCCCTCGATGAGGGGCAGCAGCGAGTCGCGGTGGCTGAACTCCACGTACGCCTCGTCGACGACGACCAGCGAGGGCCGGGCGGCCTGGGCCGCCTCGTACAGCGCGAGGACGGTCTCGGCCTCGACGGCGGTGCCGGTGGGGTTGTTGGGGGAGGTGATGAAGACGACGTCCGGGCGGTGCTCGGCGATCGCCCGCTCGGCGGCGTCGACGTCGATGGTGAAGTCCTCGTGGCGCGGGCCGGAGATCCAGCCGGTGCCGGTGCCGCGCGCGATGAGCGCGTGCATCGAGTACGAGGGTTCGAAGCCGATGGCCGTGCGGCCGGGGCCGCCGAAGGTCTGCAGCAGCTGCTGGAGGACCTCGTTGGAGCCGTTGGCCGCCCAGACGTTGCCGACGGCGACCGGGTGGCCGCCCGTGCGGGTGAGGTAGCGGGCCAGCTCGGTGCGGAGCTCGACCGCGTCCCGGTCGGGGTAGCGGTTGAGGCCGCGGGCCGCCTCGGCGACCCGCTCCGCGATCCGCGCCACCAGGGGCTCGGGCAGCGGGTAGGGGTTCTCGTTGGTGTTCAGCTGGACGGGGACGTCGAGCTGCGGCGCACCGTACGGGGACTTGCCGCGCAGTTCGTCTCGGATGGGGAGATCGTCGATGCCGACGGTCTGCTGCTGGTCGGTCACTTGCTCTCGGGCACCTTCCATCCGAACCGGGCCTTGAGGGCCGCGCCGTGGGCCGGCAGGTCCTCGGCCTCCGCCAGGGTCACCACGTGGTGGGTGACCTCGGCCAGGGCGTCCCGGGTGTAGTCCACGACGTGGATGCCGCGCAGGAAGGACTGCACGGACAGGCCCGAGGAGTGGCAGGCGCAGCCGCCGGTGGGCAGGACGTGGTTGGAGCCGGCGCAGTAGTCCCCGAGGGAGACGGGGGCCCAGGGGCCGATGAAGATCGCGCCGGCGTTGCGGACGCGGTCGGCCAGGGCGGCGGCGTCGGCGGTCTGGATCTCCAGGTGCTCGGCGCCGTACGCGTCGACGACCTTGAGGCCGTCCTCCAGGTCGCGGACGAGGACGATCGCGGACTGGCGGCCGGCGAGTGCCGGGACGATCCGGTCGTCGACGTGCTTGGTGGCGGCGACCTGGGTCTTGAGCTCCGCCTCGACGGCGGAGGCCAGCTCCTCGGAGTCGGTGACCAGGACGGCGGCGGCCATCGGGTCGTGCTCGGCCTGACTGATCAGGTCGGCGGCGACGTGCACGGGGTCGGCGGTGGAGTCCGCGAGGACCGCGATCTCGGTCGGTCCGGCCTCGGCGTCGATGCCGATGCGGCCGGTGAAGTACCGCTTGGCCGCGGCCACCCAGATGTTGCCCGGCCCGGTCACCATGTTGGCGGGGGCGCACGACTCGGTGCCGTGGGCGAACATCGCGACGGCCTGGGCGCCGCCCGCGGCGTACACCTCGTCGACCCCGAGCAGCGCGCACGCGGCGAGGATCGTCGGGTGCGGCAGGCCGCCGAACTCGGCCTGCGGCGGGGAGGCGAGCGCGACGGACTCGACGCCGGCCTCCTGCGCCGGGACGGCGTTCATGATCACGGACGAGGGGTAGACGGACCGGCCGCCGGGGGCGTAGAGGCCCACGCGCTGGACGGGGACCCACTTCTCGGTGACCGTGCCGCCGGGCACGACCTGGGTGGTGTGCGACGTGCGGCGCTGGGCGCGGTGCACGATCCGGGTGCGCCGGATGGACTCCTCCAGGGCCGCCCGGACGGCGGGGTCGAGCTGCTCCAGGGCGTCGGCGAGGGCCTCGGCCGGCACGCGCACGTGCGTGAGCTCCACCTGGTCGAACCTCTTCGCGTACTCGACCAGCGCCGCGTCGCCACGATGATGGACGTCCTCGCAGATGGGCCGCACCTTCTCCAGGGCGGCTTCCACGTCGAACTCGGCACGGGGCAGCAGGTCGCGCAGTGCGCCACCCTCGGGGAGGGCGTCGCCGCGCAGGTCGATACGAGAGATCACGGGTCAATTCTCGCAGACGCCCCACAAGCGCCGGACGGCCGTATCACTGGCTGATACGAGCCACAGTGGCGTCTTGTCGCCACAGCTGACCGTTAGCGTTCAGTCCGTCACTCAGCGGGAAGAACGGCTGTACGAATCCAGGGAAGCGGGTTCGTGGAAAGCGAGGGGGCGGCAGTGACCGAGCCGCACGAGGACGGAATGCCGGACGGTCTCACCGGGCCGGAGCAGGCGATGTGGCGGGGCTTCAGGATCGGCAGGACCTGCGACCTGAGCGAGGGGGACGCGGAGCGGGACGACCCGTTCGGGCGACACGTGTGGGGGCCCGGGCGCAGCGTCCGCGCCGACGTGGTGGCGCTGCTGCTGCTCGACGGCCCGCCGGCGCGGTCCGGGCGTGTCGCGGCGCTGAAGCTGCGCGGGGTGCGGATCACCGGGGTGCTCAACCTCGCCGGCGGGACCGTCGGCCCGTACGTGGAGCTGAACCGCTGCCGCTTCGACGCCGAGATCGTGCTCCCGGAGGCGCACTTCGGGACGGTGCGGATGGTCGAGTGCGCGATACCCCGGCTGGAGGCGGCGCGCCTGCACACCCAGGGCGACCTGCACCTGCCGCGGTGCCGGGTGGAGCGGGGCATCCGGCTGACCGACGCCCAGATCGGCACGGACCTGCTGATCAACCAGATCCGGGTCTGGCCGGACCGGCGCGGCCGGGCGATCACCGCCGACGGGCTGGTGGTGGCGCAGGACCTCCAGGCGGAGCTGATCGAGACGCACGGGGAGCTGAGCCTGCGCGGGGCCAAGGTCGGGGTCTCGCTCAGCCTGCGCGGCAGCGTGCTGCGCGGGGCGCAGCAGCGGCGGGCGCTCAACGCGCCGCAGCTGACGGTGGAGCGCTCGCTCTACCTGAACGCGGCCTGGGTGTACGAGGGCGCCGGCGGCGGTACCGCCGGGGGCACGGGCGGGCAGGCGATGGCCACTCCCCCGTACGGCGTCGGCTACACGCCGGTGAGCGGGGCCCGGCGCAGGCCCGTGGAGTGCCATGGCGGGGTGCGGCTGGACGACGGGCGGTTCGGGGACGCGGTGGACCTGCACTACGCGCGGTTCCTGCTGAACGGCGCGCACCGCGAGGAGGTGTCGCTGCGCCGGATAGTGACTCCGGAGCTGCGGTTCAACGGGGAGCGCCCGGAGGAGGGGCGGGTGGTGCTGAACGGCGCGAAGATCGTGACCCTGATCGACCTGTCGACCAGCTGGCCGGGCCCGGGCGGTCTCGCGATGAACGGTTTCGTCTACGAGAACCTCGTGCCGTACGGGCACTTCCCGCTGGCGCGCCGCCTGGAGTGGGTGGCGGCGGCGACCCCGGAGTACGCGCCGGAGCCGTACGAACGGCTCGCGGCGGTGCTGCGCAACAGCGGCGAGGACGCGGACGCGCGGGTGGTGCTGCTGGCCAAGCAGCGCCGGCGCCGGGAGACGCTGCCGGTGGCGGGGAAGCTGTGGGGGTACCTCCAGGACTGGACGGTGGCGTACGGCTACCGGCCGGGCCGGGCGGCGCTGTGGATGGCCGTGCTGTGGGCGGCGGGCGCCGTCGCCTTCTCGCACTACGAGCCCCAGCCGATGAAGGCCGGTGAGGCCCCCCGGTGGAGCGCCACGCTCTACGCGCTGGATCTGCTGCTGCCGGTGATCAACCTCGGCCAGGACGGCTACTGGCGTCTCGAAGGCGCCTGGCAGTGGGCCTCGACGGCGCTGATCCTGCTGGGCTGGGTGCTGGCCACCACGGTGGCGGCGGGAGCGTCGAGGCTGCTGAGTCGGGGGTAGCGTGAGTGAAGAGGGGGGCGGGTTCTGTCGAAGCCCGCCTCTTTCTTTACGGTGTCTTGACCTCGGACAGGACAACTTTCCCGCCGCCACCAAAGCTTCACAGTCCCCCACTGGCGCCGTCTCCACCTGCGGTTTTCAATGGTCCGCACCATGTCAATGCTCCGCGCCCTGATCGGCACCGCCCGGATGGTCCGGCACGCACCGCGGCTCAGCGCCGCGATGCCGCCGGACGACGACGTGCTGCTCGACGTGCCGGACGAACGGCTCGCCCCGGCTCTGGTCGCCGCCGCCCTGGCGGATCCCGAGCCGGCGGCCAAGCTGCTCGCGACCACCCGGGACGCCGCCGAGTGGGAGAACCGGGACCGCTACGTGGCCCGGCTCGCCACCTTCGCGTACAGCCGCGACGCCTGGCTGGCCCACTGGCTGTCCACCACGCCCCGCGACCCCGACGCCCTCCTCGTGAAGGCCCAGCTGGAGGTCCGCCGGGCCTGGGAGTCGCCGGCCCGCGCCGAGCGGCTGCGCGAGCTCGCGCCGCTGATCGACGCCGCCGCGGAGGCCGCGCCCCGCGACCCGGTGCCGTGGCGCATCGCCCTCGACCACGCCCGCGGCACGCACGCGAGCCACACGGTCTTCGAGTCGCTGTGGGAGCAGGCCGTCCGCCGCTCCCCGCACCACTACGGCTGCCACGTCGCCGCGCTCAAGTACCTCTCGGCCCAGTGGTACGGCTCGCACCGCGAGTGCTTCGACTTCGCCGAGCAGGCGGCCGAGGACGCGCTGCCGGGCTCGCTGATCCAGGCGCTGCCGGCGCGCGCGGCCTTCGCCCAGCTGCTCTCCGGGACGGGACACGTCCGGGAGGACCGGATCGACGCGGCGGCGGACCGGGCCGTCGCGCTGTCCGCGGAGTACCCGACCGCCGATCCGTGGCCCGCGGAGGTCCGCAACCTGCTGGTCTACATCCTGCTGCGGCGCCGGCGCGACGCGGAGGCGCTGGAGCAGTTCCGGCGGATCGGGCCCTACGCGACGTCCTTCCCGTGGACGCTGGTGAGCGAGGATCCGCTCGGCAGGTTCCTGGAGGCGAGGGACGGGGTACGGCTCGAAGTGGCCCGTTCGATCCCGCTCGGTCCGGTCCGTCGTGGACGGGCCGGTCGAGGCCGGGCCGACGGCCATTACGCTTGACCGCTGTGACCACCGCTCGTCTCCCCCTCTTCCCGCTGAACACGGTGCTGTTCCCGGGCCTCGTGCTGCCCTTGAACGTCTTCGAGGAGCGTTATCGCGCCATGATGCGCGAGCTGCTCAAGACCGACGAGACGGAGCCGCGGCGCTTCGCCGTCGTGGCGATCCGCGACGGCCGTGAGGTCGCGCCGACCCTGCCGGGCCTGCCGGACCCGACGGCCCAGCCCGAGAAGGGCCCCGCGGCGGGCTTCGGCCCCGACCCGATCCAGGCCTTCCACCGGGTCGGCTGCGTCGCCGACGCAGCGTCGATCCGGGAGCGCCAGGACGGCAGCTTCGAGGTGATGGTGACCGGCACGACCCGGGTGAAGCTGCTGTCCGTCGACGCGAGCGGGCCCTTCCTGGTGGCCGAGGTCGAGGAGATCCCGGAGGAGCAGGGCGACGAGGCGGGCACCCTCGCCGAGGGGGTGCTGCGGGCGTTCCGCAACTACCAGAAGCGCCTCGCGGGCGCCCGGGAGCGGTCCCTGACGACGAGCGACCTGCCGGACGAGCCGTCGGTGGTGTCGTACCTGGTCGCGGCGGCGGCGGTGCTGGACACCCCGGCGAAGCAGCGGCTGCTCCAGGCCCCGGACACGGCGACCCGGCTGCGCGAGGAGCTGACGCTGCTGCGCGCCGAGACAGCGGTGCTGCGGCACCTGCCGTCGCTGCCGGCGGTGGACCTGACGACGGGGCCCACGAGCCCGAACTGACCGAGGAGTCCGATGGCGAAGAAGCAGAGGAAGCAGGCGGGCCAGGGCGGGGGCGGCACACCGGCGACGGTCGCCCTGGCGGCGTCGGGAACCCCCTTCACGCTCCACGCCTACGACCACGACCCGGCCTCCCCGAGCTACGGCGAGGAGGCGGCCGAGGCGCTGGGCGTCTCCCCCGACCGGGTCTTCAAGACCCTGGTCGCGGACGTGGACGGGGAACTGACGGTGGCGGTGGTGCCGGTGGCCGGCCAGCTGGACCTGAAGGCGCTCGCCTCGGCGGTCGGCGGCAAGCGCGCCGCGATGGCGGACCCCGCGGCGGCCGAGCGCACCACGGGCTACGTCCGCGGCGGCATCTCCCCGCTGGGCCAGCGCAAGCGCCTGCGCACGGTCCTCGACGCCTCGGCCGACGGCCACGAGACGATCTGCGTCTCGGCCGGCCGCCGCGGTCTCGAGGTGGAACTCGCCCCGGCGGCGCTCACCGCCCTCACGTCGGCGGTGGTGGCGCCCATCGGCCGCGGCTGACCCGCCCCGCGCGGCCTCCGGGTCCAGGGCACGGCGGGACGGCGGCGCGGGTACGTCACGGGCAGGGGCCGGGGCGCCCGCGGGTGCCCCGGCCCCTGCCGCGAGCGGGTGTCAGCCCTGGGCCGGCGGGGGCGTCGACGCGTCGGGCCACTCGGGCTCCGGGTCGCGCGGGCCCAGCACCGCCGTCAGCGCCAGGTGGACGATCATCGCGGCGAGCGGCCAGGCCAGCATCGCGGCGCCCCACATCTTCAGCTTCAGCGGTGCGTCGAACACGACGTTCGGGCCGACCGACTTGGCATGGGCGACCACGTCGTGCGTCGGTCCCAGGAACGTCCCGACACCCCAGCCCAGCAGCGAGCCCAGCACGCCGCCGACCGCCAGCGCGAGCACCAGCGCCACCCCGCCGTAGCGGTGGAACAAGAAGACGAGGCCCGCGGCGACCGCGCCGAAGCCCAGGGCGAGGAGCACGAACGTGCCGTCCGCGCCGATCGCGGACTCCCCTTCGCTGTGACGCAGGAAGACCGCCTTGCCGTCCGAGATCAGCGACACCCGGGGGGCGAGCCACAGCCACAGCAGGCCCAGCGCCACGCCCGCGACCGTCGAGACCGCGGCCACCACGGCGGCCTGCCGGAGCTCCTTCGCCGTGCTCGGGACCTCGTCCTTCCCGGACAGCGGAGGGTAGGGGGCGGGCCAGGAGGCGTCGGCGCCGTTCGAGGGCGGCTGGTGAGGCGGAGTCAGAGGTGCGGTCACCCCGCCATCGTGCCAGGTACCCCGGGGGGCCGCCTCAGCGGACCGCCGCCCGCCGGTAGGCCCAGGTGGCGACGGCCAGCGAGACCACGCCGACCGCCCCGCAGACGGCGAGGTCGAGACCGACCGCCGCCCAGTCCGGATGCGGGTCGAAGGTGCGGGCGAGCGCCTCCACGCCGTACGTGGACGGCAGCAGGTCCCGCGCGTAGCCGACCACCCCGGGCAGCCGTTCGGCGGGCAGCACGCCGAGCAGCAGGGCCGCGGACATGCCGAGCTGTCCCAGCAGCGTGGCCAGTTCCTGACGGGGCGCGAGCAGCCCCAGCGCCGCGCCGAGCCCGGCGAGGGCGGCCCCGGCGAGCGGCACGACGGCCGCGAGGATCCACAGGTTCCCGAGCGGCAGCCCGAAGAGGACGGAGCCGGCGACCGCGGTCACGACCGTCCCCGGCACGGTGAAGGAGGCGTACGCCCCGGCCGCGCCGAGCACCACCGCGGCCGGCGGCACCGGCAGCGTGGCGTAGTGGTCCAGGCCGCCGCCGGCCCGCAGCTGCCCGAAGTACTGGGCGAGCAGGTTCAGCGCGACGAAGGCGACGACGAGCACGGCGGAGCCGGCCACGACGGCGCGGGCCTCCGAGCCGCCGTCGACGACGCCCCGCATCAGGATCATGATCCCGATGGACTGGAACGTCGCCACGAAGAGCAGGGGGATGCGGGAGACCCGGGCGCGCGACAGCTGCGCGCGGTACACCGCGGCGAGCGCCGGCAGCAGCCGGGCGCGCGGCGCGAGCGGCGCGGCGCCGTCCTCCTCGTCCAGGCGGGGCGCCCGGGCCGGGAGGGCGCCGGTCGGCAGGGCCTCGGCGGGCACGGTACTCACTGCGTACAGCTCCTGACGTTCACGGGGTGCGTCACGCCTTCACCAGTCCCTCGGTCGCGCCGCCGAGCGCCAGGTAGACGTCCTCCAGGCTGGGTGTCGCCAGGGTGAAGTCGTCGAGCGCGGCGAAGGCCGCGCCGCCGGTCACCGCGGCGACGGCGGCCCGCGCCTCGTCCGGGGCCAGCCGCAGGGTCCAGCGCCTGCCGGACTCCTGGGCGGAGGGCCGCAGGGCGGCGACCTCCGGCACGTCCAGCGGGGCGCGCTCGCGCCACACCAGGTCGACCCGGACCTCTCCGGCGACGCGCTCCTTGAGCCCGGCCGGGGTGTCGCAGGCGATGACCCGGCCGCGTTCGAGGACGGCGACCCGGTCCAGCACGGTCTCGGCCTCGATCACGTTGTGGGTGACCAGCAGGACGGTGGTGCCGTGCTCGGCGCGCCGCCGGTCGACCGCGGACCACACGGCGCGCCGGGCGATCGGGTCCATGCCGGTGGTGGGCTCGTCGAGGACCAGTACCGGCCGGGCCCCGATCAGGGCGGCGGCGACGCAGGCGAGCCGCCGCTGCCCGCCCGAGAGCTTCTTCAGGGGGCGTCCGGCGAGTCCGGTCAGGCCGAGTTCGTCCAGGACGGCGTCCCGCTCGGCCCGCGCGTCCCTGGCGGACAGTCCGCGCAGCCGGCCGGTGGTCTCGGCGGCGAGCGCGACGGTCAGTTCGTCGAGCGCGGTGGACTCCTGGCCGAGGTAGGCCAGGAGGCGGGCGGCGCGCTCCGGATGGCGTACGAGGTCGTGGCCGAGCAGCTCGACGGTCCCGGAGTCCGGGCGCATCAGTCCGGTCAGCTGGCGCACGAGCGTGGACTTGCCGGCGCCGTTGGGTCCGAGCAGGCCGAAGATCTCGCCGCCCCGGACGTCCAGGCTGATCCCGTCCGTGGCGCGGACCTCGGGGGTCGCGGGCGCCCCGCGCCTGCCGCGCGTGGCGGGGTACGTCTTGACCAGATCCCGCACCACACACACCGTACTCACGAGGGATGAGCCTACGGGGTCCCCGGCCCTAATCCCCCGCGGGGGCGTGCTCCGCGGCGGCCCGGACATCGATCTCGCGCCAGAATCCGGCCCGGATCGCGTACCGGTCGTGCTCGTCGATCTGGTCGTCCTTGTGGGCGAGCAGGCCGAACCTGGCCGCGTACCGGAGCAGTTCGCCGTCGATGCGGTGCGGGACGCGGGGGTACATGGTGGCCAGCTTCTGGACGTGGCTCTGCTCGGGAAGTCGCTCCATCCAACGACGGGCGAACACCTGTCCGACCTCGAAGGGGTCGCCGCCGACGGTGGTGATGTCCTCCTCCCGGTCGGCCCAGCGCTGCTCGGCGCTGGTGAGCTGGGCGAGCGTGGGCAGCGACGCCGTCTCGGGCGGTTCCCCGAGGGCGCTGCCGGGGCGTTCGATCCAGCCCTTGTCGGAGGACCAGCGCAGGGTGGCGCCGGCGGGCGGGACGGCGGCCGGGCTGCCGGGTCCGCGCAGTCCGGCGAGGTCCTTGGGCGTGGGCACGCCCCGGCCGGGAGCCGGAGCGGGCACCGCCGCCGCCCCGTCGGCCGCGGGCGCCGGCGTGGCGGCGTCCGGGGCCGGGTGGCCCGCCGCGGCGGCCGCGGCCTGCGCCTCGGCGGCCCGTTCGGCGGAGGCGGCGAGCGCCGACTCCGGGAGCGGGGCGGAGAGGATCGCGGCGATCTCGGGGCGGGGGGCCGGCGGCGGGGCGCACAGTCCGGTGAGGTCCTTGGCGCGGATGGCGCGGGTGATCCACGCCCGGTCGAGGACGCGCCGCTCGTCCGCCTCGGCGACCAGGTCCTCGGACTGGTTGTAGTCGCCGTCGGCGGCCTGGACGGCCCAGAGGTGGACGGCGACGCCGTGTTCCTTGGCGGACATCAGGCCGGGCAGCAGGTCGCCGTCGCCGGTCACCAGGACCACGTCGGAGCAGGCGCGGTTGCGTGCCAGCTCGGTGAGCTCGGCGTGCATCGCCGCGTCGACGCCCTTCTGCGCCCACCGGCCGTCGCTGCGGGTCAGGGCACCGAGCCGGACGGTGACCCGGGGCATCACGCGCAGCCGGCGGTGCTCGGGCTGCGGGACCCGGTCGGGTGCGCCGTCGAACCAGTAGATGCGCAGCAGGGGCTGCTCCGTGTCCGCCTCGGCCCCTTCGCGCAGCCCCTGGATGAGCGCGGCGTGGTCGACGGTGATCCTGGAGCGGGCCGGTTCCCCGGCGAGGAGGCTCGCGGCGGCGCCCAGCAGATAGCCGGCGTCCACCAGAACGACGCAGCGGTCCACGTGTCCCACCTTCTTTCGGGAACCTCGGGATCAGGAGTGCTTCGGAGTGCTCCGAGTCTGCCCGACCGTGGGGACGTTGACGGCCGGAACTCGATCATCGGCGTGGCGGATGTCACGCGGCGGCGCGGCCCGTCCGACCGCTCACTGTCGGTGATGATCCAAAATGCGGCGTATTGCCCGGCATGTGAGGCTGACAGCGGCCCTGGCCCCGAGATCCCCTTGAGGAGGCATCACCATGGCCAAGAATCGAAAGCAGAACCGCAGTCAGCAGCCGCAGTCGCAGGCCGAGCGCGGCGCCCAGCAGGCGCAGCAGTCCTCGATGGAGTCGCAGGCGGAGCAGCGCGCCTCGCAGGTGACTCCGGGCGACATGGCCCGCAAGGGGCGGCAGAAGCGCTTCGGTCACAACTGATCGACCGCAGGCACCGGAAGGGGCGCACCCGTGACGACGGGCGCGCCCCTTCCGGTGTCCGCGTGCGGGACCGGCGCTATCCGGCCAGGCAGGACGGGCCGAGCAGCACCTTCAGGTCGCCGAAGAGCGCCGGGTCGGGCTGCACCCGGTGCCGGTCGAGCCGCAGCACGGTGGTCGTCCGCGGGCCCTGGAGCTTGATCCGGACCTCGGTGTTGCCCTTGTGGTGTCCGAGGATCTCGCCGAGCCTGCTGATCATCGGCGGGGTGACCTTCACCGTCGGGATGGTGAGGATCACCGGCGCGTTGGTGCCGGCGTTGGACAGGTCGGGGACCATCAGCTCCATCGCGACCAGCCGGGGCACGTCCTCGCGCTTGTCGAGGCGGCCCTTCACGAAGACGACCGTGTCCTCGACCAGCTGGGTGGAGACCAGCTGGTAGGTGGCCGGGAAGAACATGCACTCGATCGAGCCGGCCAGGTCCTCGACGGTGGCGATGGCCCAGGCGTTGCCCTGCTTGGTCATCTTGCGCTGGAGGCCGGAGATGATGCCGCCGATGGTGACGACCGCGCCGTCGCTGTGCTCGCCGCCGGTGAGCTGGGAGATCGCCGCGTCCGTCTTGTCGGACAGGACGTGCTCGATGCCGAAGAGCGGGTGGTCGGAGACGTAGAGGCCGAGCATCTCGCGCTCCTGGGCGAGCAGGTACGACTTCTCCCACTCGACGTCGGAGAAGACCACGTCGAGGCCGAAGCCGGGCTCGTCGCTCGCCTCGTCGCCCATTCCGCCGAAGAGGTCGAACTGCCCCTCGGCCTCCTTGCGCTTGACGGCCACCACGTTGTCGATCATGGGCTCGTGGTGGGCGACCAGGCCCTTGCGCGTGTGCCCCATCTCGTCGAAGGCGCCGGCCTTGATCAGCGACTCGATGGTCCGCTTGTTGCAGACGACGGCCTCGACCTTGTCGAGGAAGTCGGGGAAGGAGCTGTACTTCCCCTTCGCCTTGCGCGACTTGATGATCGACTCGACGACGTTGGTGCCGACGTTGCGGACGGCGGACAGGCCGAAGAGGATCACGTCGTCGCCCTGCGCGGCGAAGTTCGACTCGGACTCGTTGACGTTGGGCGGCAGCACCTTGATGCCCATGCGCCGGCACTCGTTCAGGTAGACGGCCGACTTGTCCTTGTCGTCCTTGACCGAGGTCAGCAGGCCCGCCATGTACTCGGCGGGGTGGTTCGCCTTGAGATAGGCGGTCCAGTAGGAGACCAGGCCGTACGCGGCGGAGTGCGCCTTGTTGAAGGCGTAGCCGGCGAACGGGACCAGGACGTCCCACAGACCCTGGATCGCCTCGTCGCTGTAGCCCTTGTCCCGGGCGCCCTTCTGGAAGAGGACGAAGTTCTTCGCCAGCTCCTCGGGCTTCTTCTTGCCCATCACGCGGCGGAGGATGTCGGCCTCGCCGAGCGAGTACCCGGCGATGATCTGGGCGGCCTTCTGCACCTGCTCCTGGTAGACGATCAGGCCGTAGGTGACCGCGAGCACCTCTTCGAGGGGCTTCTCCAGCTCCGGGTGGATCGGGGTGATCTCCTGCTGCTTGTTCTTGCGCAGGGCGTAGTTCGTGTGCGAGTTCATGCCCATCGGGCCCGGCCGGTACAGGGCGGACACGGCGGAGATGTCTTCGAAGTTGTCGGGCTTCATCAGCCGCAGCAGCGAGCGCATGGGCCCGCCGTCGAACTGGAAGACGCCGAGGGTGTCACCGCGCTGCAGCAGTTCGAAGGTCTTCGGGTCGTCCAGCGGCAGGGCCAGCAGGTCGAGGTCGATGCCCTTGTTGGCCTTCACCATCTTGACGGCGTCGTCCATGATGGTCAGGTTCCGCAGGCCCAGGAAGTCCATCTTCAGCAGGCCGAGCGACTCGCACTGCGGATAGTCCCACTGCGTGATGGTCACGCCGTCGGTGTGGCGCACCCAGATCGGGGCGTGGTCGACGATGGGCTCGCTGGACATGATCACGCCGGCCGCGTGCACGCCCATCTGCCGGACCAGGCCCTCGACGCCGCGGGCGGTGTCGATCACCTTCTTCACGTCGGGCTCGTTCTCGTACATCGACCGGATCTCGCCGGCCTCGCTGTAGCGCGGGTGCGAGGGGTCGGTGATGCCGTTGAGGTCGATGCCCTTGCCGAGGACGTCGGCGGGCATGGCCTTGGTGAGCCGGTCGCCCATGGCGTACGGGTAGCCGAGGACGCGGGCGGAGTCCTTGATCGCGTTCTTGGCCTTGATCTTGCCGTACGTGCCGATCATGGCGACCTTGTCGGCGCCGTACTTCTCCGTCACGTAGCGGATCACCTCGACGCGCCGGCGCTCGTCGAAGTCGATGTCGACATCGGGCATCGAGATGCGCTCGGGGTTGAGGAAGCGCTCGAAGATCAGTCCGTGCGGGATCGGGTCGAGGTCGGTGATGCCCATGGCGTACGCGACGATCGAACCGGCCGCGGAGCCTCGGCCGGGACCGACCGCGATGCCCTGCTTCTTCGCCCACATGATGAAGTCGGCGACGACGAGGAAGTAGCCCGGGAAGCCCATCGAGATGATCGTGTCCATCTCGTACTCGACCTGCTTCATGCGGTCGTCCGGGATGCCTCCCGGGAAGCGGCGGTGCATGCCGCGCATGGTCTCCTCGCGGAACCAGGTGACCTCGGTGTAGCCGTCCGGGATGTCGAACTTCGGCATGAGGTTCTTGGCCTCGAACATGCCGGTCGTGTCGATCTGCTCGGCGACCAGGAGCGTGTTGGCGCAGCCCTCCTGCCAGGCGTCCGAGGAGTCGATGGCGTACATCTCGTCCGTGGACTTCAGGTAGTAGCCGGTGCCGTCGAACTTGAAGCGGTCCGGGTCGGAGAGGTTCTTGCCGGTCTGGATGCAGAGCAGGGCGTCGTGCGCGCCGGCCTCGTGCGCGTAGGTGTAGTGCGAGTCGTTGGTGACCAGCGGGGGGATGCCGAGCTTCTTGCCGATCTCCAGGAGTCCGTCGCGGACCCGGTGCTCGATCTCGATGCCGTGGTCCATCAGCTCCAGGAAGTACCGGTCCTTGCCGAAGATGTCCTGGTACTCGGAGGCGGCCTTCAGGGCCTCGTCGAACTGGCCGAGGCGGAGCCTGGTCTGGAGCTCGCCGGAGGGGCAGCCGGTGGAGGCGATCAGGCCCTCGGACCACTTCGAGATGGTCTCCTTGTCCATCCGCGGCCACTTCTGGAGCCAGCCCTCGGCGTAGGCGTCGGAGGACAGCTTGAAGAGGTTGTGCAGCCCGGTGGCGTTCGCCGCCCAGATCGTCTTGTGGGTGTAACCGCCGGAACCGGAGACGTCGTCGCGCTTCTGGTGGGGCTGGCCCCACTGGACCTTCCGCTTGTTGCGCCGGGACTCCGGGGCGACGTACGCCTCGATGCCGATGATCGGCGTCACACCGGACTTCTTCGCCGTGTGGAAGAAGTCGTAGGCCCCGTGGAGGTTCCCGTGGTCGGACATCGCGATGTGCGTCATGCCCATCTCGTTGCACGCGTCGAACATGTCCTTCAGCCGCGCGGCACCGTCCAGCAGCGAGTACTGGGTGTGGACGTGGAGGTGCGTGAAGGGCGGCTTGGTCACGGCGGGAGGCCTCCGGAAAAGACGCGTCGCGAAGCGCCTCGTACAGGGGGCGGTCGGGCGACGGGTGGGCGATGACAGGCTGCGGACAGTCTGGGGGGACAGCGTGGAAGTCTACGTCTCCGCAGTCTCCGTCGCCGGGCACTCGGGGGTACCGTCACGCGTTGAGAGACACGGAACACCCGTCCGTTTTGTCACGCACCATTTTGCGCCACGTCCCGCACCAGGAGGCACTCTCGATGTCGGTCCCCCAGCCCGCCGCCGCACGCGGCGAGCAGATCCTCGCCGTCTTCGACACCGCCTTCGGCGAGCTCCTGGCGGCCGATCCCGCCGCGTTCCGGGTCAAGTTCCGGAAGATGGCCGGTTCGGCCTTCGCCTTCTACCGGGGCACGGCGTGCCTGTTCTACTCCGACCTCGCGGCCGAGCGGCACGGCGGCCCGTACCTGGACGAGCGCACCGGCCGGGTCTGGATCCACGGCGACCTGCACGCCGAGAACTTCGGCACGTACATGGACGCCACGGGCCGGCTGATCTTCAACGTCAACGACTTCGACGAGGCCTACGTCGGCCCCTTCACCTGGGACCTGAAGCGCCTGGCCGCCTCCCTCGCGCTGATCGGCTACACCAAGGCGCTCAGCGACGACCAGATCACCGAGCTGGTCCGGATCTACGCGGCCGCCTACCGCGAGCGGATCCACTCGCTGTCGACCGGCGCCAAGAACGACGAGGTGCCGCCCTTCACGCTGGACACGGCCGAGGGCCCGCTCCTGGGCGCGCTGCGCGACGCCCGGTCCCTGACCCGGTTCGCGCTGCTCGACTCGATGACGGAGATCCGTGACTTCGAGCGCCGCTTCTCGGCGGGCGGCGGCGCGATCGAGCTGGACGCGGCCACCCGGTACAAGGTCCTGGCGGCCTTCGACGGCTATCTGGAGACCCTGCCCGAGGCGAGCCTGGCCCGCCCGGACTCGTACCGCGTCAAGGACGTCGTCGGGCGGCGCGGGATCGGCATCGGGTCGGCCGGCCTGCCCTCGTACAACATCCTGCTGGAGGGCAACAGCGACGCCCTGGAGAACGACGTCGTGATCTACATGAAGCAGGCGCAGACCCCGGCGGTCTCCCGCCATGTGACGGACGCGTCCGTGCGGGAGTACTTCCAGCACGAGGGGCACCGCACCGTGATCTCGCAGCGGGCGCTCCAGGCGCACGCGGACCCGTGGCTGGGCTGGACGGAGCTGGACGGCGCCGGGCAGCTGGTCGCGGAGGTCTCGCCGTACGCCGTGGACCTGGACTGGTCGGACATCGACGACCCGGAGGAGATCGCGGCGACCGTGGCCGACCTGGGCCGGGCGACGGCGACGATGCACGCGGCGGCGGACGACTCGAGCGGCCACTCGCTGGTGCCGTTCTCCACCGAGCGGGCCATCGACGCGGCGATCGCCGCCGACGAGGACGGCTTCGCGGATCTCCTGGTGGACTTCGCCCACAGCTACGGCGCCCGGGCGCGCGCCGACCACCAGATCTTCGTGGACCTCTTCCGCAACGGCCGGATCCCCGGTCTCTGACCCGGTTCACAGGCTCCCCTTAAGAGGGTCCTACACGAGGACGTGGCACACTCTCCAGCGCGATGGACATATCAGGGACGCAGCTCAGGACGCTGCGGGCGGCGCTCTTCACGGCACTGGTCGTGACGCTGTCCGCCGGCTCCCACGTGCTGCTGTCCCGGGTCCCGCTGCCGCTGATCACCGTGGGCCTGATCTCGGCCGGCGTGTTCGCCGTGGCGTACGCGCTGGCCGGCCGCGAGCGCGGTTTCGGCGCGATCGCGGGTCTGCTGGTGCCGCTGGAACTGGCCGCCGACACGGTCTTCACCACCGGGCAGGCGGTCTGCTACGGACCGGCCGGCGGGCCCGTCGCCGGTTCGCTGCGGGCGGTCGGCGTGGACGTGCTGTGCGGCGGCTCCGTGGGAACCCCGCTGCCCGGTGTGGCCGCCCCCGAGAGCGGCGGTGTCGCGGCCCTGCTCCACACCCCCGATCCGGCCCTGCCGTGGCTGCTGCTCGCCGCCCACGTGGCGGTCGGACTGGGCGCGGCGGCATGGCTGCGGCACGGCGAGCGGGCACTGGCCCGGCTGGTCGGCGCGGTGGCCGCGTTCGCGTTCCGGCCGCTCCTGCTGGTCGCCGCGTTCCTCGGCTCGCCCCACCCGTCCGGTCGTCGCGGCGGGCTTCCCTCGGACCGGCCGCGCCGGTCCCGTACGCGTCTCCTCGTGCACTCCGTCGGACGGCGGGGACCGCCGTGCCCGGGCTTCACCCTCGCCTGAGCACCAGTCCCCCTTTTTTCTTTCCTCACACCGACGGAGATCGACATCATGAGCGCACGCAACAACCAGGCGAACAAGGCCGCCGCCCGCGAGCGGCTGCGCGTCGAGCGCGAACGCCAGGCGAAGAAGGACAAGGCCCGCCGCCAGGTGATCGTCGGCGTGTCGGCCGTCGCCCTGCTGGCCGTCGCCGGCGGCGTCGGCTACCTCGTCGTCCAGGCGGGCAAGCCCGGGCAGTGGGAGGCCGCCAAGGACGCGAAGAACGTCACGGCCCCCCGGAACACCGAGGGCGCGAACGGCACCACGGTCGTGATCGGCAAGCCCGAGGCGAAGAAGACCCTGGAGCTGTACGAGGACTCGCGCTGCCCGGTGTGCGCGACCTTCGAGCAGCAGGTCGGCGCCGTCGTCGAGAAGGACGTCGCGGACGGCAAGTACAAGGTCAAGTACGTCGGCGCCACCTTCATCGACAACGCCGCACAGGGCGAGGGATCGAAGAACGCCCTGTCGGCGCTCGGCGCGGCGCTCGACGTGAGCCCCGAGGCCTTCCTGAAGTACAAGTCGGCCCTCTACTCCACGCAGTTCCACCCGGAGGAGACCCAGGACAAGTTCGCCAAGGACTCCTACCTCCTGGAGGTGGCGGACTCGGTGCCCGCACTGAAGGGCAACGCGCAGTTCAAGAAGAACGTGGAGGACGGCACCTTCGACGCCTGGGCGATGAAGATGTCCGCGGCGTTCGACGCGAGCGGCGTGAAGGGCACGCCGACGCTGAAGATGGACGGCAAGGCCCTGACCGCCGAGGGCAGCGAGAACCCGCCGCTGACGGCGGACCAGTTCAACACGGCGATCACCGCGGCCCTCAAGGGCTAGGCCGTGTCTGACAAATCCCGCCTGGCGCGCGACGCCCGGCACGCACACTCGCCGCGTTGTCGGAGGCATCCAAGTACGTCCAGTACGAGGACGATCCTCCGCCTTGCGATTGCACGCACCGGACGCCGCGCGCCCCGCCCTGCGGGCGGACGGCGGTATTTGTCAGACACGACCTAGGGGCGTCTTGTCGATCTCCTCGGGCCCGGACAGGGCCCGGGGAGCCCGTGCTCCGGGGGCCGCCCCCGGAGCGTGCTGACACAGGCGGGGACCGCCGGACGGCACGATGTCGACGGGCAGGCGAACTTTCCGGTTTTCGCCTGCCCGTTCGGCGTACCGGCCAGTAATCTGACTGCCCGTGACCAGTCGTTTCATATCCCCTGCCCCCACCCGCCGTACGGTCGTGAAGGCCGCCGCCGTCACGGCCGTCGCCGCACCGGCGCTGGTGGGCGCCGCCTCCCCCGCACTCGCGGAGACCGAGGCCCCCGCATTCCTCCACGGCGTCGCCTCCGGCGACCCGCTGCCCGACGGCGTCCTGCTGTGGACGCGCGTCACCCCCGTCGCCGACGCCGTGCCCGGTTCCGGCACGGGCCCGGACGTCGCGGTCGACTGGGAGGTCGCCGAGGACCGCGCCTTCGCCAGGACCGTGGCCCGGGGAAGGGCCACCGCGACCGCCGCCTCCGACCACACCGTCAAGGCCGACGTCCGGGGGCTGCGCCCCGCGACCACCTACCACTTCCGCTTCACGGCCGGCGGGACCGTCTCCCCGGTCGGCCGCACCCGCACCACCCCGGCCGCCGATGCCGCCACACCCGGCGTCCGCTTCGGCGTGGTCTCCTGCGCCAACTGGGAGTCCGGCTACTTCTCCGCCTACCGCCACCTCGCCGCCCGCGCGGACCTGGACGCCGTCCTGCACCTCGGCGACTACATCTACGAGTACGCCAGCGGCGGCTATCCGGAGGCGAAGTACGTCGTCCGTCCGCACGAGCCGCGGCACGAGATCGTCTCGCTGTCCGACTACCGCACCCGGCACGGGAAGTACAAGACGGACGCGGACCTGCAGGCACTGCACGCCGCCCACCCGGTCGTCGCGATCTGGGACGACCACGAGTTCGCCAACGACGCCTGGTCGGGCGGCGCGGAGAACCACACGCCGGGCGCCGAGGGAGCCTGGGCGGACCGGGTCGCCGCCGCCAAGCAGGCGTACTTCGAGTGGATGCCGGTTCGCGCGTCGACGGAGGGCACCGTCTACCGGCGGCTGCGCTTCGGCAAACTGGCCGATCTGCACCTCCTCGACCTGCGCTCCTTCCGCTCCCAGCAGGCCGGGGTCGGCAGCGGCGCGGTCGACGACCCGGAGCGCACCCTGACCGGTCGCGCCCAGCTGGACTGGCTGAAGTCCGGTCTGGCGGGCTCGGACGCCCAGTGGAAGCTCGTCGGCACCTCGGTGATGATCTCGCCGGTGGCCTTCGGTTCCCTGCCCGCGCACCTGCTCGGCCCGCTCGCGGAGCTGCTGGGGCTGCCGAAGGAGGGCCTCGCGGTCAATGTCGACCAGTGGGACGGCTACACGGACGACCGCCGCGAGCTGCTGAACCACCTGACCCAGCGATCGGTGCGGAACACCGTCTTCCTGACCGGTGACATCCACATGGCCTGGGCCAACGACGTGCCGGTGAAGGCGGCGACGTACCCGCTGTCGCAGTCGGCGGCGACCGAGTTCGTGGTGACGTCGGTGACCTCCGACAACCTCGACGACATCCTCCACGTCGCGCCGGGCACGGTGTCGGTGGTGGCCGCCGGGGCGGTCAAGGCCGCCAACCGCCACGTGAAGTGGGTGGACATGGACCACCACGGCTACGGCGTCCTCGACGTGACCGCCGAGCAGGCGCAGATGGACTACTACACGGTCTCCGACAAGGCCCGTACGGACGCGACGACCGCCTGGGCGCGCTCGTACCGGACCGCCACGGGAACGCAGCGTGTCGAGCGGGTGTACCAGCCGGTGCACTGACACCTCGTCATGGTCGATTTTCGGCCATGATCCGCATTGTTAACGGGAGATCACATCATCACGGCGGGTGGTGGGTTCGGACGATCGAATCCGGACACACCACCTGTCTCCGTCACCCCGTTCGTTACGCCCCTGTCTCAAACTCCGGAAGACGCACAAGAATTTCTTCCCGTTGCCCCGAAATGCACCACGAATGATTGGGCTTGATCAATGCTCATCAACGGCTGACATGGACCCGTAATCTCCCCGCGATGGCGAGGAAGTCCCTCTCCACCACCCCCCGCGAGGAGTCACCAGTGCGTGCTCTTGTCCGTATATCGCCGCGCATGTCACGTCGTATGCTCGGCACTGCCGTGATGGCCGGAACCTTGGCCCTGGCGCCGCTTTCCGCCCCTTCGGCCACCCCCCTCACCACCTCCGCCGCCGGCACGTCCGCCGCGGACTGCGTGGACGGTTCGGACGCCGTCTCCAGCGCCCGCAAGGCGAAGGGCGGCACCACCCACGCCGCCGAGCCCAACGAGGTCACCGCCGCCCAGGCCAAGGCCATGGACGCGGACCTGACCAACAGACTGTCCAAGATCCGGTCGTCCGGCCGCAGCTCCGCCGCCGCCTCCGCCGCGGCCGTGGTGAACATCCCGGTCTACTTCCACGTCGTCCACAGCGGCACGACCGGCAAGCTCAGCTCCACCGCGATCAACAACCAGATGGCCGTCCTCAACGCCGCGTACGCGGGCCAGGGCACCGGCAACGTGAACACCAACTTCCAGTTCACCCTGGCCGGAACCGACTACACGGACAACGCCTCCTGGTACAACCTGACCTCCGGCTCCACCGCCGAGAAGCAGATGAAGCAGACCCTCCGCAAGGGCGGCGCGGGCGCGCTGAACTTCTACACCGCGAACCTCGGCGGCGGCCTGCTGGGCTGGGCGACCTTCCCGTCCTCGTACAACTCCAGCCCGTCCATGGACGGTGTGGTCGTGCTCGACGCCTCGCTGCCGGGCGGATCCGCCGCCAACTACAACGAGGGCGACACCGCCACCCACGAGGTCGGCCACTGGATGGGGCTGTACCACACGTTCCAGGGCGGCTGCAACGGATCCGGCGACTCGGTGAGCGACACCCCGGCCGAGAAGAGCCCGGCCTACGAGTGCCCGACCGGCCGCGACAGCTGCGCGTCCAAGGCGGGTGTGGACCCCATCCACAACTTCATGGACTACACCTACGACGCGTGCATGTACCAGTTCACCGCCGGCCAGGTCGCGCGGATGAGCAGCGCCTGGACCGCGTACCGCGCAGGCTGAACGTTCCTCCACTGAGGAGCCGGGCCCGCTGAGGCCCGGCAACCGGGGAAGGGCGCGGCGGGAGAGCCCCCGCCGCGCCCTTCTTCCATCGGATCAGAGGCTCTCGACGAAGCCGAGGGCCAGCGTCCAGGTCTCCTCGGCGGCGGCCTCGTCCCAGTCCGGGAGCTCCGGGTCGGTGTACAGGTGGCCGGCGCCCGGGTAGCGGTAGATCTCGACGTCGGCGCCGATCCGCCGCATCTGCAGGTACCAGGACGTCAGCCAGTCGTGCGACTCGAAGGGGTCGGGATCAGCCACGTGCAGCTGGACCGGCAGGTCGTCGACCGTCACGTTCGGGGCGATGTCCGAGGTGCCGTGGAGCATCAGCAGCCCGCGCGCCCGCGCGTCGCCGAGGGCGAGCGTCTGCGCGACCGAGGCGCCGAAGGAGAAGCCCGCGTAGACGAGGCCGCGCTCGGAGTACGGGGCCGCGGCGAGGATCGCCCGCCGCAGCAGCTCGTCCTTGCCGATCTTCTCCTTGAGCTCCGTCCCCTCCTCGACGGTCTCGGCCGTCCGCCCCTCGAAGAGATCGGGCACGTGCACCTCGTGCCCGGCGGCCCGCAGCCGCTCGGCCGCGGCCTCCACCGCCGGGCGCAGGCCGTGGACCGAGTGGAAAAGCATGATGTCCATGCGGCCATCCTCCCTCACGGCGGCTACTTCAGACTGCGCACGTCCAGCCGGCGCAGCACCCGGTCGACCACCTCGGGATCGGCGCCCGGCTCGTTCCGGGCCGACAGCACCTCGTGGCGCGCGGCCGACATCATCTCCCGCTGGATCCGCTGGACGGCCTTGACCCGCCCGGCTCGCTCGGCGAAGGCGGCCCGCCGCTCCTCGTCCAGCATGTCCGGGCTGATCCGCGCCCCGATGTCGAACGCCCCGCGCAGGAGCCGCTCCTGGACCTCCTCGGGCAGCTCCTCCAGGTCCTCGATGTCCTTCAGCCGGCGCCGCGCCGCCTTCGCCGCCCGGATGGCCAGGTTCCGCTCCAGCTCCCGCTCGGCGTCGGTGTCGGCCCGCACCCCGAGCCGCCTCACCAGCCAGGGCAGGCTGAGACCCTGGATGACGAGCGTGGCGATGATCACGCAGAAGGCGATGAAGATGATCTGGTCGCGGCCGGGGAAGGGCGCGCCGTCGTCCGTGCGCAGCGGGATGGCGAGCGCCAGCGCCACCGAGGCCACCCCCCGCATCCCGGCCCACCACATGACGACGGTCTCCCGCCAGCTCATGGGGACCTCCTCGTCGTAGTCGCGCCGGGTGTGCAGCCGCTTGGCCAGCCAGGTCGCGGGAAGCAGCCACACCAGCCGGACGGCGACGACGACGCCGGCCACCGCGGCACCCCAGCCGATCATCTCGCCGAGGTGCCCCTCGGCGGTCCCGAAGACGACGTGGAGCTCCAGCCCGATGAGCCCGAAGGCGATGCCCGCGACGAGCGTGTCGACGATCTCCCAGAAGGTCTGCCCGGCGAGCCGCCCCACGACGTCGTCGGCGTCGGTCGCGTGGTGCGCGAGGTAGAGGGCCACGACGAGGACGGCGAGGACGCCGGAGCCGTGCAGCTCCTCGGCGAGGACGTACGACACGAAGGGGACGAGGAGGGTGAGTCCGGTCTGCAGCGTGGCCTCGCCGAGCAGGGCCATGAGCTTGTTGCTGATCCAGCCGAGGCCGAGGCCGACCGCGATGGCGACGACGGCGGAGAGGACCAGCTCGGCGCTCGCCTCCTCCCAGGAGAAGGAGCCGCCGACCGCCGCGCCGATGGCCACGTGGTAGAGCACGATGGCGGTGACGTCGTTGAAGAGGCCCTCGCCCTCCAGGATCGACACGAGCCGGCGCGGCAGCCCGAGGGAGCCGGCGACGGCGGTCGCGGCGACCGGGTCGGGCGGCGCGACGAGGGCGCCGAGGGCCACGGCTGCGGCGAGGGGGAGCCCGGGGACGAGGGCGCCCGCCACGGCGGCGACGGCGGCCGTGGTGACGAAGACGAGGGCGACGGCGAGCAGGAAGATGGGCCGTCTGTTCGCCGCGAACTGCCGCCAGGACGTGCGCTGCACGGAGGCGTAGAGGAGCGGCGGGAGGACCAGCGGCAGGATGAACTCGGGCGGGATGTCGACGTTCGGCACGAACGGCAGGAAGGCCAGCACGATCCCGACCAGGGTCATCAGGACCGGAGCCGGCAGCCCCAGCCGCTCCCCCAGCGGCACGGTGAGGAGCGCGCCGAGCAACAGCAGGAACAACAGGGCCAATTGGTCCACGGGGAGCCCTCCGCCTTCCGGCGCGTCGACGATCAGGGTCCCAACCCTGCCACGAACGCCCCGAATCGGACGAAAACCCCGTGGGTGCGACACCGCCGGAGGACCGGCGGCGGCGGAAGGAGCCGGACGGCGCGGACCGGGCCGGGGCGCCGCGCCGGTCGGGTGCCGACGGGCTGCCGGCGGCGGAGGGAGCCGGACGGCGCGGAAAGCACGACGGCCGCGCTCGCGGCGCGGCCGTCGGGGGGCGGCCCCCAGGGGCCGCCGGAGCTCAGATCGAGCGGCGCATCGCCCGGTGCGCGATGCCCGCGTCCGGGAACTCGGGTCCGTAGGCCGCGTAGCCGAGGCGCTCGTAGAAGCCGAGGGCGTGCGTCTGTGCGTGCAGGTCCACGGCCGTCAGGCCGCGCCCGCGCGCCGCGTCCTCGATCGCGCGCACCAGGGCCGCGCCGACGCCGAGGCCCCGGGCCGCCTTGGTGACGGCGAGCCGTCCCAGGGAGCCCACCGCCGCGTCGCCGCCGGTCTTGCCCGCCGCGTCCGCGCCGTACAGCAGCCGGCCGGTGCCGAGCGGCAGACCGTCGTCACGGATCGCCAGCACGTGCACGGCCGTCTCGTCGTACGAGTCGTACTCGATCTCCTGCGGGACGCGCTGCTCGACCACGAAGACGTCCTTGCGGACGGCGAAGCAGGCCGCGCGGTCGTCCGGCGCGACGGCCTCCCGTACCGAGAAGCCCGCGCCGGCGCTCACTGGCTCTCCGCCGCGATCCGGTCCAGCGCCTGCTGGAGGTCCGCCGGGTAGGTGGACGAGAACTCGACCCACCGGCCGTCCTCCGGGTGCTCGAAGCCGAGCCGCACGGCGTGCAGCCACTGCCGGGTCAGGCCGAGCCGCTTGGCCATCGTCGGGTCCGCGCCGTAGGTGAGGTCGCCGACGCACGGGTGGCGGTGGGCCGACATGTGCACCCGGATCTGGTGCGTGCGGCCCGTCTCCAGCTTGATGTCGAGCAGCGAGGCCGCGCGGTACGCCTCGATCAGGTCGTAGTGGGTGACGGACTCCTTGCCGTCGGCGGTCACGGCCCACTTGTAGTCGTGGTTCGGGTGCCGGCCGATCGGCGCGTCGATCGTGCCGCTCATCGGGTCCGGGTGCCCCTGCACCAGCGCGTGGTAGCGCTTGTCGACGACCCGCTCCTTGAACTGGGCCTTGAGCAGCGTGTACGCCCGCTCCGACTTCGCGACGACCATCAGGCCGGAGGTGCCGACGTCGAGCCGGTGCACGATCCCCTGGCGCTCGGCGGCGCCGGAGGTGGAGATGCGGTAGCCCGCGGCCGCCAGGCCGCCGATCACGGTCGTGCCGGTCCAGCCGGGGCTCGGGTGCGCCGCGACACCGACGGGCTTCATGATCACGACGATGTCGTCGTCGTCGTGGACGATCTCCATGCCCTCGACGGGCTCGGCCACGATCTGGACCGGCGCCGGCGCGCCGGGCATCTCGACCTCGAGCCAGGCACCGCCGCTGACCCGCTCGGACTTGCCGACGACGGAGCCGTCGACCTGGACCTTCCCGGCGGCGGCCAGCTCGGCCGCCTTCGTACGGGAGAACCCGAACATTCGGGCGATGGCGGCGTCGACGCGCTCGCCCTCCAGGCCATCGGGAACGGGCAGGGTGCGGACCTCGGGACTCGTACTCACCCGTCGAGTATGCCGGACGCCGCCGGTGACCGGTTCCGCCCTCAGTCCTTGTGGACGGTCCCGTCCGGGTCGAGACCGCGGAAGGAGAGGATGACGATCAGGAAGCCGCCGCACACGATCGCCGAGTCCGCCAGGTTGAAGACGGCGAAGTGGGCGGGCGCGATGAAGTCGACCACCGCGCCCTCGAAGACGCCCGGGGAGCGGAAGATCCGGTCGGTGAGGTTGCCCAGCGCACCGCCGAGCAGCAGGCCGAGCGCGATGGCCCACGCGGTGCTGTAGAGCTTCCGGGCCAGCCGGATGATCACGATGATCACGACCGCCGCGATGCAGGTGAAGATGATCGTGAAGGCCTCACCCATGCCGAACGCGGCGCCGGGATTGCGGATCGCGTCGAACTTCAGCAGGTCGCCGACGACCCGGATCGGCTCGTGGCCCTCCAGCTTGGCGACGACCAGCATCTTGCTGCCGAGGTCGACGAGGTACGCGACGACCGCCACCACGAGCAGCGCGACGATCTTCCGCCTGCCCTTCGGCAGCTCCGCGGGGGCCGCCGCCTCGTCGGCCCCTGCTGGATCCGGCGTACCGATGATGCGCTCCGCCTCTGTCACGTGAGTCCCTCAACCTAGGTGCCTGACTGTGCACGAGGGTACGGCACGGCCGTGCGGCACCGTCAGCCGCGGCGCTCCTGTTTCTGCTTGTCCTCGACGCACAGGGTGGCCCGCGGGAACGCCTGCATCCGCGCCTTGCCGATGGGCTTGCCGCAGACCTCGCAGAGGCCGTACGTGCCCGCGTCGAGCCGTTCCAGGGCGTGCTCGGACTGCTCCAGCATCTCCCGGGCGTTCGCGGCCAGCGCCAGCTCGTGCTCGCGCGTGATGTTCTTCGTGCCGGTGTCGGCCTGGTCGTCCCCCGCGCCGTCCCCGGAGTCCCGCATCAGACCGGTGAGCTCCTGCTGGGAGTGGAGCAGCTCGGACCGGAGTCTGAGCACCTCGCTCTCCAGCTCGGCACGGGCCTCGGCGACCTCCTCGGGCGTCCACGGCTCCTCGCCGGGACGCACGGCGAGCTCGCCGGCGCGGGCCTGGGGCACCGCTGCCCCGTCCTCGGCCGTCGTCACGCCACCCGCGGTCTTCTTCGCTGCCACCGTCCTGGCTCCTGTCTTCTCCACCCGTGCCGCGGAAGCGGCCTTCTTCCTGACTGCGGTCTTCCTGGCCGGTGCCTTCCGGGCGGCGGCCTTCCCCACCGGGGTACCGTCCGCCCCCGCCTCCGTCACGGCCCCGTCCGCCACGGCGGACGCGGCGGCCTCCGACGCGGCGGCCCGCTTCGCACCCGTCCGCTTGGCGGCGGTCCTCTTCGCCGTCTTCCTCGCGGTGGTGCTCCCCGTGGCCGCGGTCGTGGTCGTGGTCGCGCTCTTCCGGGCCGGGGCCGCCGTGCCCGCCTTCTTCGTGGCCGTGGACTTCTTGCCGTTCACGGCCTTGGCCGCCCCGTCCGCACCGGCGGGGCCGGCGGCCGAGGTCTTCTTCGCGGCGGTCTTCTTCGCCACCATGTCGCGGCCCCTTCACATTTTGTGATCTTGCTCGCGAATCGTGCTGGGACGATAAATCGGCCCAGGGTCCGCGGCAACGGGGCTCGCCGCCGTTTCCCACCCGCCCATGCCCGCGGCAAGGCGAGCCTGCCTGCGTTGTGCCCAGCTCCCCGGCCGGTAATCACGACGCCCCTCCCCCACATGGGCGCACCCGAAGTCCGTGCCCCCGGTGTGGCCATTCGGGTCACCGGAAAACCGGTCTGCCACGCCGCTCCGGGGCCCGTACACTGGGCCCAGCGAAAGGCTTGGATGGGGACGAGTAGCGTCGTACGCAGCCATGAGCGACCCGGGGACGGTGAGAGCCCGGGGGCCAGCCCGATGTGAAGCATCACCCCGGAGCCGCCGGAAGAAAGCCGTGAGGCGAGTAGACCCGGCATCGCGACCCCAATGAGGGGGCCACGGGCGCACGCCCGGGGCCAAGGAGGGTGGTACCGCGGGAAGCGCGCAGCACGGCGCTCTCGTCCCTCCGGACGGAAACGAAGCAGTCCGCCGGAGGAGCTCACCCCATGACGCCGCCGCAATACCGCCAGGTGCCCGCCCAGGTCGACCTGCCCGCGCTCGAGCACGCCGTTCTCGACTTCTGGCGCGAGAGCAAGGTCTTCGCCAAGACCCTGGAGCAGTCCGAGGGCCGCCCCGAGTGGGTGTTCTACGAGGGCCCGCCCACCGCCAACGGCATGCCCGGTGCCCACCACATCGAGGCCCGCGTCTTCAAGGACGTCTTCCCCCGCTTCCGGACCATGCGCGGCTACCACGTGGCCCGCAAGGCCGGCTGGGACTGCCACGGGCTGCCCGTCGAGCTCGCCGTCGAGAAGGAGCTCGGCTTCGCCGGCAAGAAGGACATCGAGGCGTACGGCATCGCGGCCTTCAACGACAAGTGCCGCGAGTCGGTGACCCGCCACACCGACGCCTTCGCCGAGCTCACGACCCGCATGGGTTACTGGGTCGACCTCGACGACGCGTACCGGACCATGGACCCCGAGTACATCGAGTCGGTCTGGTGGTCGCTGAAGCAGATCTTCGACAAGGGCCTGCTCGTCCAGGACCACCGTGTCGCCCCCTGGTGCCCGCGCTGCGGCACCGGCCTCTCGGACCACGAGCTGGCGCAGGGCTACGAGACGGTCGTCGACCCGTCCGTGTTCGTCCGCTTCCCGCTGACCTCCGGTCCGCTGGCCGGCCGGGCGGCGCTCCTGGTCTGGACGACGACCCCCTGGACCCTGGTCTCCAACACGGCGGTCGCGGCCCACCCCGAGGTGACCTACGTCGTCGCCACGGACGGCGAGGAACAGCTGGTCGTCGCCGAGCCGCTGGTCGACAAGGCCCTCGGCGAGGGCTGGGTGACCACCGGCGAGACCTTCACCGGCGCCGAGATGGAGCGCTGGACGTACCAGCGCCCCTTCGAGCTGGTGGAGTTCCCGAGCGTCGGCGAGGGAACCGGGGCGCACTACGTCGTCAACGCCGAGTACGTGACCACCGAGGACGGCACGGGTCTCGTGCACCAGTCCCCCGCCTTCGGCGAGGACGACCTCAAGGTCTGCCGGTCCTACGGCCTGCCGGTCGTGAACCCGGTCCGCCCCGACGGCACCTTCGAGGAGGACGTGCCGCTGGTCGGCGGCGTCTTCTTCAAGAAGGCCGACGAGGCCCTCACCGCGGACCTGGGCGCCCGCGGCCTGCTCTTCCGGCACGTCCCGTACGAGCACAGCTACCCGCACTGCTGGCGCTGCCACACGGCGCTGCTCTACTACGCGCAGCCGTCCTGGTACATCCGCACCACCGCCGTCAAGGACCGTCTCCTCCAGGAGAACGAGAAGACGAACTGGTTCCCGGACACCGTCAAGCACGGCCGCTTCGGCGACTGGCTGAGCAACAACATCGACTGGGCGCTCTCCCGCAACCGCTACTGGGGCACCCCGCTGCCGATCTGGCGCTGCGAGGAGGGCCACCTCACCTGCGTCGGTTCCCGCGAGGAGCTCTCGCGGCTGACGGGCACGGACCAGTCGTCCCTGGACCCGCACCGCCCGTACATCGACGACGTCACCTTCGCCTGCGGCCACGACGGCTGCTCGGCCGAGGCGACGCGCGTCCCGGAGGTCATCGACGCCTGGTACGACTCGGGCTCGATGCCGTTCGCCCAGTACGGGTACCCGTACAAGAACAAGGAGCTGTTCGAGAGCCGCTACCCGGCGCAGTTCATCTCCGAGGCCATCGACCAGACGCGCGGCTGGTTCTACACGCTGATGGCGGTCGGCACGCTGGTCTTCGACAAGTCCTCGTACGAGAACGTGGTCTGCCTGGGCCACATCCTCGCCGAGGACGGCCGCAAGATGTCCAAGCACCTCGGCAACACCCTGGACCCGATCCCGCTGATGGACCGCCACGGCGCGGACGCGGTGCGCTGGTTCATGGCGGCCGGCGGCTCCCCGTGGGCGGCCCGCCGGGTCGGCCACGGCACGATCCAGGAGGTCGTGCGCAAGACCCTGCTGACGTACTGGAACACGGTCGCCTTCCAGGCGCTGTACGCCCGTACGTCCGGCTGGGCGCCGTCCGCGGCGGACCCGGCGCCGGCGGACCGCACGGTCCTGGACCGCTGGCTGCTGAGCGAGCTCAACGCGCTGGTGGACCAGGTCACGGAGGCGCTGGAGTCCTACGACACCCAGCGCGCGGGCAAGCTGGTCTCCTCCTTCGTCGACGACCTGTCGAACTGGTACGTGCGGCGTTCGCGCCGCCGGTTCTGGCAGGGCGACGCGGCGGCGCTGCGCACCCTGCACGACGTGATCGAGACGGTCACCCGCCTGATGGCTCCGCTGACGCCGTTCATCACCGAGCGCGTCTGGCAGGACCTGGTGGTCCCCGTGACGCCCGACGCACCCGAGTCGGTCCACCTCTCGACCTGGCCGGAGGCGGACCTCACGGCCGTCGACCCGGAGCTGTCCCAGCAGATGCTGCTGGTGCGGCGCCTGGTGGAGCTGGGCCGGGCGACGCGGGCGGAGTCCGGCGTCAAGACCCGCCAGCCGCTCTCCCGCGCCCTGGTGGCCGCCAACGGCTTCGCGGCGCTCTCCGACGAGCTGCGGGCGCAGATCACGGAGGAGCTGAACGTCTCCTCGCTGGCGTCGCTCAGCGAGGTCGGCGGCTCACTGGTCGACACGACCGCGAAGGCGAACTTCCGGGCCCTGGGCAAGCGCTTCGGCAAGGGCGTCCAGGACGTGGCGAAGGCGGTCGCGGCGGCGGACGCGGCGGCGCTGTCGCTGGCGCTGCGCTCCGGCGAGGCGACGCTCGAGGTCGACGGCGAGACGATCAAGGTCGGCCCCGACGAGATCATCATCACGGAGACCCCGCGGGAGGGCTGGTCGGTCGCCTCGGACTCCGGCGCGACCGTCGCCCTGGACCTGGAGATCACTCCGGAGCTGCGGCGGGCGGGCCTGGCGCGTGACGCGATCCGCCTGATCCAGGAGGCCCGCAAGAACAGCGGCCTGGACGTGGCGGACCGGATCGCCCTGCGCTGGACGTCGGACTCCGCGGAGACGACGGAGGCGCTGACGGCGCACGCGGACCTGATCGCGGACGAGGTCCTGGCGACGGACCACGCCCGGGGCGAGGCGGACGCCGGCTTCGGCGCCCCCTTCACGGACGAGTCCCTCTCCCTGACGTTCCGCCTCCGCAAGGCGTAGGCGCTCCGCCAGAGGCCCGGCACCCCCTCGGTGGGGTGCCGGGCCTCTGGCGTGCGGGGCGGGGCGCGAGGCGCGGGCGGGCCGTGGCTCCGGGTGCGCGGGGCGTGCGACGGCGGATCCGCGGCGGGGCGCGGCCCCCCCGTCGGCGACGATCCGCCACCGGCCCTGTGCGGAGCCCACCCGGGCCGGGCGGTCCCGGCCCGGCTTCCGGGGCCGCGCGGACCTGAGGGGCCCGCGCCGTCCCCGGGTACGGCGAAGGGCCGGGACCCTGGTCTCCCAGGGGCCCGGCCCTTGCAGCCTGCCGACGGCTACGCGGTGGTCACGCCACCGCCTGCCGTCAGTTGTCGTCCTCGTCGATCAGGAAGCCGCGCATCGGCGCCGGCGCCTGCTGCATCGGCTGCGGCGCCTGCGGCCGGACCGGTGCCATCGGCTGGGTCATCGCCGGGGACATCTGCTGCTGGCCGCCGTAGGACGGGCCACCGCCCATGGACGGAGCACCACCCATGCCGCCGTTGCCGTACGACGGGGCACCCGCGCCCGCCGAGGCCATCGACGGGGCCGGCGGCAGGGAGGCCGCGGCCGGGGTCCGCGGCGGAGCCAGCGAATCGTCGGCCTGGGTCTCCAGCTGGCGCAGCTGCGACTCGAGGTAGGACTTCAGACGCGTGCGGTACTCGCGCTCGAAGCCGCGCAGGTCCTCGACCTTGCGCTCCAGCGTGGCGCGGGCCGACTCCAGCGAGCCCATCGCGACGCGGTGCTTCTCCTGCGCGTCCCGCTCCAGCGCGTCGGCCTTGGCGCGGGCGTCCCGCTCCAGGCCCTCGGCGCGCGACCGGGCCTCGCCGACGATCTTGTTGGCCTCGGAACGGGCCTCCGCGATCGCCTGGTCGGCCGTCTGCTGGGCCAGCGAGAGGACACGCGCGGCGCTGTCGCCACCCGGACCCTGCTGCTGCATCGGCGGCTGCATCTGCTGCTGCGGGTGACCCATGGGGCCGCCCATCGGCTGGCCCATGGGGCCGCCCTGCATGGGGCCGCCCTGCATCGGGCCGCCCTGCATCGGACCGGGGCCGCCCATGGGGCCGCCCTGCATCGGGCCGGGGCCGTGTCCGCCGGGGCCGGCGGGAAGCTGCGGGGCACCGGACGGCAGCTGCGGCGGGCCCATCTGCGGGGGCTGCTGCTGGACCGGCGGACCGGATATGGCGGCGGGCACGGGGGCACCGGGACCGCCGGGACGATCCTGCGGCTCCGGCGGCTTGCGCATGCCCTGCTGCTGGTTCTGCGCGGCGGCACGCGTCGCGGCGGCCAGCTTGGCGCGCAGGTCCTCGTTCTCGCGGAGCAGGCGGGTCAGTTCACCCTCGACCTCGTCGAGGAAGGCATCGACCTCGTCCTCGTCGTAGCCTTCTCGGAGGCGGACGGTCGTGAACTGCTTGTTCCGCACATCCTCAGGGGTCAACGGCATCTCTACTTCACCTCTACGTAGTCGTCGGCAGTCGGCAAGACCGTATCGTCCACATTCACCTCGCGAAGCTGCTCACGACGGAGATCAGAATGTAGACAATGATCATCAGAACGAAGAAGGACAGGTCGAGTGCCACGCCCCCGAGACGCAACGGCGGGATGAACCGCCGCAGAAGCTTGAGCGGTGGATCGGTGACAGTGTAGGTGGCCTCGAGAACGACCACCATCGCCTTGCCGGGTTGCCATGCGCGGGCGAACTGGAAGACGTAGTCCATGACCAGCCGGAAGATCAGCACGATGAGGAAGCACATCAGAGCGATGTAGACCACTTGTAGTGCGACGCCCATCCCGCGCTTCCCTCTCCCCTGGCTTTACTCTCGCTTGCCCGGCCTCGCGGCCGGCCCGTTCCGGTCTCGTGTTCTCAGCTCTGGTTGAAGAATCCGCCCTCTGCGATGCGGGCCTTGTCCTCCGCCGTGACATCGACGTTAGCAGGCGACAACAGGAACACCTTCTGCGTCACGCGCTCAATGCTGCCATGGAGCCCGAAGACGAGTCCGGCGGCAAAGTCGACAAGTCGCTTCGCATCCGTGTCGTCCATCTCCGTGAGGTTCATGATCACCGGGGTGCCCTCGCGGAAGTGTTCCCCGATGGTACGGGCCTCGTTGTAGGTCCGCGGGTGCAAAGTGGTGATGCGGTAGGGCTCCCGCTCGGACACGACCTTGGGCATGATCACCGGTGCGTTCTTCTCCAGGCTCGGGCGTTCGGGTGTGATGGATGCCACGGGGGCGATGCGAGCCGGGCGTCCGCTTTCGGCGGAAAGCGGGGCGGAATGGGCAACCGGCTCGCGGGGGGCGGCCTGGGCCACCACGCGGACCGGCTCCTCACGCTCCAGCTGGCGAGGGGGCTGGTGGTGGCGCCGGTCGCGCTCGGGCTCCGGCTCCAGTTCGGGTTCGAAGTCGTCGTCGGGGTCGAATCCCCGGCCGTCGTACCCATCGTCCTCCACGAGGCCGAGGTAGACCGCCATCTTGCGCATCGCGCCGGCCATTCTCTGAGTCCTCCGCTCTGTGGTGGATCGCCCTTGCTCAAGGGCCGCAGTGTCACCAAGTGCCCGCGATCCACGGGGTCTGCCCACCTATCAGTGGGAATGACCATATTTTCTGCTGTGGTCCGACTTGCTTGGCGACGTTACCCGAGCCTGGGGCGGACACCCAGTACCGCCGTACCGATGCGCACATGTGTCGCTCCGGCCGCCACGGCCTCCTCGAGGTCCGCACTCATCCCCGCCGACACCATGTTCGCAGTCGGACGGGTCGCGCGCAGGGCAGTCGACAAATCCATGAGGTGGTCGAAAGCCGCTCGTCGCCGCCCCGCGTACGGACCGGCGAGCGGCGCGACGGTCATCAGTCCGTCGAGCCTCAGTCCGGGTGCCGCGTCCACGGCGGCGGCCAACTCCTCGATGCCGTCCGGCGCCACGCCGCCCCGGTCGCCCCGCGCGCCCGACTCGGCGTCGAGGGCGACCTGGAGCAGGCAGCCCAGCTCCCGGCCGGCCTTCCCGGCCGCCGCCGACAGTGCCGTCACGAGCTTCAGGCGGTCGACCGACTGCACGACATCCGCATAACCCGTCACGGAACGGACCTTGTTGGTCTGCAACTGGCCGACGAAGTGCCAGCGGAGGTCCAGATCCGCACAGGCGGCGGCCTTGGGGGCCGCGTCCTGGTCCTTGTTCTCGGCGACGTCGCGGACGCCGAGTTCGTGCAGCAACCGGACGTCGCTCGCGGGGTAGGTCTTGGTGACCACGATCAGGGTCACCTCCGCCCGCTCGCGCCCGGCGGAGGCACAGGCGGCCGAGATCCGCTCCTCCACCCGCGCCAGGTTCTCGGCGAGTTCGGCCTTGCGGCCCGTCATGCCCGTCATGTCTCTCTCAGTCCAACCAGACATATCCCGCGAGTCGCCCCGTGGTGCGATCGCGGCGGTACGAGTAGTGGTCCCCCGACTCGCGGGTGCAGATCCCGTCGGCCCGCCGGTCCAGGACCCCGAGCCGTTCGAGCTGGGCGTGCACTCCGGCGGTGACGTCGACGGCCGGGGTGCCCCAGGAGGTCTCGGCCCACGCGGCCGGCTCGATCTCGGAGACCTCGGCCCGCATCTCCCGCGGGACCTCGTAGCAGCGCCCGCAGACGGCGGGCCCCGTCCGGGCCGTGATGCGGGAGGGCTCCGCGCCGAGATCGACCATCGCCTTCACCGCCGCGGGGACGACCCCGGCCACCATGCCGGGCCGCCCCGCGTGGGCGGCGGCCACCACCCCGGCGACGGGGTCGGCGAGCAGGACGGGGGTGCAGTCCGCGGTGAGGACCGCCAGGGCGAGTCCGCGCCGGGCGGTGACGAGCGCGTCCACCGACGGGATCTCGCGGTCCGCGGCCCAGGGGCCGTCGACCACCGCGACGTCGGGGCCGTGCACCTGGTTCATCCAGACGACCAGCGCCGGGTCGAGCCCCAGGGCCGCGGCGACTCGCGCCCGGTTGGCCAGGACGGCGGCGGGGTCGTCCCCCACCGCGCCGCCGAGGTTCAGCTCCTCGTACGGAACGGCGCTCACCCCGCCCCACCTGTCGGTGAAGGCGAAGTGCGCGCCGCTCGTGTGGTCGTGCTGCCCTATCACGTCGACCGGATCACTTCAGGAAGTCCGGGACGTCCAGCTCTTCCGCCTGCGTGTCCGGGTAGGGACGGGCGGAGGGGACCGCCGGCGGTACGGGCGGCTGAACCGGGGACTCGTTGACCGACGGCAGGGGCTCGGCCGGCGCGGCCGGCTCCTCCCGCGGCGTGACCGTACCGAGTCCGCCCAGCGGGCGCTGGGTCTCGGTGACGCGCGGCGCCGGGGTCGACTCCTCGCGCTTGGCCGAGGCCGAGCCGAGGATGTTGTCCCGGCGGGCCGGCGGCTGGCCGCCGTCGAAGCCGGCCGCGATGACCGTGACCCGCACCTCGTCGCCCAGGGCGTCGTCGATGACGGCGCCGAAGATGATGTTGGCCTCGGGGTGGGCGGCCTCGCTCACCAGCTGCGCGGCCTCGTTGATCTCGAAGAGACCGAGGTCCGAGCCACCGGAGATGGAGAGCAGCACGCCGCGGGCGCCGTCGATGGAGGCCTCCAGGAGCGGCGAGGAGATCGCCATCTCCGCGGCGGCCACCGCGCGGTCGTCGCCGCGGGCGGAGCCGATGCCCATGAGCGCCGAACCGGCCTCGGACATGACCGACTTGACGTCGGCGAAGTCGAGGTTGATCAGACCGGGGGTGGTGATGAGGTCGGTGATGCCCTGCACACCGCTCAGCAGCACCTGGTCGGCCGACTTGAAGGCGTCGAGCACGGAGACCTGACGGTCCGAGATCGAGAGCAGCCGGTCGTTCGGGATGACGATGAGGGTGTCGACCTCTTCGCGGAGCTCGGCGATGCCGTCCTCCGCCTGGTTGGCGCGACGGCGGCCCTCGAAGGTGAACGGCCGGGTGACCACACCGATCGTCAGGGCGCCGAGCGAGCGCGCGATGTTGGCGACGACGGGCGCGCCGCCGGTGCCGGTGCCGCCGCCTTCGCCGGCGGTGACGAAGACCATGTCGGCCCCCTTGAGGACCTCCTCGATCTCCTCACGGTGGTCCTCTGCCGCCTTGCGGCCGACGGCCGGGTTGGCCCCGGCGCCGAGGCCCCGGGTGAGTTCACGACCGACGTCGAGCTTGACGTCGGCGTCGCTCATCAACAGCGCTTGCGCGTCCGTGTTGATGGCGATGAACTCGACGCCCTTGAGACCGACCTCGATCATTCGGTTGATGGCATTGACACCACCGCCGCCGACACCGATGACCTTGATGACTGCGAGGTAGTTCTGCGGTGCTGCCACGTCGAAGGCCTCTCGCCTCGAGTTACGTGTCGCCGCTTCGCGGTGGTAGTCGCGCTGCGACGACGGATGCCGATTGGGACGGTCCGAAACGCCGACCCAAACCCTAACGTTGAAGTTTAGGGTTACCAGTGTCTCTGTTCGCTGGACTCTTCCGAACAGGACACTAAGTCGACAAGTGGCGCACGTTCAACGAACACGCCGAACCTCCCGTTTTTCTTTTCACCCTATGTGATCACCCGTAGCGCTGGCCAACCAGGGTCCTGGCCAGCGACGATGAAGGTCAACTCCCGGCTGCCGCAGGGGCTGTGGGGGCGCTTACATCGAAGTGCCCCGCTTTGGGGGTTGCTTTCATCAAAGCGACCAGTACGCGCGCTTTGAACTCGCCGTCCTCGCCGCTTCCCCAGAAGACCGTACGGCCCCCGCTGAGCTCCAGAGTGATGGAGTCGTACGAGGCGACGCGTACGACACGAGCGTCCCGGGCGACTTTCTCCGGGAGTTCGCCCGTCACGCCCACCGCTTCGAGCAGCAGCCGGTCCGCGTCGAAGCGGCGGAGGCTCGGGGAGGCGGGGACGTCCAGGACGAGTTTCGGCACTCCGCGCGGCGCGCGGTCCACCGTGGCGAATCGCGTTCCGACGGAGTCCACTTCGATGAACTTTCCGCCCTTTTCCAGCAAGAGGACCGGCTTGCGTTCCGTCACCTTCAGACCGATTCCGTGCGGCCAGGAACGGACGACCTCGACGGTGTCGATCCGGGACAGTCCCCGCAGCAGTCGCGACGTGATCGCATCGGTGTCGACGGAGACGAGCGGAGCCCCGACCGGAACGGCCGCGACCGCCTCCACTTCACGCGGCGTCAGAACCTGGGTGCCGGATGTCGTGACCTGCTCGACCCGGAACCACGAGGAGCCGTAGAGCGCCCAGGTCCCGCTCGCGACGAGCAGGACGAGGGCAACGGCGATCATCAGCAACCGCGGCCCCGGGACCCGGAAACGCCCCTCCGGGCGATTCCGGATACCCGGGCGGGGCGACCGGTCCGACGACCCCTCCGGCTTGCTCGCGCCGCTCTTCTCGGCTGTCGTCGGTCCGGCTGCCACCTGGCGTCCCCTGCCTTCCGCTGCCGCCCTATCCCTGCCGGTGGGCGGCGATCGCCTCGTACACCATGCCGACGAGCAGCTCGTCGGCGTCCCGGCGGCCGAACTCGGACGCGGCGCGGGACATCTCGTACAGCCGGTGCGGATCGGCGAGGACGGGCAGGACGTTGCCCTGGACCCACTGCGGCGTCAGCTCCGCGTCGTCGACCAGCAGTCCGCCGCCGGCCTTGACCACCGGCTGGGCGTTGAGCCGCTGTTCACCGTTGCCGATGGGCAGCGGGACGTACGCGGCCGGAAGCCCGACGGCGGAGAGCTCGGCGACGGTCATGGCGCCCGCGCGGCAGAGCATCATGTCGGCCGCGGCGTACGCGAGATCCATCCGGTCCACGTACGGTACCGGTACGTACGGCGGCATACCGGGCATGTTGTCGACGCGCGGCACTTCGTTCTTGGGGCCCACCGCGTGCAGGATCTGGATCCCCGAGCGCTGGAGCACGGGAGCGATCTGCTGGATGACCTCGTTGAGCCGCCGGGCGCCCTGCGAGCCGCCGGAGACCAGCAGGGTCGGCAGGTTCGGGTCGAGACCGAACGCGGCGCGCGCCTCCGGGCGCATGCGGGCGCGGTCCAGGGTGGCGATGGTGTGCCGCAGCGGGATGCCGATGTAGCGGGCGTTGCGGAGCTTGGAGTCGGGCGTGGCGACGCCGACCCCGGCCGCGTACCGGGACCCGATCTTGTTGGCCAGGCCGGGCCGCGCGTTGGCCTCGTGGACCACGATCGGCACTCCGAGCCGCTTGGCGGCCAGATAGCCCGGCAGGGCCACGTAGCCGCCGAAGCCGACCACGCAGTCCGCCTTGGTGCGCTCCAGGATCTGCTCGGCCGCCTTGATGGTGCCGCGCAGCCGCCCGGGGACCGTGATCAGCTCGGGGGTGGGCTTGCGCGGCAGCGGGACGGCGGGGATGAGGGCCAACTCATAGCCCCGCTCGGGCACGAGACGGGTCTCCAGACCCTTCTCCGTGCCGAGCGCCGTGATCCCCACGCTCGGGTCCTGCCTGCGCAGGGCGTCCGCGAGGGCCAGCGCCGGCTCGATGTGGCCGGCGGTCCCCCCGCCGGCGAGTACGACATGCACCGAAATTCACCGCTCTCCGGACGGACGCTTCTTGACACGCCGTCGCATCGACTTCCATCTCATCCCGGCCCGCTTCCCCCAGGTGGGGCGCCGCATGGCCAGGGCCGCTCTCGCGGCGGGTTCCTGTCGCGCGAAGGCGATCAGCAGCCCGACGGCGAACATGGTCGGCAGCAGGGCCGATCCCCCGTAGGAGAACAGCGGGAGCGGGACCCCGGCGATCGGCAGCAGACCGAGCACCGCACCGATGTTGACCACGGCCTGGGCCGTGATCCACGTGGTCACACCTCCCGCGGCGTACCTCACGAAGGGGTCCTCCGTGCCTCCGGCCACGCGGATACCCGCATAGCCTAGAGCCGCGAACAGGGCGAGTACCGACAGCGTCCCCGCCAGGCCCAGTTCCTCCCCGGTGACGGCGAAGATGAAGTCAGTGTGCGCTTCGGGTAGTTGGCCCCATTTTTCCACACTTGCACCGAGGCCGGAACCGAACCATCCGCCTGATGCCAGAGCATAGATGCCGTGTGCGGCCTGCAGACAGGGAGCACCCTCTCCGCCGGGGTCGGTGGCACCGATGCAGGCGAACCGCTTCAACCGGTTCTCGCTGGTCTTGATCAGGAGGAAGCCGATCCCGCCGGCGAAGGCGAGCACGCCGACGAAGAGCCGCGTGGGCGCGCCCGCCGTCCACAGCAGGCCGAAGAGGATCGCACTGAGCACGATCGCGGTGCCCATGTCACCCCCGAGCATGATCAGCCCGAGCAGCATGAAGGTCACCGGGACCAGCGGCACGAGCATGTGCTTCCACTGGGTCAGCAGCCTCATGTCCTGTTTGCGGGCCAGCAGGTCGGCGCCCCACAGGATCAGCGCGAGCTTGCCGAACTCGCTGGGCTGGAGCATGAACGGGCCGCCCAGGGAGATCCAGTTCTGGTTGCCGCCGACCGCGTGCCCTATCCCCGGGATCTGCACCAGCACCATCAGGAAGACGGCGCCGACGAGGATCGGGTAGGCGAGCGCGCGGTGCAGCCGGACCGGCATCCGGGAGGCCACCAGGAGCAGCGCGGCACCGAGGATCGCGGCGAAGAACTGCTTGCGGAAGAAGTACGAGGGGACCAGGTCGTAGCGCAGCGCCGTGATCATCGACGCCGAGTAGACCATCACCAGGCCGAGGGTGGTGATGAGCAGCCCGGCCCCGAAGATCACGTAGTACGCGGTCAGTGGCCGGTCCCAGGCGCGGCGGGCCTGCTCGAAGGTCCGCCGCACTCCGCCGGCGCGTGGCGTGCGCGGCGGCGCCGGGGTGCGGCCGGCGCCGCGTGCGGCGGACGGCCGACGGGTCCCCACGATTCTGCTCGGCATGGTCGCTGTCCCCTCCAGTCGTGCCCGGCTCCGCCGGACCTCCTTGCTGGTCAGGTCAGGCGCGCCCGGTCGTGGCGAGGGAACGGACCGCGTCCGCGAACGCCTCGCCCCGCTTGTTGTAGTTGGCGAACATGTCCATCGAGGCGCAGGCCGGGGCCAGCAGGACCGTGTCTCCGGGCCGGGCGAGGCCGGACGCCTCGCGGACCGCCGCGGACATCGCCCCAGTGTCGGTCCGGTCGAGGTCCACCACCGGGACCTCGGGGGCGTGTCGCGCCAGGGCTTCGCGGATCAGCTCGCGGTCGGCGCCGATCAGCACGACGCCGCGCAGCCTCTTGGCCGACCGGCTGACGAGCTCGTCGAACGTGGCCCCCTTGGCGAGGCCGCCGGCGATCCAGACGATCGGGTCGTAGGCCGCCAACGAGGCTTCCGCCGCGTGGGTGTTGGTGGCCTTGGAGTCGTCGACGTACACGACGCCCTCGATCTCCTCGACCAGTTCGATGCGGTGCGGGTCGGGGCGGAAGGCCCGCAGCCCGTCCCGTACGGCCCTGGGCTCCACGCCGTAGGCGCGCGCCAGGGCGGCGGCGGCCAGGGCGTTGGCGATGTTGTGCGGGGCCGGGGGGTTCACGTCCGCGACCTCGGCCAGCTCCTGGGCCTGCTTCTGCCGGTTCTCGACGAAGGCGCGGTCGACCAGGATGCCCTCGACGACGCCGAGCTGCGAGGGGCCGGGGGTGGCCAGGGTGAAGCCGATCGCCCGGCAGCCCTCCTCGACGTCGGCCTCGCGGACCAGGTCCTCGGTGGCCTTGTCCGCCGCGTTGTAGACGCAGGCGACGGTGTTGCCCTCGTAGATCCGGCCCTTGTCGGCGGCGTACGCCTCCATGGAGCCGTGCCAGTCGAGGTGGTCGGGCGCCAGGTTGAGCACGGCGGCCGAGTGGGCGCGCAGCGAGGGCGCCCAGTGGAGCTGGTAGCTGGAGAGTTCCACGGCGAGGACGTCGAGGTCGCCGTAGGTCTCCCGGTCGAGGACGGCGTCGAGCAGCGAGACGCCGATGTTGCCCACGGCGGCGGTCCGCAGTCCGGCCGCCTCCAGGATCGAGGCGAGCATCCGGACGGTCGTGGTCTTGCCGTTGGTGCCGGTGACCGCGAGCCAGGGGGCCGCCCCGGGGCCGCGGAGCCGCCAGGCCAGCTCGACGTCGCCCCAGACCTCGACGCCCGCCTCGGCGGCGGCGGCGAACAGGGGCTTGTCGGGGCGCCAGCCCGGCGTGGTGACGATCAGCTCGGTGCCCTCCGGCAGGGTCGCCCCGTCGCCGAGGCGGACGGCGATGCCCTCCGCCTCCAGCTCGGCGGCCTGCGCCCGGGAGCGCTCGTCGTCGCCGTCGTTGACGACGGTCACGACCGCGCCGAGGCCGTGCAGGACGCGGGCGGCGGGGATGCCGCTCACGCCGAGCCCGGCGACGGTGACGCGCTTGCCCTGCCAGTCGGAGACCTGCTGATCCGTGCTCACTTTTCGGCTGCCCATCCCGCGTAGAAGAGGCCCAGGCCCACGATCACGCACATGCCCTGGATGATCCAGAACCGGACGACGACCAGGACCTCGGACCACCCCTTGAGCTCGAAGTGGTGCTGGAGGGGAGCCATCCGGAAGACGCGCTTGCCGGTCATCTTGAAGGAGCCGACCTGGATGACCACGGACATCGTGATCATCACGAAGAGCCCGCCGAGCAGGGCGAGCAGCAGCTCGGTGCGCGAGCAGATGGCGAGGCCGGCGAGCGCGCCGCCGAGCGCCAGGGATCCGGTGTCACCCATGAAGATCTTGGCGGGCGAGGTGTTCCACCACAGGAAGCCGAAGCAGGCACCCATCAGGGCGGAGGCGACGACCGCGAGGTCGAGCGGGTCGCGGACCTCGAAGCAGGCGTTCGGGTTGGTCAGCGTCATGGCGTTGGCGCAGGACTCCTGGAACTGCCAGAGCCCGATGAAGGTGTAGGCGCCGAAGACCATCACCGACGCGCCGGTGGCCAGGCCGTCCAGGCCGTCCGTCAGGTTCACGCCGTTGGACATGGCCAGGATCATGAACAGCGCCCAGACCACGAACAGCACCGGTCCGATGGCCCAGCCGAAGTCGGTGATGAAGGAGAGCCGGGTGGAGGCCGGGGTGAGTCCGCGCAGGTCGGCGAACTGCAGCGAGAGCACGGCGAAGGCGATGCCGACGATCAGCTGGCCGGCCATCTTCGCCTTGGCCCGCAGGCCCAGCGACCGCTGCTTGACGATCTTGATGTAGTCGTCGAGGAAGCCGACGAGGCCCATGCCGGCCATCAGGAAGAGCACCAGCACGCCCGAGTACGTCGGGTCCTCGCCGGTGATGACCTTGGCGAGCGCGTACGCGATGAGCGTGGCCAGGATGAAGGAGATGCCGCCCATGGTGGGCGTGCCCTTCTTGCCGGCGTGGCCGCGCGGGCCGTCGTCGCGGATGAACTGCCCGTACCCCTTGCGCGCCAGGAGCTTGATGAGCAGCGGGGTGCCGATCAGGGTCAGGAAGAGCCCGATGGCCCCCGCGAAGAGGATCTGCCTCATCGGCCGGAAACCTCGCTCTCGGAGTCGAGCAGTGCCAGGGCGACCTGTTCGAGGCCTACCGACCTGGACGCCTTCACCAGCACGACGTCTCCCGGGCGCAGCTCACTGCGCAACAGGTCGATCGCCGCCCGCGCGTCGGACACGTGCACCGACTCCTCACCCCACGAACCCTCGTTATAAGCGCCCAGTTGCAACCAGGACGCTTCCCTGTCCCCGACCGCCACGAGCTTGCTGACGTTGAGCCGGACGGCGAGCCGTCCGACCGCGTCGTGCTCGACGAGCGACGCGTCACCGAGCTCGGCCATCCTGCCGAGCACCGCCCACGTCCGGCCCCCCTGGGCCTGAGCCGCCCGCCCCATGGCCGCGAGCGCGCGCAGGGCGGCCCGCATGGACTCGGGGTTGGCGTTGTAGGCGTCGTTGACGATCGTCACGCCGTCCGAACGCTCGGTGACCTCCATGCGCCAGCGCGACAGGGTCCCTGCCTCGGAGAGCGCGGTGGCGATCTCCTCGACGGGCATGCCCAGCTCGTGCGCGACGGCGGCCGCGGCGAGCGCGTTCGACACGTGGTGCTCACCGTACAGGCGCAAGGTCACGTCACTGCACCCGGTGGGTGTGTGGAGCTTGAAAGAGGGCTGTCCGTTCGCTGTGAGCCGGACGTTCTCGGCACGTACGGCCGCTTCGTCCGACTCTCCGAACAGCGTCACGCGCGCGCGGGTGCGCGACGCCATGGCGCGGACGAGGGGGTCGTCGGCGTTGAGGACCGCCACGCCGCCCTGGTCGGCCGGCGGCAGGGCCTCGACGAGCTCGCCCTTGGCCTGGGCGATCTGCTCGCGGCCCCCGAACTCGCCGATGTGGGCGGTCCCCACGTTCAGGACGAGTCCGATGCGCGGCGGGGTCAGTCCGGTGAGGTAGCGGATGTGGCCGATGCCCCGGGCGCCCATCTCGAGGACGAGGTGCCGGGTGTCGTCGCCCGCGCGCAGCGCGGTCAACGGCAGCCCGATCTCGTTGTTGAGCGAGCCGGGCGTCCACACGGTGGGGGCGTGGTGCTGGAGGACCTGGGCGATCAGGTCCTTCGTGGAGGTCTTGCCGGCGGAGCCGGTGAGCGCGACGACGTCGGTGCCGAGGCGTTCGACGACCGCGCGGGCGAGGGCTCCGAGGGCGCTCTGGACGTCGGCCACGACGATGGCGGGCACGCCGACGGGGCGCGCGGCCAGGACGGCTGTCGCGCCCGCCTCGACGGCGCGCACCGCGTAGTCGTGGCCGTCGACGTGCTCGCCGGCGAAGGCGGCGAAGAGGCTGCCGGTCTTCACCTCGCGGGAGTCGATGACGACGGGACCGGTGACCAGCGCGGCCGGATCCGGTATGTCGTACGACTGCCCGCCGACGATTTCGGCGATCTCGGCGAGGGAGAGGGCGATCACTACTTATCCCTGACTGTTCTTGAGGCTGCGTTCAATCGCTTCGCGCAGGATCCGGCGGTCGTCGAAGGGGCGGACCACCCCGGCGATGTCCTGGCCCTGTTCGTGGCCCTTGCCCGCCACGAGCACGGTGTCGCCGGGCCGGGCACGCGCGACGGCCGCGGCGATGGCCGCGGCCCGGTCGGCGTCGACCAGGACGTCGCCGCGCTCGTCCGCGGGCACCTCCGCCGCGCCCGAGAGCATCGCGACGAGGATCGCGAGCGGGTCCTCGGAGCGGGGGTTGTCGGAGGTCAGTACGGCGGTGTCGGCCAGCCTGGCCGCCGCGGCGCCCATCGGGCCGCGCTTGGTGGTGTCGCGGTCGCCGCCGCAGCCGAGCACGACGTGGAGCCGGCCCTCGGTGACCTCGCGCAGGGAGCGCAGGACCGATTCGACGGCGTCGGTCTTGTGGGCGTAGTCGACGACGGCCAGGTAGGGCTGGCCCGCGTCGACGCGCTCCAGGCGGCCCGGGACGCCGGGCACGGCGGCCACGCCGTCCGCGGCGGTCTGCGGGTCGGTCCCGGCGACCGCGAGGGTGACGATCGCGGCGAGGGTGTTGGCGACGTTGAAGGGGCCGGGCAGCGGGGCGGTGGCGGAGATCCGCTCGCCCTTCGGGCCGACGACGGTGAAGGTCGACTCGGCGGCGCCGAGGACGACGTCCTCGGCGCGCCAGTCGGCTCCCGGGTCGCCCGTGGCGGAGAAGGTGACGACGGGGACGGAGGACTCGCCGGCCAGCCGGCGGCCGTAGTCGTCGTCGAGGTTCACCACGCCCTGCCTGCTGCGCTCGGGCGTGAACAGCTGCGCCTTGGCCCGGAAGTAGTCCTCCATGTCGGAGTGGAACTCCATGTGCTCCGGGCTGAGGTTGTTGAAGACGGCGACGTCGAAGACGCAGCCGTCGACCCGGCCGAGCACGAGGGCGTGGCTGGAGACCTCCATGGCCACCGCGTCGACGCCGCGTTCGCGCATGACCGCGAACAGGGCCTGCAGGTCGGTGGCTTCGGGGGTCGTGCGCTCGGACTTGATGCGCTCGTCGCCGATCCGCATCTCGACCGTGCCGACCAGGCCGGTCGCGTGGCCGGCCGCCCGGAGTCCGCCTTCGACGAGGTAGGCGGTGGTGGTCTTGCCCGAGGTGCCGGTGATGCCGATCTGGAGGAGGTCCTCACCGGGCCGGCCGTAGATCTCGGCGGCCAGCTCGCCCATGCGGCCGCGCGGGTCCGCCACGACGAGCACCGGCAGCCCGGTCGCGGCGGCGCGGTCGGCGCCGGACGGGTCGGTGAGGATCGCCGCGGCACCCAGTCCGGCGGCCTGGGCGGCGAAGTCGGCGCCGTGCAGCCGGGCACCGGGAAGGGCCGCGTAGACGTCCCCGGGACGTACCGCCCTGGAGTCGTGGGTGATGCCCGAGACGTCGCCGGTGCCGGGAGTCTCGATGCCGAGCCGGGTGGCCAGATCGCCCAGGGGTGTGGGGCGGGCCTGCTCCGGACGGGGCGGGGCGGTTCGGTACTGATCAGCGTGTGGCACGGCGGTGAGCGTACCGGGCGTACCCGCCGCGGGGCCAAAAGAGGCCCGGACGTCGCCGGAGTTCGATTTCCGGTTCCCGGAATCGGGGGTGATCGTGGTCACTGGTGCTCCCGGGTCGTCACTCGCTGGCGGCGAAGGTCACGGGCAGCCGGGCGGGCGCGATGCCCGTCGGGGCCACATGGAGCGTCTTGAGGGCGAACTCCATGACCTTCTTGTAGATGGGTCCGCAGATCTGGCCGCCGAAGTAGCTGCCCTTGGTCGGGTTCTGGATGGCGCAGTAGACCGTGATCTGGGGGTCGTCGGCGGGCGCGAAGCCCGCGAACGAGGCGGTGTAGCCCTTGTAGCGGCCGAGTTCGGGGTCGACGCGGTTGGCCGTACCGGTCTTGCCCGCCACCCGGTAGCCGGGGATGCGGGCCTTGGTGCCGGTGCCCTCCTCGTTGCCGACCACCGACTCCAGCATCTGCGCGAGGGTCTTGGCGGTCTTGGCGCTGACCACCCGGGTCTGCTTCGGGGCGGGGGCGGGGGTGAAGCGGCCGTCCGGTCCCTTGGTGCCGCGTACGAGCGTGGGTTCGATCCGGACACCGCCGTTGGCGATGGTCGAGTAGACCGAGGTGGCCTGCATGGCGTTGACGGACAGGCCCTGGCCGAAGGGGATCGTGTACTGCTGCGAGGTCGACCAGTCCTTGGGCTTGGCGAGGATCCCCGGGGTCTCCCCCGGGTAGGCGAGCCCGGTGGGGCTGCCGATGCCGAACTTGCGCAGGTACGAGTAGAGGACCTGGTTGGACTCCGCCTGGCTCCTGCCCAGCTGGCCGGTGGCCAGGATCGTGCCGATGTTGCTGGACTTGGCGAGGACGCCGTTGAGCGTCAGGTACCAGGTGGGGTGGTCGATGTCGTCCTTGAACAGCCGGTCGCCGCGGTGCAGCCGGTTGGGGACGGTGACGTGGGTGTCCGGGCTCGCCACGCCCTCCTCCAGGACCGCGGCCATGGACATCACCTTGCTGGTGGAGCCGGGCTCGTAGGCGTCCTGGAGGGACGCGTTGCCCATCGCGGTGGCGTTGGCCGCGGACAGGTCGTTGGGGTCGAAGCCGGGGGCGTTGGCCATGGCCAGCACCTCGCCGGTCCGGGTGTTCTGCACTATCACGTAGCCGCGGTCCGCCCGGGACGCGCGCACCTGCTCGGTGATCGCCTGCTGGGCTGCCCACTGGACGTCCCGGTCGATGGTCAGCTCGATGTCCGAGCCGGGCACGGCCGGGGTGCCCTTGGAGCCGGCGGTGGGCACCCTGCGGCCCCCGGACTGGGCGTAGCGGATCTTTCCGTCCTTGCCGGCGAGTTCCGCGTCGAGCATGGACTCCAGACCGCCGGCGCCGCGGCCCTCGGCGTTGACGTAGCCCAGTATCCCGGCCGCGAGTTCGCCGTTGGGATACACGCGCTTGGTGCTGGGTTCGCTGATGATGCCGGCGAGCAGGTTGATCCCGTTGCCGCCCTGGGAGACCTTGGCCTTCTGCTCGTAGACCTTCTTGAGGTCCTTGATCTGCTTCCAGACCTGCGGGGTCTGCTTGCGGGCCAGCATGACGTAGCGCGACTTGGGGGTACGGAGCTTCCCGACGAGTTCGGCGGGTTCCTTGCCGAGGAGCGGCGCGAGGAGGGCGGCGGCCTGTTCCGGCGCGTCGCGGACCTTGCTGTCCTCGGGGGTGAAGAGCTTGGGGTCGGCGGTGATGTCGTAGGCGTCGACGCTCGCCGCGAGGGCGATCCCGGCGCGGTCGGTGATCTCGCCGCGGTCGGCGGAGAGCGTGTACTCCTGGTAGCGGTGCTTCTCGGCCTTGGCGGCGTACGCGCTGGCGTCGACGGCCTGCACCTGGAGCAGCCGGACGACGAAGACCAGCATCACCAGGGTCAGCCCCAGGGAGACCAGCCGCAGCCGGGGTTTGGGGCTGCCGAGCCGGATCGTGCGCGGCCTGGCCGGGGGCCGGGAGGCGGGCCGGCGTGGCGCGCTCGCGCGGGACCCGCCCGAACGCGGCGCGCCCGCACGCGGTGGCGCGGGTCGGGCGCCGCGGCCGGCGGAGCCGGACCGGGAGGACGCGGGCCGGGCGGGGCCGGGCACCCGCCGGCGCGGGGGCTCCTTGGGAGGCACAGCGGTCACCTGCCGGATCTGGTCGGGGCGGGCGCGGTCGTCTTCGGCGTGTCGGGGGTGCTCGCGGGCGTCCGCACCGGCGTGTCGGGGGACGGGTCCGCGGTGGTGGGCTTGGCGCCGGCCGTGGGCTTCGCCGTGGGCGGTGCCGGGTCGGGCGTGGGGGCGGCGGCCTCGGAGGGCTCGCCGCGCACCGTGCCGTCGGGGTCGAGGAACGCCGGGCTGCCGCCCGGGACCATGCCGAGCTCGCGGGCCCGCCGCTCCAGCGCGTCGGGAGCGGAGTAGTCGTCCACGTCCCGCTGGAGGGCCTGCTCCTCGTCGGTCAGCTCGGTGGTCTTCTTCTTCAGCTCGCTGAGCTTGAAGGAGCCCTGGTTGAGGGCGGAGTTGAGCAGCAGCAGGGTGATCAGGCCGCCGCCGAGCAGGACCACGACGAGCAGGACGAAGGGCGTGCGGGCGGCGGTGCTGGGCCCCGACGGCATGAGCCGCCCGAGCCGCGCGGCCCGCCCCTTGAGCGGCCCCTTCCCCGTCACGAGGTCTCGTCCTCCCGGATCCGCTCCGCGCCCCGCAGCCGGGCCGGGGCGGCGCGGCGGTTCTCGGCGACCTCCTCCTCCGTGGGGAGCTCGGCGCCGCGGGTGAGGAGCCTGAGGCGGGGCTGGTAGCGCTCCGGCACGACCGGCAGGCCGGGCGGGGCCGTGTTCGCCGCGCCGGCCGCGAAGACCTGCTTGACCAGCCGGTCCTCCAGCGAGTGGTACGACAGCACCGCGATCCGGCCACGCACCGCGAGCGCCTTCACGGCCGCCGGGATCGCCCGCTCCAGGACGGTCAGTTCGCCGTTGACCTCGATCCGCAGGGCCTGGAAGGTGCGCTTGGCGGGGTTCCCTCCGGTGCGCTTGGCGGCCTGCGGCAGCGAGTCGCGGATCAGCTCGACCAGGCGGGCGCTGTTGCTGAACGGCTCCTTGTCGCGTTCGCGCACGACGGCGGAGACGATGCGCTTGGCCTGCTTCTCCTCGCCGTAGGCGCGCAGGATGCGGACGAGCTCACCGGCCGGGTAGGTGTTGAGGACCTCGGCCGCGCTCATGCCGGTCGTCTGGTCCATGCGCATGTCGAGCGGGGCGTCCTGCGCGTAGGCGAAGCCGCGGTCGGCCTCGTCGAGCTGCATCGAGGAGACGCCGAGGTCGAAGAGGACGCCGTCGACGCGCGGGACGCCGAGCCGGTCGAGGACCTCGGGCAGCTCGTCGTACACGGCGTGCACGAGCGTGGCGCGCTCGCCGTACGGGGCCAGCCGCTCGCCGGAGAGCCGCAGTGCCTCCTTGTCCCGGTCGAGGGCGATCAGCCGCGCCTCGGGGAACCGGCGGAGCAGGGCCTCGCTGTGGCCGCCGAGGCCGAGGGTGCAGTCGACGACCACCGCGCCGGGGCGCTCCTCCAGGGCCGGGGCCAGCATGTCCAGGCACCGCTGGAGCATCACCGGGACGTGGCGGTCGTTGCTCAATGCGCCCTCTCAGATCCGGCGCGGCCGGTACGCACCACCGGGTCCCCGCCCGCTCGCAGAAAGGGGAAGTGGCAGGCCGGCGCCGGTAAGGCGCGTCGGCCGGCCGGCGAGCGGGAGGAGGCCGAGCCGTACGAACCGCCGCACACGCGGGGGAGAATCCGCTGAATTCGCTCGATGTCTCCGTGAACTCCGCGTCACTTTAGTCCACTGGCCCCGACGGTCAATCAACCGGCTGGCGCGTCGCGCCGGCCGGCGACCCGACACCGACATCCCGGACAGATCACCCGTACGGGCCCGGACACCTCATGCCTGTGGGTTAGCTCACAACAAGGCTCATTGACGTTCTTTGTCCGCTCTCACAGCGGGCCGGTGAGCCCTGTGACCATTACCGTCGACGTCATGTCGACCTCTGCACACTCTTCCCACGCCGCCGACGCCATAGCGTCGGACCGGACGGTCACGGACCGGCTCGTCGAGGCGAACGGTCGCTACGCGGCGGCCTTCACCGACCCGGGCATGGACGCCCGGCCCGTCCTGAACGTCGCCGTCGTCGCCTGCATGGACGCCCGCCTCGACCTGCACCGCGCCCTGGGCCTGGAGCTCGGCGACTGCCACACCATCCGCAACGCGGGCGGTGTCGTCACCGACGACGTGATCCGTTCCCTCACGATCAGCCAGCGCGCCCTCGGGACGCGCAGCGTCGTGCTGATCCACCACACCGGCTGCGGCCTGGAATCGCTCACCGAGGACTTCCGGCACGAGCTGGAGATGGAGGTCGGCCAGCGGCCGTCCTGGGCGGTCGAGGCGTTCCGCGACGTCGAGCAGGACGTCCGGCAGTCGATGCAGCGGGTCCGGACCTCCCCCTTCCTGCTGCACACGAACGACGTCCGGGGCTTCGTCTTCGACGTGACGACCGGCCTGCTGCGCGAGATCGACCCGGCTTGAGCCGGCAAACCCCGGCATAAACACCGGTTTTGTCCCCGGGCAAGTGACACATCGAGCCACGGGCAACAAGAATGCTCGGGTGGCACCACCCGGAAACCCCCGGGGCAGCGGTGTCCGTGTGTCGGGGTGGGCCGGGCCGTCAGTGGCGCCCGGCCCGGTGAAGGGCCGAGGAGGGCCGGGTGACGACCTATGACGATCGAGCGAGCCTCGCAGATCTGACCACCGCAGCGGAGCGCATCCGCAGGTCGGTGGAGGCAGTGATCGAGGGCAAGCCTGAGGTCGTACGGCTTTCGCTGACCGTGCTGCTCGCCGAAGGGCATCTTCTGATCGAGGATGTCCCCGGCGTCGGCAAGACCATGCTGGCGAAGACGCTCGCGCGGTCCATCGACTGCTCGGTGCGCCGTATCCAGTTCACGCCGGACCTGCTGCCGTCGGACATCACGGGCGTGTCCATCTTCGACCAGCAGCGGCGGGACTTCGAGTTCAAGCCGGGCGCGGTCTTCGCGCAGATCGTGATCGGCGACGAGATCAACCGCGCCTCGCCGAAGACGCAGTCCGCGCTCCTGGAGTCCCTGGAGGAGCGCCAGGTCACCGTCGACGGCCAGACCTACGAGCTGCCCAGCCCGTTCATGGTGGTCGCCACCCAGAACCCGGTGGAGATGGAGGGCACCTACCCGCTCCCCGAGGCCCAGCGCGACCGCTTCATGGCCCGTGTCTCGATCGGCTACCCCAGCCCCGAGGCCGAGCTCCAGATGCTGGACGTGCACGGCGCGCTCTCCCCGCTGGACGACCTGCAGCCGGTGGCGCACGCCCACGACATCCTGAAGCTGATCGAGACGGTGCGGGGGGTGCACGTCGCCGACGCCGTCCGCCGCTACGCCGTGGACATCGTCGCCGCGACCCGGACCCACCCCGATCTCAGACTGGGCGCCTCCCCCCGCGCCACGCTGCACCTGGTGCGCGCCGCCAAGGCGTCCGCCGCCCTCAGCGGCCGGGAGTACGTCCTGCCCGACGACCTCCAGGCGCTGGCCGTTCCGGTACTCGCCCACCGTCTGCTGCCCACCGCGCAGGCACAGCTCAACCGGCGCACCGCGGAGCAGGTCGTGCTCGACATCCTGCAGCGCACGCCCGTCCCTGCCTCCGCGCCCCCCGCCGGACCGGCCCCCGCCGCGGGCGCCCGCCCGCTCTACGGCCAGCAGCAGCCCGGCGTCCGGCAGCTGTGATGACCACCGCTGCCGGGCCGGAGGGGCAGCAGGGGGACGGTCAGGGCGGTCTGTGGGCCGCCCTGGGCGGGCTCACCACCCGCGGCCGGTCCTTCCTCGCCGCCGGGATCGCCGCCGCGATCTGCGCCTACGTCCTCGGCCAGGGCGACCTGCTGCGCGTCGGACTCCTGCTCGCCGTACTGCCGCTGATCTGCGTCGGCGTGCTGCACCGCACCCGCTACCGCGTCGCCGGCAGCCGCCGGCTCTCCCCCCAGCGGGTGGCGGTCGGCTCCGAGGCGCGCGTCCATCTGCGCATGGAGAACGTGTCGAAGCTGCCCACGGGCCTGCTGATGCTCCAGGACCACGTCCCGTACATGCTCGGGCCGAGGCCCCGCTTCGTGCTGGACCGGGTCGAGGCGGGCGGCCGGCGCGAGGTGTCCTACCGGGTCCGCTCCGACCTGCGCGGACGCTTCCCCCTGGGGCCGCTCCAGCTGCGCCTGAACGACCCGTTCGGGATGTGCGAGCTGACCCGCTCCTTCAGCGCCCACGACATGCTGACCGTGGTGCCCCGGACCGAGCCGCTGCCCCCGGTGCGGCTGGCCGGCGAGGCGGCCGGATACGGGGACGGCCGGCAGCGCTCCCTGGCGCTGTCCGGGGACGACGACGTCATTCCGCGGACCTACCGACACGGCGACGACCTGCGCCGGGTCCACTGGCGCTCCACCGCCCGCTACGGCGAGCTGATGGTCCGTCGCGAGGAACAGCCGCAGCGGGCCCGCTGCACGGTGCTGCTCGACACCCGCGCCCTCGCCTACCAGGGAGCGGGCCCCGACTCGGCCTTCGAGTGGGCGGTCTCGGGCGCCGCCTCCGCCCTGGTGCACATGCTGGAGCGCGGCTACTCGGTCCGGCTGCTCACCGACACCGGCACCGCGGTGCCGGGCGACGGCGCCGAGGGCTTCGCGGGCACGTCGCAGGACTCGGCCGAGGCGGCCGGTCTGATGATGGACACCCTCGCCGTCGTCGACCACTCCGACGGGGCCGGGATCTCGCGGGCTCACGACGTGCTGCGCGGCGGGAACGAAGGGCTGCTGGTCGCCTTCTTCGGCGACATCGACGAGGAGCAGGCGGCGCTGGCCGCCCGGATGCGGCAGCGCAGCGGCGCGGCCGTCGCCTTCCTGCTGGACAGCGGATCCTGGCTGACCGGCGGCGCGGTCGCCGGCGCGGTCGAGGAGCGGCTGCGGCAACTGCGGGAGGCGGGCTGGACGGCACTGGCCGTGCCCCCCGGCGCCGCACTCGCCGAGCTGTGGCAGCAGGCCGGCGGCATGCGCGCGGAGAGCACCGCGGGCGACACCTGGGGAGGACGGTCATGAGCGGGCGCGGACGGCTGACGGTGGGCGCCTTCGGCGCGACCCTGACCGCCTCGGGCGCGCTGCTGCCCCTGGTGAAGCCGGCCACCTGGATCTTCACCGCGGCGCTGCTGCTCGCGCTGCAGAGCGGCGTCGGCGCGCTGACCCGGCGGGTGCCGCTGGCCCGGCCGCTGACGATCGCGGCCCAGGCCGTGGCGACGCTGCTCGCCCTGACCCTGGTCTTCGCCCGCGAGGAGGCGCTGCTCGGGGTGGTTCCCGGGCCGGAGGCGTTCGCCCGGTTCGCCACGCTGTTCCAGGCGGGTGCCGAGGACGTCGGCCGGTACGCCATCCCCGCGCCCGACACCGAGGGCATCCGCCTCATGCTCGTCTGCGGCGTCGTGGCGATCGGCCTGCTGGTGGACACGCTCGCGGTGACCTTCCGGGCGGCGGCCCCGGCCGGACTGCCCCTGCTGGCGCTGTACTCGGTGGCCGCCGGCCTGTCCGGCGGCGGCGCCAGCTGGCTGTGGTTCCTGCTGGCCTCCTCCGGCTACCTGCTGCTCCTGCTCGCCGAGGGCCGCGACCGGCTCTCGCAGTGGGGGCGGGTGTTCGGCGGCGCGCCGCGCACCGGCCGCCAGGGATCGGGGGTCTCCGAGAGCGGGCAGGTGCTCGCCCCGGTGCGGACCGGCCGACGGATCGGCGTGGTCGCGATGGGCGTCGCGCTGGTGGTGCCGCTGGCGCTGCCGGGGCTCACCGGCGGGCTGTTCGGCGGCCCGGGCGAGGGTCCGGGCGCCGGCGGCAAGGGCGGCACGATCTCGGCGGTGAACCCGCTGGTCTCGATCCAGGACAACCTGCGGCAGCCCGAGGACCGCGAGGTGCTCCGCTACCGGACCAACGCGACCGACACCAGCGGCATGTACCTGCGGCTCGTGGCGCTCGACCAGTTCGACGGGACCTCGTGGAAGTCCTCGGTCCGCCCGATCAAGGACGTGCCCGAGCTGCTGCCGTGGCCGGACGGGCTCGGCCAGGACGTCCGGGCCCAGGAGGTGACGAGCAACTTCGTGGCCTCCCGTACCTACGAGCAGAAGTGGCTCCCGATGCCGTACCCGGCGTCCCGGGTGGCGATCGGCGGACGCTGGCGCTTCGAACCGGCCGGGCGGATGCTCGTCGGCGACGACGGCCAGAACACCAAGGGCGCGGAGTACCAGGTCACGAGCCTGGACGTGCGGCCGACGGCCGAGCAGCTGGGCGCGGCCTCCGCTCCCCCGCAGAAGCTGAGGAGCGAGTACACCCGGGTCCCCGACTCGCTGCCCGCCGACGTGCGGTCGACGGCGCTGACGGTCACCAGGGGCGCCCGGAACGACTACGAGCGGGCCGTGAAGCTCCAGGACTGGTTCGCACGCGACGGCGGCTTCCGCTACGACGTCGAGGTCGAGTCGGGGACCGGGGTCCAGGCGATCTCGCGCTTCCTGCGCCAGAAGGAGGGCTTCTGCGTCCACTTCTCCTTCTCGATGGCGGCGATGGCCCGTTCGCTGGGCATCCCGGCCCGGGTGGCGGTCGGCTTCATGCCGGGCACCCCGCAGGCCGACGGCACGCTGTCGGTGGGCATCAGGGACGCGCACGCCTGGCCCGAGCTGTACTTCGAGGGCGTGGGCTGGACCCGGTTCGAACCGACGCCGACGCGGGGCTCCACTCCGGAGTACACCCGGGACCGGTCCCCGACCGGTACGCCGACCGGACCGGCCCAGCCGAGCGCCTCGGCCTCCGCCCAGCCCTCGGCCGCGCCGAGCGCCTCGGAGAGCTGCTCGCCGCAGATGCGCCGCCAGGGCGACTGCGGCCCGGACCCGGCGGCGGCCGGGGCCTCGTCGGACGACGGCGGGGTGCCGCCGCTGACGGTGGCGCTGATCGTGCTGGGCGTGGCCGTGCTGCTGGCGCTGCCGCTCACGCCCCTGCTGTGGCGCACGAGGGTACGGGCCCGGCGGCTCGGCTCCACGGGCCGCGCCGCCGAGGACGCGGCGGCGCGCACGCTCGCCGCGTGGCAGGAGATCAACGACACGGCCTGGGACCACGGGGTCGTGCCCGACGAGTCGCAGACGCCGCGGCGGACGGCCGCGCGCGTCGTCCGGCTGGGCGGCCTGGACGGCGAGGCGGCCGACGCGGTGCACCGGGTGGCGCGGGCGGTGGAGCAGGTCCTCTACGCGCCCCGGCCCCGGCCGGGCACGGGCCTGGCGGAGGAGGTCGCCCTGGTCAGGGCGGGCTTCCACGCGGTGGCCGGTCGGCGGACCCGGCTGCGGGCCCTGCTCGCGCCCCGCTCGGCGGCCCGGGTGCTCTGGGCGGCCTCGGCCCGCCGGGCGGCGCTGACGGACCTCTGGTCGTCCCGGCGCCGGGCCCTGACGGACCGGCTCACGACGCTGGTCCGCCGCCCGTCCCGCGGCGAGGGCTGACCCCTTCCCCCTGTCCGTCCCCCCGCCCGCGGCGGGGGGAGGGACCGGGGGCGACGGCGGGCGGGCTGCGCCGGAGCGCGGGCGGGGCCGTGGACACCGTGGCACTGCGCGACCGCGAGGGGCGGGCTGCGCCGGGGCGGCGACAGGCCGGGATCGGGCGTCGGCCGCTCTGCCGGAGCGGGGTCGCAGGAGTCCGTGACGCCCCGAAGGGCGACCGCCGGGCCGGCCGGTCCGCGAGCGGTCGGGTCCCGAAGGGAGCCGTGGGTCCGGACACGCGACGAGCCCCGGGGCCGGGGCACCTGGGGGTGCCGGGCCTCGGGGCTCGGAGTCGTCGTGGTCGGAGGAAATCCTCCGCTCAGGGGGCCGTCAGTGGCCGTCCTGCTGTTCGTCCCGGCGGCGCTGCCACCGTTCCTCGATGCGATGCATCATCGAGCGGCGCTGTCGGGCCTGACGGCCGCCGGCCGCCCCGCCCCTCGCCTGCTGCTCGCCCGGCTTGGGCGCCTTGCGCCATCCGGTGACCGCCAGGACCGCGCAGCCCAGCATGACGAGGAACCCCACCACGCTGATCCAGATCTGCTGGGCGACCATTCCGGCCATGAGGAGCGCGATACCCACCAGGAAGCCGGCGACCGCTTGGTAGACCCGTCGCCGGGTGTACGTACGCAGTCCGCTTCCCTCGAGCGCTGTCGCGAACTTGGGATCTTCGGCGTACAGCGCTCGCTCCATCTGCTCGAGCATTCGCTGCTCGTGCTCCGAGAGCGGCACGGAGTCCTCCTAGTCGTCGGTCGCGGGGGCGACCGGTATGCGGCCCTTTCAGGATAGGCAGGGATTCGCCCCCGTGAAACCCGCCCTCAACGCCAAATCGCCAATCCGGGCCGCCATGCGGTTCGGTTGCTGAGGCGTTGATTCCCCAGGGCCCTGCCCGTCATGCCGGATGGTGTCCCCCGATCATACGGGGACACGGGCACGATCGGGGGGCCTGTGGCGTACTCCATGTGCGGCTGCGTCGCTGATCAGCACGGTGGGGGCTGTCGTCCCCGGCCGGCCGGCGGCGTGCCGCCGGCCGGGTGTCAGGCGCGCTTCTCGCCCAGGAGGTGCAGCTGGGTGGCGATGGCCTGGAAGGACGGCAGCTCGGCGGCGGCCTCCTCCAGCCTGAGCAGGGCCTCCGCGGCGCCGGGCTCGGTGTCGACCAGGGCCCCGGGAACCAGGTCGGCGAAGATCCGCACGCCGTGCACCGCACCGACGTGCAGGCCGGCCTCCGCGGCCAGTTCGGTGAGCTGCTCGGCGGTGAAGCGGCGGGGCACCGGGTCGCCCGCTCCCCAGCGGCCCGCGGGGTCGCTCAGCGCCTGGCGGGCCTCGCTGAAGTGGCCGGCCAGCGCGCGGGCGAGGACGGCACCGCCCAGGCCGGCGGCGAGCAGGCTGAGGGCGCCGCCGGGCCGGAGCGCGGCGACCGCGTTGCGCACGCCCTCGGCCGGGTCGTCCACGTACTCCAGGACACCGTGGCAGAGCACCGCGTCGTACCCCTCCCGCTCGACCACGTCGAACAGGCCGCGCACGTCGCCCTGCACGCCGCTGACACGATCGGCGACGCCCGCCTCGGCCGCCCGGCGCTCCAGCGCGAACAGGGCGTTGGGGCTGGGGTCGACGACGGTGACCCGGTGGCCGAGTCGGGCCACCGGGACCGCGAAGTTGCCGGAGCCGCCGCCCGTGTCGAGGACGTCGAGGCTGTCCTTCCCGGTGGCCTTGACCCGGCGGTCGAGCGCCTCTTTCAGGACGTCCCAGACGACGGCGGTGCGCAGGGAGGCGCGCGACGGACGCGACGACGCCTCTCGACCGAAGACAGGGGAAGGGTCCGGCACGGCTGTTGACTCCTCGCTACGGGTACGAACGCTCCCCACCCTATGGCCTCGGGCGCCGTCCCCCCGCTCACCTCACGGCGTCGTCCGCCCCGGGCTGGCGGGGCAGTACGGGCTGGAGGACGAGCATCCGCTCGACCAGGCGCAGGAACATGGCGGCGTCCCGGATCAGGTCGTCGGCGTCCCGCCGGCCGGCCGCCGCGGCGATGCCCGCCTCGGCGCGGGCCCGGCGCTCGGCACCCGAGGCGAAGAGCGCGCTCCACTCCGTCAGCTCGGGGGCTATCTCGGGGAGGACTTCCCAGGCGCTCCGGATCCGGGCGCGCTTGCGGGGACTGGTCTCGGGCCGGCCGCGGGCGGCGAGCACGGCGGCCGCGGTGCGCAGCGCGGCGAGATGGGCGGTGGCGTAGCGCTCGTGGGGCAGGTCGAGGGCGGCTGCCTCCTCGATGCCGGCGCGGGCCTGGGCGAGCAGGTCGAGTGCGGCGGGCGGGGCGGTGGCGCGGCGCAGGACGGGGTGGATGTCGGTCGGGGGTCCGACCAGTGCGGGGGCAGGGCGACCGGTGCTGCGGCGCCGGGGCGCGGCTGCTGCTGAGGAGCTGGTCATGACGAGCCTCCTGTCGTCGTGTGACGGCACTGTGGCCGTGTGTATCCATCGTGCAGGCCGGCACTGACAATCCGGCTGACCAGGACCTTTTGCCTTCAGGGCGGACCCGGGGGTAAGTTTTTGAACTGACTGGTCAGTTCAAAAGGGGAAAACTGGGGGTGGGGGTCCGTGGAAGCGAACCCGGACGAGCCGCACGGCGCCGCCGTGGTCGCGGACGGCTTCGGGCTGAAGGGACCGCGCGGCTGGGTCTTCCGCGAGGTCGGCCTGCGGGCCGAGCCCGGCTCGCTCGTCGCGATCGAAGGACCGTCCGGCTCGGGCCGCACCTGTCTGCTGCTCGCCCTCACCGGGCGGATGAAGGCACACGAGGGCCACGCCGAGGTCGCCGGTCTGCGGCTGCCGCGCAAGATGGCCGCCGTCCGCCGGATCAGCGCGCTGGGCCCCGTGCCGGGCGTCAGCGACCTCGACCCGGCGCTCACCGTCGACGAGCACCTGCGCGAGCGGGCACTGCTCCAGCGCCGCTACGACGGTTCGGTCCGCGCGCTGGTGCGGCGCCCCGCCGAGCGGGCCGCAGCGACCAGGGCCCGGATCGACGAGGCCCTGGCGGCGGCCGGCCTCGACCGGGACGCCCTGCCCAAGTCCGGCCGGACCTCCGTACGGGACCTGGAGCGGCTGGAGGCCCTGCGCCTCTCGGTCGCCCTCGCGCTGATCGGCCGGCCCCGCGTGCTGGCCCTGGACGACACCGACCTCAAGCTCTCGGACGCCGACCGGGCCGAGGCCTGGGCACTGCTGCGCTCGGTCGCCGACGCGGGGACGACCGTGCTGGCCGTGTGCAGCGAGGCACCCGAGGGCGCCCTGCGGATCACCACCACGGCGGACGCCGGCGAGGAGCCGACGGGCCCCCGGGCCGAGGTCGCGGACGCGGCGGACGACCCGGACGACGCGGACGCGGCGGTCACCGACGGCGGCGCGCCGGACGCCCGGTCCGCCGGGGACACACCGGCCGCGCAGGCCACCGAGGCCACCGAGGCCACCGACAGCACCGACGACACCGACGACACCGAGAACACCGTCGAGGAGGGGGAGAGCGATGCGTTCGCCGAGACTGGCCGCGCTTGAGCTGAAGCGCTTCGGCAGGGGGAAGCTGCCGCGCGCCGCGCTCGTCGCGATCCTGCTGCTGCCGCTGCTGTACGGCGCGCTGTACCTGTGGTCCTTCTGGGACCCGTACAGCAGGCTCGACCGGATCCCGGTCGCGCTCGTCAACGAGGACCGGGGTGCCACCACCGGCGGCGAGGAGATCAACGCCGGCGCGGACATCACCAAGGGCCTGCGCGAGAGCGCGGTCTTCGAGTGGCACGAGGTGAGCGACGAGGAGGCCGCCGCCGGCGTGGAGGACGGGACGTACTACCTCTCCCTGACCATGCCCGGCGACTTCAGCTCGCGGATCGCCTCCAGCTCCGGCGACGCCCCCGAGACCGGGGCCCTGAAGGTGCGGACGAACGACGCCAACAACTACATCGTCGGGCAGATCTCCCGCACGGTGTTCTCCGAGGTGCGCACCGCCGCCTCCACCAAGTCCTCGCGCACGTTCCTCGACCGGATCTTCATCTCCTTCTCCGACATCCACGACGCGACGGCGGATGCGGCCAAGGGCGCCGGTCAGGTCAAGGACGGCGTGGACAAGGCGAAGAAGGGCTCCAAGAGCCTCGCCGACGGTCTGAAGGACGCCAAGAAGGGCAGTGGCGACCTCGCCTCCGGCCTCAGGAAGCTCGACAAGGGCGCGGGCGACCTGGAGACCGGCTCCCGGCAGGTGGCCGGCGGCACCCAGGCGCTCGCCGACAAGGTCAACGGCACCGCCGGTCGGATCCGCCCGTTCCTGAAGGACAACGGCAAGTCGATCGGTGACACCGCCCGTCTGGTCTCCCACTCCGTGCAGGCCGTCCGCCACGACCTGGACGACCTGGTGCGGCGCGCGCCCCTCGCCCGCAGCGCCGCGCACCTCGCCGACGACAAGCTGGAGGCGCTGTACGAGAAGGAGTGCGTCGGCAACCCCCTGCCCGACCCCAAGGCCTGCCCCGTCCTCAAGGAGGCCAAGGTCAGCGCGGACGACGTGGCGAAGATCGCCGACGACCTGCACGAGCTGACCAAGGACAGCACGGGCGACCTGAAGAAGCTCGACGGGCAGCTGGCCACGCTGCAGAAGCAGGCGAACGCGCTGGCCAAGGCCGCGCCGCACCTGGACGAGGACCTCGAGGGCGCGGTCAAGAAGATCAACGCCCTCAACTCGGGCGCGCACAAGGTCGCCAAGGGCGCCGACACCCTGCACACCGGGCTGACCAGCGCCAAGACGGGCTCGGCCGGTCTCGACTCCGGTGTCGGCCGGCTCAAGAAGGGCGCGGGCGAGCTCGACGGCGGCCTGTTCAAGCTCGCCGACGGCTCCGGTGAGCTCGCCACCGGCCTCCACGACGGAGTCGCGAAGATCCCCGACTACGACAAGCAGGACCGCGACCGCCGCACCGAGGTCATGGCCGACCCGGTGGAGCTCGCCTCCCAGTCGCTGCACAAGGCGCCCAACTACGGCACCGGTTTCGCCCCGTACTTCATCCCGCTCTCCCTCTGGGTCGGCGCGATGGTGGCGTACATGCTGATCCAGCCGCTCAACCGGCGTGCCCTCGCGGCCGGAGCGTCCGCCTGGCGGATCGCCCTGGCCGGCTGGCTCCCGGTCGCGGCGATCGGGGTGCTCCAGGTCGCCGCGCTGATGTCCGTGCTGCACTGGGGACTGGGCCTGCAGATGGCCAGGGCGGCCGGCACGGTCGGCTTCCTCGCCCTGGTGACCTGCTGCTTCGCGGCGATCATCCAGTGGCTCAACGCCCGCTTCGGCGCGGCGGGCCGGATCCTGGTGCTCGCGGTCCTGATGCTGCAGCTCACCTCGGCGGGCGGCACCTACCCGGTGCAGACCAGCCCCGGGTTCTTCAACGCGATCCACCCGTTCCTGCCGATGACCCACGTGGTCGAGGCGCTGCGGCGGCTGATCACGGGCGGCGGCGTGGGGCCGGTCTGGCAGGCGGTGGCGGTCCTGACCGCGTTCACGGTGGGCGCGCTGGCGCTGACGGCCGTCTCGGCCCGGCGCAAGCAGGTGTGGACCATGGACCGGCTCCACCCGGAACTGTCCCTGTGACGCCCGCCGGACCTGTGAGAATCGATCCCATGGACAGCAGCAGCACCAGACGCCGGGCCACACGCGCGAAGCTCTACGAGGCCGCCGTCACCCTCATCGCCGAGCAGGGCTTCTCGGCGACGACGGTGGACGAGATCGCCGAGCGCGCGGGCGTCGCCAAGGGCACGGTCTACTACAACTTCAAGAGCAAGACCGAGCTCTTCGAGGAGCTGCTGCGGCACGGTGTCGGCCTGCTCACCGCCTCGCTGCGGGACGCGGCCGAGGAGACGGCGGAACGAGGGGGCAGCCGGGTCGACGCGCTGGACGCGATGATCCGGGCCGGTCTGCTCTTCATCGACCGCTACCCGGCCTTCACCCAGCTGTACGTGGCCGAACTCTGGCGCACCAACCGGGCGTGGAACTCCACCCTCCTGGTGGTCCGCCAGCAGGCGGTCGCGGTGGTGGAGGGCGTGCTCCGCGACGGTGTCGAGGCCGGCGAGCTGAGCGAGGAGATCGACATCCCGCTCACGGCGGCGGCGCTGGTCGGCATGGTCCTGGTGGCCGCGCTGGACTGGCAGGCCTTCCAGAGCGAACGCTCGATCGACGACGTCCACAGCGCGCTGTCCCGCCTGCTGCACGGCCGGGTGAGCGGCTGCTGAACCTCCCGCTCCGCGCGGGTCCGCCCCCGCCGGAGAAGCACGAGAAGAGCGCCGGTCCTGCGAGGCTCGATCCCCCCGAGCCTCGCCGAACCGGCGCTCTTCCTTTCCACTTCCCCCGTGAGCACCCCCCGTGCCCCCGTGCACCCCCGTGCCGGCAGGTGCGCGACCCCGCTCCGCCGCCCCGTGCCGGCGGTGCGGAGCCGCGCCCCTTCCGTTGCCCTCCACTCTTCCGTCCGCGCAGGTCGAAGCCCATCCGCGCAGCTACTCATCTCGCCGCCTAGGTACGGGTACTCAGCAGTCCGTGCCGATGCCCACGCGCGGGCGCCGCGGTCTGACTACGATCGCGACCGTGTCCGTACTTCCCCTGGTCTTCACCAGCGGCTGGGCCAGCGGGATCAACGCCTACGCGGTGGTCCTGCTGCTCGGCCTCTTCGGCATCACCGGCCTCAGCGACGAGGTGCCCGCGTCGCTCGAGCGCACCGACGTGCTGATCGCCGCCGGGGTGCTCTTCCTCTGCGAGGCCGTGGCGGACAAGATCCCCTACGTCGACTCGGTCTGGGACTCCGTCCACACGGTGATCCGGCCGATCGCCGGCGCCGTCGTGGGCGCCCTGCTCGCCGGACAGTCGGGGTCGCTGCCGGAGCTGGCCGCGGGCGCGGTCGGCGGGACGACCGCCCTGCTGAGTCATGTCGTCAAGGCCGGGACCCGGATGGCGGTCAACACCTCGCCGGAACCGTTCTCCAACATCACCCTCAGCCTGGCCGAGGATCTCGGGGTGGCGGGGATCGTCACCTTCGCGATCTTCAACCCGCAGGCGGCGGCGGTCATCGCGGCCGTCCTGCTGGTGCTCGGGCTGGTGATACTGGGGTTCCTCGCCCACCGGATCCGCCGTTTCCTGCGCCGCAGGGCGCAGCGACGTGAGGAGCGGCGGCTCGCGGCGGCGGGGGCCCGGGTTCCGGGACCGCCCGGCTGACCGGGGCGCCGGCGGGGGCGGATAGGGTCCCTGACATGGCACGGATTGTGGTGATCGGCGCCGGGATGGGCGCCATGGCGGCCGCGGCCCGGCTGGCCGTGGCCGGCCACCGGGTGACGGTGTACGAGCGCGCGGCGACGTACGGCGGTGGCGTCGGCCGCTTCGAGCGGGACGGCTTCGCCTTCGACACCGGCCCCCAGCTGCTGCATCTGCCCGCCGTCTACCGTGACCTGTTCGTCAAGACGGGCAAGGAGCCGCTGGAGGACCGCGTCACGCTGACGCAGGTCGACCCGGCGAGCCGGCACGCCTTCGCCGACGGCACCCGGGTCGACCTGCCGAACGCCTCGCGCGCCGGCACGCTGTCCGCGCTGGACGCGGCGCTCGGCGCGGGCGCCGGGGAGCGCTGGGGGGACTTCCTGGTCCGGGCCCGCGAGACCTGGGACCGCACCCGCCGCCCGCTGCTGGAGGAGCCGCAGGCCGCGGACGTCTCCGCGCCGGCCCGCGAGCCCTACCCGGCCCTGAAGGCGCCGTTCCTGCGGTCCCGCACCACCACCCTGGCCCAGGTCGGGGCGCGGGAGCTGCGCGACCCCCGGCTGATCGCGCTGCTGGAGTCCTACGCGTGGTCGTACGGCTTCGATCCGGTCGGCGCCCCCGCGTCGGCGGCCGTCCTGCCGTACATGGAGCAGACCTTCGGCACCTGGTACGTGACGGGCGGCGTCCGGGCGCTCGCGGAGGCGGTGTACGAGCGGTGCCTCGCGCGCCGGGTGGAGTTCGTCTTCGGGGCCGAGGTCACCGGTGTGCGGGAGAAGGACGGCCGGGCCACCGGGATCGAGCTGGCGGGCGGCGAGGTGGCCGAGGCGGACCACGTCGTCGCGGGCGCGCCCGTTCCCGTGCTGTACCGGCACCACGTCGTGGGCCGGGAGAGCCGGGGCGACCTGCCGTGGGACCGGGGCGACCGGACGGGGCGGATGACGGTCTGTCTGGCCCTGCGCGGCGCGCGTGAGGCGGATGCCGTGCACCGGACGGTGGTCCATGGCACCGGTGACCACCCCACCACGACGGTGCTGCGGCCCGACGACCCGTCGGTGCGCCCCGACGGCGGCCACGAGGCGGTCACGGTCACCGCGACCGTGAACCTCCACCCGGAGCACGACTGGGCGGAGATCTCCGAGGAGATGGTGACGGCGGCCGAGTCCGCCGTTCCGGGCCTTCGCGAGCGGCTGCTGTGGCGGGAGGTCCGCACCCCTGAGGACACCCGCCGGGAGACGGGCGTCGCCGAGGTCCCCGGCCCCGCCCTCGCGGGCGACCGCGGGTCCTTCCTGCCGGCGGCCAACGCCTCCGCGCTGCCCGGCCTGTACTTCGCCGGCGGCTGGTCCCACCCGGGCGGCGGGCTCGCCCACGCGGGCATGTCGGGGGCGCTGGTCGCGGGCCTGATCGTGGAGGGCGCGGAGTTCCGCGGCTCGCAGTGACCGCCCGGCCCGCGGGGCGGGACGGACCCGGAGCCGCCGCCCGTCAGTACCGGTACTGCTGGTCGTTGTCGTACGGCTCGTAGCCCGGCTGCTGCGGGGGCTGCTCGCCCTCCCGCTGCTGCGGCACCCACACCCCGCCGGGCGGGGTGTCGTAGCCGTACGAGGCGGCGTACGGGTCCTGGTAGGCGGCGTACTGCTGCTGGCCGCCCGTGCCGTAGTCGTACGAGGTGTACTGCTGGCCGTCCGTGCCCGGGCCGATGTACGGGTCGGAGTAGGCGGCGTACTGCTGCTGCCCGCCCGCGCCGTAGTCGTACCCCTGCTGCGGGTAGGCCGACGGGTCGTAGCCCTGCTGGTCGTAGCCCGCCCCGTAGGAGTCGTAGCCCGCGCTGTAGGCGGGCTGCTGCTCCTGCTGGGCACCGCCGGCGTAGGAGGGGTCGTAGACGCCGTACTGGCCGGTGTCCTCGGGCATCGGCTCGGGCTCGTAGACCGCGGCGGTCTCGGCCGGCGCGGGTTCCACCGGCTCGTAGGAGAGGTCGGTGACCTCCAGGGTGGGGCGTGCCTCGGCCGGCGGGCCCGACCGGCGGCGACGGCTCGCGCCCGGGCTCCCGCCGATCGCCCAACCGGTGGAGAAGCCGCGACGGAACGACAGGGTGACGTAGGTCTGCCCGACGGCGAAGGCGATCGCCCCCGCGATGATCACGGCGACGGACGGCAGCAGGACGCCGAGGACCACCGCCAGGAAGCCGCTGAACGCGAGCAGGCGCCAGCGCAGCCGCGCCTTGTACTGGAGCAGTACCTCACCCAACAGCCACAACGCGACGACACCGAACGCGATGTAGAGGACCGTCCACCCCATGCCCGCCCCTCTCCTACGGCCACCGCCGCGGGTCGGGGGCGGGTACGCCGATCACGACTGCTCGTGCAGTCCGAGATTCTCGTAGATCTCCAGCGTCGCGGCGGAGTTGTTCAGCGTGATGAAGTGCAGTCCGGGGACACCCTCGGAGAGCAGACGCGCACAGAACTCCGTCGCGAACTCGATGCCAATGGAGCGTACAGCGGTCGGATCGTCCTTGACGGCGAGGATCCGTTCTTTCACGTCCCCGGGGAAGACCGCGTTGCTCAGCTGGGGCAGCCTGTCCAGGGTACGGGCGTTCACCACGGGCATGACCTCGGGGATGATCGGCGTCTCGCAGCCGGCCTTCTCGACGCTGTCACGCATCCGCAGGTAGCTCTCCGGGTCGAAGAACATCTGGGTGATGGCGTAGTCGGCTCCGGCACGGCACTTGTCCACGAAGTGCCGGATGTCCGCGTCCCAGTCGTCGGAGCGGGGGTGCATCTCGGGGAACGCGGCCACGCCGACGCAGAAGTCGCCGGACTCCTTGATCAGCCGGACCAGGTCGGCGGCGTAGCGGACGCCCTCGGGGTGCTCGACCCAGGTGCCGAGCGGGTCGCCGGGCGGGTCGCCGCGCAGGGCGAGCATGTTGCGGATGCCGGCGTCGGCGTACTGCCCCAGGACGTTCCGCAGCTCGGCGACCGAATGGTCGACCGCCGTGAGGTGGGCGACGGGCGTGAGGGTGGTGTCGGCGGCGATCTCCTGGGTGGCCTTGACCGTGCCACCACGGGTGGAGCCGCCGGCGCCGTAGGTCACGGAGACGAAGCTCGGACCGACCTGCTCGACATGGCGCAGCGCCTTCCACAGGCTCCGCTCGCCCTTCTCCGTGCGGGGCGCGAAGAACTCGAAGGAGTACGAGCACTTTCCGGACGCGAGAATGTCGCGCACCGTGCGGGCGCGATCCGACCGTGTGGAAGCGGTTCCGAGAGCCATACGGGCAGGTTAGACGTGGTCCTGCCACCGCAGAAGCCGGGTCCGCAGAATGGACACGTTTTCAGACACGGACCGGAGGGCGATACCGGGCGGATCCAGGAGCGTCCCGTCGATCTTGCCGGGCCCCCGGCAAGATCGTCAAGGCACTCGGGTCCACCTAGGACGTGCGCTCACGGACCCGCTTGGCGAGCCGGGCGGCCGCCGCGGCCGGGTCGTCGGCCTCGGTGATCGCGCGGACGACGACGATCCGGCGGGCGCCGGCGTCGAGGACCTCGTCGAGGGTGGTCTCGTCGATCCCGCCGATGGCGAACCAGGGCCGGTCCTGCTCCAGGGCCGCGGCGTACCGCACGAGCCCGAGCCCCGGCGCGTACCGCCCCGGCTTGGTGGGGGTGGGCCAGCAGGGTCCGGTGCAGAAGTAGTCGACGCCGGGCTCCGCGGCGGCCGCGTCCACCTCGGACTCGGCGTGGCAGGAGCGGCCGACGAGGACGCCGTCGCCCAGGATCGCCCGGGCGGCGGGCACCGGCAGGTCGCCCTGCCCCAGGTGCAGCACGTCGGAGCCGATGGCGTGGGCGACGTCGGCCCGGTCGTTCACGGCGAGCAGCTTGCCGTGGCGGCGGCAGGCGTCGGCGAACACGGCGAGGTGCTCCAGCTCCTCACCGGCCTCCATGCCCTTGTCGCGCAGCTGCACGATGTCCACACCCGACGACAGCACGGCGTCGAGGAACGCGGGCAGGTCGCCCTGGCTCCTGCGGGCGTCGGTGCACAGGTAGAGCCGGGCGTCGGCGAGCTGGGCGCGAGGCGTGGGCATGGGTGGATCCCCCCGTCGGTGCGGCGGCGCCGTGGGGGCCGGGCACGGCCCGGTCCCCACGGAACCTCCTGTGGTGTCGTCGGTGCGTCAGACGGCGAGCGCCTGGGCGCGGCGCTTCACCTCCGTGCCGCGATTCTCGCTGAGGGCCTGCGCGGGCGTGCCCGGCAGGCTGGGGTCGGGAGTGAAGAGCCACTCCAGCATCTCTTCGTCGGTGAAGCCGTCGTCCTTCAGGAGCGTCAGGGTCCCGGCGAGACCCTTGACCACCTTGTCGCCCTGGATGAAGGCGGCAGGCACCTGGAGCGCCCTGTTCTCACCGCGGCGCACGGCGATGAGCTGGCCTTCCTTGACCAGCTGCCGGACGCGCGTCACCTCGACGTCGAGCATTTCCGCGATGTCGGGGAGGTAGAGCCAGGCGGGGACGAGAGCATCGGTCTTTGCGTCAATCTCGGTCACGGGACAAGCCTGCCATCCCGGGCTGACAGCCGGTAGTCGGGCCCGGTGGAAGTCCCTCCGGATCGGGCCGGATCGGTGAATTCCGGGCACTGGGCGCTAGGGGGTGTCTTGCCGATTCGAGGCCGGCAAGATCGGCAAGACACCCCCTAGACCGCCGCCGCCTTCAGGGGGACGGCCGGGTCGGCCGCGCGGTCCGGGTCGAGCCGGGCGCCCGCCTCGATCAGCTTGCGGCCCTGAGCCAGGTCGCGCGGGCGCCCGACGGCCAGCAGCGCGACGAGCACGCCGTCGCGCAGCCAGAGCACGGACCAGGCGGCGCCGGCCGGGTCGCCGCGGCGGACGAGATCACCGGCGCCGGTGTGGTGGCCGGCGTACTGCACGAAGCGGCCGAACTGCTCGGACCAGAAGTACGGGACCGGGTCGTAGTCCTCGGGGGCGTCGCCGACGATGTCGGCCGCGACCGTGCGCGGGCCCTGCAGGGCGTTGTCCCAGTGGTGGACCAGGAGCCGTTCGCCGTAGCGGGCGGACGGGAAGGAGGCGCAGTCGCCGACGGCGTACACATCGGGCAGCGAGGTGCGCAGCCGCGCGTCGGCGGTGACGGAGCCGCCCGCGTCGAGGGCGATGCCGGAGCCGTCGAGCCAGTCGGTGGCGGGCCGCGCGCCGATGCCGACGACGACCGCGTCGGCGGGCAGGTGCCGGCCGTCGGCGAGGACGACGCGGCCGGGTTCGATCGCCGCCACCCGCGCGTGGGTGAGGAGTTCGGCGCCGCTCTCGGCGTACCACGCGGCCATGGGCGCGGCGACCTCGGCGGGCAGCGCCCCGAACAGCGGCCGCTCGGCGGCCTCGACGACCGTGACGGCGCACCCCGCCTCGCGCGCGGCGGTGGCGAACTCGGCGCCGATCCAGCCCGCGCCGACGACCACGATGTCGTGCCGCTGCTCCAGGACGGGCTTGAGGCGGGCGGCGTCGTCCAGGGTGCGCAGCAGGTGGACCCCGGGAACGCCCTCGGTGCCCGGCAGGGTGACGGGCCGGGCCCCGGTGGCGAGGACGAGGACGTCGTACGGGACGGGGCCGGCCTCGGTGTCGATCTCGTGGTCGGCGGCGCGCAGACCGGTCACGTCCAGGCCGAGGCGCAGTCCGATGCCGAGCGCCTCGAAGTCGACGTCGAAGGCGGAGTCCTCGGCCTTGCCGAGGAGGACCGCCTTGGAGAGCGGCGGCCGGTCGTAGGGCTGGTGCGGCTCGGCGCCGATGAGGGTGACGGGGCCGGTGAAGCCCTGTTCGCGCAGGGCGACGGCGGTCTGCACGCCTGCCATTCCGGCACCCACGACGACCACACGCTGCGATGACTGCTTCTGCTCGCTCACCCGTCCACCTTACGCATCTGACGACCCGTCAGTAAGGGTGGGCCCTGGGACCGGAACGGGGCGGGGGCTAGTCTGGCCGACGTAAAGCACTCGCGGGAGCCCGGACGCACCGGGCTGAGAGGGAGGCTGCGACGGCCTCCGACCGTACGAACCTGATCCGGGTCATGCCGGCGAAGGGAGGGGCTGGACGCCCATGCAGCCACGTTCAGGATCGGACGTCCTCGTCATCGGGGGCGGAATCATCGGCCTGGTCACGGCCTGGCGGACCGCGCTGCGCGGACTGCGCACCGCCGTCGTCGACCCCGAACCGGGCGGCGGGGCCGCCGCCGTGGCGGCGGGCATGCTCGCCGCCGTCACCGAGCTCCACTACGGCGAGGAGACCCTGCTCGGCCTCAACCTCGCCTCCGCGCGCCGCTATCCGGGGTTCGTCGCCGAACTCCAGGACGCCACGGGGCACGATGTCGGCTACCGCGCCTGCGGCACGCTCGCCGTCGCGCTCGACGCCGACGACCGCGCGCACCTGCGGGAACTGCACGCGCTGCAGACCCGCTGCGGCCTGGAGTCGGAGTGGCTCAGCGGGCGCGACTGCCGGCGCCTGGAGCCGATGCTGGCACCGGGCGTGCGGGGCGGGCTGCGGGTCGACGGCGACCACCAGGTCGATCCGCGCCGGCTCGCCGCCGCACTGGTCACCGCCTGCGAACGGGCCGGCGTGATCTTCCACCGGGCCGTCGCGGAACGGCTGACGGTGGCCCGGGACCGGGCCGTGGGCGCGGTGCTCGACGACGGGACGGGGCTCCCCGCGGACCAGGTCGTGCTGGCCGGCGGCAGCCTCAGCGGCCGGCTGGCCGGTGTACCGCACGAGGTCCTGCCGCCCGTACGCCCGGTGAAGGGCCAGGTGCTGCGGCTCACCGTGCCGCCGGCGTACGCCCCGTTCCTGTCCCGGACCGTCCGTGCCGTCGTCCGCGGCAGCCACGTCTACCTGGTGCCGCGCGAGAGCGGCGAGCTCGTCGTCGGCGCGACCAGCGAGGAGCTGGGCTGGGACACGACGGTGACCGCCGGCGGGGTGTACGAGCTGCTGCGCGACGCCCACGAGCTGGTGCCCGGCATCACCGAACTGCCGCTCACCGAGACCCGGGCCGGTCTGCGCCCCGGCTCGCCGGACAACGCGCCGATGCTCGGCCCGAGCGCCCTGCCGGGCCTCCATCTGGCCACCGGCCACTACCGCAACGGAGTGCTGCTCACCCCCGTCACGGGCGACGTCATGGCCGAGGCCCTGGCCACCGGCACGCTGCCGGACGAGGCGCGCCCCTTCACCCCCCGCCGTTTCTCCCCCGCACCCCCGGTGCACGCACGTCAGGAGCAGCCCGCATGAACGTCTCCGTGAACGGGGAGCCGCGCGTGCTCGCCGGCCCCCTTTCCCTCGACGTCCTGGTCGCCACGCTGACCACGGCGCCCGCCGGCGTGGCCGCGGCGGTCAACGAGGCGGTCGTGCCGCGCAGCCGGTGGTCCGCGACCGTCCTCGGCGAGGGGGACCGGGTCGAGGTCCTCACCGCGGTGCAGGGAGGCTGAGCCATGTCCGACGATCTCCTCGTCCTCGGCGGCACGGAGTTCACCTCGCGCCTGATCATGGGCACGGGCGGGGCGCCCAGCCTCGACGCGCTGGAGCGCTCGCTGGTCGCCAGCGGCACCGAACTCACGACGGTCGCGATGCGGCGGCTCGACCCGACGGTCCAGGGCTCGGTGCTGTCCGTCCTGGACCGGCTCGGCATCCGGGTCCTGCCCAACACGGCGGGCTGCTTCACCGCGGGAGAGGCCGTGCTGACGGCCCGGCTCGCCCGCGAGGCGCTGGGCACCGACTGGATCAAGCTGGAGGTCGTCGCCGACGAGCGGACCCTGCTGCCGGACGCGGTGGAACTGCTCGACGCGGCGGAGACCCTGGTCGACGACGGCTTCACGGTGCTGCCGTACACCAACGACGATCCGGTCCTCGCGAAGAAGCTGGAGGACGTCGGGTGCGCGGCGATCATGCCCTTGGGCTCGCCCATCGGCTCCGGGCTCGGGATCCGCAACCCGCACAACTTCTCCCTGATCGTGGAGCGCGCGCAGGTGCCGGTGATCCTGGACGCGGGGGCCGGGACGGCCTCGGACGCGGCGCTCGCGATGGAGCTCGGCTGTGCGGCGGTGATGCTCGCCTCGGCGGTGACCCGGGCGCAGGAGCCGGTGCTGATGGCGGAGGCGATGCGGCACGCCGTGGAGGCGGGCCGGCTGGCCCGGCGGGCGGGCCGCATCCCCCGCCGCCACTTCGCCGAGGCCTCCTCGCCGACCGAGGGCCGCGCGCACCTGGATCCGGAACGCCCGGCGTTCTGACGGCCCGGCGCCGCGGGGGTGGAGCGCCGCCCCCGCGGCCCGCCGGGGACGGGTGTCCCGGGTCCCCGCGCCGTCACAGCTCGGCTGCAGTACGGGCCCGTCCCGGCCACGCGGACCGCGCCGTGCCCCCGGACTCGTAAACTCGGGGCCGTGGACACGACCCTTCAGGACCCTCTCGTCGGGCAGCTGCTCGACGGCCGCTACCGCGTCGACGCGCGCATCGCCGTCGGCGGGATGGCCACGGTCTACCGGGCCGTCGACATCCGGCTCGACCGGGTGCTCGCGCTCAAGGTGATGCACCCGTCGCTCGCCACGGACGCGACCTTCGTCGAGCGGTTCATCCGCGAGGCGAAGTCCGTCGCACGGCTGTCCCACCCGAACGTCGTGGGGGTCTTCGACCAGGGCGCGGACGGCGCGTACGTCTACCTCGCCATGGAGTACGTCGCCGGCTGCACGCTGCGCGACGTCCTGCGCGAGCGGGGCGCCCTCCAGCCCCGCGCGGCTCTCGACATCCTGGAGCCGGTGCTCGCCGCGCTCGGCGCCGCGCACCGGGCCGGGTTCGTGCACCGGGACATGAAGCCGGAGAACGTCCTGATAGGGGACGACGGCCGGGTCAAGGTCGCCGACTTCGGGCTCGTACGGGCCGTCGGCTCCGCCACCCAGACCACCGGCGCCGTCCTCGGCACCGTCTCCTACCTCGCGCCCGAGCAGATCGAGCACGGCACCGCCGACACCCGCGCCGATGTGTACGCCTGCGGTGTCGTCCTGTACGAGATGCTGACCGGCGGCAAGCCGCACACCGGGGACACCCCCGCCCAGGTGCTCTACCAGCACCTGAACACCGACGTCCCCGCCCCGTCGGCCGTCGTCCCGGGCCTCGCGCTCGAACTGGACGAACTGGTCGCGGGCGCCACCGCGCGCAACGCGGACGTCCGCCCCTACGACGCCGTCGACCTGCTGGCCCGGACCCGGGAGGCCCGCGCCGCACTGAGCGACGAACAGCTGGACCTGGTGCCGCCGCAGGCGCGCCGCGAGGACGCCGCCGGGACGGGGGCCCCGTCCGAGGACCCGACCAGTGTGATCCCGCGCGTCCGGCCCGAGCACACCAGCAGGCTGACCCCGCCGGCGTCCGTGCCGGCCGCGCACGCGACACCCGGACTCCCTCCCGCCCCGAGGCCGGGCCGGGCTCCCCTGCTGTCCCGCGGTCCGCTGCTGGTCGTCGCCGCCGTCCTGCTGATCCTCGGGATCGGCACGGGCGTCTGGTACATCAACTCCGGCCAGTTCACCCGGGTCCCGGCCGTGCTCGGCCAGACGGAGGCCGAGGCCACGAAGCGGCTCGCCGACGCCGGACTCGAGGTCGGCACGACGGACCGCGCCTTCAGCGAGGTCTACGAGCGCGGCACGGTGATGGACACCGACCCGGCCCCCGGCGAGCGGATCCGCGGCAACGGCTCGGTGAAGCTGACCCTCTCGCGCGGTCCCGAGGTCGTGAAGGTCCCCAACCTCAAGGGCAAGCCGCTGGCGGAGGCGAAGAAGCTGCTGGAGCAGGAGGGGCTGGCCACCGGCGTGGTCACGAACACCTTCAGCCGGTCGGTCCCGCAGGGCGCGGTGATCGGCTCGGACCCCGAGCCGGGCACCGAGCGCACCCCCGACTCCGCGGTCGCCCTGGTCGTCAGCAAGGGCGCCCCGATCGACGTCCCGGACGTGACCGGCGAGAGCGTGGCGGACGCGACGAGCACGCTCCAGGAGGCCGGCCTCACCGTGCGGGTCGCCACCGAGCGGATCGACTCCCCCGAGGACGCGGGCACGATCGCCGCCCAGTCGCTGGCCGAGGGCAGCCGGGCCGCCAAGGGGGACACGATCACCCTCACCGTCTCCAAGGGCCCGAAGATGGTCGCGGTCCCCGACGTCGTGGGCGCCACGGTCGACGAGGCGCGCGAGGAGCTGGAGGGCGCGGGCTTCGAGGTGAAGGTCGAGAAGTCCTTCCCCTACCTCGGGAACACGGTCGCGGAGCAGTCCGTCGGCGGCGGCTCCACGGCGGCCGAGGGCTCCACGATCACCATCACGATCAAGGGACTGTAGAGACTCATGCGCAACCCCGTCGGCGGCCACGTCCCCGTGGCCGGCGGCCTCGCCACGGTCGGACTCGGCTACGCCCGCACGCTCGGCGCCGAGACCGTGCAGGTCTTCGTCGCCAACCCGCGCGGCTGGGCGACGCCCGCCGGCAACCCGGCGCAGGACGAACGCTTCCGCGCGGAGTGCGAGGCCGAGGGCCTGTCCGCCTGGGTGCACGCCCCGTACCTGATCAACTTCGGCTCCCACACCGAGGCCACCGTCGACCACTCGGTCACCTCGCTGCGCCACTCGCTGCGCCGCGCCCGGGAGATCGGTGCGCGGGGTGTGGTGGTGCACACCGGCTCGGCGACCGGCGGCCGGCCGCGCGAGGTGGCCCTCGCGCAGGTGCGGGAGCGGATGCGCCCGCTGCTGGACGAGCTGACCCACGACGACGACCCGTTCCTGCTGCTGGAGTCGACGGCGGGGCAGGGCTCGTCGCTCTGCTCGCGGGCGGAGGACCTCGGCCCGTACTTCGACGCCCTCGACCACCACCCCCGGCTGGGGATCTGCCTGGACACCTGTCACATCTTCGCCGCCGGCCACGACCTGGCCGGGCCGGACGGCATGGCGCGCACCCTGGACGAGCTGGTGGCGACCGTCGGGGAGGGACGGCTGAAGCTGATCCACGCCAACGACTCCGAGGACGTCGTCGGCGCCCGCAAGGACCGGCACGCGAACATCGGCGCCGGGCACATCGGCGAGGAGCCGTTCCGGACGCTGTTCACCCACCCGGCGACCGCGGGCGTGCCGCTGGTCATCGAGACGCCCGGCGGGCCCGAGGGGCACGCGGCGGACGTGGAGCGGCTGAAGAAGCTCAGGGAGTGATCGGCCCGGCACGCGCGTCACACCGTTGAGGAATACCCCAGGGGGGTATACGGTTCCTAGAGAGGCAGGAACCGCTACTCGACGTTTGGGGCCCGTCATGGAGCACGAAGCGCACACCGAGCACCACCACACCGGCCACGAGGGCCACGGAGACCACGGGAGCCACCAGGCTCACGGAGGTCACGAGGGCCACGACGGCGGCGGGCACGGGAGTCATCACGCGCACCCCACCTCCGGTGGGGTCACCTGGGCCACGGCCGCCAAGGCGACGCTGCACTGCCTCACCGGCTGCGCCATCGGCGAGGTGCTCGGCATGATCATCGGTACCGCGCTGGGCTGGGAGAACATGCCGACGATGATCCTGGCGATCGTCCTGGCGTTCTTCTTCGGCTACGCGCTCACCCTGCGCGGCATCCTGAAGGCCGGCGTCGACTTCCGGACCGCCTTCAAGGTCGCGCTGGCCGCCGACACCCTCTCGATCGCCGTCATGGAACTGATCGACAACGGCGTGATCGCCCTGTGGCCGGGCGCCATGGACGCGCACCTGACGGACGCGTTGTTCTGGGTCGTCCTCGCGATCGCGCTGGCCGCCGCCTTCGTCCTCACCACGCCGGTCAACAAGTGGATGATCGGCCGGGGCAAGGGACACGCGGTGGTGCACCGGTACCACCACTGAACGGACCGGGGGGGGCGGACCACCGGGGCTACAGCTCCGGGCCGTCCCCCGGCTCCTCCTGGTAGGAGTAGCGCTGCTCCGTCCACGGGTCGCCGATGTTGTGGTAGCCGCGCTCCTCCCAGAAGCCGCGGCGGTCGGCCGTCATGTACTCCACGCCGCGGACCCACTTCGGGCCCTTCCAGGCGTAGAGGTGCGGGACGACGAGCCGGAGCGGGAAGCCGTGCTCGGCGGTGAGCAGTTCACCGTCCTTGTGGGTGGCGAAGATCGTGCGCTCCGAGGCGAAGTCGGCCAGGCGCATGTTGGCACTGAAGCCGTACTCGGCCCAGACCATCACGTGCGTGACGTTCGCGGCCGGCGGGGCCAGGTCGAGGATCGTCCGGGCGGGGACGCCACCCCATTCGGCCCCCAGCATGCTGAACTTCGTCACGCAGTGCAGATCGGCCACGACCGTCGCGAACGGCAGGGCCGAGAACTCCTCGTGGTTCCAGCACCGCTTGTCGCCGTCCGCCGTGGCGCCGAAGACCCTGAACTCCCAGCGGTCCGGCTTGAACTTGGGGACGGGACCGTAATGGGTGACCGGCCAGCCGCGTTGCAGCCGCTGCCCCGGCGGAAGATCCGACTGTCCTGCTTCCCGGTGTACTCCGCTCTCCGGCTGACCCATGTCATCCATGGTGACAGACCGCGAGGGGTGGTCATGACCAGGCAACCTCCGACCTTGTGCGATTCGGGCAACTCCCACTAAGCCTGCACTTACTGGACGCCCCCCATGCGTGGTGCGAGGATGCCGCCATCCTGCCCAGTCACGACACAGACATGCGTGGAAGGAGCCTCTGCGATGCAGGGCGACCCCGAGGTCCTCGAGTTCCTCAACGAGCAGCTGACCGGCGAGCTGACAGCCATCAACCAGTACTGGCTGCACTACCGCATCCAGGACAACAAGGGCTGGACGAAGCTCGCCAAGTACACCCGCGAAGAATCCATCGACGAGATGAAGCACGCGGACAAGCTGACCGAGCGCATCCTGATGCTGGACGGCCTGCCCAACTACCAGCGGCTCTTCCACGTCCGGGTCGGCCAGACCATCACGGAGATGTTCCAGGCGGACCGCCAGGTGGAGGTGGAGGCGATCGACCGCCTCAAGCGCGGCATCGAGGTCATGCGCACCAAGGGCGACATCACCTCGGCGAACCTCTTCGAGGAGATCCTGGCCGACGAGGAGCACCACATCGACTACCTCGACACCCAGCTGGAGCTCATCGAGAGCCTGGGCGAGGCGCTGTACATCTCGACTCTGATCGAGCAGCCGAGCTAGGTCCCGTCCCCGGGGACGCCGGGCGGTACACGGCGCCGCGGGCGGGAGAGCGGCCCTCAGGCCGCCTCGGAGAGCTCCTCCGGTACGGCCGGCTCACTCGTCAGGGCCGGGATGCCCTGGTCCAGGAGCTCCCGTCGCGGGCAGTTGCCACGGCCCAATATGGCTTGAATGCGTCGTACGCAGGAGCCACAGTCGGTGCCGGCCTTGCAGGCGGAGGCGATCTGGCGAGGCGTGCAGGCGCCCGCGTCCGCGTGCTCCTTGACCTGCTTCTCCGTGACACCGAAGCATGAGCAGACGTACACGCGGTTCACCTCCCGCCGAGATCGATAAGGCTAACCTAACCTTACCCGGCGGGTCTGGCGCGTAAAAGCCCTCGTGACGACGGTGGGGCACGGATCACATCGATCCGTGCCCCACCGTCGTAGGAAGCTACCTACTGATCACGCTCACTGGTCGCGGTACATCTCCGCCACCAGGAACGCCAGGTCCAGCGACTGGCTGCGGTTGAGGCGCGGGTCGCAGGCCGTCTCGTAGCGCTGGTGCAGGTCGTCGACGAAGATCTCGTCGCCGCCGCCCACGCACTCGGTGACGTCGTCACCGGTGAGCTCGACGTGGATGCCGCCGGGGTGGGTGCCGAGGGCCTTGTGGACCTCGAAGAAGCCCTTGACCTCGTCGAGCACGTCGTCGAAGCGCCGGGTCTTGTGCCCCGAGGCCGCCTCGAAGGTGTTGCCGTGCATCGGGTCGGTCACCCAGGCGACGACCGCGCCGGAGGCGGTGACCTTCTCGACCAGCTCCGGGAGCTTGTCCCGGACCTTGTCGGCGCCCATGCGGACGACGAAGGTCAGCCGGCCCGGCTCGCGCTCGGGGTCCAGGCGGTCGATGTACGTCAGCGCCTCGTCGACCGTGGTGGTCGGGCCGAGCTTGATGCCGACCGGGTTGGCGATCTGCGCGCAGAACTCGATGTGCGCGTGGTCCAGCTGGCGGGTGCGCTCACCGATCCAGACCATGTGGCCGGAGGTGTCGTACAGCTTGCCGGTGCGCGAGTCCGTGCGGGTCAGCGCGCCCTCGTAGTCGAGCAGCAGCGCCTCGTGCGAGGAGTAGAACTCCACCGCCTTGAACTCGGCCGGGTCGGTGCCGCAGGCCTTCATGAAGTTCAGCGCGTTGTCGATCTCGCGCGCCAGCTGCTCGTAGCGCTGTCCCGACGGGGACGACTTCACGAAGTCCTGGTTCCAGGCGTGCACCTGGCGCAGGTCGGCGTAACCACCGGTGGTGAAGGCGCGCACCAGGTTGAGCGTTGAGGCGGAGGCGTTGTACATCCGCTTGAGGCGCTCGGGGTCCGGGACGCGGGCCTTCTCGTTGAAGTCGAAGCCGTTGACGGAGTCGCCGCGGTAGGTCGGCAGGGTCACGCCGTCGCGGGTCTCGGTCCCCTTGGAACGGGGCTTCGAGTACTGCCCCGCGATGCGGCCGACCTTCACGACGGGCACGGAGGCCGCGTAGGTGAGGACGGCGCTCATCTGGAGCAGCGTCTTGAGCTTGGCACGGATGTGGTCGGCGGACACGGCGTCGAAGGCCTCGGCGCAGTCGCCACCCTGGAGCAGGAACGCCTCGCCACGGGCGACGGCTCCCATCCGGGCGCGCAGCTGGTCGCACTCGCCCGCGAACACGAGCGGGGGATACGACTCGAGGTCCGCGATCACATCGCGCAGAGCCTCGGCATCGGGGTACTCAGGCTGCTGCGCCGCGGGCAGGTCTCGCCAGGTCGCCTTGGCGACGGCGTGGGGTTCAGCGTTCACGGTCACACGACCCACAGTACGTGGCCGAGGACTCCGTCCACGCCAGTGACCGCTTGATGAGACGGAAGAGACGGACGGGACATCTTGGATGGGCTACCATCACCGGCATGTTCGCGCAGACGACCCGTAACTGGTGGTGGACCGCTCATCCGGCGGCCCACTGACTGCGCGTACCCAACACGCGAAGGCCGCCCGAGGGGCGGCCTTCTTCCGTTTCCAGGGCCGTTCCTCTCCGCTCCACGGAAGGAACGACGTACCGCATGGACCTCTCCCGTCTCCTCGACGACTCCTGCCCCCCGTTCGCGCTGCTGCGCCGACGCACCCCCGGACGTGACCACGACACCGTCGAGGTGCTGATCGGCGCCGTCCACGAGGCCGAGCGGCTCGCCGAGCTGCCGGTCGGCGAGCGGCCGACCCTCGCCCTCGTGCCGTTCCGGCAGATCCGGGAGCGCGGCTTCGACGTCCGCGACGACGGCACCCCCCTGTCCTTCCTCGTCGCCGAGGAGGCGTACGAACTGCCGCTGTCCGAGGCGATGGAGCGGCTTCCGGCCCACGAGGTACGGGTCGAGGACGGCGGCTTCGACGTGTCGGACGAGCTCTACGCGCGGACGGTGCGCCGGGTCGTGGAGGAGGAGATCGGCTCGGGCGAAGGGGCGAACTTCGTCATCCGCCGGACCTACACGGGCGAGATCCCCGGCTTCGGGCGGGCCGACGCGCTCGCCCTCTTCCGGCGGCTGCTGGCGGGCGAGCGGGGCGCGTACTGGACCTTCGTCGTCCACACGGGGTCCCGCACGCTGGTCGGCGCGAGCCCGGAGGTGCACGTCCGGATGTCCGGCGGGACGGTCGTGATGAACCCGATCAGCGGCACCTACCGGTACCCGGCCGGCGCGGCCCCGACCCCGGAGGACCTGCTGGCCTTCCTGGCCGACCGCAAGGAGACGGAGGAGCTCTCCATGGTGGTCGACGAGGAGCTGAAGATGATGTGCACCGTCGGCGACCGGGGCGGGGTGGTGATCGGGCCGCGTCTCAAGGAGATGGCACATCTCGCCCATACGGAGTACGAGCTGCGCGGCCGTTCGTCCCTCGACGTGCGGGAGGTCCTGCGGGAGACCATGTTCGCGGCGACCGTCACCGGATCGCCGGTGCAGAACGCCTGCCGGGTCATCGAGCGCCACGAGACCGGCGGCCGCGGCTACTACGCGGGCGCGCTGGCGCTGCTCGGCACGGACGCGACGGGGACCCAGACCCTGGACTCCCCCATCCTGATCCGGACCGCGGACATCGACGCGGACGGCCGGCTGCGGGTACCGGTCGGCGCGACGCTGGTGCGCCACTCCGACCCGGCGGGCGAGGTCGCCGAGACCCACGCCAAGGCGGCGGGGGTGCTCACGGCGCTCGGTGTACGGGAGGGGCGGCCCCGCGACGCCTCGCCGCGGGCGCCGCGGCTGGCCGAGGACCCGCGAGTGCGGGCGGCCCTGGACGCGCGGCGGGCGGACCTCGCGCCGTTCTGGCTGAAGATGCAGGTGCGGGCGGCCGACCTGACGGGCCACGCGCTGGTCGTCGACGCGGAGGACACCTTCACGGCGATGCTCGCGCACCTGCTGCGCTCCTCCGGCCTGGAGGTCTCGGTACTCCGCTACGACGAGCCGGGTCTTCGGGAGCTGGCACTCGGCCACGAGGGTCCGGTCGTGCTCGGTCCGGGGCCCGGCGACCCGGGTGACGCGGCAGATCCGAAGATGCGGTTCCTGCGCGCGCTCACGGCCGATCTCGTACGGGACCACCGGCACGGGCTGCTCGGGGTGTGTCTGGGCCACGAGCTGATCGCGGCGGAGCTGGGTCTGGAGATCGTGCGCAAGCGGACCCCCTTCCAGGGCGCGCAGATGCGCATCGACCTCTTCGGACAGGAGCAGACGGTGGGCTTCTACAACAGCTTCACGGCGCGCTGCGACGACCGGGCCGCGACCGAGCTGGCGCTGCACCGGATCGAGGTGAGCCGCGACGCGGCCACGGACGAGGTGCACGCGCTGCGCGGCCCGGGCTTCGCCGGTGTGCAGTTCCACCCGGAGTCGGTCCTGACCCGGGACGGGGCCGCGCTCACCGCGTCGCTGCTCGCGGGGGTGCTGGTCTAGGGGGAAGGTCCTCCTAGGTCCTGTCCGGGCGATCTTCTCGGGCCCGCGACGACGGCTGCGGCGTCTCGCGGCGTTGTCGGAGTCGCCCGAGTACGCCCGGTACGAGGGCGATCCTCCGCCTTGCGATACACCACATCCGACGCCGCGGGCCGGTCCTCAAAGATCGCCCGGACAGGACCTAGGGGGTGTCGGACGGGACCAGGACGTTCTCGCTGCGCCGGCCCGCGAGGTAGTCGAGGACGTTCCGGACGGTGGCGTCGATGATCTGGCCGACCGCGTCGAGGGTGTAGTAGGCCTGGTGGGAGGTGACGACGACGTTCGGGAAGGTCATGAGCCGGGCCAGGGTGTCGTCCTGGACGACCTCCAGGGACTTGTCGAGGAAGAAGAGCCCGGCCTCCGCCTCGTACACGTCGAGGCCGACCCCGGCGAACCGGCCGGCGCGGAGTTCGGCGACGAGCGCCTCGGTGTCGATCAGCCCGCCGCGGCTGGAGTTCACCAGCAGGACGTCGTCCTTCATCGACTTGAGGGCGGCCGCGTCGACCAGCCGCTCGGTGGCGGGGAGCAGCGGGACGTGGAGGCTGATCAGGTCGGCCTCGGCGAAGAGCCGCTCCTTGTCGACGTACGTCATGCCGAGCTCCAGGCAGGCGGGGTTCTCGGCGATGTCCCAGCCGAGCAGCCTCATGCCGTAGCCGTGGGCGATCCGGGTGAAGGCCTCGCCGATCTTCCCGGTGCCGAGGACGCCGACGGTGCGGCCGCGCAGGTCGCGGCCCATCAGTCCGGCGAGCCGGAAGTCGAAGTCGCGGGTCCGGTTGGAGGCCCGGACGATCCGGCGGTTGACGGCCGTCGCCAGGGTCCAGGCGAACTCGGCCACGGAGTACGGGGAGTAGTACGAGACGCGGGCGACGGTGAGGCCGAGCCGGGCGGCGACGTCGAGGTCGATGTTGTTGAAGCCGGTGGAGCGCTGGGCGATCAGCCGGGTCCCCCCGGCGTGGAGGGTGCGCAGCACGCGGCCTCCGAGGTCGGCGTTGACGCTGCTGGAGACGATCTCGTAGCCGGCCGCGATGGGCGCGGTGTCCTCGGTGAGGAAGACGTCCAGACAGCGGACGTCGTGGTGGCCCGCGAAGGCCTTCTCGATCATCGGCTTCTCGTCCGCCTGCACGCCGAACGCCAGGATTTCCACGGAGCCCCTCCGGGGTGTGCCGGAATTGTCTGGTCCCGGCGAATATACGACCCCCGGAGGTGCCCGGCTCCCGGGGCGTCCGGCCTCAGGCGTCGTCGAGGCCGCGCTCGATGGCGTACCGGACCAGCTCCACGCGGTTGTGCAGCTGGAGCTTGCCCAGGGTGTTCTGGACGTGGTTCTGCACGGTGCGGTGCGAGATGACCAGGCGTTCGGCGATCTGCTTGTAGCTCAGTCCCTTGGCGACCAGGCGCAGCACCTCGGTCTCGCGCTCGGTGAGCTGGGGGGCCTTCGGCTCGTCGGCGCCCGCGGCCGGCTCCGGCTCGGAGGCCAGGCGGCGGTACTCGCCGAGCACCAGGCCCGCGAGGCCGGGGGTGAAGACGGGGTCGCCGACGGCGGTGCGGTGCACGGCGTCGATCAGCTCGGCGGTGCTGGCCGACTTGAGCAGGTAGCCGGTGGCACCGGACTTGACCGCCTCCAGCACGTCGGCGTGCTCGCCGCTGGCGGAGAGCACCAGGACCCGCAGCGTGGGGTCGGCGCCGACGAGCTCCTTGCACACCTGCACGCCGGGCTTGGCCGGCAGGTTCAGGTCGAGGACGAGGACGTCCGGGCCGACGGCCTTCGCGCGCCGCACGGCCTGCTCGCCGTCGCCGGCCGTGGCGACCACGTCCAGTCCGGCCTCGGCGAGGTCGCGGGCGACCGCGTCCCGCCACATCGGGTGGTCGTCGACGACCATCACCCTGACCGGGCGGCCGTCCGCCGGCCGGTCGGTCCGCGTCTGCTGCTCGCTCATCTGTCCGTTCACCTTCCCCCGTGGCCCCGCGGGACCTTCAGTTCCACTTCCGTGCCCTGGCCCGGTACCGAGATCAGCTCGGCCGTGCCGCCCAGATCCCGCAGCCGTCCCCGGATGGACAGGGCGACGCCCATCCGGCCTTCGCCCTCGGCCTGCGCGAGCCGCCCCTCCGGGATGCCGGGGCCGTCGTCCCGGACCGTGACGACGACCTCGTCGGACCAGTCCTCGACCAGGATCCACGCCCGCGCGTCCCCGCCCGCGTGCACCCGGACGTTGTCCAGGGCGGCGAACACGGCGGCGGTCAGCTCACGGGCGGCTGCCGGCGCCAGCAGGACCGGCACGCCCGGGTCGGAGAGCGTGACCCGTGCACCCGCCCGCGGGGCGAGCAGGGTGCGCAGGTCGACCGGAGCGTCGTCGTCCGGCTCCTCGACGAAGCGGACCACCGCGCCCTCGGACTCGTCCTCGGAGACCAGTGAGGGCCGGGTGAGCCCGCCGGCGACCAGGGTGCGCAACGCGACCTCCTGCTCCCCGGCCATCCGGCCCAGCTCGGCTGCCTCGCCGCCCAGCGCCGTGCCCCGCCGCTGCACCATCGCCAGCACCTGGAGGACGCTGTCGTGGATGTCGCGGGCGAGCCGCTCCCGCTCGCGGGTGGCGGCCTCGATCTCCAGGGCGCGGGCCAGGGTGCGTTCGGAGGCGCGGGCGACCTCCACGACGTAGCCGATGGCGATGGACGCCACCCAGACCAGCAGGACGTTGTGGAGCGTGTCCCGGCTGGGGCTGCCGCGCTCGACCAGGTTGGCGACGGCCACCAGCGAGGAGGCGAAGCCGGCCCAGCGCCAGCCGCCCTTGATCGCGTACGCGAGGACGGCTCCGGCCGTCCATATGGAGGGCAGCGTCGGGCCGTCGACCGACCGGGCCTGCTCGTCCGCGAGCGGGGTGAGCAGGATGCCGACGAGGGCGATCGCGAGGTCGGCGACCAGGAAGCCCCTCGTGCAGCTGACCGCGTTCGCCACCTTCGGGAGGGTGGCCAGCGTCCACACGCACATCACGGCGAGGAACGCGACCGCCACCCACGGCCGTTCGAAGGCGTCACGGGAGAAGACGAAGATCAGTACCGCGTAGATCATCGTCAGGACGCGGTAGGCGGTGAGCGCGCGCCACAGCGGCTGCTCGACCGACATGCGCACGACACGCTCGCGCTTGGCCATCTCCCCCACCCACCCCGGGTCCGCCCCCGCAGGGGTTACGCGCCGGACTCTTCCCGCGCCGCGATCTCGGCCTTGACGGCCTCCTTCGCGGCCTTCTCGGCCTCCGCGATCTGCCGCTTGGCGGCGGTCGCGTAGATGTCGACGTACTCCTGGCCGGACAGCTTCATGATCTCGTACATGACCTCGTCGGTCACCGAGCGGAGGATGAAGCGGTCCCCGTCCATGCCCTGGTAGCGGGTGAAGTCCAGCGGCTCGCCGATCCGGATCCCCGGGCGCATCAGCTTGGGGACGACCTTGCCGGGCGGCTGGATCTTCTCCGTGTCGATCATCGCGACCGGGATCACGGGCGCGCCGGTGGCCAGGGCCACGCGCGCGAGGCCGCCGGGCTTGCCGCGGTAGAGCCGCCCGTCGGGCGAGCGGGTGCCCTCGGGGTAGATCCCGAAGAGCCCGCCCTTCTCGATCACCTCGATGCCGGCCTTGATGGCCGCCTCGCCCGCGCCGCGCGCGCCGGAACGGTCCACCGGAAGCTGGCCGACGCCCTTGAAGAAGGCGGCGGTGAGCTTGCCCTTCACTCCCGGCGAGGTGAAGTACTCGGCCTTGGCGATGAAGGTGACCTTGCGGTCCAGGACGGCCGGCAGGAAGAACGAGTCGGAGAACGACAGGTGGTTGCTCGCGAGGATCGCCGGCCCCTCGGCGGGAATGTTCTCGAGGCCCTCCACCCAAGGCCTGAAGGCGAGCTTCAGGGACCCTCCGATGGAGAACTTCATTGCGCCGTAGATCAACTCGGGTACCTTCCGTGTGCTGTGGGAGAGACCTTATCCCGTACGGCCTCGGCCGAGCCGCGACGGGCTCGGCACCATCGTGCGAACGGCCCTGGTCGGTGTCGGTCCGGTCGCGTACGGTGAAGGTCCTTCCCCTTTTGTCGTCGCTTCGTCGAACCCACGAACAGGAGACCCCGGTGCCGGTCCTTCCTGGAGCTGAGCCGTACCGCCATGAGGGCGGGGAGGTAGGCGTCCTTCTCTGTCACGGATTCACCGGTTCCCCTCAGTCGCTGCGCCCCTGGGCCGAGTACCTGGCCGAGCGCGGGCTGACGGTGTCGCTGCCCCTGCTGCCCGGGCACGGCACCCGCTGGGAGGACATGCAGCTCACCACCTGGCACGACTGGTACGCGGAGGTGGACCGCGCCCTGCAGGAGCTGCTCGCGCGGTGCGAGACGGTCTTCGTCTTCGGCCTCTCCATGGGCGGGGCGCTGACCCTGCGGCTCGCGGCCCGCCACGGCGACGCGATCCGCGGGATCGTCCTCGTCAACCCGGGCAACAAGGTGCACGGCCTGGCGGCGCACGCGCTGCCGGTGGCCCGCCACCTCGTCGCCTCCACCAAGGGCATCGCCAGCGACATCGCCAAGGAGGGAGTGACCGAGGTCGGCTACGACCGCGTCCCGCTGCACGCGGCGCACTCGCTGCGGCGCTTCTTCCAGGTCGTCGACGCGGAGCTGCCGCAGGTCACGCAGCCGCTGGTACTGCTGCACAGCCCGCAGGACCACGTGGTGCCGCCGGCCGACTCGGCCCGTGTCCTGAGCCGGGTCTCCTCGACGGACGTGACGGAGATCCTGCTGGAACAGAGCTACCACGTGGCGACGTTGGACCATGACGCGGAGCGGATCTTCGAGGAGAGCTGGGCGTTCGTGGGCCGGCTCGCTCCGCTGGCGGCCGACGAGAAGGGAAGCACGAGCGGTGGCTGAACAGCAGGACGGCGAGCGCGAGCCGCAGCCCATCGACGAGGAGGCGGCCTGGGCCGCGATCGTCGCCGGGTACGGCGATGAGCCGGCGGACCCGCCGGGGGCCCGGCCCTTCCGGTCGGTGGAGGACCTGGCGCTTCCGGAGGAGGACCAGGGCGGGGACGAGGACGACGAGGACCACCAGGGCCCGGCCGCCGACCCGGAGGAACCGGGGAAGCCGGACAAGCCCGCCCTCGGCAGCTCGATCGTGTTCGCGCCCGGCGTGCGCGTGGGGACGGGTCCGCGGGACTACGCGGTGGCGGACCCGGACGACGAGACCGGTGACGGCCGGACCCCCGACGGCCGCGACGGCGACGAGGGCCACTTCGTGCCCCCGGAGCCGCCTCCGCTGCCCGAGGCCGACGCGACGACGAAGTTCGCGTGGCTGGGCGTGGTGGGCGGCCCGGTGCTGATGCTGCTCGCGGTACTGCTCCAGTGGGACATGACGTGGTGGCTGACGACGGTCTGCGTCGGCGGCTTCCTGGGCGGCTTCGCGACGCTGGTGGCCCGGATGAGGCACGACGACGACGAGGACGGCCACGACGACCCGGGGCGCGGCGCGGTCGTGTAGCCGGGGACGCCCGCTCCCCCGGCGGGCCGCGGCTCGCGCGGGCCGGCGTGCCGCGCGCCGGGGCCGCGGGCCGTCCGGCGGCCCCGTCGGTCAGCCGGCCGGGATGCGGACCGCCGCCAGGACCGGGAGGTGGTCCGTCGCCGCCCGCAGGTCCGCCTCGGGGAGGTCCGTCGGGACGCCGCAGCCGAGGAACTCCACGCCCGGGGTGGCCAGGATCGCGTCGATGCGCTGGTGCGGTTCGCCGGACGGCGAGGTGTACTCGCCGCCCCACGGGCTGACCGCCCAGCCGTCCTGGAGTTCCTTCGCCAGGCGGGTGAAGCTCCGGCCGTCGGGGCGTTCGTTCAGGTCCCCGGCGACGAGGGTGTGGGGCACGTTGAGCGCGGCGACCCGGTCGAGCAGCATCCCGGCCTGGGCGTAGCGCTCGTCCTTCTGCAGGCTCAGATGGCAGCTGACCGCGCCGACCCGGGCTCCGCCGAAGCGGACGACGGCGGTGGCGAAGCCGCGCCGGTGCAGTCCGGGCGTGAGCGGCAGCAGGACGTCCTCGGTGCGCTCCACCGTGGCCCGCAGCGAGCACATCAGCAACGGCCCGGCGGCCGTGGCCCCGCCGGTGAGCACGACCAGCTCGCTCTTCGCCGCGAGCCGGGCCGCGTGCTTGCGCCAGCGGAAGAACCGCGGCGCCTCCTGGACGAAGACCAGATCGGGCGCGCAGGCCCGGACGACCCGGGCGAGGGCGTCCTCGTCGTCCCGCAGGGACCGGACGTTGTAGCTGAGCACCCGGACGACGGCCGAACCGTCCTCCTCGGTGCGGGAGTTGGGCAGGTCACTGATCGCCATGGCCAGCAACATACGACAACGCCCGCCGCATCCGTGGAGGACGCGACGGGCGTACGGGGAGGGCGACGCTCCAGGCCCTCAGCCCTGGCGTGCCAGGTCGGCCGCGCCGACCAGGCCGGCCTTGTTGCCCAGCTTGGCCGCGAGGACCTGGGCGTGCGGACGCCACTGTCCGCCGATCAGCCAGCGCCGGAAGGACTTCCGGATCGGGTCGAGCACCAGGTCGCCCTCGTCGGAGACACCGCCGCCGACGATGAAGGCCGACGGGTCGAACAGCGACGCGAGGTCCGCGAGACCCGCGCCCGCCCAGCGGGCCAGCTCGCGGAAGGAGTCCACGGCCACCTTGTCGCCCTGGCGGGCGGCGGCGCTGACGTGCTTGCCCTGGATGCCCTCGGGCGTGCCGTCGCCGAGGCCGAGCAGGATCTCGGCGTTCTCCGGCGTCGCGTTGGCGCGCTGCCTGGCGTACCGGACGAGCGCGCGCCCCGAGGCGTACTGCTCCCAGCAGCCCTGGCTGCCGCAGCCGCACAGCAGGCCGTCCGGGACGACCCGGATGTGGCCGAACTCGGCGGCCACGCCGAAGCGGCCTCGCCGAAGCTTGTTGCCGATGATGATGCCGCCGCCGAGGCCCGTGCCGAGCGTGATGCAGATGACGTCCTCGTGCCCCTGCCCCGCGCCGAACCGGTACTCGCCCCAGGCAGCCGCGTTCGCGTCGTTCTCGACGACGACCGGGAGGCCCACCCGCTGCTCGACCTTGTCCTTCAGCGGCTCGTGCCGCCAGTCGATGTTCGGCGCGAAGAGGACGGTGGCGCGCTTGTCGTCGACGTAGCCCGCGGCACCGATGCCCACGGCCTCGATCTGGTGGCCCGTGCCGGCCTCGGAGACGGCCGCTGCGATCGCGTCGACGATGCCTTCGGGGGTCGGCGGGGTGGGCACCTTGTGCGTGTCGAGGATGTTGCCCTCCTCGTCGACCACGCCGGCCGCGATCTTCGTGCCGCCGATGTCGACGCCGATGGTGAGTCCCATGTGTCCCTCAGTTTTCGGTCGAGCCCCGCTATGCCCAACCGTACCCGAGGGGGCCGGTCGTCCCGGTCAGTCCAGGTCGATGTGCTGCCCGGTTCCGGGCCCGTCGTCGTCCTTGCGCGGCTCGTCCTTGCGGAGATCGTCGCCGCCGAGGCCGTCCGTGCGCCGGTCGTCGTCCCGTGTCCAGCGGGTCTCGTGGCCCTCGACCGCCGACCGGTAGGCGGCGAGCAGCTCGTTGCCGGCCGCCGCGAGGTGGTCGAAGACCTGCGGGTTCCGCTCGATGACCGGCTCGACGGCCGCCTTCGCCTGGTTGACGAACTGCTGCACGGCTCCTTGGGCGGCCATGCCCGTCAGCGGGTTCCGCAGCGTGGAGACCTTGTCGGCGACGGCGTCGAAGAGCTTGCGGAACTCCTCGGCCGCGGAGCCGGGCTCCGCGCCGTTCCGCGCGCGACGGCGGGCCTTCTCGGCCTCCAGGTCCTCGGCGCAGGCCTTGGCCCAGGCGTCCGAATCGCTCATGGCGTACTCCTTAGGCTTCTACCGTCGACGGTACACGCCGTGTCACGGGGTCTTCGGCCAGAGCCCGGGATCCGGGGTGAACCGGACGCGCAGGTCGCCCTCGACGAGCCCGGCTCCCGTGACGGTGCAGCGGCGCAGGGCGCCCGGCAGGGGCAGACTGCGCCGGAACGCTCCGACGGCGAGCAGGAGTTCGTCGCCGCGGCGGACGAGCGAGACCTCGCCCTTGACCGCGCCGGGCAGCGGCAGGTGCCAGACGAGGACCCCGTCCTGGTCGCGACGGTCCTCGACGGTGTGCCCGGGCGCGTCGACGGCGTGCGCCTCGTGCCGGGCGGCGCCGAGGAGTGCGAGGTCCTCGGGGCCCCGGGGGTCCCGGCCGAGGTGCGGGAGCTCGTGGACGGACGGGTGGGCCTCGCGCAGGCGGGCCAGGTGCTCGTGCTGCTGCGCGGTCAGCCCGGCGAGCCAGGGGTCCGCCGACTCGGCGGGGAGCAGCCGGTTCGCGACGACGAGGTCGAGGGCGACGCCCTGGAGGGCGAGGGCGAGCCGGGCGGTGCGGAGGGCGTCGGTGGCGGCCGGGCCGGGTTCGACGACGAGCCGGACGGCGGTGTCCGGGGCGTCGATCACCGCCTGGACGGCGGCGAGCTCGGTCTCCCAGCGGGCGGTGGTCTCGTACAGCCACTGGGCGGGCATCGGGACGCCGGCCAGCTGGGCCAGCATCGGACGCAGGGCGCGGGCGGCCTGTCGCTCGGGCGGCAGGAGGCGGCGCAGATAGCGGCGGAGCTGTTCGGGCAGGGCCAGCACGGCGAGCGCGTCGGGCAGCGGGGGCATGTCGACGACGACGAGGTCGTGGTCCCCGGCGGCGGCGTCCCGCAGGGCGCGGAGCAGGGCGAACCGGTCGCTGCCGGGCAGCTCGGTGAGTTCGGCCTCCTCGAAGTGGGCCGCGCCGAGCAGGTCGAAGGCGGTGCCGAGCCGGGTCTGGAGGGCGAGGAACTCGCGGCGGAAGTCGGCGCCGGGGTCGGGGCGGTGGATCCGCAGGCCGTCGGGCAGGTCCCCGTCGCCGAGGACCGTGGCGGACGCGGCGTCCGCCGAGACCAGCAGCACGCGGCGGCCAGCCCATGCCTCGACGAGGGCGGTCGCCGCGGCGACGGTGGTGCGTCCGGCGCCGCCGGGGCCTGTGACAAGGATGATCCGCATGCGGCGACGGTACCGGGACGCGTGGCGGCGACGGTCGGGCGACCCTCCGCCGTGCGAGCGCACGCACCGGACGCCGCCGGGCCCGCCCTCCGGGCGGACGGCGCTACTTTCGCAACACGCCCTAGACGCCCGCCTCGACGCGCTTCTTCAGACCGGCCAGCGCGCGGTCGATGATGACCTTCTCCGCCTTGCGCTTGATCATGCCGAGCATCGGGATCTTGACGTCGACCGTCAGCTGGTAGGTGACCTCGGTGCGGCCGCCGCCGGCCGCCGGGGCCAGCCGGTAGGAGCCGTCCAGGGAGCGCAGCATCTGGGACTTGACCAGCGTCCAGCTGACCTCGTTGTCGCCGGTCCAGGTGTACGCCAGGGTGTGGTCGTCCTTGATGGCCCCGGCGTCCAGCAGCAGCCGGACCTTCTCGGCGCGGCCGGCCGCGTCGGTCTCCAGGACCTCGGCCTCCTTCACCTCGCCCGTCCATTCGGGGTAGCGGACGAAGTCGGCGATCACGCCCATGACGTCGGCCGGCGCCGCCTCGATGGTGATGCTCGAGCTGGTGTGTTCGGCCATCGCGGTGGTTCCTCCACTGTGCGGTCCGGCGGAAGTCGTCAGGGCACTGGCGTGCCGACCCGAAGGCTATCGCGCCCCCGGCACCCGCTTCGCACCGCTCACCACTCCAGCGCCCACGGCGTGCCCGTCGAGGCGAAGTGGCCGACGTTCACGCACTCGGTCGCGCCTATCCGCATCCGGCGCACCAGCGGCTGGTGGACATGCCCGAAGAGCGCGTACCGGGGCCGGGTGCGGTGGATGGCGTCCAGCAGGGCCCGGCTGCCGCGCTCGAAGCGGCGCGCCACCGTGTCGTAGGTCAGTTCCGGCACGTCGGGAGGGATGTGACTGCACAGCACGTCGACGTCCCCGAGCGCCTCGACCTTCGCCGCGTACTCCTCGTCGGAGATCTCGTACGGCGTCCGCATGGGGGTGCGCAGCCCGCCGCCCACGAAGCCGAAGACCAGTCCGCCGATCTCGGCCCGGCCGCCGTCGAGGACCGTGGTGCCCGGGCGGGCGTACTCGGGCCACAGGCCGGGCACGTCGACGTTGCCGTAGGTCGCGTAGGTGGGTGTCGGGAAGGCCGCGAAGAGTTCCGCGTACTGGCGGCGTACCGCGGACTCGATCGCGGTGTCGCGGTCGACGTCCAGCTCGGACCAGAGCCGCCGCCCCAGGTCGCGGGCCTCGTCGAAGCGGCGCGCCGTGCGCAGGGCGACGATCAGGTCGGCGTTCTCGACCCCGAACAGGTCGGGGAAGATCCCCCGGCTGTGGTCGGCGTAGTCGAGGAAGAGCACCAGGTCACCCAGGCAGATCAGGGCGTCCGCCCCCTCTCCCGCCCTGGCGAGGGCGCCGGCGTTACCGTGCACGTCACTGACCACATGGACTCTCATGCCTGGCATGAGATTCACCTTAGGGCGTCGGACCTGCGGTTACTTCCAAGTCGTCGAAGACGTGGACTACTGTGCGCGAAGCACCGCCACACGTATGTGACGCACCGAACATCTGGCCAGGACCCCCTATCGGGAACCGAGTACTGGTGGGTAACGTCCGAGCAGTCCAGTCGTGCTCACCCCCACTGAGCACCCCTGCCCGATCTTGGACCGCACCGGTGCATCACACAGAGCCGTGGCGCCGGCGCCCGATGAGGAGCAGCAGTCTTGCGCGAGTTCAGCCTTCCGGCCCTGTACGAGGTCCCCACGGACGGCAACCTGACGGATCTCATCCGCCGCAACGCCTCTCAACACCCAGATGTCGCCGTGATGGGGCGCAAGGTGGCCGGCGTCTGGACGGACGTCACCGCCAAGCAGTTCCTCGCCGAGGTCCGCGGGGCTGCCAAGGGGCTGATCGCCTCCGGCGTGGAGCCGGGCGACCGGGTGGCCCTGCTGTCCCGGACCCGCTACGAGTGGGTTCTCCTCGACTTCGCCATCTGGAGCGCGGGCGCGGTCACCGTGCCCGTGTACGAGACCAGCTCGCCCGAGCAGATCCAGTGGATCCTCGGCGACTCGGCCGCCGCCCTCGCCCTCGTGGAGTCGGCGGCGCACGCGGAGTCGGTCGAGTCCGTCCGGGCGTCCCTGCCGGCGCTCAAGGGCGTCTGGCAGATCGAGGACGACGCCGTCGCCCGGCTGACCGCCGCGGGCGCCGAGGTCACCGACGAGCTGCTCGACGAGCGGATGTCAGCGGCGAACGCGGACGACATCGCGACGATCGTCTACACCTCCGGCACCACCGGCCGCCCCAAGGGCTGCGTACTGACGCACCGGGCGTTCTTCGCCGAGTGCGGCAACGTGGTGGAGCGCCTGAAGCCGCTCTTCCGGACCGGCGAGTGTTCCGTCCTGCTCTTCCTGCCCGCCGCCCACGTCTTCGGACGACTGGTCGAGGTCGCCTCCGTCATGGCGCCGATCAAGCTGGGCTGCGTGCCGGACATCAAGAACCTCACCGACGAGCTGGCCGCCTTCCGGCCGACGCTGGTCCTCGGTGTGCCGCGCGTCTTCGAGAAGGTCTACAACTCGGCGCGCGCCAAGGCCCAGGCCGACGGCAAGGGCAAGATCTTCGACAAGGCCGCGCACACGGCGATCGCGTACAGCCGCGCGCTCGGCACCCCGCAGGGCCCGTCCTTCGGGCTCAAGGTCAAGCACAAAGTCTTCGACAAGCTGGTCTTCTCCAAGCTGCGGGCCGTCCTCGGCGGCCGCGGCGAGTACGCGATCTCGGGCGGCGCGCCGCTGGGCGAGCGGCTCGGGCACTTCTTCCGCGGCATCGGCTTCACGGTGCTGGAGGGCTACGGCCTGACGGAGTCGTGCGCCGCGACCGCCTTCAACCCGTGGGACCGGCAGAAGATCGGCACGGTCGGCCAGCCGCTGCCGGGCTCGGTGGTGCGGATCGCCGACGACGGCGAGGTCCTGCTGCACGGCGAGCACATCTTCAGCGGCTACTGGCAGAACGAGGCGGCGACCGCCGAGGCGCTGGCCGACGGCTGGTTCCACACCGGTGACATCGGCACGCTGGACGAGGACGGCTACCTCGCGATCACCGGCCGCAAGAAGGAGATCCTGGTGACGGCGGGCGGCAAGAACGTCGCCCCGGCCGTCATCGAGGACCGGATCCGGGCGCACGCGCTGGTCGCGGAGTGCATGGTGGTGGGCGACGGGCGTCCGTTCGTGGGCGCGCTGGTGACCCTGGACGAGGAGTTCCTGACCCGCTGGGCCGTCGAGCACGGCAAGTCGGCGGACTCCACGGCGGCCTCCCTGCGCGACGACGCCGACCTCCTCGCGGAGGTCCAGCGTGCGATCGACGACGGCAACGCGGCGGTGTCGAAGGCGGAGTCGGTGCGGAAGTTCAGGGTCCTGAACTCCCAGTTCACCGAGGAGGCCGGCCACATCACGCCGTCGCTGAAGCTCAAGCGCAACGTGGTGGCGAAGGACTTCGCGGACGAGATCGAAGCGATCTACCGCGCCTGACGTACGCTCGGCACGCCCCCGGCTCCACCGCTTCGCGGACGCCGGGGGCGTTCGCGCGCGCCGGGACACTCCGGCCCGCCGAAACCCGCCGGGACACGCCGGCCCACCGAAACAAGAGGAGCAGGGGATTCATGCGGCTCAAGCGCACCGCGGTAGTGGGGGCGGCCCTCGTCGCGCTGGTCAGTGTCACGGGCTGTGCCGGGGCCTGGGGCGAGGACGCCGGACTGCCGAAGGCGGGTGACATGGCGGGGCTCGAGAAGCTCGTCGGGCGGCACGCCCTCTGCAGCGACCTGCGGGCCGGCAGCGACAGCGGCGCCATGAGCCGGGAGTCCGGCGACCCGGCGTGGGGCATCGAGGCGCGTGCGGTGTGCGGGAACGACAGCAGGGTCACCCTCACGCTGCTGTCCGTCGCGGACATGGAGAAGTTCCAGCAGGCGAACCGCAAGGCCGCGGCCGAGGGGGCGGGGGGCCGCTTCCTGCTCGGCCAGGACTTCGCGCTCGTGGCGGACGACCGGATGTCCGCCGAGGAACTGAAGAAGTCCGGCGTCCTGCTCTTCACCTGCGAGAAGGACTTCGCGATACCCCAGGGCTACCGCCACGAGGAACTCCTGGTGGACGGCTGCGCGCTGACCGACTACCTGCCCGCCTGACCTCCGCTGCCCCGGACGCGCGCCGCGCGGGTGACCCGGGCGGCCGCGCGGAGCGGTCACCCGGGTCACCGGTCAGAGCAGTTCCCTCAGACGCTCGGCGAGCAGGTCCCAGCGCCAGCGGTCCTCGACCCACCGGCGGCCCCGCTCGCCCATCCGCCGGCGCAGCTCGGGGTCGAGGAGCAGCGTCGCGATGCGGTCCGCCGACTCCTCGGGGATCCCGCCGCGCACGACCCAGCCGGTCTCGCCGTCCAGGACGGCGTCCGGCGCCCCGCCGGAGTCGCCGGCGACGACGGGCAGCCCGGTGGCCGAGGCCTCCAGGTAGACGATGCCGAGGCCCTCGACGTCGAGGCCGCCGCGGCGCGTGCGGCAGGGCATCGCGAAGACGTCCCCGGCGCCGTAGTGCGCGGGCAGCTCCTCCCACGGCACGGCGCCGGTGAAGCGCACGGAGCCGGCCACCCCGGTCTCCCGGGCGAGCCGCCGCAGGTCGTCCTCGTACGGGCCGCCGCCGACGATCAGCAGTACCGCGTCCGGCACGCGCCGCAGGATCTCGGGCATGGCCAGGATCAGCGTGTCCTGTCCCTTGCGCGGGACCAGCCGCGAGACGCAGACGACCACCGGCCGGTCGCTGAGCCCGAGCCGCTCCCGTACCGCCTCGCCGCCCGAGCCCGGGTGGAAGGTCTTCTCGTCCACGCCCGGCGGCAGCTGCACCATGCGGCCGGCCGCGGCCGGGGTCAGCGCCGTCGCGATCCGGGAGCGGGTGTACTCGCCGAGGTAGGTGATCGTGTCCGTGCCCTCGCCGATCCGCCGCAGCAGCTGCCGGGCCGCGGGCAGCTGCGCCCAGCCCGCCTCGTGCCCGTGCGTGGTGGCCACCAGCCGGCGCGCGCCGGCCCGGCGCAGCGCCGGGGCCATCAGCCCGAGCGGAGCCGCCGCCCCGAACCAGACCGAGGTGCAGCCGTGCTCGCGGAGCAGCCCGGCCGCCCGCGCGGTCACGCGGGGAGTGGGCAGCAGCATGGTGGTGCGGTCGCGTACGACCGTGAAAGGCTGCTCGGCGTCGAACGCGGCGGTCGCCTCGATGCCCTCGCGGCTGCGCTTCCAGGTGGAGGCGTAGACCACGGTCCGCTCGGGATCCAGGCGCAGCGCCATGTTGTGCAGGAACGCCTGGATTCCACCGGGGCGGGGCGGGAAGTCGTTGGTTACGATCAGGGTCTTGTGCATCGTGGCCGAATCTACAGGGGCCGCACTCCCCGCCCGGCACCACCACCTCCGCGCGAGCGGACCGACAGGACAAGGACGAGGTAGGGATGACGGGCGTACTGGGCGCGGCGCGCGCAGGCACGGGCACGACTCCGGACCCGGGTTCGGACACGGACGCGGCTTCGGGTGCGAGGACGGCGGCGGACGCGCGGCCGGGCACGGGGAGCGGCCCGGACAGATCCCTGCGCGGGCTCCTGCGTCACCCCGTCACGCTGTGGAGCGTCACCCGGATCGTCCTGCTCCTCTGCGTCTTCAAGGTCGTCACGGTCCCCGGCCCGGACGTCACCAGTGACGTCGAGCAGATCTACCAGGGCTGGTTCGAGGTCCTGAGGACCGGCACGTACCCGCTGGACGACGTCACCTGGCAGTACCCGCCGGCCGCCGCCCTGGCGATCCTCTCCCCCGCGCTGCTGCCGTTCCTGGGCTACTCCGCCGCCTTCTTCGTGCTCGCCTTCCTGTGCGACGCGTTCGTCTTCGGGCTGCTGCGGTACACCGGACGCCGGCCCGGGTGTTCGCAGCGCGGCGCCTGGATCTGGGTGGCGGGAGTCCCGCTGCTCGGCCCGACCGCGTACGCGCGGTACGACCTCATGGTCACCGCGGTGGCCGTCGCCGCCCTGCTCGCCGGGCTGAGCCACCCGCGTGTGATGGGCGCCCTGGCCGGTTTCGGCGCGACGCTGAAGGTCTGGCCCGCGCTGCTCCTCGCGGGCACCCCCCGCGGCCGCGCCACCTTCCGGTCCTGGTCGACGGCGGCGGGCGCGGCGGCGGGCGTGCTGCTCCTGTGCACGCTCGCGGCGCCGGGGGCGCTGGCGTTCCTGACCTTCCAGCGCGACCGGGGCACGGAGGTCGAGTCGCTCGGTTCGCTCGTCTTCCACGTGGCCCGGCACTTCGGCTGGGAGGGCGAGGCCCGGCTGAACTACGGCTCGGTGGAGTTCCTCGGGCCGTACGTCTCCACCGTCACCTCCGCCGCGATGGCGCTGACGGTCGCGGCCTTCGCCTGGCTGCTGCTGTGGCGCATACGGGCGCGCGCGTTCTCGACGACGACCCCGGCGGACGCCGCCTTCGTCGCGGTGCTGCTCTTCACCACCACGAGCCGGGTGATCAGCCCGCAGTACATGATCTGGCTGGTCGGTCTGGCCGCGGTGTGCCTGGTCCACCGGACGAGCCGGATGCGCCGGCCGGTCCACCTGGTGGTGTGGGCGACCGCCGTCACGCAGTTCGAGTTCCCGGTGTGGTTCTCGCACGTGTCGCACAGCGATCCGCTGGGCATCGCCCTGCTGCTCGTGCGCAACGGCCTGCTGGTCGCCGCCACCCTCTCCGCCTGCCGCGTCCTGTGGCGGCAGACGGTGACGGAGCCGCGCCTCACGCCGGCGTCGGTGCCCGCTCAGCGTGACCGCTCGAGGACCCTTCCGGTCGCCTGAGGGGTCGGCGTGCGGCGGTGCAGCAGGCCGAGGGCCGTGCACTGCCCGGCCATCGCCAGCCCCATCGCCAGCGTCACGCCCGGCAGCCCGAGCCCGGAGAGGGCGTACGCCAGCGGGAGCTGGGCGAGCACGCCCGCGATCGTGATCCTGGCGAGCCGCGGGCTGCCGCCACTGCCCTCGAAGACCCCCGCGAGCGCGATGAACCCGGCCGTCAGCACGAGACAGGGCCCCAGGCAGCGCAGGAAGAGGGCGCCGGCGTCCGCCACGTCGGGGGACGCCCCGAAGCCGCGCATCACGAGGTCGGCGGTGAGGAACAGCAGGGCGGCGGCGGCCGTGCCGAGGACCCCGCCGAGGACCAGGGCCTGCCGGCCGACGGCCGCGCGTTCGTCGCGGCCCGCTCCGAGCAGGTGTGCCGTGTGGATGGCGGCCGCCTGGCGGACGGAGTAGAAGGCCATGGTCGCGACGTACATGGCCTTGGTGGCGATGCCGTACGCGGCGACCTGGGTGACGCCGAGGCGTGCGACCACGGCGACGAGGGCGAGGGTCCCCGTCATCCGGACGACGAAGTCGACGGACATGGGCAGCCCGGTGGCGGCGGTGCGGCGCAGGGCGGCGACCGTGCCCGCGGCGGGACGGGCGGCCCGCGCGGCGCGCAGGAGGGAGTTGCGGCGCAGCACCCACAGGCCCACGCCGAGGGCGGCGGAGCGGCCCAGGACGGTCGCGAGGGCGGCGCCCGGCACTCCGTGGGCGTGGATGAGCAGCGGGTCGAGGACGAGGATCAGCCCGTTGGCGAGGAAGGCGAGCCGCATCGGGGTGCGGGTGTCTCCGGCCCCCTTGAGGATGCCATCGAGGACGGTGGTGGCGAAGAAGACGGCCATGCCCGGCAGGGAGATCGCGAAGTAGGCGGTGGCCAGGGCGAGAGCGGGGGTGCCGTCGCCGCCGAGGACGAGCCGGGCGAGGGGTTCGCGCAGCAGGTACCCGCCGACGGTGACCGGCGGGACCAGCAGGGCGGCGAGCGCCCAGCCGCCGCGGACGGCGGCCCGCAGGGCGCCGGGGTCCCCGGCACCGCGGGCGCGGGCGACGAGGACGGTGGTGCCGGAGGCCGCCATGAGCACGACGCCGAGGAGGACGTTCTCGACGTTGGTCGCGACGGCGACGGCGGCGACCGCGTCCCCGCCGAGGCGGGCGACCCAGACCATGGAGATGATCCCGGCGGCGACGCCGGCGAGGAGTTCGCCGTAGACCGGGTACGCCAGCCGGATCAGGATGTGCCGGTGCCGGATCGCCATGTCTGCCCCCTCGTTTCGTTGTACCTCGATTAGAGGCACCTCGAAAAGAGGTAGCATGAACGGAGGTCCGGGACAAGCGAACAGGAGGGGCCGGATGCTGGAGCTGTCGATCCTCGGCTTTCTGCACGACAGGCCGCTGCACGGGTACGAGCTGAAGGACCGCATCCAGGGGCTCAGCGGCCACGTGCGCCCCGTCAGTGACGGCGCGCTCTACCCGGCCATCACCCGCATGGTGAAGGCCGGGCTGCTGGAGCGGCGTACGGAACCGGGCACCGGCGCGGCACCGCGCCGGACGCTGTCGCTCACACCCGACGGCCGTGCGGAGCTGCTCGCCCGCCTGCGCGAGCCCAGGGAGGCCGACATCACCGACGGCCAGCGCTTCTTCACCCTGCTCGCCTTCCTGAGCCTGCTCCCCGATCCCGCCGAGCGGGCCGCGGTGCTGCGCCGCCGCCAGGCCTTCCTCCACACACCCGCCAGCTTCTTCTACGAGGGCGGCGCCCCGGTGCGCGCCGAGGACGAGCCCGACCTCTTCCGCCGGGGCATGCTCCGGATCGCCCGGGCGACCGGCACCGCGGAGAAGGAATGGCTGGCGGAGGCGCTGGCCGAGCTGGAGGCCGCGGGTCCGGACTCCCCCGGGGCCCCCTGAGCCCACTCGGCCGCTCCCCGGCGCCCGGAGCCCGGCTCCGGAGCCCCGGCGCTCAGGCCGGCCCGGCGCTCAGGCCAGACGTCGCGCGAGGTAGGCGCGCCAGGTCGCGGTGAAGTCCTCCGGGGTGGTGTCCAGCACGTCCCGCAGGGCCTTCTCCACCGCGCCGTCCCGGCCGGGATGCCCGCCCACCGCGCGGTAGAAGTCGGTCAGGGCCTTCTCGCCCCAGCGGTCGGCGATCAGCGCGCAGGCCAGCCAGCCGCTCTCGTAGGCGCGGGCCAGCGCCTCGGCGTTACCGCCGAAGGCGAACTCCCCGTCCTCGGGGAGCCGTGCGGGGGTGTCGCCCGCCCGGACCGCGCGCCGCAGTTCCGGCGCGGCCTGGGCGGCCGTACGCCCGGTGCCCCGGTAGGCCGCCCAGTCCGCGAAGCCCTCCGAGAGCCAGACCGGGGTGGCGGCCGAGGTGTGCGCGCGGGTGGCCACGTGCGTGGTCTCGTGGGTGAGGACCACCTGCCGGCCGAAGCCGCCGAGCACCCCGTACGCGTCGGGGTTCACGATCACCCGGTCCGCGGGCGCGTCCGGGCCACCGCCGACCTCGCCCGTGGTGACGGCGGCGATCCCCCGGTACGAGGCGCCCGGCGCGCCGAGCAGACCGCCCATCCCGTCCAGAGAGGCCGGGACGAGGACGACCACCCGGCCCGCCCACGGCACCGGCCAGGCCGCGGAGACCGCGGGGACCGCCCGGTCCGCCGCGGCCGCGATCGCCGTGAGCCGCTCGCGGGACTGCCCGACGCCGAGGACGAGGCTGCGCCCTCCCCGTACCGCCTCCACGTCGCCCTGCTGCCAGAGCTGCTGGGCGGAGCCCTCCGCGGGCCGGTCCGCGGTGACGTACCAGCGGCCGTCCCGCTCGGCCAGGTCGAGCACCCGCTCGGTGGTGACGGGCCCGGAGTCGTAGCCGCTGATCCGGTAGCTGAGCTCGGTCCGGGCGGTCGCCCGGCCCCCGTCCGCCCGGTCCACGTCCGTCACCCGGTAGCCCCAGGTGCCGAGCGGCACCTCGGCGAGCCGGTCGAACTCCGTCAGCGCGGCGGGGGCGAGCGCCGGATCGACCCCGGCGACGAAGGCCGCCTCGTCCCGGGCGAGCAGCGCGCGGGCGTGCCGGTCGAGCAGGCTCTGGATCTCCCGGGACGCCGGATCGGCGGTGCCGCCGGATCCGGGGGCGACGCATCCGGCCAGGGCCAGCAGGGTCACCAGCAGACAGGCCGCCGCCCGTCGCACCGTTCCGCACCCCTGACCTGCCACGCCTTCGATCGTACGGGCAGGCACCCGGGCGGGTGTACGAGCGGACGGACGGCCCGGCAGGAGGTCAGACCCGGGTCACCGTCGCGTGCGACATCATCCCGACCGGGTCGTAGCGCACCCGGGCCCCCGGGTAGGGGGCGTGGATCACCTGTCCGTTGCCGGCGTAGACGGCCACATGGCTGGCGTCGCTGCGGTACGTGACCAGGTCGCCGGGCTGCGCCTGCGCGAGGGGCACCTGCCGTCCCGCGTACCGCTGGGCCGAGGAGGTCCGCGGCAGGCTGATGCCGGCCTGCCGGAACGACCAGACCATCAGCCCCGAGCAGTCGAAGGCGGACGGGCCCGTCGCGCCCCAGACGTAGGGCTTGCCGATCGCGCTGCGCGCGGCGATCACCGCCGCCGCGGCCCGCCCCGAGGCCGGGCCGAGGTCGGCGAGCGGCGGCAGGGACTCCTCGCGGCCGGACCGCGAGGCGCGCGCGGAGCGGTCGAAGTCCGCGCGCTCCGGCCCGCTCAGGGACTGCAGCACCCGCCGGGCCTCGGCGAGCTTCCCCTCGACCGTGCGCTTGTGCCGGGCGACCTGGGTCCGGCTGCGCTCCAGCTCCGTCAGCAGCCGGGTCGCCTCCGTCCGCTGCTGGTGGAGCCGCCGCTGCTCGTGCCGGAGGCGGCCGAGGGCCGCGCCCTGCCGGGCGGTGACCCGGTCGAGCACCGAGGCCCGCTCCAGGTAGGAGTCGGGGTCGGCCGAGAGCAGCAGGGCGAGGGCCGGGTCGATGCCCCCGGAGCGGTACTGCGCGCCGGCGACCATGCCGAGCGAGCCCCGCATGAGGTTGATCCGCTCCTGGCCGCGCGCCACGCTGTCCTGGGCCCGGGAGACCGTCCTGCGCAGGGCGTCCGCCCGCTCGTCGGCCTTGTTGTAGCCCTCGGTGGCCCGTTCGGCCTCCTCGAAGAGACGGTCGACGGCGGCCCTGCCGGCAGCCGGGGTACCGCTCGGGTCGGCGCTCGCGGGTACGGCGCCGAGCGCCGTGGCAGCGGTCGCCGCCGCGGCGGCGGTCAGGACGGTGACCCTCACGGGTCGTCGGTGGGACGCCACGTATCGCGCTCCGTTCGGCATCTACGCAGACTGGCGCGGCAGACAGTAGCCCGAGATCCACCCCGCTCCAACGAAGGCGCCGGGCACACAAAGTGACGCCCCGCCGGAGACCACAGGTCACCGGCGGGGCGTCAGGTCAGTCACGAACGCGACGAACCACCCGATTGGGCGTCGTGTCGGAGGCTCCCGGAGGGGCTCCGCGCGACGGAGTCGGAGGCGTCAGACGCGCACACCGAACTGGAACGTACCCATGTAGCTCATCGACTCGTAGCGGACCGAGGCGCCCGGCTTGGGAGCGTGCAGGATCGTGTTGTTGCCCGCGTACAGGGCCACGTGGGACAGGTTGTTGAAGAAGACCAGGTCGCCCGGCTTGAGCTGGCTGCGGCCGATCTTCACACCGTCGTTCTGCTGGGTGTACGTGGTGCGGGTGAGCGACACGCCGGCCTGGCGGTAGGCCCACTGGGTCAGACCCGAGCAGTCGTACGAGTTGGGGCCCTCGGCGCCGGAGACGTACGGCTTGCCGATCTGGGTGGCGGCGGCGCTGAGCGCGGCGGCGCCACGCTGCGAGGCGGGCACCTCGTTGCCGAGGTCGACCCGGTCGCCGGCGGCGCGGCTGGCACGCAGCTCGTCCTGCTGGATCTTGGCGCGCTCGGCGGCGGTCAGCGAGTTGAGCAGCTTCTGCGCATCGGCGAGCTTGCCCTGGAAGGCCTTCTTCTTCTCGCCGAGGGTCTTGCGGACGTCCTCGAGGTCGGCGAGCTTCGTCGTCGCCTCGGCCCGCTGCTGGGCGAGGGTGCGCTGCTTGGCCTGGATCGACTGGAGCACGTCGGCCTGCTTGGCGCCGAGCTGGTCGATCGCGGACGCCTTGTCGAGGTAGGTGTCCGGGTCGGAGGAGAGGAAGAGCTGGATCGCCGGGTCGATGCCGCCGGAGCGGTACTGCGCGCTGGCGACCGAACCGATGTTGTCGCGCAGGGTGTTGAGCTCCTGCTGACCGCGGGCCACCTTGTCCTGGAGGGCCCCGATCTCCTTCTGCAGCTTGCCGCGGCGCTCCTCGGCGAGGTTGTACTGCTCCGTGGCCTCCTCGGCCTCGTGGTGCAGCTTGTCGACCTTCGACTTCACGTCGTCGATCTTCGGCTTCGGAGCCGCCTGGGCGCCGGACTGGGCGGTGAGCGCGACAGCGGCAGCGGCGGTCACGGTGAGCACGGTCACACGGGTGCGGCTCGGCTGCTTGGGACGACGGTGGGACGCCACGAAGGCGATCTCCTTCTTCCTCGAGCCGCCAACCAGGCTGCGGCCGGCGGTTCCTCCGCTGCCATCCCCGATAGATGATCAACCGCGCGAAGGTTCGAGGCCCGACCCTAGTGACCTAGCTGTGATCAGTTCAAATCCTCATGAGCAAAATCTCGCTCACGCAGCACATTATTTACAGACACCGCACGGGCAGTAATGGCCACTTGACGGTGCGCCCTCCAGAATTCGGGCATTAGCCCCAGGACTTACGAGAAGTCACGAGACGCGCGAAAGCCGCTTCAGCAACAAGGCGGACGCGACCGGCCGGGCTCCGGACTTCGCTACTCCGTCGGCGACTTCGCGGTCGGTGGAGACCACCACGACGGGACGGCCCGGAGGCTCGGCACGCACCAGCTGGCGGATCAGCTCGTCCGCGGTGACACCCGGCTTAGAGAACAGCACCCGCACCCCGCGCGGCGGGGCGAGCAGCACCGGGGCCGCCAGCTCGGCCCCGTCGAAGACGCAGGTGATCTCGGCGCCCGAGCGGGCGGCGAGCGCGGAGAGCCCGCCGAGCAGCCGCAGCCGCTGCTTCTCCAGCGGCATGGTCGGATAGCCGGTCTTCGTGACGTTGTAGCCGTCCACGACCAGGTGCGCCTGCGGCAGTTCGAGCAGCTGGTCGAGGAGCGCCGGGTCGGTCTCCGAGAGCGCGCGGGCCGCGATGTCCTTCGGCGACATCCGGCCGGGCTCCACCGCGTCGACGGTGTCGGCGGGGTGCATGGAGGCGGGCGGCAGGGCCAGTTCACGGCGCAGCCCCTGCGCCGATTCCAGGACGGTGTCCAGCAGCAGTCGCAGGCGCATGTCCTCGACCGAGCGCCCCTCACGGGCGGCACGGCGGCTCGCCTCCAGCGCCGCCTCCACCTCGGCGAGCCGCGACTTGAGCCGGCGGCTCTCGCTCTCGGCGGCCGAGACCTGGGCTGCGGCCTCCGCCTTGACGGTGTCGATCTCGGCCTGGGCACGGCGCAGGGCGGCCTCGCCGCGCTTCACGTCGCTCTGGGCACTGCGCAGCTTGCGGTGAAGCGATTCCGCTTCCTTGCGGGTCGTCTCCAGGTCGTGGCGCAGTTGCTCGGTCTCGCTCCGGCCGCGCTCCTTGGCGTGCGCGACCTCCTCGCGCAGCCGCTCCAGCTCGCGCCGCCCGGCCTCGTCGGCCCGCTCGGCGTCCGCGCGCTGGGCCTCCTCGCCTGCGGCGGCGACCAGCTTGACCCAGCCCGCCGGGCGCAGGACGTAGGCCGCCGCGGCGACGTCGACGGGGTCGGCGGCGGCCGGCGGCGCGCCGGACTCGACCGCACCGGCAAGCTCGGGCTGGGCGTCCTTGAAACGCTCGCCGATGCGCTGCCGGAAGAGCGGGTCGCTCTCCAGGGCCGCGGCCATCGCGTTGCCGGCGAACTTGGCCCGCCGGCTCGCGGTGAAGCGCGCGTACTGCCGCAGGGGCGCGGGCAGCTCCGCGACGGTCAGCCCGCCGAAGGCGTCGGCGACCAGCGCGACGACCTTGCGCCGCACGCCGTCCGGCAGCGGCCGGTCGAGCGCCTCGGCGGCGTCGTCCGCCGCGCCGGCCGGTTCGTCACCACGCGTGGGCTGCTCCACGATCCGTCACCCCACTGTCATGCGCAGCGCTCCGTCAGGAAGCGCTGCCCGGCCTGTCCACCAGTTCGATCTGGTCCACCGCGTTGCACCAGCGACAGCGGACCGACTCGATGGTCTCACTGACCACCTCGCGCTCCTCCACCTTGGGCTCCCCGGCAAGGTCCAGATGGATGTACTCGACGACCTTGGAGGAGCGGGTCACGTCGAATCGGGTCAGATTGCCGCAGAGTGTGCAGCGCCAGCGGGTCTCGGCGGTCGGCTGGGGAATCGCCGTCATCGTGCCGTCCTCGTTTCTTGGTGCGTGATACCAGGTGCGGGAGCCGCGGTGCGCCGTCGAACTGCGGATGTAATGCCCGTACCCTACGGCCATCGGGGTACGCCCTGCTCGGGCGGAGCCCGGCGCACGGGCCGGTACCGCGCGCCCCGGCGAGGCGCTCTGTCCGCGTCGACCCCGGTACGTCATGATCTGTCCATGATCGACTGGCGGGGAGCGGCCCTCGGCGCCTGGCACGGCGCGCGGAACGGACCGACGGTGACGTACGGCCTGATCGCCCTCTGCTGCCTCGCGTTCCTGATCAGCCCGGTCTCCGGGCTGGTCCCGGCGCACGGCACGGGGGACGCGTCCCTGATCGCCCAGAGCGCGTACTTCCACCGCTGGGGAGTGGTGCCGGCGGAACTGATGGACAGCGAGCCGCGCGCCCTGCTGACCCCGCTCACCGCGCTGTTCGTCCACGGCAGCTGGCTGCATCTGCTCGGGAACATGCTGTTCCTCTACGTCTTCGGCGCGATGGCCGAGGAACGGATGGGGCCGGTGCCGTTCCTGCTCTTCTACCTCGCCTGCGGCTACCTCGCCCTGCTCGGCTACGCCGCCGCCTACGCGAGCAGCGAGCAGACCCTGGTCGGGGCGTCGGGGGCGATCTCGGGGGTGCTCGGGGCGTTCCTCTACCTCTTCCCCCGCTCCCGGGTCACCAGCCTCTTCCCCTTCCTCCTCTTCCTGCCGCTGCGGTTCCCCGCCTGGATCGTGCTGGTCTTCTGGTTCGTGCTGCAGTGGCTGGCCGCCCGGGCGGCCGGGGCGGGACCCGGGGTCGCCTATCTGGCACACGTGGTCGGCTTCGCCGTGGGCTTCCTCTACGCCTGGGGCCGGTACCGCCGGCGGGGTGGCCGCGGGGTGCTTCCCCGGCGCGACGGCGACGGAAGCCGGGCGGGCTAGAGTGAAGGCCCCAGCCGCGGCGACCGAGGGAGTAAGCCAGCCGTGATCACCGCGATCGTGCTCATCAAGACCAGCGTGGACCGCATTCCCGAGATCGCGGAGTCGATCGCCTCGCTCGACAGCGTCAGCGAGGTCTTCTCGGTCACCGGTACCTACGACCTGATCGCCATGGTGCGCGTGCCGAAGCACGACGACCTGGCGGACGTCATCCCGGGCCGCATCAGCAAGATCCCCGGCGTCGAGGCCACGGACACGCACGTCGCGTTCCGTACGTACTCCCAGCACGACCTGGAAGCGGCCTTCGCCATCGGCCTGGAGTCGTAACATCCGTCACGAGTGAAGGGGGCCTCCCGGGGGAGGCCCCCTTCACTCGTACGAGTGGGTGGTCAGCCGCGGTCCGGCACGCAGCGGCCGTCCTCGGTGCGGTACTTCCACTGCGCGCCGTCGCGGACGAGCTCCCGTACGGCGCCGACGAAACGCTCCACGTGCTCGTCCGGCGTACCGGCGCCGAAGCTGACCCGGATGGCGTTCAGCGACCGCTCGCCCGGCTCGGCCTCCGGGGCGCCGCACTCGCCGACGTCCTGCGGGTCGCTGCCCAGCAGGGTCCGCACCAGCGGGTGGGCGCAGAAGAGACCGTCGCGGACGCCGATGCCGTACTCGGCGGAGAGCGCGGCGGCGAAGTGCGAGCTGTTCCAGCCCTCCACCACGAAGGAGATGACGCCGACGCGCGGGGAGTCGTCGCCGAACAGCGAGAGCACCCTGACCTCGGGCACCTCGGCCAGGCCCGCGCGCACCGTGGCGATCAGGTGCTGCTCGCGGGCGACCAGGGAGTCGAAGCCGGCTTCGGTCAGCGCCTTGCAGGCGGAGGCGATCGAGTAGACGCCGATGACGTTCGGGGATCCGGCCTCGTGGCGGGCGGCGGTGGTGTGCCACTCGACGTCCACTCCCCCGTCGGCGCGGCGGGCGACCTTGCGGGAGGCGCCGCCGCCCGCGAGGTACGGCTCGGCCTCCTGGAGCCAGTCGGCACGTCCGGCGAGGACGCCGGAGCCGAAGGGGGCGTACAGCTTGTGGCCGGAGAAGGCCACCCAGTCGACGTCCGACTCCCGGACGGACACGGGGTGGTGGGGCGCGAGCTGGGCGGCGTCGAGGACGATGCGGGCGCCGTGGGCGTGCGCGGCGGCGGCGAGCTCCTTGACCGGCCACAGTTCGCCGGTGACGTTGGACGCGCCGGTCACGCAGACCAGCGCCGGACCGTGCGGCTCGCGGGCGGCCAGCGCCTGCTCCAGGATCTCGACGGCCTGGGCGGGCGTGCGCGGCGCGTTGAGGTAGCTGACCTGGGCGTCCTTCCAGGGCAGCAGCGAGGCGTGGTGCTCGGTCTCGAAGACGAAGACCTGGCAGTCGGCCGGAACCACGGCGGCGAGCAGGTTCAGCGAGTCGGTGGTGGAGCGGGTGAAGACGACCTGGTCGTCGGCGCGGCAGTCGAGGAACTCGGCGACGGTGACCCGGCTGTTCTCGAAGAGGTCGGTGGACAGCTGCGAGAGGTAGCCGGCGCCCCGGTGGACGCTGCCGTAGTACGGGGCGTACGCGGCGACGTCGTCCCAGACCCGCTGGAGCGCCGGGGCGCTGGCCGCGTAGTCGAGCGCGGCATAGCTGACCTCGCCGCCGGTCACCAGGGGGACGGTGACGTCCCGGCCGAGCACCGGGAGCGGGGCCGCGCAGCAGGGATCGGCGGAGTCGGCGGCGGTGACGGGCTCGCCGCCCGCGGTGGGCACGGTGGCGATGACGGAAGCGGCGGCGGCGTTCGGGCACACGGACATGGCGAAGTCTCCCTGCGGGACGGAGTGTCCCCTCGGCCGAGGAGGGGATGGTGACGTGAGAAGCCCGCAGGGCACGACGAAGAAGGGTGCCGCGTACGGGAGTTGCCTCGACAGGCGGCACGGAGGGCCGCTCGGAGGGAATGGGAAAGAAGGAGGGCCGGAGGCCCTAGCACATTCGCTTGCTCACGAGACTGCTCCCTCGAGGACCAAGGACCCCAGGGTTCCGCAGGGGTCCGCGCTTGCCGCGGACCTTGCTGTCCACGGCCTGGTCTTCACCCGGGGCACCCCGCCACGGACGGAGGGTTGCCGGACAGCAAGCCGGGGCCTGAACGCTGTCACTCATGACCTGCTCCGAAGTTATGCCACGTGATCGCTCCGGCGCAACCCGTGTCCGGATCACGGGACACGAAAGGGCCCCGCCGCAGCGGGGCCCCTCGGTCGTCCCTACGACGCTCCCTACGCGTTGCTGGCCGCGACCCAGCGCTCCAGGGCCTGCCGCGCCGCTCCGGAGTCGATCGACTCCGCCGCCTTCGCGATGCCCGACGCGAGCTGCTCCGTCAGCGTGCCTGCGCCGGGGTCGAGCGCCGTGAGGGCGGCCGCCGAGTTGAGCAGCACCGCGTCCCGTACGGGACCGGTCTCGCCGGCCAGCAGCCGGCGGGCCACGTCCGCGTTGAAGGAGGCGTCGGCGCCGCGCAGCGCCTCCACCGGCACCAGCTCGATGCCGACGTCCCGCGGGTCGAAGGCCTCCTCGCGCACCGCGCCGTCCCGGACCACCCACACCCGGGAGGTGGCCGTGGTGGTGAGCTCGTCGAGGCCGTCGTCGCCGCGGAAGACCAGGGCCGAGGAGCCGCGCTCGGCGAGTACGCCCGCCATGATCGGGGCCATCCGGGCGTCGGCCACGCCGGTGGCCTGGGACCTGACCCGGGCCGGGTTGGTGAGCGGGCCGAGGAAGTTGAAGACGGTGCGCACGCCGAGCTGGCCGCGGGCGGTGGCGACGTGACGCAGCGCCGGGTGGAACTTGACCGCGAAGCAGAAGGTGATGCCGGCCTCCTCGGCGACCTCGGCCACCCGCCGCGGGGTGAGCTCCAGGTTGACGCCGAGCTTCTCCAGGACGTCGGAGGCGCCCGAGGCCGAGGAGGCCGCCCGGTTGCCGTGCTTGACGACCTTGGCCCCGGTGCCGGCCACCACGATCGCCGACATGGTGGAGATGTTGACCGTCTTCGCGCCGTCGCCGCCGGTGCCGACGATGTCGACGGTGCGGCCGGGCACCTCGATGGTGTTGGCGTGCGCGTACATCGTGCGGACGAGGCCGGTGATCTCCTCGACGGTCTCGCCCTTGGCGCGCAGCGCGACCGCGAAGCCGGCGATCTGCACGTCGGTCGCCTCGCCGCTCATGATGCGGTCCATCGCCCAGGCCGAGTCCTCGGTGCCGAGGTCGCCGCCGTCCAGCAGGGTGTTCAGCACGGCCGGCCAGGAGCGACCCGCCGTGGTAGGTCCTCCAGCGGGGGTCACAGCGCTCATGGCAGCTCCAGGTTCGACACGTATCGGTGGTGATCCCACCCTATCGAGCCGGCGGCACGGCAAAGAGCCCCGTCCATCGAATGGACGGGGCTCCTGCCGTGGCGACCTTCAGGTCAGGTGATCAGTGGTGGCCGTGGCCGCTGGTGATCTCCTTGTACTCCTCGGCGGTGGGCTTGGCGATCTGGCTGTCCTCGCCGTAGTAGCTCCGGTTGAGCTTGATCCGGAGCCTCTCGATGGCGCCGACCTTGCGCTCCACACCGTTCTCGTCGACCAGCGGGCCGAGCTCGGCCGGCTGGTTCTGCTCGTGCGCCGTGAGGCGGTACAGCTCGCCCTGGCTGAGCGGCTGGTGGATCTCGACGAACTCACCGTGCGGCAGGCGCTTGATGATGCCGGACTCGCGTCCGTGCAGCACCTTGTCCTTGTCCCGGCGCTGGAGGCCGAGGCAGATCCGCTTGGTGACGACGAAGGCGATGACCGGTCCGACGAAGAAGAAGATCCGGACGAACCAGGTGATCGAGTTCAGCGACAGGTGGAAGTGGGTGGCCCAGAGGTCGTTTCCACCACCGATGAGCATGACCATGTACGCGGTGATCCAGGCGACGCCGAAGGCGGTGCGCGTCGGAGCGTTGCGCGGACGCTGCGCGATGTGGTGCTCGCGCTTGTCGCCCGTGATCCAGGACTCGATGAACGGGTAGACCGCGATGGCCGCCAGGACCGCCGGGAAGATCGCCAGCGGGATCATCACGCCCAGGACCAGCGTGTGGCCCCAGAGGTTGATCTCCCAGCCCGGCATGACACGGATCAGACCCTCGGCGAAGCCCATGTACCAGTCGGGCTGGGCGCCGGTGGACACCTGGTCCGGCCGGTACGGGCCGATCGCCCAGATCGGGTTGATCGAGGCGATCGCCGCGACGACCGAGATGACACCGAAGACCAGGAAGAAGAAGCCTCCGGCCTTGGCCATGTAGACCGGCAGCAGCGGCATGCCCACGACGTTCTTGTTCGTCCGGCCGGGGCCCTCGAACTGCGTGTGCTTGTGGTAGAAGACCAGGATCAGGTGGGCGACCACCAGACCCAGCATGATGCCGGGCAGCAGCAGGATGTGGGCCGAGTAGAACCGGGCCACGAAGTCGCCGCCGGGGAACTCCCCGCCGAACAGGAACATCGACAGGTACGTGCCGATGATCGGCACGGACAGGATCGCGCCCTGCATGAAGCGGACACCGGTGCCGGAGAGCAGGTCGTCCGGGAGCGAGTAGCCGGTGAAGCCGGTGAACATGCCCAGGAAGAACAGCAGGAAGCCGAACAGCCAGTTGATCTCACGCGGCTTGCGGAACGCGCCCGTGAAGAACACGCGCATCATGTGCACGAACATGCCGGCGAGGAAGATCAGCGCCGCCCAGTGGTGGATCTGCCGGATGAGCAGACCACCGCGCACATCGAAGGAGATGTGCATGGTCGAGTTGAACGCCTCGGACATCAGCTGACCCTGGAGCGGGATGTAGCTGCCGTGGTACTCCACCTCGTTCATCGACGGGTGGAAGAACATCGTCAGGTAGACGCCCGTCAGGATGATGATGATGAAGCTGTAGAGGCAGATCTCACCGAGCATGAAGGACCAGTGGTCCGGGAAGATCTTCCGCATGTTGGCCTTGGCCAGGGAGTAGATCCCGAGGCGGCCGTCGGCCCAGTCGGCGACCCGCTCACCGGCGGGGGCCTTCTTCTTGGTATCCGTCACAGTGCTCATCCGCGCTCCCAGAAGGCAGGACCGACGGGCTCGTCGAAGTCGCCGAGCGCCTCGAGGAAGCCCTTGTCGTTCACGCCGATCCGCAGCTGCGGGAGAGCGTGGCCGGCCGGGCCGAAGATGACGCGGGCGCCGTCGGACAGGTCGAAAGTGGACTGGTGGCACGGGCAGAGCACGTGGTGCGTCTGCTGCTCGTACAGGGAGATCGGGCAACCCACGTGGGTGCAGATCTTCGAGAAGGCGACGATGCCGTCGTGCGACCACTCGAGCTCGCGCTTGTCCTTGATGTCCTCCGGCTGGATCCGGACGATCATCAGGGCGGCCTTGGCGATCTCGACCTGGAAGTCGTGGTCGTGCTCCGACAGACCCTCCGGCATGGCGAAGGTCAGCGAGCCGACCGCGACGTCCTCGGGACGCAGCGGCTCGTGCGTGTTCATGTTGATCAGCTGCAGGCCCTTGGCCCACATCGTGCTGCGGAGCTTCTTCTCCGGCAGCGGACCCATGTCACGCAGCAGGACGACGCCGGAGAGCGGCACGAGCGCCAGCGCGCCGAACATCGTGTTGCGGATCAGCTTGCGCCGGCCCATGCCGGACTCGGAGGCACCGGCGGCGAAGTCGGCCATGACCTTCGCCTTGGTCTCCGTGTCGGCCTGGATGGCGTGACGGTCGTCCGCCATCTCCACGTCCGACATCAGGGTGCGGGCCCAGTGGACCGCGCCCGCGCCGATGAGGAACAGCGCGGCACCGAGGGTCAGACCCAGGGCGAAGTTGAGCGCGGACACCCGGCCGAAGGGCCAGATGTACACGATCTGATCGACCGGGAAGATCACGTAGGAGGCGATGAAGCCGATCGTGGCCAGCATCGACAACGTGAACATCAGGGCGACCGCGCGCTCGGACCGCCGGGCGGCCCGCTCGTCGATGTCCTGGATGCGGGGCTTGTGGGGCGGGAGGCCCGGGTCGGCGAACGGGTCGTCGGCGACCATCACCGCGCCGTGCGCGGTGTCCTGCGCTGCGGGCAGGTTCTCTTCTGGAATCTCTTGGCTACTCATGACTTCTTGGCCTTAGCGGTGTGGGCCGCGACCCAGACGGCAACTGCGATCAGCGCACCCAGTCCGAAGACCCACGCGAACAGACCCTCGCTGACGGGGCCGAGGCCACCCAGGCTGAGTCCGCCGGGGCTGTCGGCCTCGTCGCTGTTGACGGCCTTGACGTACGCGATGATGTCCCTCTTCTCCTTCTCCGGCATCGTGGTGTCGGGGAAGGAGGGCATGTTCTGCGGGCCGGTCTGCATGGCCTCGAACAGGTGCTTGTCGCTCACGCCTTCGAGGTTCGGGGCGTACTTGCCGTGCGTCAGCGCGCCGCCCTCACCGGTGAAGTTGTGGCACTGGGCGCAGTTGGTGCGGAACAGTTCGCCACCACGGGCGACGTCCGCGCCGTCGGGGCTGAACTGGCTTTCCTTCGGCGTGATCGGGCCGGCGCCGAGAGAGGCGATGTACGCCGCAAGCAGATCGATCTCTGCCTGCGAGTAGATGACCTTCTTCTTCGGGACCTGGGCGCCCGGCTGCTGGGCGGGCATACGGCCCGTGCCGACCTGGAAGTCCACGGCGGCCGAGCCGACGCCGACCAGCGAGGGGCCGTCAGAGGTGCCCTGACCGCCGGTTCCGTGGCAGCTGGCGCAGCCGACGGAGTAGAGCTTCTTGCCCTCCTCGATGGCGAGGGACTGGGCGGTTTCATCGGCCTTCGCCGTGCCCGCGGGCGCGAACGCGGCGTACAGCCCCCCAGTGGCCGCCAGCGCGAGAAGTAGGACGACGACCGCCGCCAGCGGATGGCGTCGTCGTGCGGAGAGCTTTTTCACGGATTACCCCGGTGTCAGGATCTTCTGCGTCGATGCTTGCTGGATGTGCTCGGGTCGGAGACCCGATTACTTGATCATGTAGATCGTGGCGAAGAGGCCGATCCAGACGACATCGACGAAGTGCCAGTAGTAGGACACGACGATGGCGGCGGTTGCCTGCTCGTGAGTGAACCTCTTGGCGGCGTACGTCCGGCCCAGGACCAGCAGGAAGGCGATCAGGCCGCCCGTCACGTGCAGGCCGTGGAAGCCGGTGGTCAGGTAGAACACCGAGCCGTACGGGTCCGACGAGAGCGAGAGGCCCTCGTGCTTGACCAGCTCGGTGTACTCGAAGACCTGGCCGCCGATGAAGATCGAACCCATCACGAACGTGATGATGAACCACGTCCGGAGCTTCTTCACATCACCCCGCTCCGCGGCGAAGACGCCGAGCTGGCAGGTGAGGGAGGAGAGCACCAGGATCGTGGTGTTGGTCGCCGAGAACGGGAAGTTCAGGGCGGAGGCCTGCTCCTCCCAGAACTCGGGTCCCGTCACCGATCGCAGGGTGAAGTACATCGCGAAGAGGGCCGCGAAGAACATCAGCTCGGAACTCAACCAAATGATGGTTCCGACGCTGGTGAGGTTCGGTCGATTGACCGACGGGTGCGCGTGCCCGGTTTCTACTGTCGTTACTGTCGCCACGACCGACATTATGTCGGTCGCTTATCCCGCCCTCACTCCGGGGGGTGCCGTTCGGAGTGTCAGGGGCCCGTGTCCAGCCCGAACGGCCCATCGAAGGGCCCTCCGATCCGGTGTCGAAGCGGTGTTGACGGGCAGTGGGACGGAGTAGCATCCGCCGCATCGGTTGATGACCTTCACGGAGGAACGATGCAGTCGAGCGCCACGGTCCTGGTCTACAGCGACGACGCGAACACCCGCGAGCAGGTACGCCTCGCGGCGGGACGCAGGCCCGCTCCCGACGTTCCCCCGGTCGAGTTCATCGAGTGCGCGACACTCCCGGCGGTGCTGAAGCACCTGGACGAGGGCGGGATCGACGTCTGCGTACTGGACGGCGAGGCCGTGCCGGCGGGCGGGATGGGCGTGTGCCGCCAGATCAAGGACGAGATCTTCCACTGCCCGCCGGTACTGCTGCTGATCGGCCGCCCGCAGGACGCCTGGCTGGCCACCTGGAGCCGCGCGGACGCCGCGGTGACCCTCCCGGTCGAACCGGTCGATTTCGCGGCCTCCCTGGCCGCCCTGCTGCGTTCCCGCCTCGCCCTGTCTCTGTAGTACGAGGCTCGGTTCGCCTCCGGGCGCCCTGTTGCGTGGGGCGCCCGGAGGCGAACCGAGCCCTGCTGGATCAGACAGACGGCCGGAGGCGGGCGGTGTCGGTGGTCACGGCGGTCGCCGTGCCGCCGGCGGCGACGCCGGTCAGGGCGCTGCCCTGACGCCACTTGTCCCAGGCCAGGTTCCAGTCGCCGAAGCCGTTCCCGAACGGGTCCATCGTGTCGCCGATGCTGTTGACGGTCTGCACGATGTCACCCGGACGGACGGTTTCGAAGAACCAGGCCGCGTTGCCCGTCGACATGCCGACGCAGCCGTGGCTGACGTTCGCGAACCCCTGCGAGCCGACGGACCAGGGTGCCGCGTGGACGTATTCACCACTCCAGGTGACCCGGGTCGCGTAGTAGACGGGCAGGTCGTACGACTCGGAGCTGCCCTCCGCGATACCGACGCTGGTGCCCCGCATCCGGACGTAGTACTCCTTGCCGAGCACGACCTTGATGCCGTTTCGGGTAGAGAAGCCCGGTTTGCCGGTGGTCACCGGCATGGTCTTGATCACTTCTCCGTTGCGCCGCACGGTCATCGAGTACGTGCCGGCGTCCGCGACCGCCTCGATCCGGTCGCCGATCGTCAGCTTCAGCGGCTTCGACGCGCCGCCGTAGAGCTTGTCGCCGACCTTCACGCCGGCGAGGTTCCCGGAGACGCTGACCGCCGCGCCGGCGGGCCAGTACTCCTTCGGACGGTAGTGCAGTTTCTTGTCGTCCACCCAGTACCAGGCGCCCTCGACGGCGGGCGTGGAGCGCACCTTCAGCGCCCGTTCGACGACGGCCCTGGCCGCCTTGTCCTTCACGGGGAGGCTGAGTTCGGCGGTGATGGGCTGGCCGACGCCGTAGGTGCCCGCCTCCGGGCCGAACGCCACGGTCAGCGCCCGCTTGGCCGCAGCCGTCTCGAACGTGTACGTACGGCTGCCGGGCGCGCCGTCGTCGTCCTCCGTGGAGACCTTGACGGTGTACCGGCCGCCGGCCGTCAGCGCGCCGGTGGAGCGCCAGCGCTGCCCGTCCGCGGTGAGTTCGCCCGCCAGGTGGTGTCCGGTCTCGTCGAGGGCCGTCACGTCGGTGATGCGGCCCTCTTCGTCCTTGACCGTGATCTCCAGCGGCTTGTCCGGGTCGGCCTTCTTGCCGTCCGCCGGGGCGTTGAAGGAGATCTGCTGCCCCGCGTCGTACGGCTTGGCCGACAGCGGATGGTCCCCGGAGGCCGAGCAGGCGCTGCCCGCGGCGGTGAACGTGAGGGCCAAAAGAGTGCAGCTCAGAACAGTCCGAATGCGCGGCGTGTCGTTCATGACATCACCGTAAGAACAATCCTCGGACCCAGCGCGTCGAGTGCTGCAAACGAGGGGCCCGGCCACTTCGGTGACGAAGTGGCCGGGCCCCTCGGGGTCCTGCGGGTGGAGCGGACGGGCTACTGGTTCTGGTTCTCACCGCGGTAGAACTCGAACACCCAGCCGAAGAGGCCGACCAGGATCAGCGGAGCCGAGAAGTACAGGATCCACCAGCCCATGGCGATGGCCAGGAACGCGAGCGCGCCACCGGCGGCGAGCGAGAGCGGCTGCCAGCTGTGGGGGGCGAAGAAGCCCACCTCACCGGCCTCGTCCGCGACGTCCGCCTCCTTGTCGTCCTGCGCCATGGCGTCCACGCGCCGGGCCGTGAAGGCCAGGTAGTAGCCGATCATGATGCAGAGGCCGAAGGCCAGGAAGAGGGCCGTGGTACCGACCGGCTCCTTCGACCACACGCCGTAGAGGATGGCCATGGCGAGCACGAAGACGCTCAGCCAGATGAACATCTTGCCCTGGATCTTCACTTGCCGGCCTCCTTCTCACCCGCGAGGGCCTTGACCGGACCGTGGTTCTCGAGCTGGTCGACGGCCGCGATCTCGGGGTGGTGCAGGTCGAACGCCGGGGATTCGGAACGGATCCGCGGGAGGGTGAGGAAGTTGTGCCGCGGCGGCGGGCAGGACGTCGCCCATTCGAGCGAACGGCCGTAGCCCCACGGGTCGTCGACCTCGATCTTCTTGCCGTACTTGGCGGTCTTCCAGACGTTGTAGAAGAACGGCAGGATCGACAGGCCCAGCAGGAAGGAGGAGATCGTCGAGATCGTGTTCAGCGCGGTGAAGCCGTCGGCGTTCAGGTAGTCCGCGTAACGACGCGGCATGCCCTCGGCACCCAGCCAGTGCTGCACCAGGAACGTGCCGTGGAAGCCGATGAACAGCGTCCAGAAGGTCATCTTGCCCAGGCGCTCGTCCAGCATCTTGCCGGTGAACTTCGGCCACCAGAAGTGGAAGCCGGCGAACATCGCGAAGACGACGGTGCCGAACACGACGTAGTGGAAGTGCGCCACCACGAAATACGAGTCCGAGACGTGGAAGTCCATCGGCGGCGAGGCCAGGATGACGCCGGTCAGACCACCGAAGGTGAAGGTGACCAGGAAGCCGATCGTCCAGAGCATCGGTGTCTCGAAGGACAACGAGCCCTTCCACATCGTTCCGATCCAGTTGAAGAACTTCACGCCGGTCGGTACGGCGATGAGGAACGTCATGAAGGAGAAGAACGGCAGTAGGACGCCGCCGGTGACGTACATGTGGTGGGCCCACACGGTCACGGACAGACCGGCGATCGCGATGGTCGCGGCCACCAGGCCGATGTAGCCGAACATCGGCTTGCGGCTGAAGACCGGGATGACCTCGGAGACGATGCCGAAGAACGGCAGGGCGATGATGTACACCTCTGGGTGTCCGAAGAACCAGAAGAGGTGTTGCCAGAGCAAGGCGCCGCCGTTGGCCGCGTCGAAGACGTGGGCACCGAACTTCCGGTCCGCCTCCAGGGCGAACAGCGCGGCCGCGAGGACCGGGAAGGCGAGCAGGACCAGGACACCGGTCAGCAGCACGTTCCAGGTGAAGATCGGCATGCGGAACATCGTCATGCCCGGAGCGCGCATGCAGATGATCGTGGTGATGAAGTTGACCGAGCCGAGGATCGTGCCGAAGCCGGAGAAGGCCAGACCCATGATCCACATGTCGGCGCCGACACCCGGCGAGCGGACGGCGTCCGACAGCGGGGAGTAGGCGAACCAGCCGAAGTCGGCCGCACCCTGCGGGGTGAGGAAGCCGGCCACCGCGATGATCGAGCCGAAGAGGTACAGCCAGTACGCGAACATGTTCAGCCGCGGGAACGCCACGTCGGGCGCGCCGATCTGCAGCGGCATGATCCAGTTCGCGAATCCGGCGAACAGCGGCGTCGCGAACATCAGCAGCATGATCGTGCCGTGCATCGTGAACGCCTGGTTGAACTGCTCGTTCGACATGATCTGCGTGCCCGGACGGGCCAGCTCGGCGCGCATGAAGAGCGCCATCAGACCGCCGATGCAGAAGAATGCGAACGACGTGACCAGGTACATCGTGCCGATGGTCTTGTGGTCCGTGGTGGTCAGCCACTTGATCACGACGTTGCCGGGCTGACTGCGCCGCACGGGCAGCTCGTTCTCGTACGAGTCCTCAGCTGCGGCGGCACCCTGGGGTTCGTTGAGGATGCTCACAGTTGGTTCTTCTCCGCATTCCTGGCCGGGTCCGTCTGCTCAATGCCCGACGGGATGTAGCCGGTCTGCCCCTTCTCCGCCAGCTCCTTCAGGTACTTCTGGTAGCTCTCCGGGGAGACCACCTTGACGTTGAAGAGCATCCGGGAGTGGTCGACACCGCACAGCTCGGCACACTTGCCCATGAAGGTGCCTTCCTGTGACGGGGTCACCTCGAAGACGTTGGTGTGACCGGGGATGACGTCCTGCTTGAACAGGAAGGGGACCACCCAGAAGGAGTGGATGACGTCACGGGAGGTCAGGACGAACCGGACCTTCTCGCCCTTGGGCAGGACCAGGGTCGGGCCCGGGTTGCCGGTCTGCGGGTTCCGGTCGCCGGGGATGCCGGCCTCGTAGACGCCACCGGCGTTCGCCGGGAAGTCGTCCTGGTACTTGTCCGGAATGGCGTCGAGGTTCGGGGCGATCTGTGCGTCACCCTTCACGCCCGGCACGTTCTCGATGTAGTTGAAGCCCCAGCTCCACTGATAGCCGACCACGTTGATCGTGTGGGCCGGCTTGTCGGCGAGTGAGAGGAGCTTCGACTCGTCGCGCGCGGTGAAGTAGAAGAGCACCGACACGATGATGAGCGGGGTGACCGTGTACAGCGCCTCGATGGGCATGTTGTACCGGGTCTGCGGAGGTACCTCCACCTTGGTGCGACTGCGCCGGTGGAAGATGACGGACCACAGGATCAGTCCCCACACCAGGACGCCCGTGACGAGCGCAGCCGCCCACGAGCCCTGCCACAGGGAGAGGATCGTAGGCGCCTCTTCCGTCACCGGGGTGGGCATTCCAAGGCGGGGGAAGTCTTCCCAGTTGTACGAGCAGCCAGTGGCTGTCGCCAGGATCAGGCCCGCAGTCAGCACCTGCGGCAGCTTCCGCCGCATCGGGCGCCGCGACGAGCGGTCGGAGCCGTTGGGACTCACGTAGCGCCTTCCCGAGAGTCTCGGCCCGCGCTGGTCCGGCTACGGCCGTCTCGCTGGTCGGTCGCCGCCCCGGCCGCGGGCAGGGGTTTGGATGTTTATGCGGACCAAACCCTACTGGACGCTATTTGGGGTCGCGCGGGGAGGGTGCCCAACGCGCCGTCCGACTCCCCGAAGGGGTGGACCCCGGCATTCCGCGGTGGGGTCCCGGGGGGCCGACCGGTGGGCGATCGGCGGCGTGTGCGGGGCATCTGACGGGGCCTTACGGAGCGCCGGTTAGCGTGGGCGGATGCCCTACTTCGACGCCGCCTCCGCCGCTCCGCTGCACCCTGTCGCCCGCCAGGCGCTGCTCGCCTCCCTGGACGAGGGCTGGGCCGACCCGGCCCGGCTGTACCGCGAGGGCCGCCGCGCGCGGCTGCTGCTGGACGCGGCGCGGGAGGCCGCGGCGGACGCGGTGGGCTGCCGCCCCGACGAGCTCGTGTTCACTCCTTCGGGGACACGCGCTGTTCACGCGGGGGTTTCCGGAGCGCTCGCGGGGCGTCGGCGTGTCGGGAACCGTCTGGTGGTCTCGGCGGTCGAGCACTCCTCCGTCCTGCACGCCGGCGAGGCGCACGCGGCGGCCGGCGGCACGATGACGGAGGTCCCGGTCGGACGGACCGGGGCGGTCCGGGTCGCGGACTTCACCGCGGCCCTGGACGACGGCACCGCGCTGGCGTGTCTGCAGTCCGCCAATCACGAGGTGGGGACGGAGCAGCCGGTGGCGGAGGTCGCCGAGGCATGCCGGGCCGCCGGGGTGCCGCTGCTGGTGGACGCCGCGCAGTCGCTCGGCTGGGGGCCGGTCGAGGGCGCCTGGTCACTGCTCGCGGCCAGTGCGCACAAGTGGGGCGGCCCGGCGGGGGTGGGGCTGCTCGCGGTGCGCAAGGGCATCCGGTTCGCGGCCCAAGGCCCGTCCGACGAGAGGGAGTCGGGGCGGGCGCCGGGCTTCGCGAACCTGCCGGCGATCGTGGCGGCGGCGGCCTCGCTGCGGGCGGTGCGGGCGGAGGCGGCGGCCGAGGCGGCGCGGCTGCGCGTCCTGGTGGACCGGATCCGCGCCCGGGTGCCGGAGCTGGTGCCGGACGTGGAGGTGGTGGGCGACCCGGTGCGCCGGCTCCCCCATCTCGTCACCTTCTCCTGCCTCTACGTCGACGGCGAGACGCTGCTGCACGAGCTGGATCGGGAGGGTTTCTCCGTTTCGTCCGGCTCGTCGTGCACCAGCTCGACCCTGACGCCCAGCCATGTCCTGCGCGCCATGGGGGTGCTCAGCGAGGGCAACGTCCGGGTGTCGCTGCCGGCGGGCACGCCGGAGGAGGACGTGGACCGCTTCCTGGAGGTGCTGCCGGGCGTGGTCGCGTCCGTACGGGAACGGCTGGGCGCGCCCCACGGCCCGGTGGCCCCGGGCGCGGCGGCGGCCCCGGCCTCCCTCGTGGTGGACGCCCTGGGCCGGAGGTGTCCGATCCCGGTCATCGAGCTGGCCAAGGTGATCGGTGACGTGCCGGTCGGCGGCACGGTCACGGTCCTCGCCGACGACGAGGCGGCGCGGCTGGACATCCCGGCCTGGTGCGAGATGCGGGGCCAGGAGTACGTGGGCGAGGAGCCCTCGGAGCGGGGCGGCACGGCGTACGTGGTGCGGCGGGTGTCCTGAGCGGCGCGTCCCGGGGCGGGCCGCCGTGGACGGCCCGGGGCCGGACGCGCCGCGGCGCCGGACGGGGTGGACCCGGCCGGCGCCGCGGGCAGGGGGCGTCGCCCCCGGGGATCAGGCCAGGTGCGCCTGGACCTCGGCGGCGGCCTCGTCGCCGTACGCCTTGGTGAAGCGCTCCATGAAGTTGGTGCGGCGCAGGGTGTACTCCTGCGTGCCGAGGGTCTCGATGACCAGCGTCGCGAGCATGCAGCCGACCTGGGCCGCGCGCTCCAGGCTGACGCCCCAGGACAGACCGGTCAGGAAGCCCGCGCGGAACGCGTCGCCGACGCCCGTCGGGTCGACCTTGGCGTCCTCCTCGGCGCAGCCGACCTCGATGACCGGCTCGCCGGCCCGCTCGATGCGCACGCCGCGCGAGCCGAGGGTGGTGACGCGGTGCCCGACGCGGCCGAGGATCTCCTCGTCGGTCCAGCCCGTCTTGGACTCGATGAGGCCCTTCTCGTACTCGTTGGAGAAGAGGTAGGTCGCCCCGTCGAGGAGGGTGCGGATCTCCCGGCCCTCCATGCGCGCGATCTGCTGCGAGAAGTCGGCGGCGAAGGGGATCTCGCGCGTCTTGCACTCCTCGGTGTGGCGCAGCATGGCCTCGGGGTCGTCCGCGCCGATCAGCACCAGGTCCAGGCCGCCCACGCGGTCGGCGACGGCCTTCAGCTCGATCAGCCGGGCCTCGCTCATCGCGCCGGTGTAGAAGGAACCGATCTGGTTGTGGTCCTTGTCCGTGGTGCACACGAAGCGGGCCGTGTGCAGGACCTCGGAGATCCGCACCGAGCCGGTGTCGACGCCGTGACGGTCGAGCCACGCGCGGTACTCGTCGAAGTCGTAACCCGCCGCGCCCACGAGGATCGGACGGCCGCCGAGCTGACCCATGCCGAAGCAGATGTTCGGGCCGACACCTCCCCGTCGGACGTCGAGGTTGTCGACCAGGAACGAGAGCGAGACCGTGTGCAACTGGTCCGCGACGAGCTGGTCCGCGAACCTGCCGGGGAAGGTCATGAGGTGGTCGGTGGCGATGGAGCCGGTGACTGCGATACGCACGGCTGGGCGCTCCTGCGGGACGGGAGAGGCTGACAGCTCACGCTACCGGGTGACGGCGCCGCTGCCGAACAGGGGAAACTACCCCAGAGTAGGTCTTTTTTCCGAAGGCGTGCCATGCATACGGTGCCCACATGTCCACGTACCCTGCTCCCCGCGAGCATCAGGAGTCCGAGTTCAGCCTGGCCCAGCTGCGCGGCGACAGCGCGCGGATGGCCCCTCACTGGGTCGTTCCCGCGCCCGACGCGCCCGCTCCGGTCTCCCCGGCACTGATCCACGGCGTCGTCGTCCCGGCCGCTTCGGCACGGCTGATCGACGCGACTTCCGAATACGGCGCCTGAGGGACGGAACCAGCCGCTCGCCCGTTCCGTCCCATCGGTGTCTTCCCACCGGGATGAAGGAGCGAGTGGTGAGCGGTACGGAGAACCGACGGCCCAGGCGTACCCCGCTGCTGGTCGCATCGGTGGCAGCGGGAGTGCTGCTGGCCGGCGGCGGTGGCGTGTACCTCGCGACCACGGCGTCCGAGGGTGGTGACGGCGGCGCGTCCGACGCCGCGCGGGGGGCGGGCTCGCCCCCGCCGCTGCGCCTGGACGCCAAGGCGTCGGGCGACGACCCCGGGCCCGGCATCGCGCCCGGCGAGCCGGACCCGAACGGCGGCGGCGCGGTCTACCAGGCCAAGGGTCCGCTCCCCCAGGGACCCTCCTCGGCCGCGGTCCACCGGCCCGAGGGCCGGGTCACCTCGGCGGAGGTGACCCGGCTGGCGAAGGCCCTCGGCATCGCGGGCACCCCGGCGCTCCAGGACGGGGTGTGGCGGATCGCCCCGGAGAAGGACGGGTCGGGGCTGCGGCTCGACGTGTCGGAGCAGGCGCCGGGCAGCTGGACGTTCGCGCGGTACGACGGCGGTCCGGTCGGCGACACGTGCCTGAAGGGGAAGGCGTGCCCGCCCCCGGGCGAGGCCCGGCCCCCGCGCGGCGGCACGCCGGTCGGCGAGGCGGCGGCGAAGGCCGCGGCGGCTCCCGTCCTGAAGGCGGTCGGGCAGGACGACGCGAAGGTGGACGCCACCCAGCTGATGGGCGGCTCGGTACGGGTGGTGAACGCCGAGCCGGTCGTGGGCGGGCTGCCGACCTACGGCTGGTCGACCGGGATCCATGTCGGTTCCGACGGGTCCCTGGTGGCGGGCAGCGGGCAGCTGAAGGCGCCCGCGAAGGACGCGGTCTATCCGGTGATGGGCGCGAAGAAGGCGCTGGAGGAGCTGAACGAGGCGTCGTCCGGCCCGGGCCGGCACGGCGTCGGCGGCTGCGCGACCGACCCGCCCGCGACGACGCGGGACGACGGCGCGACCGGCGGCCCGACCGGCACCGACCTGCCGTGCACGACGGCTCCGCGGCCGGTGCTGAAGGTGACGGGGGCCGTCTTCGGCCTGGCGTCGCAGTACGTCGACGGCACCCGGGTCCTCGTGCCGTCCTGGCTGTTCGCGGTGGAGCCGGCGGCCGGGGCCCGGCCCTACACGGTGGTGCAGACGGCGGTGGCTCCGGAGTACCTGGCGCCCCCGGCGAAGCCGTCTCCGGACGAGGGCACCGCGCCCGCCCGGCAGATCGGGTCGTACCGCGTCGACGCGGCCGGCACGAAGCTGTCGGTGACCTTCTGGGGCGGGGTGTGCAGCGAGTACACGGTGACGGCGCGGCAGAGCGCGGACAACGTCGCGGTGCGCGTGACCGAGAAGCCCATGGATCCGGGCCGGGCGTGCATCGCCATGGCCGTGGAGGTGACGAAGACGGTGGCGCTGGACCAGCCGCTGGCCGGCCGGACCGTGACCGACGCGGCGAGCGGGGAGCCCGTGCCGCGGCAGTAGCGCCCTGAGCCCGGCAGGCGGGCGTGTACGACGAAGGCGGCCCCCGGAGCACCGGGTGGCCGCCTTCGTCGTGCGTTCGGCTTAGCTGAACGAGTCGCCGCAGGCGCAGGAGCCCGTGGCGTTCGGGTTGTCGATCGTGAAGCCCTGCTTCTCGATGGTGTCGACGAAGTCGATCGAGGCGCCGCCCAGGTACGGGGCGCTCATGCGGTCGGTGACGACCTTGACACCGTCGAAGTCCTTGACGACGTCGCCGTCGAGCGAGCGCTCGTCGAAGAAGAGCTGGTAACGCAGGCCGGAGCAGCCACCGGGCTGAACGGCGACGCGCAGCGCCAGGTCGTCACGGCCTTCCTGGTCGAGCAGGGCCTTGACCTTGGCCGCGGCGGCGTCAGACAGGAGGATGCCGTCGCTGACAGTGGTCTTCTCGTCCGATACGGACATCTGCTTCTCTCCCGGGTTGTACGGAGACTGCTTGCCGACCGGTTGCAACCGGCGGGGCCGCGGATTCATTCCGGGCCGAGTGCGTGTCTTTCCCTTTCATGCTCGCACATCGCCGTCCGAACCAGCGCCGATCCGGCCCGCCCGAATTCGTCACATCGACACTATGGACATCGTCAAACTGACGTGAAGCGGTTATGATAGATAGCGTCATTTAGACGAAAAGCCTCCGGTGCATGTGCCGCACCGGCTCCACTGGAGCGGCCGAGCCGCAATGATTTTGGAAAAGAAAGGGTGCGTGACGTGACCACCGCCCAGCCCCTGGACGTCCAGCCGACCCCCCTCGCCCTCCTGCTGCTCGGCCGTGAGGCCGACCCGAAGAGCGAGCGCGGCGTGGAGTGTCCGGGCGACCTGCCGTCGCCCTCCGACCCGGACCTGGTGGAGCGCGCCCGCGCGGCCAAGGAGAAGCTCGGGGACAAGGTCTTCGTCCTCGGCCACCACTACCAGCGTGACGAGGTCATCCAGTTCGCCGACGTCACCGGCGACTCCTTCAAGCTCGCCCGCGACGCGGCCGCGCGACCGGAGGCCGAGTACATCGTCTTCTGCGGCGTGCACTTCATGGCCGAGTCGGCGGACATCCTCACGTCCGACGCCCAGAAGGTCGTGCTGCCGGACCTCGCCGCGGGCTGCTCGATGGCCGACATGGCCACCGCCGAGCAGGTCGCCGAGTGCTGGGACGTGCTGACCGAGGCCGGTGTCGCCGAACAGGTCGTGCCCGTCTCGTACATGAACTCCTCGGCCGACATCAAGGCCTTCACCGGCAAGCACGGCGGCACGATCTGCACCTCGTCGAACGCCAAGCGCGCGCTGGACTGGGCGTTCGAGCAGGGCGAGAAGGTGCTCTTCCTGCCGGACCAGCACCTGGGCCGCAACACCGCCGTGCGCGAGATGGGGATGTCCCTGGAGGACTGCGTCCTCTACAACCCGCACAAGCCGAACGGCGGCCTGACCGTCGAGGAGCTGCGCGCCGCGAAGATGATCCTGTGGCGGGGTCACTGCTCGGTGCACGGCCGCTTCTCGCTGGACTCCGTCGAGGACGTGCGCGCGCGGATCCCCGGCGTCAACGTGCTGGTGCACCCGGAGTGCAAGCACGAGGTCGTCGCCGCCGCGGACCACGTGGGCTCCACGGAGTACATCATCAAGACCCTGGAGGCGGCCCCGGCCGGCTCGAAGTGGGCGATCGGCACCGAGCTGAACCTGGTCCGCCGCGTGGCCGCCGCGCACCCGGACAAGGAGGTCGTCTTCCTCGACAAGACGGTCTGCTTCTGCTCGACGATGAACCGCATCGACCTGCCGCACCTGGTCTGGACGCTGGAGTCGCTGGCCGAGGGCAACCTGGTCAACCACATCCAGGTCGACCCGGAGACGGAGAGCTTCGCGAAGCTCGCGCTGGAGCGGATGCTCGCCCTCCCGTAGGTCCCGGCGCGGGCCGGGGGCACACGCGGAGCAGGACAGGAAGAACGCCGAAGGGCGCCCCGCACGAGGTGCGGGGCGCCCTTCGGCGTCCGGTGGGGCCCGCCCGCGAGCGGACGGGCCCGGTGGATCAGACCTTCAGCAGGTCCGTGTCCCCGGCCTGCTGCGGAACGTCCGCCTTGGCCGCGCGCCGGGCGGCCTTCTTCTTCGCCCGGCGCTCCTTGCGCAGCTCGACCATCGCGTACAGCGTCGGGACGAGCAGCAGCGTGAGCAGCGTCGAGGTGATCAGACCGCCGATCACGACCACGGCCAGCGGCTGGGCGATGAAGCCGCCCTCGCCGGTGATGCCCAGCGCCATCGGCAGCAGCGCGAAGATCGTCGCCAGCGCGGTCATCAGGATCGGGCGCAGCCGGTGGCGGCCACCCTCGACGACCGCCTCGACGACGCCGAGGCCCTGGGCCCGGTACTGGTTGATCAGGTCGATCAGGACGATCGCGTTGGTGACCACGATGCCGATCAGCATCAGCATGCCGATCATCGCCGGGACGCCCATCGCCGTGCCGGTGACGACCAGGAGGCCGAGGGCGCCGGTCGCCGCGAACGGGATGGAGACCAGCAGGATCAGCGGCTGGATCAGCGACTTGAAGGTCGCGACCAGGAGCATGAAGACGATCGCGATCGCCGCGAGCATCGCCAGGCCCAGGTTCACGAACGCCTCGGACTGGTCCTCGGAGACACCGCCGATGGAGGCGGTGGCGCCCTCCGGCAGGTCCAGCGCGTTGATCTTCGTCTGGAGGGAGGCGCTGACCGCGCCCGTGTTGTCGCCGGTCGGCTTGGCCGTGATGGTCGCGGCGCGGGCGCCGTCGATCCTGGTCATCGAGACCGGGCCGGGCACCAGCTTCACGTCGGCGATGTCGCCGAGCGTGACCGGGCCGATGGGCAGGGCCTTGAGCTCCGCCATGGTCGTGGCCCGCCGGGCGGAGGTCAGGACGACGTCGCGCTCGGTGTCGTCGAGGATCGCCTTGCCGGCCGGGGTGCCGCGGACCGCCTGGGCCACGGCCATCCCGAGGGTGGTGTCGTCCAGACCGAGGTCCGCCGCCTTGGCGGTGGCCTTGACGGAGATGCGCGGCACGGACTGGGACAGGTCGCTCTGGACGTCGGTGACGTCGTCGAGCTTCGCGACCTCGGCCCGTACGGCCTCGGAGGCCTTCTTCAGCGTCTCGGCGTCGGAGGCCTTGACCACCACGCTGAGGTCCTGGCTGCCGAAGCCGTCGCCCGCCGCGATCGTCGTGTCGCCGATGCCGTCGAGCTTCCCGAGCGCCGCGTCGATGGCGTCGCGGGTCTTCTCGTACGTCGCGGACTCCTCCAGGGTCACCTGGTACGAGGCCTGGTTGGCGCCCGTGCCGCCGCCGAAGGCGGCCAGGAAGCCGGAGGAGCCGACCGTGACCTGGTAGTCCTTCACGCCCTCGGTGTCGGCGAGGACCTTCTCGACCTTCTTCGCGGCCTCGTCGGAGGCGGCGAGGCTGGTGCCCGGCGCCAGCTCCTGCTTGATGCTGAGGACCTCCTGCTCACCCTGGTCGAAGAAGTTGGTCTTGAGCAGCGGGGCCATGCCGAACGTGCCGATGAGGACGACGACGGCGATCGCCACGCTGGTGAGGCGGCGGCGTGTCGCGAACCGCAGGACGGGGACGTACAGGCGCTGCAGGCGGCTGCGGTCCTCCTTCTCCTCGGCGAGCCGGCGGGCTTCCTCCGGGTCCTCGGACGTGCCCTTGGGGGCGCGCAGGAACCAGTACGACAGGACCGGGACGACGGTGAGCGAGACCAGGAGGGAGGCCAGCAGGGCGGCGGTGACCGTCAGGCTGAACGAGCCGAACAGCTCGCCGACCATGCCGCCGACCAGGCCGATCGGCAGGAAGACCGCGACCGTGGTGAGCGTCGAGGAGGTGACGGCGCCGGCGACCTCGCGGACCGCGGTGAGGATCGCGGACTCGCGCTCCTCGCCGTAGCCGAGGTGACGCTTGATGTTCTCCAGGACCACGATCGAGTCGTCGACGACCCGGCCGATGGCGATGGTGAGCGCGCCGAGGGTCAGCATGTTGAGCGACAGGTCACGGGTCCACAGGACGATCAGGGCCAGGACGACCGAGAGCGGGATGGAGACCGCGGTGACGAGCGTGGAGCGGATCGAGGCCAGGAAGACCAGGATCACCAGGACCGCCATGACGAGGCCGAGCGCGCCCTCGGTGGTCAGACCGGAGATGGACTTGGCGACGGCCGGCCCCTGGTCGGAGACCACGGTCAGCTCGGCGCCGGCGCCCAGGTCCTTGCGGAGGTCGGGCAGCTTCTCCTTGACGGCGTCGGAGATCGCGACGGCGCTGCCGTCCTTGTCCATGGTCGCCAGGACGGCGAGGCTGGGCCGGCCGTCGGTGCGGGTGATGGAGACCCGCGAGGACTCCTGCTGCTCGACCTTCGCCACGTCGGCGAGGCGGACGGCCTTGCCCTTCGCGGGCTTGATGCGCAGGTCCTGGATCTGCTGCAGCGAGGTGTAGCCGCCGCCGACCTGGACGGTGCGGCTCTTGCCGGCCTCGGAGAAGGATCCGGCCGGCACGGTGCCGCCGCCCGCCCTGATGGCCTCGGCGAGCCGCATGGTGTCGAGGCCGGCCGCCGCCAGCTTCCTGTCGTCCGGCGTGACGGAGACCTGGAGGTCCTGGACGCCGTCGACGGAGACCTGGCCCACGCCCTCGATGTCCTCGAGGGCCGGGACGACGGTCCGCTCCAGCTGGTCGGCGAGCGCCTGCTGGTCCTTGTCGGAGGTGACGGCGAGGACGACGGTCGGGATGTCGTCGGTCGAGCCGGCCACGACCTGCGGGTCGACGCTGTCGGGCAGGGCCGCCCGGGCCCGGTTCACCGCCTGCTGGACGTCGGCGACGAGCTGCTTGGTGCCCTCGTCGCCGTACTCGAAGGAGGCCATGATGACGGCGCTGCCCTCGGAGGCGGTGGAGGTGACGCCCTTGATGCCGTCGACGGCCTTGATGGTGGATTCGAGGGGCTCGACGACCTGCTTCTCGACCACGTCGGGCGACGCGCCCTGGTACTGGGCCAGGACCGACACCATCGGGAGTTCGATCGAGGGGAGCAGCTGCTGCTTCAGCTGCGGGATCGCGATCGCTCCGAAGACGATGGCGACGATGGACATCAGCCCGATCAGGGCCCGTTGCGCGAGGCTGAATCTGGACAGCCAGGACATGGGGTCTCTCTTCTGTGGCGTACTCGGCGGGCGGGCGCCGGGGAATGCCCCAGGAGTGCCCGGTGTCCACCCTCGGTCACGCCGGGGCCGGATTCGTCGGCCCCCGGGCCCAGATCCTTATGCCGCGCATACCGCGTCTGGAGTACGCCGGGGTCCCGCCTCACTCCACCTTCGGACGTACCAGGCCCGATTCGTAGGCCGTGACCACCAGCTGGGCGCGGTCGCGGGCGCCGAGTTTGGCCATGGCGCGGTTCACGTGGGTCTTCACCGTGAGGGGGCTGACGGCGAGGCGTTCGGCGATCTCGTCGTTGGAGTGACCGCCGGCGACGAGGACCAGGACCTCCCGCTCGCGGGTGGTCAGCGCGGCCAGCCGCTCGGAGTGGGCCCGGCCGTGCTCGCCGCCGCCGAGGTCGGCACCGCCGCCCTGGGCGAGGAACCTGGCGATCAGGCCCTTGGTCGCCACGGGCGAGAGCAGGGCGTCGCCGGCGGCGGCGATCCGGATCGCGTTGAGCAGCTCCTCCGGTTCCGCGCCCTTGCCGAGGAAGCCGGAGGCTCCCGCGCGCAGCGACTGCACGACGTACTCGTCCACCTCGAAGGTGGTCAGCATGACGATCCGGACGTCGGAGAGCGCCGGGTCGGCGGTGATCATGCGGGTGGCGGCGAGACCGTCGGTCCCGGGCATCCGGATGTCCATGAGGACGACGTCGGCCCGCTCGGAGCGGGCCTTCGCGAAGGCTTCGGCGCCGTCGGCGGCCTCGGCGACGACCTCCATGTCCGGCTCGGAGTCCACGAGCACTCTGAAGGCGCTGCGGAGCAGGGCCTGGTCGTCGGCGAGCAGCACCCGGATCGTCATCGGTCCTCCCCCGTACAGGTCGTCGCGGGCAGTATCGCCTGCACCCGGAAGCCGCCGCCGTAGCGGGGTGCGGCGGTGAGCGTGCCGCCGAGGGCGGTGACGCGTTCCCGCATGCCGAGGAGGCCGTGGCCGCCGGTGTCGGCGGGCGGGACCGGCTGCGGTACGCCGTCGTCCAGGACGGTGATCTCCACGGTGCGCCCGACCCGCACGACGCTGACCTCCGCCTTGGCGTCCTGGCCGGCGTGCTTGCGCACGTTGGTCAGGGCCTCCTGGATGATCCGGAACGCGGCGAGGTCGACGGCTGCGGGGAGGCTCGTGTCCTCGTCGGCACGGGCCAGCTGCACGGGCAGTCCGGCGTTGCGGAAGGTGTCGAGCAGCGCGTCGAGGACGGCGAGTCCCGGGGCGGGCTCGGTGGGCGCCTCCGGGTCGCCGGACTGGCGCAGCAGGCCGACGGTGGCGCGCAGCTCGTCGAGCGCGGAGCGACTGGCGTCGCGGACGTGCGCGAGGGCTTCCTTGGCCTGGTCGGGGCGCTTGTCCATGACGTGGGCGGCGACTCCGGCCTGGACGTTGACCAGGGCGATGTGGTGCGCGACGACGTCGTGCAGGTCGCGGGCGATGCGCAGGCGCTCCTCGGCGACCCGGCGCCGGGCCTCCTCGTCACGGGTCCGCTCGGCGCGTTCGGCGCGCTCCCGGATGGCGTCGACGAAGGCGCGGCGGCTGCGGACGGCGTCGCCCGCCGCGGCGGCCATGCCGGTCCAGGCGAAGACGCCGACGTTCTCCTGCGCGTACCAGGGGTTGGGCCCGAAGAGCATCGCCGCCCCCGTGAGCACGGCCATGGTGAGCAGGCCGACCCGCCAGGTGGTGGGCCGGTCGGTGTGCGCGGCGACGGTGAAGAGGGCGACGACGGCGCTCATGGCGACCGGGGCGGGGCGGTCGTCGCTGACCAGCCCGACCAGGGTGACGGCACAGGTGAAGAGGAGTACGGCGATCGGGTGGCGGCGGCGCGGCACGAGGGCGGCGGCCCCCAGGACCATGAGGACGACGCCGCCGGCGCCGGGGGTGCGGTCGCCGAAGGTGGGGCCGTTGGGGCTGCCGTGGGGGTCGGCGAAGGACCCGGTGACCATGCAGACCAGTACGGCGAACGCGAGCGCCCCGTCGAAGGCGAGCGGATGGGTGCGCAGCCAGTGGCGGGGTCGGGCGAAGGGGGTGCCGGTGGGGGTCACGCCAAGCAACGGTACGGGGTGCGTCCGCGGGGCCGGTACGGGGCCGGTGGGCGCACGCGGCGGCCCGGGGGGGGGACACGCGCGGTGCCCCGCCGCCCTTCGGGGGCGACGGGGCACCGTGTGGTGTGGAGTGCGGGGCTCAGCCCGGGATGAGGCCGTCGTCGGACAGCATCTCGCGCACCTCTTCGAGGGTCGCGTCCGCCGACGGAAGGATCAGCTCCGACGGCTCCAGGGAGTCGTCGGGAAGGGGGTCGCCGAAGCGCCGGACCGCGTCGAGCAGGGCTCCGAGGGTGCGGCGGAAGCCGTCCTCGTCGCCCGACTCCATCTCGGCCAGCAGCTCGGCGTCCAGCGTGTTCAGCTCGGTGAAGCGGTCGTCGGCCAGCTTCCACTGGCCCTCCCCCATGATCCTGACGATCATGATGCGCCGTCCTTGGAGAGCTCGTTACTGCTTGTCGAACCGGGGGTGGGACTGCGGCTTGTCCTGCGGGGCGGCCGCGCCGTCGCCGCCCTCGATCGCCTGCTGGGAGGACGAGGGGCCGCCGGCCAGTTCCGCCTTCATCCGCTGGAGCTCCAGCTCGACGTCCGTGCCGCCGGACAGCCGGTCGAGCTCCGCCTGGATGTCGTCCTTGCCGAGGCCGGACTGGTCGTCGAGGGCCCCGGAGGCGAGCAGCTCGTCGATCGCGCCGGCCCGGGCCTGGAGCTGGGCCGTCTTGTCCTCGGCACGCTGGATGGCGACGCCGACGTCGCTCATCTCCTCCGAGATGCCGGAGAAGGACTCGGCGATCCGGGTCTGCGCCTGGGCGGCCGTGTAGGTCGCCTTGATCGTCTCCTTCTTCGTACGGAAGGCGTCGACCTTGGCCTGGAGCCGCTGCGCGGCCAGGGTGAGCTTCTCCTCCTCGCCCTGCAGGGTCTGGTGCTGCACCTCCAGGTCGCTCACCTGCTGCTGCAGGGCGGCCCGCCGGGACAGCGCCTCGCGGGCCAGGTCCTCGCGGCCGAGGGCCAGCGCCTTGCGGCCCTGGTCCTCCAGCTTGGCGGACTGGCCCTGGAGCTGGTTCAGCTGCAGTTCGAGCCGCTTGCGGGAGGTCGCCACGTCGGCGACACCCCTGCGGACCTTCTGCAGCAGCTCCAGCTGCTTCTGGTAGGAGTAATCAAGGGTCTCGCGCGGATCCTCGGCCCGGTCAAGGGCCTTGTTTGCCTTCGCGCGGAAGATCATCCCCATACGCTTCATGACACCGCTCATGGGCTTCGCGCGCCCCCTTCTGACGGACTCGGCTCAAGCACTCCAACAGGATCCACAGTACGGTCCCTGCCTCCATTACCGCACTGTTCGGGGGCGGAAGTGCTCCTCCCCAAGGACGACTGCGCGCGAGCACTCTCAGGCCCAGGGAGTAGACGGCCCCCTCGGGGAAACCCCGCACGTCGTCCGGACGTACCCCCACAGACGCAGGCTGTTAGCGGATCGTTCCCGGCGGGACTGGGGTCCATGCCTCGCACCACGTACCCTTGGGTTTTGTGTTCCGTAGCCGTTCCAAGGAAGAGAAGGCCCCCACCGACAAGGTGACGGCGGACCTCTCCAAGCAGCCCCGCGACCCCGAGGCCCCCAAGGGCCGCCCGACACCGAAGCGGAGTGAGGCGCAGACCCAGCGCCGCCGCGCCGCGACGGTGCCGACCGACCGCAAGGAGGCCGCCAAGCGCCAGCGCGAGGCCCGCCGTACCGATCTCGCCCGCCAGCGCGAGGCCCTGGCGAGCGGCGACGAGCGTTACCTGCCGGCCCGCGACAAGGGCCCGGTGCGCCGCTTCGTGCGCGACTTCGTCGACTCCCGCTTCGCCATCGCCGAGTTCTTCCTGCCGATGGCCGTCGTGATCCTGGTCCTGTCGATGATCCGGGTCCCGTCGCTGCAGAACATCTCGCTGCTGCTGTGGCTCGGTGTGATCGTCCTGATCGTCATCGACTCGATCGGCATCTGGCTCCGCCTGAAGAAGCAGCTGAACGAGCGCTTCCCGAACGAGCCGAAGCGCGGTGCCGTGGCCTACGGCCTCATGCGTACGCTCCAGATGCGCCGACTGCGACTGCCGAAGCCGCAGGTCAAGCGCGGAGAGCGGCCCTGAGCGGGGACGGCTCCGCATCCGGCACCGGTACGGGGGGTCCGGTGCTGCCCGCCGTCTCCCCCTGGCCGGCCGGCCACGGGGGACTGCGCGACACCGTCCGTCAGGAGCTGATCGCGCGCCAGCTGGACGAGCAGATAGCCGCCCGCTACCCGGTGGGCCAGCGGCTGCGCATCCTCGACGCGGGGATGGGGCAGGGCTTCCAGGCCCTGAGGCTGGCCCGGGCCGGTCACACGGTGACCGGTCTCGAGGCCGATCCCGAACTGCTCAAGGCGGCCCGTGACTCGCTGGCCACCGAACCGGCCGGGATCCGCGAGCGGGTCCGCCTGATCGAGGGCGACGGCCGCGAGACGGGCGTCCACTTCCTGCCCGGCAGTTTCGACGTGGTGCTCTGCCACGGCGTGCTCATGTACGCGCAGGAGCCGGACGCGCTGCTCGCGGGCCTGGCCCGGATGCTGGCACCCGGCGGCCTGCTGTCCCTGGTCGTACGGAACGGGGAGGCGCTGGCCCTGCGGCCGGGGCTCGCCGGGGACTGGGCCGGCGCACTGGCCGGCTTCGACGCGGACACGTACCCGGACGACAACGGGGTCAAGGTGCGCGCCGACCGGCTCGACGCGCTGACCACGACGCTGGCGGGGATCGCGGCGCCCCTGCACGCCTGGTACGGGGTGCGGGTCCTGACCGACGGCGTGGCGGCCGATGTCGGCCTGCCGGCCGCCGCCGAGCTGGAACGGCTGCTCGCGGCCGAGGACCGGGCGGGACGGACGGAGCCGTACCGGCGGGTGGCGGCCCTGCTGCACCTGTGCGGCGTCCGCGGCTGATCCCCGGACGCGGGTGAAGGGGCCCGCGGGTCGGACGCCGACCCGCGGGACGCTCCCGGCGGGCGTCTCCACCCGTCCGCGACCGAGGGGGTTCCCCGGCGGGACGGGCGGCCCGCCACGGGTGACTACGCCTCGGCGTCCAGGGCCATCGGCCCGTAGATCTTGGCACCGTCCTCGGAGAGCGTGACCTGGTCCGCGCCGCCCTCCAGGAGGTCCTTCCAGTTCTCCCCGATCCACGACTCGGCGTCACCCTGGGTCGTGAACTCGTCCGGCGCCACCGCCGGCTGGACCTCGGTGCCGTCGGACTTCTCGAAACGCCACGTCCATGCCATGTCCGCCTCCTGGGCTTCACCGGATGATCGGTTTCCTGCCCGCAGCGTAGCCGGGCGCGCACCCGTCGCGGTGACGCGGGAGGATCGGTGCGTGGAACTGACATTGCTCGGCACCGGCGCCCCCCTCGGACTCCCCCGCCCCGACTGCCCGTGCGCCGTGTGCGCGACCGCCCGCGGCACCCGGGCGCGGGCCGCGACCTCGCTGCTGGTGGACGGGGCGCTGCTGCTCGACCTGACGCCGGGCGCCGCGCTGGCCGCGGCCCGGTCGGGGCACTCGCTGGTGGGGGTGCGGCAGGTGCTGCTGACCCACCCGCACGACGGTCCGGCCGTCGAGATGCCGGCCGGTCTGCCGACTGCCGGACGCGTACCGGACGGGCGCGAGCTGACGCTGATCAGCGGGCACCGGGTGCGGGCGGTGGCGATGGACTCCCCCGGTACGGGGTACGAGGTGACGGCCCCCGACGGCGAGCGGCTGCTCTACCTGCCGCCGGCCGGATCCCCCGCGGGGCTGCACGACGACGACGGGCGGCCGTACGACACGGTCGTCGCCGACGTCACCGGCCGGCCGGACGCGCTGGCCCGGTTGCGGGCGGCCGGCGCGGTCGGGCCGGCCACCGACGTCGTCGCCGTGCACCTGGACCACGACGCACCGTGGGGGGCCGAGCTGGACCGGCGGCTGGCGGCGGCCGGGGCACGGGCGGTGCCGGACGGCACGACCCTGTACGTCGGCGAGTACCACGCCGTGCCGGAGGTGCCACGCCGCACCCTGGTGACCGGCGGCGCCCGTTCGGGCAAGTCGGTGGAGGCCGAGCGGCGCCTGGAGACGTTCCCCGAGGTGGTGTACGTGGCGACCGGCGGGGTCCGCGAGGGCGACCCGGAGTGGGCCCAGCGGGTGCATCTGCACCGGGAGCGGCGGCCGTCGTCCTGGCGGACCACCGAGAGCTGCGACCTCGTGCCGCTGCTCGCCGAGGAGGGTCCGCCGCTGCTGATCGACTGTCTGTCCCTGTGGCTGACGGACGCCATGGACCGGGTCGGGGCGTGGGACGACGGGCGGTGGGCGGACGGCGGCCGGGAGGAGCTGGAGGCCCGGGTCGCGGAACTGGTGGCGTCGGTGCGGGCCACCGGCCGCACGGTCGTCGCCGTGACGAACGAGGTCGGTTCGGGGGTGGTGCCGGCGACGGCGTCGGGACGCCGGTTCCGGGACGAGCTGGGCCGGCTGAACGCGGCCTTCGCCGGGGAGTGCGAGCAGGTCCTGCTGGTCGTCGCAGGCCAGGCGCTGGTACTGCGCGGGTAGGGTGCGGATCATCGATGGCCTCGTTGATCTCCCAAGGCGGAACCGTGAACCTGGACGACTTCTCCGATCTGATCGAGCGCCCCGACGGGGGGATACGGCGTGACGCCGAGGAACGCCGCGAGCGCCTGACCGTGCCGCCCGGCGCGCTCGGCCGGCTCGACGAGCTGGGCGAATGGCTGTCGGCGGCACAGGGTTCGGTCACGGTGCGGGCGATCGAGCAGCCGCGGGTGGTGCTCTTCGCGGGCGATCACGGGGTGGCCTCGCTCGGCGTGTCCGGCCGGCCGGCCGGGGGCGCGTACGAGCTGGTCCGTGCGGTGCTGGAGGGCGCGAGCCCGGTCGCCGTGCTGGCACGCAGCGCGGGGGTGCCGGTGCGGGTGGTGGACGCGGGGCTCGACTGCGACCCCGGGCTGCTGCCCGCCGACGTGGTGCGCCACCGGGTCCGGCGCGGCAGCGGCCGGATCGACGTCGAGAACGCGCTGACGGCCGAGGAGACCGAGGCCGCGATCCGGCTCGGCATGGCGATCGCCGACGAGGAGGCGGACTCGGGCACGGACCTGGTCGTCCTCGGCGACCTGAGCGTCGGCGGGACGACCCCGGCGGCGACGCTCGTCGCGGCGCTGTGCGGCACGGACGCCTCGGTGGTCACCGGCCGCGGCGGGGCGGGGATCGACGACCTGGCGTGGATGCGCAAGTGCGCGGCGGTCCGGGACGCGCTGCGGCGCGCCCGGCCGGTGCTCGGCGACCAGGTGGAACTGCTCGCCGCGGTGGGCGGTGCGGACCTGGCGGCCATGACCGGCTTCCTGCTGCAGAGCGCGGTGCGCAGGATGCCGGTTCTGCTGGACGGCGTGGTGGGCGCGGCCTGCGCGCTGGTCGCGCAGCGGGCGGCGTTCCGGGCCCCGGACTGGTGGCTGGCGGGGCAGGTGAGCGGCGAGCCGGCGCAGGCCAAGGCGCTGGACCGGATGGCGCTCAACCCTCTGCTGGACCACGGCGTCACTGTGGGCGAGGGAACCGGGGCACTGCTCGCTCTTCCCCTCGTCCAGGCCGCGGCGGCGCTCGCCGCGGAGCTGCCGGAGCGGCCCGAGGCGCCGCTTCCGACGGAGCCGACCACTCCGGCGGACCCGGCGGACACGCCGGCCGAGGAGGACTGAGACGGACGACGGCGCCGGACACGGCCCCTCCCCCTAGGACTTCGTCCTGGGGGGACCCCCAACTCGCGGGCGGCCGTCTCCGGCGCCCCGTCATGACAGGCGATGCCCCATATGATCGCTTTTCATGGGAGAGGTCCGTTTGTCCACCGAAGGAGCGCCCGGGGGCACCGCCCGCTCGCGGCGCAGCGCCGCGTTCGCCGTCTGGTACCTGCGCGCCGTCACGTTCGTCAACTTCCTGAGCGCCGTCTGGGTCTCGTTCGGCCAGGACCTCCGCAGACACAACACCGACAACTACTTCACGCCGTACCTGCTGACGGCGGGTTTCGCCTCGGGCGTCTTCACGCTCTTCCTCGCGATCACCATGCGCCGCCGCAAGCGCGCCGCGTGGATCCTCAACATCGTGCTGAGCGGGCTCTTCCTGCTGCTCTTCGTCGTCGCCATGTTCTTCCCGGAGATCCGGCAGCACGCCCAGAACTGGATCTCCGTCGTCCTCACCGCCGCCTTCGTGCTCGCGCTGGTGCTGGGCCGCAAGGAGTTCTACGCCAAGGGCGACCGCTCCAACCCGTGGCTGGCCGCGATCGTCGCGGTCGGCGGACTGCTCGTCACCTCGCTGCTCGCCGCACTGCTCGTGACCGTCACCAACACCTCCACCGGCACCTCGACCTTCCTGGAACGCTGGCGCTACGGCGTGCTGCGGCTGGTCACGCTGGCCGCCGACGACTCGGCCTACGACGGCATCGCCACGCCCGGCTGGGTCAACGTCACCATCAACGTCCTGTCGACCCTGCTGCTCATCGCCGTGCTCTACGCCGCGTTCCGCTCGCGCCGGGCGGTCGACCCGCTGACCGCAGAGGACGAGGACAAGCTGCGCGGCCTGCTGGACAAGCACGGGGACCGGGACTCCCTCGGCTACTTCGCGCTGCGCCGCGAGAAGAGCGTGGTCTGGTCGGCCAGCGGGAAGGCCGCCGTCGCCTACCGCGTCGTCGGCGGCGTCTCGCTCGCCTCGGGCGACCCCATCGGCGACCCCGAGGCCTGGCCCGGGGCGATCGAGCCCTGGCTGGCGGAGGCCCGCGAGCACGGCTGGATCCCCGCCGTGATGGGGGCGAGCGAGGAGGCCGGCACCGTCTACGCCCGGCACGGCCTCGACGCGCTCGAACTGGGCGACGAGGCGATCGTGGAGACCGACGAGTTCACCCTCGACGGCCGGGCCATGCGCACGGTCCGGCAGGCGTTCAACCGGGTCAAGCGGGCCGGCTACGAGGTCCGCATCCGGCGGCACGAGGACATCCCCACCGACGAGATGGACGGGCTGCTGCGCAAGGCCGACGACTGGCGCGACGGGGCCACCGAGCGCGGCTTCTCGATGGCCCTCGGCCGGCTCGGCGACCCACGGGACGGCCGCTGCGTGATGCTGGAGTGCACCGACGGCGAGGGCAGGCTGCGCGCCGTGCTGTCCTTCGTGCCCTGGGGCCCGAAGGGGCTCTCGCTGGACCTGATGCGCCGTGACCGGGACTCCGAGAACGGCCTGATGGAGTTCATGGTCATCGAGCTCCTGCAGCGCGCCGAGGAGATCGGGATCACCCAGGTCTCGCTCAACTTCGCGATGTTCCGCTCCGTCTTCGAACGTGGCTCGAAGCTCGGGGCGGGACCCGTGCTGCGCATGTGGCGTTCGCTGCTCAGCTTCTTCTCCCGCTGGTGGCAGATCGAGTCGCTGTACCGCGCCAACGCCAAGTACCGACCGATCTGGGAGCCCCGATTCATGCTCTTCGAGAAGAGCGCCGACCTGCTGCGCATCGGACTCGCCGCGGGCCGCGCCGAGGGCTTCCTGGAGGCACCAGGCATGCCGAGGTGGCTGTACCGCAGACACCTGGAGGGCACGCGGTGAGGTCGGCTCTCCGGGACTTCGCCCGCCGCGAGTGGGGACCGCTGTACGCCACCGTGCGGGCCGGACTGGTCGCGCGCCGGTGGCGCGCGATCGCGATGACGCTGAGCGCGGTGTGCCTCACGGCGCTGTTCCAGATCGTGCAGAACACGGACTGGGGCTACCAGCCCGTCCAGGACATCGGCTCGGTCCGGGCCGAGGACCCGCTGTGGCTCGCGCTGCTGCGGACCCCGCTGTCGCTGTTCGTGCCGGCGCTCGACCTGCCGGTGTGGGGCGCGCTGGCCCAGGTGCTGCTGGTCTTCGGCATCGCCGAGATCTGCCTGGGCCGGTGGCGGACCCTCACGATCGCCTACGTGGCGACGCTCGCCGGGACGCTGTACGCCCGGGCGGCCGTCGCGCTCGGGCCGGACAGCCCGTTCGGCCTGCCCGCCTCGGACGCCCAGGTGGTCGACACCGGCCCGTCGGCCGCCGTCGTGGGCCTCGCGGTGTACGTGTGCCGGCGCTACCGGGCCCGCTGGACCGGGGCGCTGGTGATCGTGGCGATGGTCGTCGAGGTGCTGATCAAGAACAACCTCGCCGGCAAGGAGCATCTGGCGGCGATCGCGGCCGTGCTGCTGATCATCGCCGGCACGCGGTGGCGGGAGCGGCGGGGCGGGGATCAGTCGCCGGACCCGGAGCCGGAGCCCGGACCCGAGCCGGCACCGGAGCCCGAGCCGGAACCGGCACCCGGCCCCGGCCCCGTATCCGAGCCGGAGCCAGGGCCGGGGCCCGAGATGCTCGCGGGGACCCGCTCCTGGAAGCCGCCGATCACGTCCTGAACCCGCCGCCGCACCCGGTTCCAGCGCCTGTCGTGCCGGTACGTGCGCAGGCGCGAGCGGGCTCGGGCCCGGTGGCGGCGGCGGTAGAAGTGCCGCGACCACCAGGACCCGGGGCGGGCCAGCCGCACGGCCCCGACGAGGGCGACGAACGGCACCAGCGCCCCGATCACGGCGATCCGGAACTTGCCCTTCACCAGGGACACGAGGACGAAGAGGAAGTTCACCAGGACGGTGACCACGAAGGCGGCCCGGTTCTGCCGCTCGTCGCCGGTGAGGTCGTCGACGCCCAGGGGCGAGAAGCCGCCGAGGGCCAGCATGACCAGCGCCGCGGTGAGGACGACGACCTCGACGCTCTTCCGGCCCTGCTCGGACCAGTACACGTCGTCGAGATGGAGGATCAGCGCGAACTCGTCGAGGACGAGCCCCGCGCCGATCCCGAACACGATCGCGAAGACGGCGGCACCGACGCCGTGCCGGTCGCTGGCGACCGCGCCGAAACCGCCGAGGACGGTCAGCACGACGCCGGGGACGACATGGTGGATGTGCAGCCCGCCCGCCGAGGAGACGTTCCGGAACGGTCCCTTCCCGGCCCGGATCAGCCGGGTGACGATCCGGGTGATCAGGAAGGTCAGGATGAAGGAGGTCAGGGCGAGCAGCGTCGCGAGCTTCCCCGGCTCGATGATGTTGCGCGTGAACCAGTGATCCATGCCACCCGCTTCTGATCGCACGATTTATTCGGGTATGCGCAATTTACCGTCCGAGGACGCCGATTACCCTGCCCGGATGGACGGCCTGCGTTTCGCCTTCGGCACCCTCACGGTGCTTCCCGCCCGCATCACCCGCTGGGACCGGGACGCGGCGCGGGCCGGCATGCTCTGGGCGCCCCTCGCCGGCCTGGTCGTCGGCCTCTGCTCGGCGGCGCTCGGCGGGATGTTCCTGCTGCTCGGCTCGGGCCCGCTGCTCGCCGCCGTGATCACGGCGGCGGTGCCGGCGGTGATGACCCGGGGCCTGCACCTGGACGGACTCGCGGACACCGCGGACGGCCTCGGCAGCGCGAAGCCGGCCGAGGACGCCCTGCGCGTCATGAAGCAGTCCGACATCGGGCCGTTCGGCGTCATCGTGCTGCTCTTCACCCTGTTCGCCCAGGTGGCGGCGCTCTACCGGCTGTACGACGAGGGCTGGGCGCAGGGCGCGGTCGCCGCCGCGCTCGCCGCGACCGTCGCCCGCCTCGCCCTGACCCACGCCTCCCGCACCGGCATCCCCGCGGCGCGCCCGGAGGGCCTGGGCGCGATGGTCGCGTCGACCGTCCCGGTCGGCCCCGCGGCGCTGGCCACGGGCCTGGTGCTGGTCCTGTGCGCGGCCGCGGGCGCGGCGTTCTCCCCGTACGACGCTGTCCGGCACGTCCTGGCGGCGGGTGCGGCCCTCGCGGCCGCGGCACTGCTGCTGCGGCGGTGCGTGCGGCGCTTCGGCGGCGTCACGGGAGACGTGTTCGGGGCGGTGGAGGAGACCGCGGCCACGGCGGCACTGGTGGCGCTGACGCTGGGGTGATCGTTTCGTGATGCCTCGGAGGGCAACCCTCCGGATGACTGCCCGGTCTTGAACGTGTGATCAGACGTCCCGCCCGCGCCGCGGCCGCCCTCCTTGCCACCTCCCTCCTCCTCGCCGCTGCGGAACCGGCGAGGACGGGAACGCGAAGCCGCGGGCCGCGCGGCCCGCGCAGCACCCGGTCTTCGACCAGCCCCTGGACCGGCAGGTGTTCCTCGCCCTGCGCCAGACGCAGAAGGCGGGCGGCGCGCGCTTCACCCAGACGCTGACCTTCGAGTCGGAGAAGGGCCGGGCGGTCCAGACGACGAGCGGCCGGCTGGACTTCGCCGGGGGCACCGGCGAGGCGCGGGTCACCTGGAGCGTGCCGAAGGAGTACCCCGACGCCGCCAAGGCGGCCATGCTCGGCTCCACTCCCGGCCGGACGAACGCCGACGCCTCCGGAAGCTTCCTCGTCGACCGGCAGGCCATCCGCTACCGCGCCGGCTCCGCGGACTACTGGCTCCGCTACACGGTCGGCGACGACGGGGCGACGGCCGGCTCGGATGCCGTCGACCGGCTGCTCGGCACCGAGAGCCCGATCGGCGGCACGCTGCTGGAGGGGATCGGCGGCGCGGAGGCGACGGCCGGAAAGACCGAAGGGCAGGGCCGGACGTACCGGGCGGAGATGCCCGCCACGGTCGCCTGGGAGCTCTTCCCGCAGGATCTGCGCGACGAGCTGACCGTCCAGGGGATGGCGTCCTCCCGTACCGCCCCTCTGCCGCTGACCGTCTCGGTCGACGGCCGTGGCCGGATCGTCCACGCGCTGGTCGACCTCGCCTCGACCCTCGGCCGGAAGGGGAGTGCCCTCCACGACGTGACCTCGCTGCGGATGGACCTCACGCTCTCCGCGCACGGCACGGCCGCCCCGTCCTCCGCCGCCCCTCAGGGCCCCACCCGCGAGGCGAACGACGCGGTGCTCCGGCTCCTCGCGGTCAAGGCCGGGAAGTGCGTCGACTTCGGCACCGGTCTGCGGGAGGCCCGGATGGTCGTGAGCGTGCCCTGCTCCGGGCCCCACGACGGGCGGGTGTTCGACCAACTGTCCCTGGGCAAGGGCGCCTTCCCGGGCGGCGACGCCGCGCAGAAGCGGGCGCGCCGGGCGTGCCGCGGGGCGTACGACGGTGCCCCGTCCGGCTGGACCTCCGAGAGCGCCGAGAAGGACACGTACTGGTACATGTGGTCCGGCGAGAGCGACTGGCGGGAGTCGGGCGAGGGCCGCGTCACCTGTTACGTCGTCACCCGCGAGGGCGCGGCGTAGCGTCCGTCCCGGCGCGGACGTCCGGTGCCCGCGCGGTGGCTCAGACCCGCGTCGCGTCCGCCGGGATCTCGAAGACGATCGCGATCCCGTCGTGTCCGTCGCTCCGCTCGCCGACACGCGTGAAGCCGAAGCCCGCGATCGTGGCCAGGGATGCCGTGTTGTCGGATCCGATGGTGGCCCGCACGGTCCTGACTCCGGGTTCGGCGGCGGCTCGGGCGAGCAGCGCCGCCACCATGGCGCGGGCGTAGCCGCGGCGGCGGTACCGGGGCACGACGGTGTAGCCGATCTCGACCAGTCCGGCCTCGTCCGGCGGCCCGTGGAACCCGGCGTCGCCGACGACGGTGCCGTCCGGTACGGACACCGCGGCCCGTGCGGTCCAGGGCGCGGCGGACGGGTCCGCGGCGAGCTGGTCGGCGCGGTGGCCGAAGATCCATCGGGCCCGGTCGCCGACGAAGTGCTCGTCGAGGGCGACTCCGGCCTCGGCGCTGCCGCCGGCCAGGTCTCCGTCGGCGAGCGCCCGGAACGCCTTCGCGCTGAGCTCGACGAATCGGACGTTCTTGGCGGCGGGGAGAGGTTCGCTGTTCATCGCGAGGATGTTCGCCCGGTGGCCGCGGCCTGTCCACCGCTTTTCACGGCGCCCCCGCGGACGCCGTGATCGTCCGTTCGGGCGTCGGCGCCGAGACGGGCTCAGGCTCCAGGCCGTGGGGCAGCGTGCCCCACGGGTGGGCGCCGGCTCCCGGGACCGCGCAGTGGACGGGGGTGGCCGGCCGGACGCCGGACGGGGCGGCGTAGACGAGGTGGCAGTAGTGGTCGGCGACGGGCAGGTCGAGGTTGCGGTAGGTGTCCCACGGCCCCTCGAAGGTGACCAGCAGGTCGGCGAGTTCCGCGTATCCGGGGTCGGGATGGGCCCCGTGGTTGAGCACGACGGCCCGGGCACCGGCGGAGCGGGCGCCGACGGCGAGGCGGCGGTAGTGGGCGAGCGCCTCCGCCTCGGTGGGCACCTGGTCGAGGAAGGCGCCGTCGGCCCCGTACCAGTCGCGATGGCGCAGCAGTTCGGCGACGACCTCGCCGTGCGGGCGCCTCCCGTACGCGGTGTCGGTGTACCCGAGCACCCGCGTGCCGGCCGCCCGCAGGCGTGCGGCGACGTCCGCGAACGCGGGGTCGGGACGCTCCCCCGCCCCGCTCGCCGGGTTGAGCACGACGCCGTACAGGGACGGCGCGGCCTCGATCACCGCGCTCCAGGCGTCCGGCCGGTCGGCCGGATGCTCGTAGAAGGGGACCAGCAGGCGGGAGTTCACGGACGGGCACCTCCAGGGAGCGTCTTGGGGCGGTGGGCGGCGGACCGGACCAGTCGAACGCTCACGCCGCCATGGACGTGCCGCTAGGTGCCGTCGGTGAGCAGGGTGACGTGACGGCAGCGGCTCGGCATGTGCGTGTCCCCCCGGAGCGTCTGGTCGGTCGTCAGGTGGTCGGCAGCTCGCGCGCGTTGTCGCCGGCCGTCCATTTCAGGCCATTGTCGGCGAGGGCCCCGGCGAGGTGGGGGTGGTCGACGGGCTGCTGCGGAAGGGTCCTGAGCCCCGAGTGCTCGCCGGTGACGAGCTCGCCGCGGTCGATGGGGATCCCCTTGGCGCCGGCCCAGTCGAGGGTGTCGCGGATCTGCCCGGAGATCTCGGCCCGGCTCGTCCACAGCGGGGCGCCGGAGGCGTTCGTGGCGCGCGTCCACGGGACGGTGGTGCTGTCCTGCACGCAGCCGAGGAAGGGGTGCGCGAAGGTGTGGTTGATCCACCGGTACCGGGCGCGGTCGGCGACGAGCTGCGCGGCGAGCGGGTCGGTGCCGCCGTGATCGGCCTTCCACTGCTCGCCCTGGCCGCCGATGTGGACCGGGCCGAGGGTGAGGCCGGCGGTCTTCTGCCGGGCCGCGGCGTACCGCGCGTCGGCGGCGGTCATCCGGATCGGCGCGGCTCCCGCGTCGTCGGCGCCGGGGCAGTCGAAGTCGCCGGGGGTGCAGTTGCGGACGGGGTCCCAGGCGGCGTCGGGGGCGAGGACGTCGTCGGCGTGGACGGAGAACCGGCTGCGGGACCGACCGAGGTGGACGCCTTGGGTGAGCCATTCGACGATGCCGCGGGCGAGCACCCGGAACTGCCGCTGGTACTGGTTGTAGGCGAAGGTGACGACCAGTTCGCGGCGCCCGTCGTGGGCGTACTCCCCGATGAGGCTGGCCCGGCCGCCGCCCGCGACGGGCATGTCGAGGTAGCTGGTGTAGCCCGCGCGGGGGCGCCCGGCGTAGCCGTAGCTCTCGGAGACGGACGGGTCGCCGTCCTCGAAGGCCAGCGGACCGTCGAGGTGGCGGAAGGGGCCGCCGCGGCCGGCGGCGGTGACGGTGGCGACCGTGCCGTCGAGGACGCCGGAGAAGCCTCCGTCGGTCGTGTAGTCGAGGCCGACCTCGGGGTGGGCCCAGGTCTGGGCGTCGACCTGCGGGATGCCGAAGGCGCGCTCGTAGGCGGCCAGCGCGGCCTGCTCGGCGGAGTCGGGTCCGAAGGCGGACTCGTGGGGCAGGACGACGCCCTGGTACTTGGCCCGGGGGCGGCCGTCGACGGTGTCGCCGAGGAAAGCGGCGTCGATGACGGGGCGGCCGGGCTCGTTCAGGTCGACGCTGCGGTAGGGCACGCCGGTGGAGCGCAGCTCGGAGGTGATCGCCTCCACGGCGCTGCCACCGTCGTCCACGACGAGGACGGTCAGATCGATCCGCGGTGCCGGTTCGGCGGCGCGGGCACCGGCGGACGGGACGACGGTGGCGAGCAGCGCGGCGGCGACGAGTGCCGTGGCCCGGGCGGCTCCGGGCATGCGGGATCCGGCGGAGTCCATCGTGGTGGTGTCCCCCTCGGCAGGCCCTCCGGGCAGGAGGGAACCTGTGGAGATGGTGCGTGGACGGGGGTGCCGCCCCTGCGTGAATGAGGCGATTCTGAGCGAGCCCTCGCGGCGTGAGCGGTAAACGTGAAAGAGACACCTCGGACGAGTGAATCAACGTCGCCGTGATCGAACGCGAGCGGCGAGCGTAGGCTCGTTCTCGGCGCTCTCCGGGCCGAAATACGATGCGGCGGGCACGGTCGGCCCATCCCTCGACCGCTACAGAACTCAATGGAAGCGAGATTTCACCACCGTGACTGCTCTCACTCTCAGCACCGCCGGCGCGGCGACGCTGCGTGCCGACGCCCTCGTCGTCGGCGTCGCGAAGTCCGGCAAGGCCCTGGTCGTCGCCCCGGGCGCCGAGGCCGTGGACCAGGCGTTCGACGGAAAGCTCGCCGCCGTCCTGGAGACCCTCGGTGCTTCGGGTGCCGAGGGTGAGGCGACCAAGCTGCCCGCCCCCGCCGGCCTGAAGGCCCCCGTCGTCCTGGCCGTCGGCCTGGGCTCCGCCCCCGAGGACGGCGAGGGTTACGACGCCGAGGCCCTGCGCCGCGCCGCCGGCACCGCCGCCCGCACCCTGACCGGCACGAAGAAGGCCGCGTTCGCGCTGCCGATCTCCGGCGCCGAGGACGCCGAGGCGATCGCCGAGGGCGCGCTGCTCGGCGCCTACGCCTACACCGCGTACCAGGACAGCAAGAACGGCGACGCCCGCAAGCCGCTGGCCGAGGTCGCCCTCCTCGGCGCGAAGCCGCGCGACAAGGCCCACAAGGCCGCCGCGGAGCGCGCCCAGGCGCTCACCGAGGAGATCAAGCGCGCCCGCGACCTGATCAACATGCCGCCGAACGACCTCACCCCGGCCGCCTTCGCCGCCGTGGCGCAGGCCGCGGGCAAGGAGCACGGACTCAAGGTCCAGGTCCTCGACGAGAAGGCGCTCGCCAAGGGCGGCTACGGCGGCATCCTCGGCGTCGGCGTCGGTTCCGAGAACCCGCCGCGCCTGGTCCGGATCGCCTACACCCACCCGGAGGCGGAGAAGACCCTGGCCCTGGTCGGCAAGGGCATCACCTACGACTCGGGCGGCATCTCCCTGAAGCCGGCCGGCCACAACGAGACGATGAAGTGCGACATGAGCGGCGCGGCCGCCGTCTTCGCCGCGGTCGTCGCCGCCGCCCGCATCGGCGTGCCCGTCAACGTCACGGGCTGGCTGGCGCTGGCCGAGAACATGCCCTCGGGCTCGGCCACCCGCCCCGGTGACGTGCTGCGCATGTACAGCGGCAAGACCGTCGAGGTGCTGAACACCGACGCCGAGGGCCGGCTCGTCCTGGCCGACGCGCTGACCCGGGCCTCCGAGGAGCACCCGGACGCGATCGTCGACGTGGCGACGCTGACCGGTGCGATGGTCCTGGCGCTGGGCAACCGCACCTTCGGCATCATGGCCAACGACGACGCCTACCGGACCGCGATCCACGAGATCGCCGAGGAGGTCGGCGAGCAGTCCTGGCCGATGCCGCTCCCGGCGGACCTGCGCAAGGGCATGGACTCGCCGACCGCCGACATCGCCAACATGGGCGAGCGGATGGGCGGCGGCCTGGTCGCCGGCCTCTTCCTGCAGGAGTTCGTCGGCGAGGGCATCACCTGGGCCCACCTCGACATCGCCGGCCCGGCCTTCCACGAGGGCGCGCCGTACGGCTACACCCCCAAGGGCGGCACGGGCTCCGCGGTCCGCACGCTGGTCAAGCTGGCGGAGCGCACCGCCGACGGCGAGGTCTGATCCTCGGCGGGGCCGGACCGGGATCGGCCCGGCCCCACGCGACGGCCCCCGGGTTCCTGCCCGGGGGCCGTTGCGCTCTCGACGAAATCCGCAGCGCCGCCCACCCCTATTACCCACGGGTACCGACGATCGCCCGGTCTCACACACCGGCCCCGCGTCCCGCCTCCCGTCAACAAGTGCGAAGATGGGTTCTCGGCAGGACAGGGCCCCCACCACAGGGCCGAACCAATAGCGGCCGAACACCAGCCGCCGCCCGGTCATCGGAGACCGGCGACCGGCGCACATGCATGGAGGACGTGACGTGGCGAACGACGCCAGCACCGTTTTCGACCTAGTGATCCTCGGCGGCGGTAGCGGCGGTTACGCCGCGGCGCTGCGCGGAGCGCAGCTGGGCCTGGACGTCGCACTGATCGAGAAGAACAAGCTCGGCGGGACCTGCCTGCACAACGGCTGCATTCCCACGAAGGCCCTGCTCCACGCCGGCGAGGTCGCCGACCAGGCGCGCGAGGCGGAGCAGTTCGGTGTCAAGGCCTCCTTCGAGGGCATCGACATCAAGGCCGTGCACAAGTACAAGGACGACGTGATCTCGGGCCTGTACAAGGGTCTGCAGGGTCTCGTCGCCTCCCGCAAGGTGACCTACATCGAGGGTCACGGCCGGCTCTCCTCCCCGACCTCCGTCGACGTGGACGGCCGTCGTGTCGAGGGTCGTCACATCCTCCTGGCCACCGGCTCCGTACCGAAGTCGCTGCCCGGCCTGGAGATCGACGGCAACCGGATCATCTCCTCGGACCACGCGCTGACCCTGGACCGTGTCCCGGAGTCCGCGATCATCCTCGGCGGCGGTGTCATCGGCGTCGAGTTCGCGTCCGCGTGGAAGTCCTTCGGCACCGACGTCACGGTCATCGAGGGCCTGAAGCACCTGGTCCCGGTCGAGGACGAGAACAGCTCCAAGCTTCTTGAGCGCGCCTTCCGCAAGCGCGGCATCAAGTTCAACCTCGGCACGTTCTTCCAGTCCGCCGAGTACACCGACAGCGGCGTCAAGGTCACCCTGGCCGACGGCAAGACCTTCGAGGCGGAGGTCCTGCTCGTCGCCATCGGCCGCGGCCCCGTCTCGGCCGGCCTCGGCTACGAGGAGCAGGGCGTCGCCATGGAGCGCGGCTACGTCCTCGCCGACGAGTACATGCGCACCAACGTGCCGACGATCTCGGCCGTGGGCGACCTCGTCCCGACGCTGCAGCTCGCGCACGTGGGCTTCGCCGAGGGCATCCTGGTGGCGGAGCGGCTGGCCGGACTGAAGCCCGTTCCGATCGACTACGACGGCGTGCCCCGGGTGACGTACTGCCACCCCGAGGTCGCCTCCGTCGGCATCACCGAGGCCAAGGCCAAGGAGATCTACGGCGCGGACAAGGTCGTCGCCCTGAAGTACAACCTCGCGGGCAACGGCAAGAGCAAGATCCTCAAGACCGCGGGCGAGATCAAGCTCGTCCAGGTCAAGGACGGTGCCGTGGTCGGCGTCCACATGGTCGGTGACCGCATGGGCGAGCAGGTCGGCGAAGCACAGCTGATCTACAACTGGGAGGCGCTGCCGGCCGAGGTCGCGCAGCTCATCCACGCCCACCCGACGCAGAACGAGGCGCTCGGCGAGGCTCACCTGGCCCTCGCAGGCAAGCCCCTCCACTCCCACGACTGATCCAGTCGACCGGGCGCGACGACCACTTTCCGCACCTCCCCCGCTCGGCGCGCCGCGCGAGCGGGGGAGACCCCACCGTTAGGAGCAACTGAAACCATGTCGGTTTCCGTAACCCTGCCGGCGCTCGGCGAGAGCGTCACCGAGGGCACCGTCACCCGCTGGCTCAAGGCCGAGGGCGAGCGCGTCGAGGCCGACGAGCCGCTGCTCGAGGTGTCGACCGACAAGGTCGACACCGAGATCCCCGCCCCCGCCTCGGGCATCCTCGCCTCCATCAAGGTCGCCGAGGACGAGACCGTCGAGGTCGGCGCCGAGCTGGCGATCATCGACGACGGCTCGGGCGCCCCCGCCGCCGAGGCCCCCGCCGCCGAAACCGCTGCCCCGGCGCCCGCCGCCGAGGCCCCCGCCGCCCCGGCCCCCGCGGCCCCCGCCGCCCCGGCGCCCGCCGCCGAGGCCCCGGCCGCTCCGGCCGCCGGTGGTGCCTCCGGCACCGACGTCGTGCTGCCCGCGCTGGGCGAGAGCGTCACCGAGGGCACCGTCACCCGCTGGCTGAAGTCGGTCGGCGACTCGGTCGAGGCCGACGAGCCGCTGCTCGAGGTCTCCACGGACAAGGTCGACACCGAGATCCCGGCCCCGACTTCGGGTGTCCTGCTGGAGATCGTCGTCGCCGAGGACGAGACCGCCGAGGTCGGTGCCAAGCTGGCCGTCATCGGTGCCGCGGGTGCCGCTCCGGCCGCCGCCCCGGCTCCGGCCGCGGCCCCGGCTCCGGCCGCGGCCCCGGCTCCGGCTGCCGCTCCGGCTCCGGCCGCCCCCGCTGCCCCGGCCCCGGCCGCCCCGGTCGCCGCTCCGGCCGCTCCGGCTCCGGCCGCCGCCCCGGCTCCCGCCCCGGCCCCGGTCACCCCGGCCCCGGCCGCCGCCCCCGCCGCCGTGCAGCCGGCGGACGACGGCGCCTACGTCACCCCGCTGGTCCGCAAGCTCGCCACCGAGAACGGTGTCGACCTGGCGTCGGTCAAGGGCTCCGGCGTCGGCGGCCGCATCCGCAAGCAGGACGTCCTCGCGGCCGCCGAGGCCAAGAAGGCCGCCCCGGCCCTCGTCGCTGCCGCTCCGGCCGCGTCGAAGGCCCCGGCCCTCGAGGTCTCCCCGCTGCGCGGTCAGACCGTCAAGATGACCCGCATGCGCAAGGTCATCGGCGACAACATGATGAAGGCGCTGCACGGCCAGGCCCAGCTGTCCTCGGTCGTCGAGGTCGACATCACCAAGCTGATGAAGCTGCGCGAGCAGGCGAAGGCCTCCTTCGCCGCCCGTGAGGGCGTCAAGCTGTCCCCGATGCCGTTCTTCGTGAAGGCGGCGGCCCAGGCGCTGAAGGCCCACCCGGTCATCAACGCCCGGATCAACGAGGACGAGGGCACCATCACGTACTTCGACTCGGAGAACATCGGCATCGCCGTGGACTCCGAGAAGGGTCTGATGACGCCGGTCATCAAGGGTGCGGGCGACCTGAACATCGCCGGCATCTCCAAGGCCACGGCCGACCTGGCGGGCAAGGTCCGCGCCAGCAAGATCACGCCGGACGAGCTGTCCGGTGCGACCTTCACGATCAGCAACACCGGCTCGCGCGGTGCGCTGTTCGACACGATCATCGTCCCGCCGAACCAGGTCGCCATCCTGGGCATCGGCGCCACGGTGAAGCGTCCCGCCGTCATCGAGACCGCCGAGGGCACCGTCATCGGCGTGCGCGACATGACCTACCTGACGCTCTCCTACGACCACCGTCTGGTGGACGGCGCGGACGCCGCCCGCTACCTGACCGCGGTCAAGGCGATCCTCGAGGCCGGCGAGTTCGAGGTCGAGCTCGGCCTGTGAAACACGGAGGCCCGCAGCCCGGAAGCGCAAGCTACTGAGCTGTAACAAGCCTCACCAGCAGCGCCCCCGTCCGGCAGTGTTTCCGGACGGGGGCGCCGCCGTATTGTCTAGAGGTCAACGCCCTCCCTAAGGAGCTGCTCCATGACCATCCCTGTCGTCCACTCGCTTCGCGAGCAGATCCGCGAGCACATCGTGGAGGGCATCGTCAGCGGGCGCTGGAAGCCGGGCGAGCGGATCGTGGAGCGACGGATCGCCACCGAGCTGGAGGTCAGCCAGACACCGGTCAGGGAGGCGCTGCGCGAGCTGGAGTCGCTGCGCCTGATCGAGTCGGCGCCCAACAAGGGCGTACGGGTACGGAACCTCACGGCGGCCGACCTGGAGGAGAGCTACCCCGTCCGGGCCGGTCTGGAGCAGATCGCGGCCGAGCTGGCGGCAGGGCGGCTCGCGGCCGACTGCTCCACCCTGGAGCCGCACGTCACGGCCCTGTACGAGGCGGACCGCACCGCCGACGGGACGGCGCAGGTGCGGCACACGGTGGCGTTCCACCGCGAGCTGGTGAAGGCGGCCGGGAACAGCGTGCTGCTGCACACCTGGGAGGGCCTGGGCATCGAGGTCTTCACGGCCCTGTCGATCCGCTGGCTCGGCACGGTCCAGAAGTCGTACGCGGAGGAGCACCAGGAGCTCGTGGAAGCGTTCCGCCGCGGGGACCCGAACATCGGCGCGCTGGTGAAGGCCCACGTCCTGGGCTGCGCCCCGCGGGCCTAGGGGGCGCGTCCCGTCCCGTCCCGTCCGGTCCGTCCGAGCCCCGAGACACCTCCGGGAGGAGGACCTCCGGCCCGGTCCCGAAGCCCCTTCTCCTCCGAAGCCCCGCCCCGGCGGGGCTTCGCTCATTCGTGCGCGCACCCCCTCATCCGGCTCCCCACCTGCGAAAACAAGGCACCGGGTGCCCAGTTTCGCGGCACCCTGTGCCGACTTTCTCGATCTGAAGAGGTTTTCCCCTTCAACCCTTTGATCGATCATCGATCGGCGACATACAGTCTTCGGCGGGCCGCAACCCCGGCCTTCGCCCTGTCCTGCCAGACAAGGCACCCCTTCTCCACCCCCATCTGTCCGGAAGGCGGCGATCATGACCGATCCCGTAGGCAAGATTCCGAGTGAGCTCGACCAGCTCCCGGACCGTGACACCGAGGAGACCGCCGAGTGGGCGGCCTCCCTCGACGCCGTCACCAAGGCCGCCGGCCCCCACCGGGCCGCCTACCTGATGCGCCGCACGCTCCAGCACGCCGAGGGCGCCGGCCTGGCCCTGCCCAAGCTGCTGGAGACGGACTACGTCAACACCATCCCCACCTCCGCGGAGCCCGTCATCGACGGTGACGAGGAGATGGAGCGGAAGATCACCGCGTGGAACCGCTGGAACGCGGCCGCGATGGTCTCCCGCGGCGCCAAGCACGGCGTCGGCGGCCACATCGCCACCTTCGCCTCCGCCGCCTGGCTCTACGAGACCGGCTTCAACCACTTCTTCCAGGGCAAGGAGGGGGACGGCTCCGGCGACCAGCTCTACATCCAGGGCCACGCCTCCCCCGGCATCTACGCCCGCGCCTTCCTCGACGGGCGCCTCACCGAGGAGCACCTCGACAACTTCCGGCAGGAGTCGGGCGGCAAGGGCCTGCCCTCCTACCCGCACCCGCGCCGCCTTCCCTGGCTGTGGGAGTTCCCGACCGTCTCCATGGGTCTGGGCCCGCTCTCGGCGATCTACCAGGCGCGCTTCAACCGCTACCTCACCAACCGCTCCATCAAGGACGTCTCCGCCTCGCACGTGTGGGCGTTCCTCGGTGACGGCGAGATGGACGAGCCCGAGTCGACCGCCGCCCTCGCGCTGGCGGCCCGCGAGGGTCTGGACAACCTGACCTTCGTCATCAACTGCAACCTGCAGCGCCTCGACGGCCCGGTCCGCGCCAACTTCAAGATCGTGCAGGAGCTGGAGGCCCAGTTCCGCGGTGCCGGCTGGAACGTCGTGAAGTCCCTGTGGGGCGGCGCCTGGGACGAGCTGTTCCAGCTCGACACCACCGGCGCGCTGGTCCGCCGGCTCCGCGAGGTCCCCGACGCGCAGGTGCAGACGTACCAGACCCGCGACGCCGCCTACATCCGCCAGGACTTCTTCGGCAAGGACCCGGCGCTCGTCGCGATGGCGCAGCTGCTGAGCGACGACAAGATCCTGGAGTGCTTCCACCTCTCCCGCGGTGGCCACGAGCCGCGGAAGGTGTACGCCGCCTACAAGGCCGCCCTGGAGTTCAAGGGCGCGCCGACGGTCATCCTCGCGCAGACCGTGAAGGGCTTCACCCTCGGCGAGGGCTTCGCCTCGAAGAACGCGAACCACCAGATGAAGAAGCTCTCGGTGGACGAGTTCAAGAACATGCGGGACCTGCTGGGCCTGCCGATCTCGGACGCGCAGTTCGTCGACGGCGTGGTGCCGTACGGCCACCCCGGCGCCGACTCCCCCGAGGTCCGCTACCTCCAGGAGCGCCGCGCGGCCCTCGGCGGCCCGGCCCCGGCCCGCCGCACGCACGCCCTCTCCCCGCTGCCGGCCCCGGCCGACAAGTCGTTCGCCGCCTTCGACAAGGGCTCCGGCTCGCAGTCGATGGCGACCACGATGGCGTTCGTCCGCCTGGTCAAGGACCTGGTCCGCGACAAGGAGACCGGCAGGCGCTGGGTCCCGATCGTCCCGGACGAGGCCCGCACCTTCGGTATGGAGTCGCTGTTCCCGTCGCTCGGCATCTACTCGCCGAAGGGCCAGACGTACGAGCCGGTCGACCGCGACCAGCTGATGTACTACAAGGAAGCCGTCAACGGCCAGATCCTGAACGAGGGCATCACCGAGGCCGGCTCGATGGCCGACTTCATCGCCGCGTCCACCGCGTACTCCACGCACGGCGAGGCGATGATCCCCTTCTACATCTTCTACTCGATGTTCGGCTGGCAGCGGACCGCCGACCAGATGTGGCAGCTCGGCGACCAGCTGGGCCGCGGCTTCCTCGTCGGTGCCACCGCGGGCCGTACGACCCTGACGGGTGAGGGTCTGCAGCACGCGGACGGCCACTCCCCGGTCATCGCGGCGACCAACCCGGCGGCGCTGACGTACGACCCGGCGTTCGCCTACGAGGTCGCGGCCATCGTCAAGGAGGGCCTGCGCCGCATGTACGGCGAGGCGGCTCCGGGCGAGGACCAGGACGTCTTCTACTACCTCACCGTCTACAACGAGCCGATGCCGCAGCCGGCCAAGCCCGCCGGGATCGACGAGGGCATCGTCAAGGGCCTGTACCGCTTCAACACGGCGGAGTCCGCGGGCCTCGACCTGCCGGCGAACCCGTCGCGGATCCAGCTCCTCGGCTCGGGCACGGCGATCCACTGGGCCCTGCAGGCGCAGAAGCTGCTCGCCGAGGAGTGGGGCGTGGGCGCCGACGTGTGGTCCGCCACCTCCTGGACGGAGCTGCGGCGCGACGCGCTGGAGGCCGACGCGGCGATCCTGCGCGGCGAGGAGAAGGTGCCGTACATCCGCGCGGCCCTGGAGGGCGTGGAGTCCCCGGTCCTGGCCGTCTCCGACTACATGCGCCAGGTCCCGGACCAGATCGCGCAGTGGGTCGAGCAGGACTGGTCCTCGCTCGGCGCGGACGGCTTCGGTCTGTCGGACACGCGTGACGCGGCCCGCCGCCACTTCGGTGTCGACGCGCAGTCGATCGTGGTCGCGGCCCTCGCCCAGCTCGCCCGTCGCGGCGAGGTCCCGGCCTCGGCCGTGAAGGAGGCGCGCGAGCGCTACGGCCTGTAGGACCTGTCCTCCGGGCAGGCCGGTCCGGCTGTCGGTGGCGGCACGCATGATGGATTCATGCGTGCCGCCCGGCTGATCAAGATGGTCCTGCTGCTCCAGTCCCGTACCTCCATGACGGCGGCCGAACTGGCCGAGGAGCTGGAGGTGTCCGAGCGGACCGTCACCCGCGATGCCCTCGCCCTCTCGGAGGCGGGGGTTCCGGTGTACGCGGACCGGGGCAGGGCCGGCGGGTACCGGCTGATCGGCGGCTACCGCACCCGGCTGACCGGTCTGGCGCGCGGCGAGGCCGAGGCGCTGTTCCTGTCGGGGCTGCCGGGCGCGCTGCGGGAGATGGGTCTGGAGGACGCGGCCTCGGCCGCCCGGCTGAAGGTCTCGGCGGCGCTGCTGCCCTCGCTGCGCGACGCCCCGGACTCGGCGGCGCAGCGCTTCCTGCTCGACGCTCCGGGCTGGTACCAGGAGCCGGCGACCCCGGAGTGGCTGCCGCCGGTCGCGGAGGCGGTCTGGGACGACCGGACGATCTCCGCCCGGTACCGGCGCGGCGACCGCGAGGTGGAGCGCGAGCTCTCCCCGTACGGGCTCGTCCTGAAGGCGGGCGTCTGGTACCTGTGCGCGCGTTCCGGCACGGCCTTCCGGACGTACCGGATGGACCGCTTCACGGCCGTCGTCCTCACCGGGGAGCGCTTCGAACGGGACGAGGGGTTCGACCTGCCGGCCTTCTGGGCCGAGCGCGCGGCGGAGTTCGCCCGGTCGATCCTGCGCGCCGAGGTCGTGCTGCGCCTCTCGCCGGCGGGGGCGCGCCGGCTGCCGTACGTGACGGACCGCGCGGCGGCCGAGGAGGCGCTGGCGGCCGGCTCGACGGATGCCGAGGGCCGCGTGACGGCGACGCTCCCCGTGGAGAACGAGGAGGTCGCCTTCGGTCAGCTCCTCTCCCTGGGCCCGGAGGCGGAGATCCTCGGACCGGACTCCCTGCGGTCCCGTCTGGCCGAGGCGTCTCGGGCCCTCGCGGCGCTCTACCGGTAGTCCGCCACGTCCGGGTTCCCGGTCTCGCCCGCGATCATGTAGCCCCAGGCGTCCGGCCGGGAGCCGTCGGCGTCCGTGAAGCCGTACTCCCTGGCGAGGCTCCCGCTGTCGAGCGACCGGCCGTTCCAGCGGGCCCGGTCGGGGTCGGCGGCGAGTGCGGCCACCGCGCGGCCGACGTAGGCCGGCGACTCGGCGATCTCGAAGCCGGGGACCTTCTCGACGGCGTCGCGCCAGTTCTCCTCCGTGACCTCGAAGGCGGCGAGCATCTGCTCCGAGCGCAGCCATCCCGGTGTGAGCGCGACGGCGGTGCCGCCGACGTCCTTCAGGTCGTGGGCGAGGGCGAACGCCATCCGGATCGGGGCGTTCTTCACCAGGTCGTAGAAGAAGTTGAGCCGGAAGCGGGTGTTGTACTCCGCCGTGCCGTCGGTCATCTCGACGACCAGGGCGCCGGGGTGCCTGATCAGCAGGGGCACCGCGAGACGGGAGGTGATCGCGTGCGTCCTCACGCCGAGCTCCAGCATCCGCAGACCGCCCGCCAGGTCGGTCTCCCACACCTTCTTGTCGAACTCGACCAGGTGCTCGCCGCCCCAGACGTCGTTGACGAGGACGTCGAGCCTGCCCTGCTCCCTGTCGATGCGCGCGACGAGCGCCTCGACCTGGTCGATCTCCAGATGGTCGGTGGGCACGGCGATGCCCTCGCCGCCGGCCGCCGTCACCAGCTCGGCCGTCTCCTCGATGGTCTCGGTCGTCCGGCCGACCTCGCTGGCCTTCCCGCGCGTGGTGCGCCCGGTGACGTACACGGTGGCGCCCGCCGCGCCCAGCTGTACGGCGATACCCCGGCCCGCGCCCCGCGTGGCGCCCGCGACCAGCGCGATCCTGCCGCCGAGCGGCTTCGGTTCAGTCGTCATGGATCGAGCGTGACAGGAAAGTACGACATCCTCTGTCCGGATTGATTTTGGGTGTTTCCGGGTGCGTCGCCCCCGGCCAGGGCCGATGCTTGTCCCGTGATGGACGAGACGGAGTTCTGGGAGATCATCGATTCCAGCCGCGAGGCCGCCGAGGGCGACCCCGAGGATCAGGCCGACCTGCTCGTGGAACGGCTCCTGCAGCTCGACCCGGACTCCGTGCTCGACTTCGCCCGCCACTTCGAGGCCCGCTATCACCGGGCCTACTCCTGGGAGTTGTGGGGCGCGGCGGCCGTGCTGCTCGACGGCGCGAGCGACGACGCCTTCGACTACTTCCGCTGCTGGCTGATCGGCCAGGGCCGGGAGGTCTTCGAGGGCGGGGTGCACGATCCGGACTCGCTCGCGGAGCTGCTCGGCGAGTTCGACGAGGAGATCGACGGGGACGGCGAGGAGCTCGGGTTCGCCGCGGACGAGGCGTACGAGCAGCTGACCGGCGCCGAGGCGCCGGATCTGGGGATCCCCCCGCAGCCGGCCGAGCCGGAGGGCGGAACCTTCGACCTGGAGGACGACGGGGTGCTCGCGGCCCGTTTTCCGCGCCTGTGGGAGCGCTTCGGGGCGTAGGGTCCCGCCGGTCTCGCCGGTCTCGCCGGTCCCGCCGGTCCTGGCGGGCGCCGGTGTCGCTCAGGGAGTGCCGATGCGGGCGACGAGGAGGGCGACGTCGTCCGCGGGCGGGCCGGGCACGAGGCGGGTGACGATCACGTCGCACAGGTCGTCGAGCGAGGGCCCGGGATCGGCGAGCCGGCGGGTGAGTTCGTCGAGGCGCGCGTCGATGTCCGTACCGCGGGCCTCGACGAGTCCGTCGGTGTACAGGACGAGAAGGCTTCCCGGGGGCAGGCTGACGTCGCTGGTGGTGAACGTGATGCCGCCGATGCCGAGCGGGGCGCCGGCCGGCAGGTCCAGCAGTCGGGCCCGGCCGTCGGGGGTGACGACGGCCGGCGGCGGATGCCCGGCCCGGGTGATCCGGCAGCGGCCGGTGGCCGGGTCGCACATCGCGTAGAGGAACGTCGCCAGCATCGGCTCGGCGAGGTCGTCCAGCACCGCCTCCAGCTGCATGAGCACCTCGACGGGCTCCAGGTCGAGGCGGGCCAGGGCCCGCACGGTGGAGGACAGGCGTCCCATGACGGCCGCGGCGGCGGTGCCGTGGCCCATGACGTCCCCGATCAGCAGGGCGGCCTTGCCCCCGGACAGGGACACGACGTCGTACCAGTCGCCGCCGACCTCGTTGACGTCGCTCGCCGCGAGGTAGCGATGGGCGATCTCGATGCCCGCCGGCGGGGTGATGTGCTGGGGCAGCATGCTGCGCTGGAGCGCCACGGCGGTGTCGTGCTCGCGGCCGTACAGGCGCGCGTTGTCCGCGCACACGGCCGCCCGGGCGGCCAGCTCGCCCGCCAGTTCCACGTCGGTGCCGTCGAAGGGCGGTTGCTCGCCGGTGCGGTAGAAGGTGGCGAGCCCCAGGACCTTCTCCCGGGCGATCAGCGGCACCATCAGGAAGGAGCGGACTCCCAGCAGCAGCAGCTTCCTCGGCGTGTCCGAGTACGGCGCGGCCGCGGCGACGACCTTCTCGTCGAGGTGGGTGAGCAGGTAGGGCCGGCGCCGGGCCAGGGCCTGGGAGTAGGGCGCGGCAGAGGGGAACTGCAGGGTCCGGTCGAGCGGTGCGAGGACGCCGGCGACCAGGGATCCGGCGCGGGGTGCCTTGCCCAGGCGCCGCAGCGCCGTGCCGCCGACCAGGCCGTCTCCGACCTCGCCGCCTTCGGCGAGCGATTCGAGCAGGTCGACCGTGACGACGTCCGCCAGGCCGTGGATGGCGACGTCGGCCAGTTCCTGGGCGGTGCGCTCCAGATCCAGCGTCGTGCCGATCTTGATGCTGGCCTCGTTCAGCAGGGCCAGGCGGGCGCGGGCCTCCTCGGCCTGCATCCTGGTCCCCTCCACGGCGGTGATGTCCGTCATCGAGGCCGCGATCCCCACGGGCAGGCCGTCCGCGTCCTCCAGCCGTACGAAGGACACGGACCACACGCCCTCCCGCCGGGGCTGAGCGGGGGTGCGGCCGACCCGGCGGAAGTCGACCACCGGCTCGCCCGTGTCCAGGACGCGGCGCATCACCGCCTCCATCTCGCGCGCGTTCACCTCGGGCAGCACCTGCGGCAGGGTCCGTCCGGCGTGCGCGGCCTCGGGCAGGCCGTTCATCCGCTGCAGCGCGGCGTTCACCCGCAGGAACCTGAGACCGGTGTCGAAGACCGCGATCCCGACCGGGGAGTGCGAGAACAGGCCGTCCCACACCACCGAGGAACCGCGCACCCGGGCCGAGGAGTGCGCCTCGGCGGCGAAGACGAGGACCCCCGCGTCGGCGCCGGCGCCGGCCGGGCGCGCCCAGATCTCCAGCTCGACGGGCCGGCCGTCGCGGTGCCAGGCCGTCACGGAGCCCATCACGCCGTGCCCGGCCGCCGCCCCTTCCCACAGGGACCGGCCCAGGCTCCGGTCCGCGTCCGGGTGCAGCAGCTCGACCACGTGCCGCCCGACGGCGTCCCGCGCCCGGTATCCGAGCAGCTGCTCGGCCACCGGATCCCAGTGCACGATCCGGCCGTCCGGATCCGTCGCCGCGAGGGCCACCGGGACGGCTCCCAGCCACCCGCCGGCACCCCGGGCCACGCCCGGTCCGTCGGTCATCGTCTGCGCCGCCACCGGGCGTCCACCACTGGCATCCATGACCTTGAGAGCCCCTCCCAGTATCAGCCCGGGGCACGCCGCCAACCAGTCACCCGCCCGGAGGGCCCGTCCTGGCGGGTGAGGGACGCGGTGGCCTCGAGGGCCTCGGCCCGGTCGGGGCGGGCCGCCCGGACGATCTCGCTCCGGACGGCGCCGGGGTGACCACGGAGACCCGGCCCTCGCCGATGCCGGAGGAGGCGCCGTCGCCCCCGACCGGTCCGCGCCGGTGACGACGGCGGTGCGCCCCCGAGGACGCGGGCGGCGCGGGGGACGTCAGAAGTGCGTCCCGCCGTCGATCCTGACCTCGGTGCCGGTGATGAACCTCCCGTCCTCCGAGGCGAGCATGGCGACGACGCCGGCGACGGTCTCCGGGCCGGCGAAGCCCTGGCCGAGGGCCGGGGTGAGCTTCATGAAGAGGGAGAGGTCGGCGTCCTCGGGCAGGCCGGGGCCGACGCTCTGCCGGCTGGCGCCGGTGCCGTCGGTCATGCCGGAGGAGATGGAGCCGGGCTGCACCGCGGTGAAGCGGATGCCCTGCCGGGCGTACTCGGCGGCGAGGGCGTGGGTCATGGACTGGATGCCGCCCTTGCTGGCCGCGTACGCCGCCATGTACGGGTGGGCGAACACCGCCGAGGTGGAGGAGAAGTTGACCACGGCGGCGCCTTCGCCCTCCAGGAGCGCGGGTATCGCCTCGCGGATGACGAGGAAGGTGCCGGTGAGGTTGATCCGGACGACCTGCTCGAAGAGGTCGAGACCGGTCTCGTGGGTGTGCGAGGAGCGCAGGATGCCGGCGGCGTTGACCAGCGCGTCCAGGCCGCCGAGCGCCTCGACGGCGGCGGCGACGCCCGCGCGTACGGAAGCCTCGTCGGCCACGTCCAGGACGACGGTCGTCAGGCGGTCCGCGTGCGCGCCCGCCCGCGCCACGGTGTCCTTCAGACCGGCCTCGCTGATGTCGGCGGCGACGACACGGCCGCCCTCGGCGAGCATGCGCAGCACGGTGGCCTGGCCGATGCCCGATCCGCCGCCGGTGACCAGTGCGCGGCGTCCTTCGTAGCGGTTCATGTCCTGTCCGACCTCTCGACGGCTCGCGGCCGTGTGTTCGGTGTGCTCGGCGGCCCGGTGCGGTCCGGGGCTCGCGTGCTCGGTGCGCGGCGCACTCGATGTAGGTGCCACCGTACGCCTGAGTGGCACGTTTTGCCATAGCTGCACGGAGTGCCCGCCTGGCAGAGGCACAGCGTAGGCTTCGTACGGTGAGCACCAAGCCCCTCTCCCTGACCGAGCGCCGCAAGGCGGCCACGCAGCTCGACATCGCGCGTGCCGCCGCCGAGCTCTTCACCGAGCGCGGCCCGGACGGCACGACGGCGGAGGACATCTCCCAGCGGGCCGGGGTCGCCCTGCGCACCTTCTACCGCTACTTCCGCTCCAAGCAGGACGCCGTCGCCCCGCTCCTCGCGGTCGGCGCGGACCGCTGGCGGGAGCGGCTCGCCGCCACCGAGCCGGGGGCGGCACTGCCCGAGGCGCTGGAGCGCTCGGTCGCCGAGTCGCTCGCCGCGGCCGACGAGGAGGCCGCCGAGGGGCTGCGCCGGACGCGCGGCCTGCTGCGGGCCGCCGCGCAGGACCCGGCGTTGCGGGCCGTCTGGTACCGGGTCAACCAGGAGTCCGAGGAGCAGCTGCGCTCCGTCGTCGCCGTGCTCGCCGGCCCGGACGCCGATCCGCTGGGGGTCCGGCTGACGGCGGCGGCGGCGACGGACGCGATCCGGATCGCGCTGGAGACCTGGGCGGAGACGGACGCGCCCGTCCGCGGCCGGGGCGCGCCTGCCGGGCTCGCGGTGCGGTGCCTGCGGGAACTGATGGGCGGGATGCGCCTGCTGGGACCGGACGCAGGCACGGGCGCGGCACCGGACGGCGGCACGGCCGCGCCCACGGACCTCACACCGGACGCGGCACCGGACGGCGGGCGGGACTGAGCGCCGGACACCGGGTGGGCACGGCGGGCGGCGGCACGGTGGATGTCAGGCGTCGAGCGGGCGGCCCATGAGGACGTCGTCGACGTACGCGCCGTCCAGCAGGAACTCGCCGGGCAGCACGCCCTCGACGACGAAGCCCTCCGAGGCGTACAGCGCGCGGGCGGGCGCGTTGTGGCCCAGGACGCGCAGGGTGATCCGGGTGGCGCCCTGCCGGCGGGCCTCCCTCAGGGCGGAGCGCAGCAGGGCGCGGGCCACGCCGCGGCCCCGGGCGCTCTCGGCGACGGCCAGTCCCTGGATCTGGCGGACGTGCGCGTTGCAGGCGAGCGGGGTGGCCGGCACCAGGCGCAGGTAGCCGACGACCTCCTCGCCCCGCTGGGCGACCAGGTAGTGCTCGGGCAGGTGCCGCTCGTCGAAGAACGGGGGGTACGGCGCCCGCGGCGGCGGCTGCACGGCGTGCAGCGTGGACCAGGTGGCGCGGTCCAGCTCCCCGAGGGCGTTCTCGTCCCCGGGACGGGCGAGGCGTATCTGCGTCTCCGGCGCGATCATGACGGCCACTGTGCCACGAGGCGCTCGGGAAGGGCAGGATGTCCCCATGCAGCGCTCTCGTTCCCGTACGCGGGTGGCCGTCACCGGCGCCTCCGGACTCATCGGCACGGCCCTGGTGCGCTCCCTGCGCGCCGACGGCCACGACGTCCTCCGTCTCGTCCGGCGCCCGGCGCGGGCCGCCGACGAGGTCGAGTGGGACCCCGCACGGCTCCACGTGGACACCGCCGGCCTCGTCGGCGTCGACGCCGTCGTGCACCTGGCGGGCGCCGGTGTCGGCGAGCGCCGCTGGACCGAGGCGTACAAGAAGGAGATCCGGGACAGCCGGGTGCTCGGCACGACGGCGATCGCCCAGGCCCTCGCCTCGCTCGCGGAGCCGCCGAAGGTCCTGGTGTGCGGCACGGCGCTCGGTTACTACGGCGACACCGGCTCGCGCGCGGTGGACGAGAGCGCCCCCGCGGGCGAGGGCTTCCTGCCCTCGGTGTGCGTGGAGTGGGAGGCGGCGGCGGCTCCGGCCGAGGAGGCCGGCATCCGGGTCGCGTACGCCCGCACGGGCCTGGTGGTGGCCCGCGAGGGCGGTGCCTGGGGACGGCTCTTCCCTGTCTTCCGCGCCGGGGTCGGCGGCCGGATGGGCGACGGCAGCCAGTACTGGAGCTTCATCTCCCTGCACGACGAGGTGGCCGCCCTCCGGCACCTGATCGACACCGACTCCGTCTCGGGGCCGGTGAACCTGACCGCGCCCGAGCCGGTCACCAATCGCGAGGTGACGGCCGCGATGGGGCGGGTGCTGCGCCGGCCGACCCTGTTCACCGTGCCCGCGTCCGCCCTGAGGGTGGCTCTCGGGGACTTCGCGCAGGACGTGCTGGGCAGTCAGCGGGTGCTGCCGGCGCGCCTGCTGGAGTCGGGGTTCGACTTCGCCTTCCCGACGATCGACGACGCGATCCGCGCGGCGGCCTGAGGCCGCCACTCCGGCAGCACGCGGACGGCACGGGAGCGCGGACGCGCGCGTCCGGGGAGCGCGCGCGTGGCCGGAAAGACCCCCGGCCGGAAGCCATGGGGGCGGACACGTGTGCGACGCCGTGCTGCGTGCACCCCGGCACGCGCGGCTGGCGACCGTGGGAGCGCTGCCTAGGCTTGTCCGTCCCTGAATGCGAACTCGGGCATTCCGAGGGTCTGTTGGGGGCATAGGCCTCCCACCAGCCGCGCCGACCTGGGGAGGGGCACGTGCTCAGTACCGCACGCCACGCACACCACACGGACGTCGTCGTCGTCGGAGCCGGGATCGCGGGGCTCATGGCCGCCCACCGGCTGACCAGCGCCGGAGTCGGCGTCACCGTCCTGGAGGCCGGGCCACGGGTGGGCGGCCGGATGGCCACCGACGACGTCGACGGCTTCCGGCTCGACCGGGTCGGGCCACTGCTGACCACCTCGTACGCCGAGCTGCGCCGCAACCCGGGCCTCGACGGGCTCGTCCTGCGGCCGTTCGCGCCCGGGGCCCTGGTGCACAGTGACGGACGCTACGTCAGGACCGGGGAGCCCGGGAGCGTGAGGGGAGCGTTCACGATGGCGCGCGCCCTGGCGAGCGCCCCCCGAAATCCGGCCGCCTCGCTCGATCAGGCCCGCCTGGGCGCCGCCCTGACGCGCCTGGCCGCCACGCCCGCGCAGCGACTGCTGTCGCGCGAGGAGCGGACCGCCCGCGAGGCGCTGACGGCCCGTCTGCCCGCCCGTACCGTCGAGGGGTTCCTGCGCCCGCTGCTCGCCGCGCTGCTCGGCGATCCGGACCTCACCACCTCGCGGCGTGTGGCCGACCTCGCCCTGCGGGCGTTCGCACGGGGACGGCTGTGCGTGCCGGAGGGCGGTTCGGACGCCGTGCCCGCCCTGCTCGCGGCGACGCTTCCGCCGGGCACGGTCCGTACGGGCGTCCGGGTCACCGAGGTCTCCGCGAACGGCGTCATGACGGACGGCCACGGCGGGTTCGGCTGCCGTTCGGTCGTCGTGGCGACCGGCGCCCGTACCGCGGCGGAGCTGCTGCCGGGGCTGCGGGTGCCCGGCTTCCACGCGGTGACGGTCCTGCACCACACCGCGCCGGCGGCCCCCACCGCCGAACCGGTCCTGGTCCTGGAGTCCGACCCGGGCGGCCCGGTCGCGCATTCGGCGGTGATGAGCGCCGTCGACCCGGCCCGCGCCCCGCGGGGCCGGACCCTGGTCACCTCGACGGTCCTGGGCACCCCGCCGGACGACGCGGACCGCCGGGTGCGCAAGCACCTCGCGACGCTGTACGGCACGTCGACGGACGAGTGGGAGCTCCTCGGCATGCACCACACCCGGGACGCGATCCCGGCGATGCCCCCGCCGTACGACCCGCGGCGCCCGGTCAGGCTGCTCGCGGGGCTCTACGTCTGCGGCGACCACCGCGACGCGGGCACCCCGCAGTCTGCCCTGCTCTCGGGCCGCCGCGCGGCCCACGCCCTCCTGACGGACCTGGGCGTGCCCTCGCAGCGGGAGACCCCGCCCCTGGACGCGGTGGCCTGAGCGTCGGCCCGCGGCGGGAGGGGAGGGCCGGAGCGGATCCCGCGCCGCCCTCCCCGACCCCGGAGCCCCGCCGCACCGGGGCTCCGGGGTGGTCCATGGCGGGCGGCCGGGCCGGCGGGCCGCCCACGGCCCGGGAGGTGCCGGCCGACGACTGCCGGCCGGCGGGTCCGCCGACGAGGGCCGGCGGGCGCCGTCAGCCGATCGCGGCGACGCGGTCGCGGTAGGTGCGGACCGCCGCCGCGTCGCGGTACGGCTCCAGCCGGCGTTCGAAGTCGCGGACGTACTCCACCGCCCTCGCCGAGCGCATCTCGGATGCCTGCTGGGCCGCCTCCGCGCCCAGGGCGCACGCCTGGTCCAGTTCGCCGAGGCCCAGCCGCGCCGTGGCCAGCACCACCCGGCAGAAGAGCCGGCTGCGGGCGAAGCCGGGCGCGCGGAGCTGGAGGGAACGCTCCGCGTGCTGCGCGGCCGGCCGGTACTGCTGGAGGTCCCGGTGACAGTGGCCGAACTCGTCGGCCAGCTGTCCCTCGTCGAACGACCGCGCCCAGTAGGGCACCTCGTCACCCGGACGGGCCGCCTCCAGAGCCCGCTCGGCCCGGGCGAGCGAGGCGCTGCACGCCCGCGCCTCCCCCAGCACCGCGTGGGCCCGCGCCTCCACCGCGTGCAGCAGCCCCTGGACGACCGGGGGCGCCGCGGACCCGACGCCCTGCTGGGCGACCCGGGCGAGCTGCACCGCCTCGCGCCCGTGGCCGAGGTACACCGCCTGCCGGCTCATCGTGATCAGGACGTACGAGCCGTAGGCCCGGTCTCCGGCGGCCTGCGCGAGGCGCAGCGACTGGACGAAGTACCGCTGGGCGAGGCCGTGGGCCGCGATGTCGTACGAGGTCCAGCCGGCCAGCCGGGTGAGGTCGGCGGCGGCGCCGAACAGGCGGCGCCCGACGGACTCCCCGTACGTGCCCCGCAGCATCGGCTCCGCCTCGTGCTCCAGGTAGCGGACGAGGGCCTGGCGGGCGTGGCCCCCTCCGTAGGCGTGGTCGAGGGTGCGGAAGAGTTCGCCGACCGAGCGCAGCGCCGCGATGTCGCCGCTGGAGACGCGCTGCCCGGGTGCCCGCTCGCCGCCCCGCTGCCGCGGCACCGACGCGCGCCCCTGCACCGGGACGCGCGGGTCCTGCGGCGCCCGTCGCCCGTCGCCGACGAACCGGCCCGCCTCCGGGCCCGCGCCGAGTCCCGGACGGTTCTCCAGGCCGACCGCGGCGCCGGGCCGCCGGTCGGTCGCGCCGAACCCCGACGCACGCGCCTCGGCACCGGCCCGGCCGTCCGCGCCGACCCGCCCGTGCGGGACGGCCGCCTCCCCGCGGGCCACCCGTTCGTCGGCCCGGCCGATCAGCCAGTCCCGGCTCGGGACGACGAGTCCCGCCGGGGTGAAGGCGATCTTGCGGAGCTCGACCTGGCTGCCGGAGTCCTTCCGCCACAGACCGCTGACGATGTCGACGGCCTCCTCGGGCGTCGCCGCGAACTCCAGCCCGGCGTAGACCGGCGCGCAGGCGTCGAGCCCGAGGTCCTGGGCGGAGAGCCGGCGGCCCAGGCGCCGGGTGAAGACCTCGGCGATCAGGGCGGGCGTCGTGCCCCTCGGCTGCTGGCCGCGCAGCCAGCGGGTCACGGACGTCTTGTCGTACCGCAGGTCGAGCCCGTGCTCCAGACCGAGCTGGTCGACCCTTCTGGCCAGGCCCGCGTTGGAGAAACCGGCTTCGGCGATGAGCGCGGCGAGCTGGCGGTTCGGGGTGCGCTGCGGAGGTCGTTCCGTCATCAGCTGTGCGGTCTCCTGCCTTCCGGGCCCGGGTGGCAACCCGTGTGGGCCCTCATGGAACGGCGTGAATTTAGCGGGCTCCACCGCCTGTACCGGCACCTTCGCCCCACATTCATCCGATCGTGTGAGGATTGGGGGCGTCGCTGACGTAGCTGACGTATTCACCCGCCTCGTGCTCCCACACCTGCCGAACGGGTGTCCGCGCCGTCGCCGTACAGTGGCATGGGCGCGAATGACGCATGGTGCCGTGCCGGCCGGGACGATCCCCGCGAGCCGGCGTCCGGCACTCAGGAGGAGGCATTGCCGTGAGTGAGCTGCGATTCGTCCGCTTGGGCTTCGGCGACGAGGCCGTCGAGTACCGGGCGGCCTGGGACAAGCAGCGCGAGGTGCACGCGGCCAGGTTCGCCGACGAGATCGACGACACCTGTCTGCTCCTGGAGCATCCGCCCGTCTACACCGCCGGCCGCCGGACCGCCGAGAGCGAGCGCCCGCTGGACGGGACGCCGGTCGTCGACGTGGACCGCGGCGGCAAGATCACCTGGCACGGCCCCGGCCAGCTGGTCGGCTACCCGATCATGAAGCTGCCCCGCCCGGTCGACGTCGTCGCGCACGTCCGCCGCCTGGAGGAGGCGCTGATCCTCACCGCAGCCGAGTTCGGCGTGACGACCACCCGGGTCGAGGGCCGCAGCGGCGTGTGGGTGCTGGGCGACCCGGTCGAGCAGCGCCCGGCGCTCGGCGGCCTCTCGCTCGACTTCGATCCGCGGCTGACCGACGAGGAGTTCGATCCCCGTCTGAACGGCCCGGAGTACGCTCCGTCCAACGCCGGCCAGCGCCGCGAGGACCGGAAGCTGGCGGCGATCGGCATCCGGGTCGCCAAGGGCGTCACGATGCACGGCTTCGCACTGAACGTGAACCCCGACAACACCTGGTTCGACCGGATCATCCCGTGCGGGATCCGGGACGCCGGTGTGGCCTCGCTCGCCGGCGAGCTGGGCCGGGAGGTCACGATCGAGGAGGTGCTGCCGGTGGTGGAGAAGCACCTGAAGGCGGTCCTGGAGAACGCGGAGCTGAAGCCGCGCGAGATCGAGCGCGAAACGGCGCCGGTCTCCGCCTAGGAGGGGCCGGGAGGCCGGGCGGAAGCCCTGCCGCGACCGGACATCGGACCGGACCGGGAGGGTCCGCCGGACCGCCCGGTGGGAATGCCGGGCCATGGCCACAGGTTGGCCAGACGTAAAACCGTACGAACAACGGGCGTACCCTGGTGTGCGCCGAAGAATCGAAGCTACAGGGAGCCGGTCGTGTCCGCAGTCGCACCCGACGGACGCAAGATGCTGCGCCTGGAGGTCCGTAACGCCCAGACCCCCATCGAGCGCAAGCCCGAGTGGATCAAGACCCGGGCGAAGATGGGCCCCGAGTACACGAAGATGCAGGGTCTCGTGAAGAGCGAGGGCCTGCACACGGTCTGCCAGGAGGCGGGCTGTCCCAACATCTTCGAGTGCTGGGAGGACCGCGAGGCCACGTTCCTCATCGGTGGCGACCAGTGCACGCGGCGCTGCGACTTCTGCCAGATCGACACGGGCAAGCCCGAGGCGCTCGACCGTGACGAGCCGCGCCGGGTGGGCGAGTCGGTCGTCACGATGGACCTGAACTACGCCACGATCACCGGCGTCGCCCGCGACGACCTGGAGGACGGCGGCGCCTGGCTGTACGCGGAGACGGTGCGCCAGATCCACGAGCAGACCGCGGGCCGCGCCGACGGCCGTACGAAGGTCGAGCTGCTCGCCCCTGACTTCAACGCGGTGCCGGAGCTCCTCAAGGAGGTCTTCGACTCCCGTCCCGAGGTTTTCGCGCACAACGTCGAGACGGTGCCGCGGATCTTCAAGCGGATCCGTCCGGGCTTCCGTTACGAGCGTTCGCTGGATGTCATCACGAAGGCGCGTGACTACGGTCTGGTCACGAAGTCGAACCTGATCCTCGGCATGGGCGAGACCCGTGAGGAGGTCAGCGAGGCGCTGCAGCAGCTGCACGACGCCGGCTGCGAGCTGATCACGATCACGCAGTACCTGCGTCCGTCGGTCCGGCACCACCCCGTGGAGCGCTGGGTGAAGCCGCAGGAGTTCGTGGAGCTGAAGGAGGAGGCCGACGAGATCGGCTTCTCCGGCGTGATGTCGGGCCCGCTGGTCCGTTCCTCGTACCGGGCCGGCCGCCTCTACCAGCAGGCCATGGAGCAGCGGAGCCGAGCCGGAGCGTAGGGTGCGGGTCCGCCCGAGGAACGAGGGCGGGCACGCGCCCGCAGCGGTGGCGAGCCGCGGCGCGACCCTCGGCACCGGGCGGCGGAGCCGAGCCGGAGCGTAGGGCGCCGCGACTGTGTGAATCGGCGCACAAGTTGTTACCGGCCGGTAGTGGCCGGATCTCGCGCGGCCCGTGCACCCCTGCAGCTCAGGCGGGGTGCACGGGCCGCGTCGTCGTCCACGGGTTCCCGCAAATGGCCGCATCAACGTTTCATCAGTGTTTGACCACCGAGTCACGCACTGGTAACACCAGTCTGTGAGCCTGGCTTCACTCACCGCCACATCCCCGCTCGCCCCCACCTCTCATCTGATCCGTACTTGAGGGAGGACCCCGTCATGCAGGCCGCGACACACGTCCGCGCCACCGCGATCCCGTCCGTCACCGACGCCCTGAAGGCCGTCGAGGCGCTGCTGCTCGGCGGCGGACAGCGGACCGCCCGCCGAAACGCCTGGAACTCCGTCCTGGAGGACCGCCGCCGGGCCAAGGACCGGGTCGAGGCACAGCACGTACTGGAGGCCGTGGCTGGTCACGCTTCGCGGGCCACGTAAACTTCAGGGCATGGCGAGGAAGGCAAACACGAGCAGCGGAGACGCTGCGAACCAAGGGCGACTGAAGCAGATCGCCCTCACGTACAAGATGACCCGAAAGGCCGACCCGAAGGTCGGGCTTGTCGTCGCGGGCGTGGGCATCGTCGTACTCGGTGTCCTCCTCGCGATCGGCTTCCTGATCGGACACCCGGTCTACCTGGGCATTCTGGGCTTCGTCCTGGCGCTGCTCGCGATGGCGATCATCTTCGGACGACGTGCCGAGCGGGCCGCGTTCGGGCAGATGGAGGGCCAGCCGGGCGCTGCCGCGGCGGTCCTGCAGAACGTCGGGCGCGGCTGGACGACGACCCCGGCGGTCGCGATGAACCGCAACCAGGACGTCGTGCACCGCGCGGTCGGCCGGGCCGGCATCGTGCTGGTGGCCGAGGGCAACCCGAACCGGCTCAAGACGCTGCTGGCCGCCGAGAAGAAGAAGATGGCCCGCATCGTCGTCGACGTCCCGGTGACCGACATCATCGTCGGCGAGGGCGAGGGCCAGGTGCCGCTGAAGAAGGTCCGTACGACCATGCTGAAGCTGCCGCGGGTGCTCAGTGGCCCGCAGGTGACGGTCGCCAACGACCGGCTCCGGGCGATGGGCGACCTGATGAGCAACATGCCGCTGCCGAAGGGTCCGATGCCGAAGGGCATGCGGATGCCGCGCGGCGGAAAGATGCGCTGAGGACGCCAGACCCCCGACACACGAAGGGCGCCCCGGAACCGAGAGGTTCCGGGGCGCCCTTCCTCCGTCCATGGGCACCCCGGGTGCCGGCCCGGACGCACGACGGGCCCGCACCGACCCCTGAGGGGCGGGTACGGGCCCGGTGGGCCGTGCGGCGGGGTCTCGGACGGAGTCGGAGTCCGGGGCGCCCGAACTGGCCTAGATACGTACCTGGACGGCGCCCGCGAGGCGGTCGTGGAGGCCGCGGCCGTCGCGGTCCCAGATGAGGGCCGGAATGGCGAGGCAGACGAGCACGCTGCGGATCACCACGCGGATCGCGCCCAGGCGTCCGCCGTTCACCGAGGCGACGCGGAGGCCGAAGATCCGCTTGCCCGGCGTGGAGCCGATCGTCCCGACCGTGAGCACGCTCAGGACGAGCAGGATGACCAGGGCCCAGTTGCCCGTCGCCTGGTTGTAGCCATGGGTGACGAGACCGTATGCGATCAGCATGCACAGCGCCCAGTCGACGACGAGGGCGCCGATCCGCCGGCCGGGCCGGGCGATGGAGCCCGGCCCCTCTTCGGGGAGTCCGAGCTGCTCCCCCCGGTAACCGAAGTCGACGCCTGCGTCCTCGGCCGCCGCGCGGGGTCCCGAGAGCCACGATCCCATTGCTTGCCTGTTGTCCACGCGTCCACGGTACTGTGCCCGTTTTTGATCACTTCGGCCCGGGTCCGCCGCGGCGCTTCGCGATGCCGGCCAGGCCCAGCCCGGTTAACTTGGGCGAAACAAATGGGTCATGCTTGAGAAATCCCGTCTGCCTATGGTCGGGTCCAGCGTGTGCCACCGCACTGGCCGCACGACCAAGCTGCAACCCCGCCCCACCCCCGGGCCGGGAGTAGGAGGAGTTGGATGTTCCAGAACGCCGACGAGGCCAAGAAGTTCATCAAGGACAACGACGTCAAGATGGTCGACGTCCGTTTCTGTGACCTTCCGGGAGTGATGCAGCACTTCACGATCCCGGCGACGGCGTTCGACCCGTCCGACGAGCTCGCCTTCGACGGTTCGTCGATCCGCGGCTTCCAGGCGATCCACGAGTCGGACATGGCCCTGCGCGCGGACCTGTCGACCGCCCGTCTCGACCCGTTCCGCCGGGACAAGACGCTCAACATCAACTTCTTCATCCACGACCCGATCACGGGCGAGCAGTACAGCCGTGACCCGCGCAACATCGCCAAGAAGGCCGAGGCGTACCTCGCCTCCACCGGCATCGCCGACACCGCCTACTTCGGCCCCGAGGCGGAGTTCTACGTCTTCGACTCGGTGCGCTTCGAGACCTCGGCGAACCAGGGCTTCTACCACATCGACTCCGAGGCCGGCGCCTGGAACACCGGTGCGGAGGAGAACAACCGCGGCTACAAGGTCCGCTACAAGGGCGGCTACTTCCCGGCCCCGCCGGTCGACCACTTCGCCGACCTGCGCTCCGAGATCTCCCTGGAGCTGGAGAACGTCGGCCTTCAGGTCGAGCGCCAGCACCACGAGGTCGGCACCGCCGGCCAGGCCGAGATCAACTACAAGTTCAACACGCTGCTCGCCGCGGCCGACGACCTGATGCTCTTCAAGTACATCGTGAAGAACGTCGCCTGGCGCAACGGCAAGACCGCGACCTTCATGCCGAAGCCGATCTTCGGCGACAACGGCTCGGGCATGCACGTCCACCAGTCGCTGTGGTCGAACGGCGACCCGCTGTTCTACGACGAGCAGGGCTACGCCGGCCTCTCGGACACCGCCCGCTACTACATCGGCGGCATCCTGAAGCACGCCCCGTCGCTGCTGGCGTTCACCAACCCGACGGTGAACTCCTACCACCGCCTGGTCCCGGGCTTCGAGGCCCCGGTCAACCTGGTCTACTCGCAGCGCAACCGCTCCGCCGCCATGCGCATCCCGATCACGGGCTCGAACCCGAAGGCCAAGCGCGTCGAGTTCCGCGCGCCGGACCCGTCCTCGAACCCGTACCTCGCCTTCTCCGCCCTCCTCCTCGCGGGCCTCGACGGCATCAAGAACAAGATCGAGCCGGCCGAGCCGATCGACAAGGACCTGTACGAGCTGGCCCCGGAGGAGCACGCGGGCGTCGCCCAGGTCCCGACCTCGCTCCCGGCGGTCCTCGAGGCCCTGGAGGCGGACAACGAGTACCTCCAGGCCGGCGGTGTCTTCACCTCCGACCTCATCGAGACCTGGATCGACTACAAGCGGACCAACGAGATCGCCCCGATCCAGCTGCGTCCGCACCCGCACGAGTTCGAGCTCTACTACGACCTCTAGAGCACCCAGGTCCTGTCCGGGCGACCGGGCGGCTGACGACGACGGCGAGGGCCGCCGTCCCGGGATTCCCGGGGCGGCGGCCCTCGTCGTGCGTCGAGCGGATCGGGGTCAGCGGCCGTAACGGATCAGGGCGCGGACCATCTGGCAGGTGGTGTCGGAGGGCGGGTGGATGCCGAGCAGATCGGCCGCGGCGCGTATCTTCGCGTTCCCCGCCTTGGCCGGGTGGTGGACGCCCGCGTCGAGCAGGGCGATCGCCAGGCGCATGGCCTTCAGGCGGCGGTTGTGGGTGATGTACCACTCGCGGGGACGGCCCGCGGGGAGCGGCTGCTTCCGAAGGGGCTTCCAGGGTTCGACTGACGGTGTCCTGATCGTGGCGACGGCCATGGGCGACCTCCTGGCGAACGGTGGGTGCGGGCCCTCCCCGGGACCCTCACCTTCACTACTGATTTTACCCGCGCCCACTGACAATCATCCCTGGCCAGAGGGGGTTTGGAGGTTCTTCGCGCGGTACGTTGGTGCCATGGAGATCTGGATCAACCCCGCCTGTTCCAAGTGCCGCAGCGCCCTCACCCTGCTCGACGCGGAGGGTGCCGACTACACCGTGCGCCGCTACCTGGAGGACGTGCCCGACCCGGACGAGATCCGGGCCGTCCTCGAGCGGCTCGACCTCGAACCCTGGGACATCACCCGCACCCAGGAGGACGCCGCCAAGGAGCTGGGGCTGAGGGACTGGCCGAAGGACGCGGCGAACCGGGACCGCTGGGTGGAGGCGCTGGCGGCCCACCCGAAGCTGATCCAGCGGCCCATCATCACCGCCGAGGACGGCACGGCCGTGGTGGGGCGGACCGAGGAGGCCGTCCGGGACGCCCTCGGCCGCTGACCCTCTCGCGTACCGCACCCCGTCGCGCCTCGGGCCGGCCACGGGCCGTCACCGGCCACCGCCGCCGGGCGCCCGGGTCCGTCACCGGGTGAGGAAGGCGGCGATCCGTTCGTTCGCCGCCGGCGAGGCGCCGACCGGCAGGGTGTGGTGGGTGGCGTCGGGCAGCCTCGCCGTCTCCAGGCCGGGGACGGCCGCCCGCGCCCGGGCCTCGACACGGCCGACGTCGTGCGCCCTGCTCCGCCCGGCCGTCAGGAGCAGGGTCGGCGGGGACAGGGCGGCCAGCCGCCCGGCCGGGGGTCGCGGGCCGGTGACGGGGCGCACGGTGGGGAACTCCGCCGCGCGCGCGGCCAGTTCGCACCATGCCGGGTCGAGGGGCGTGCCCCCGGTCTCCCAGCGCAGGAACGAGCGGGTCCGGGCCGGTGTGGGGCGGAGCAGCATCGGCAGCGCGCGCAGCAGGTAGCGCGGGCCGAAACCGGCGAAGCAGTTCGTCGGGTCGAGCAGGACCAGCCGGTCGACGCGGTCCGGCGCCCTCAGCGCGTACCGGAGCGCGATCCACGCGCCGTAGGAGTGGCCCACGAGCGCGGCCGAGGCGAGGCCGAGGCCGGTCAGGACCGCGTCGAGCCAGCCGGCCAGGTCGTCGACGGTGCGGAGCGGGCGCGTGGCGTCCGGCACGCTGCGGCCCGGCTCGCCGACGAGGTCGACCGCGTGGACGCGGTGGGTTTCGCCGAGTGCCGCGGCCGTCGGGTACCAGCAGGTGGAGGTGGCGCCGCCGCCGGGCAGCAGCAGGACCGGCGGGGCGCCCTCCGGTCCGGTGCCGTGCACGTGGGTGCGTCCGTACGGTGTGGTGAGATCGGTGTGGACGGTGTCCCCGGGCCACTTGGCGAGGACGGCGTCGTAGGCGGCGAGGAAGGCCGGGGGCGTGGCGCGGGGCGTGCTCCGGGGCATGACGGTGCCTCCTGACGGAGTTCTTTTACTCGCTCAGCGATAATCTCGCCGAGCGAGATGATACGCGTCGAGGTCGAAGGGGATCACGTGTCCGAGGAACCCGAGCGGGAGATCTTCCATCTGCTGCGCGCCGTCACCGTCGAGTACGGCCTGCGTCAGGGCGAGTTCGCCGAGCGCCACGGCATGCACCCCACGGACGTGCGGGCGTTGATCTGTCTGCTCGACGCCGAGCGCGCGGGCGTCGACGCCACGGCGGGCGGTCTCGGCGCGCAGCTCGGGCTCAACTCCGCCGGGACGACGGCCGTGATCGACCGGCTGGAACGGCTCGGTCACGTCGCCCGGGTGCGGGACGCGCGCGACCGGCGCCGGGTCCTGCTGCGGGTCGAGGAGGGGGCCAAGGAGCTGGGGCAGGCGCACTTCGGGCCGCTGATCGAGGGATCCGTCGCGCTGCTGCGGGCCTTCGACGGCAAGGAGCGGGCAGCCGTGCGCGGCTTCCTCACCGGCGTCCGGGACCTCCTGGCCGCCCCGCAGGGCCCGGCTCCCGAAGGGCCGGCCACGCCGTGACGGGTACGTGGAGCGAGGCCGCCGAGGTCCTCGGGGCCGATCTGCATCTGGAGCTGACCGGCACCGGCAGCCGGCGGGCGGTCCTGATCCGCGCCCTGCGGGAGGCCGTGCGCAGCGGGCGGCTGGCTCCCGGGGTCCGGATCCCGCCCTACCGGTCGCTCGCCGCCGATCTGGGGCTGGCGCGGAACACGGTGGCCGACGCGTACGCGGAGCTGGTCGCCGAGGGGTGGCTGACCTCGCGTCAGGGCTCCGGCACCCGGGTGGCCGCCCGGGCGTCGTCCGCGGAACGGGAACCGGGGAGCTCGCCGGGCGGCCCCGCAGCGGACGGGCCGGCCCCGCTTCCGTACGACCTGGTCCAGGGCAGGCCGGATCCCGCCCGGTTCCCCCGTGCGGCGTGGCTGGCCTCGGCGCGGCGGGCGCTGACGGCGGCACCTCACGAGGTCTTCGGCATCGGCGACCCGCAGGGGCGGGTCGAGCTGCGGAGCGCGCTCGCCGGGTATCTGGCGCGGGTCCGGGGCGTCCGGACGACGGCGGAGCGGATCGTGGTCTGCGCGGGCGCGGCGCACGCGCTGCGGCTGCTCGCCCGGGTCGTGGGCGGGACGCCCTGGGCGGTGGAGGCGTACGGGCTCCCCTTCCACCGGGCGCTGCTCGCCGAGGCGGGGGTCCGGACCGCGCCCGTCGCCGTGGACGAGGACGGCGCCCTGGTGTCCCGGCTCCCCCGCGGTGCCGGTGCGGTGCTCCTGACGCCCGCCCATCAGTTCCCGACCGGCGGGCCGTTGCACGCCGAGCGGCGCTCGGCCGTCGTCGAGTGGGCCAGGAAGACCGGCGGGCTGGTGCTGGAGGACGACTACGACGGGGAGTTCCGCTACGACCGCCGTCCCGTCGGCGCGCTGCAGGACCTCGACCCGGACCGCACGGTCCTCATCGGCTCGGTCAGCAAGAGCCTCTCCCCCGCGCTGCGGATCGGCTGGATGGTGCTCCCGCCGGCGCTGGTGCCCGGCGTCCTGGCGGCCAAGGGTGAACGGGAGCCGTACTCCTCCGCCACGGACCAGCTCACCCTCGCCGACCTCGTCGAGTCGGGGGCGTACGACCGGCATGTGCGGCGCATGCGCCAGCACCACCGCGGGCGCCGCGACCGGCTGGTGGCGGTGCTCGCCGCGCGGGTGCCCCGGGTGCGGGTCACCGGGATCGCGGCAGGGCTGCACGCGGTGGTGGAGCTGCCGCCGGGGACGGAGCGGGCGGCGGTCGCGGCGGCGGCACGGCACGGGGTCGCGGTGGAGGGTCTGGACGGGTACCGGCATCCGCGGGCGGGGGCGCGACGGCAGGACGGCCTGGTCGTCGGCTACGCGACGCCGCCGGACCGGCTGTACGAGGCGGCTCTGGACGCCTTGTGCGCCGCGCTCACCGAGGCGCTCAACGAGGTTTCTCCCGAAGGGAATTGAGCGGAACCGGATCGCTCCGCGTATCTGACGTCACAGGGACCGCAGGAAACGAACGGAGCCTCACGTGTCACGCAGGAAAACGCTCAGCCGGAAGAAGAAGCTCGCGCTGCTGGCAGGCGCGGCCGTGCTCGTCGGGGGCACGGCCGTGGTGATGACCGGGACGAGCCAGGCGTCGGTGGCCTGTGACGGTCTGGCCACGGCGTTCGCCAACAACGAGGCGTTCATCGCGGACCAGCGCGCCAAACCGGACGCGCTGTCGGAGGCGCGGATCGCCAACCGGGAAGCGGTGCTCGCGGAGATCCGGCGGAAGCAGGTGGCCTCGGGGTGCGCGGAGGGCGCCGGTGCGGGGGGAATGACGGTCGGCGCGGCACCCTCGGCCCCGCCGGCCGCCCCGCCGGCCGCACCGCCCGCGGCGGCGAACCCTGCGCCGCCCGCCGGCGGACAGGGCGGCGCGGGCCAGGGGGCGGGCGGACAGGGCGGCGGTGGCCAGGGCGGGGACGTCGTCTGTGCCGGGTCCACGGTGACGCTGTCCGGCGAGGGCGGGGCGCCGGCCGCGTCCAGCAACCAGTTCCCGCTCGGCACCAAGCTCAAGGTCACCAACCTGGACAACTCCAAGTCGACGACGGTCGAGGTCACCTCCGTCTCCGGAAGCTGTGTCCTGCTCAACAACGAGGCTTTCGAGCAGGTCCGTGAACCGGGCAAGTTCCTGATCCGGAAGGCCCGGATCGAGCGGGTGGGCTGAGAAGGGAGGAGGGGGGAGGCTCCGGTGCGCCCTGTGGGACGGGCCCCGGCGCCTCCGCCCCGTACCCGGCATTCGCTCCCCGCCTCCGCCGCCGTCCGTGGCCCGGCTCAGGCCCGGGCCGCCACCCGGGCCTCCGCCTCGGCGAGGATCTCCGTCAGCCGGAGCCCGAAGCGGGCGTCGCACGCGTGCGGAACACCCGTCCGCGCGGCTTCGAGGAGCGCGTCCACCGCTCCTTCGAACGCCCCGAGCGCGCCCTCCCACGCGGGCATCGTCGTCCTGCCCCGCGTGCCGTGCAGCGTGAGGGCGGCCTCGGCCGCCTCCGGCGGGGCGCTCAGGGTCAGCGTGGCCGTGCTGCTCGCGCCCGAGGCGTGCCGCAGGACCAGATGACGGGTGTCCGCCGGGCCCGGCACCGCGGTGACCTCCGTGACGTCGCCGAGGACGGGCAGGTAGACCGAGAGGACGTGCGGGCCGACGTCCCACAGTCCGCCCTTCTCGCGCCGCCAGGGCGAGGCGGCGTAGGGGCTCGCCGAGCCCGGTGCGAAGAGGGCGCCCAGCCAGTGGGCCTCCCCCAGGAACCAGCCGCCGGCCGCCGCCTGTTCGTCGATCCACCGGGCCGTCGGCTCGGCGAACCGCAGCGTGCAGAAGACCACGGACGCGACCCCGGCCTTCCCCACCGCCTCGGCCACGTCACGGGACCCGCCGACGGTCGTCGCCACCGGCTTGTCCATGAGCACGTGGCAGCCGGCGGCCGCGGCCCGGACGGCGAGCGGGGCCTGGATGTCCGGGGGCAGCGCGAGGGCCACGGCGTCGCTGGCCGCGAAGAGCGCGTCGACGTCGTCGTACGCCCGTGTCCCGCAGGTCGCGGCGAGCGCGGCCGCGGCCTCGGGCCGTCTGCCCCAGACACCGCTGAACTCGACGCCCGGGTGCGCGGCCAGGACCGGCGCGTGGGTGCGCTCGGCCCAGGGGCCGGTGCCGAGGAGTCCGATGCGGGGCGTGGTCCCGGAATGCTTCGTCATGCCTCCAGTCTGCCGTCCCCCACGACACCCCGTCCCGCACGGTCGCGGGGAGACCCGTCCCCAAGCGGACGGTCCGACGTCCCGTCCGGCGGCGCGCCACGACCGCCGTTCCGTGCGCCGCCGGCCGGCGGCCGCCGTCAATCCGGTGGCACCGCACGGGACTTCCGGGCTACGTTTCCCCCGCCGGCCGCGGGACTCCGGTGCGACTTCCGGGACCTGCCTCTGAAGCAACGTATTCGCTGTTCGCGCCCCCATTCCCCGGCCGGCACCCTTTCGCCTGCGCCCCGGGGGAACCCATGACGGAGACGCTCTCCGACCTCATCGCCGCCGAGGACGTGCTCCTCTTCGTCAACGCGGCCGTCACCGCCACGGGACAGCGCGAGTTCCGCTCCTCGGCCGACGAGCAGCGGCTGTCCCTGGACTTCCTGCACGCCTACGTGCGCGTCAACCACCGCCCCGTGTACGCCGCCGCGCTCGCGCTCGACATCAACGACCACAACGCCGCGATCATCGTCGAACAGCTGCTGCGGACCGCCGACGAGGCCGGTGGCCCCGACGAGCGGCGTGCGGAGGGCCGCCTCATCGCCGCCCGCCTCGCACTGCTGCCGCCGCAGCGGGTGTACGGGATCTTCCGGGCCCTGCGCGCCGCCAAGGTCAACAACCGCCGCACCCGCGCGATCGTCCGCGACTGGCTGGCCGCCCGCACCGTGCGCGGCGGGCCCGACGGACTCGGGCTCGACGCCGTGAAGTACCGAGCCGGACTCAAGGCCGCCGCCCGGCACGTCCACCGACGGCTCCCCGACCCCGAGGTGGGCGACTTCCTCTTCGCGCCCCGCCGCCGGGTCCGCTACGAGCACCCCCTCCTCGACGCGCACCGCCGCGCGCACCACGAGCAGGGGGCGCTGTACGCACTGCCCTTCACCGTCGCCGAGGGGTTCGCCGCCCGGCACGGCATCCCCCGCGCGGTCTTCCTGGAGCGGATCGCGCCCCGCATGACCCGCCTCGAACGGCTCCGCACCCAGCGCACCGGGCCCGCCGCCGACCTCACCGCCATGCCGCTCACCCGGCTGGCGTCGTACGTGCTGTCCCTGACCGCCGAGGAGCGGGTGACGCGGCGCGGCGAACTGACCGGAGCGCTGCGCGCGGCGGCCCGCCGGGCGGCGGGGCCGCTCGCCGGCACCTGGGGGCGGGTCGCGGCGGTCCTCGACGACAGCCACTCCGCGTCCGGGTCCGGCGTGAAGCGACGGCGCCCGCTGGCCGTCGCACTGGCCTGCCACCACCTGCTCGGGGCGCTGGCCGCACCCGGGGCGTACACGGCGCACTGGACCTCGGGCGCCACCGACGCCCTCCTCGTCCGCCCCTGGGGGCCGACTCCGCTCGGCATGCGGATCCTCGACGCCCTGGAGGACGCGCCCGAGCGCCTGGTCGTCGTCTCCGACGGCTGGGACAACGCCCCTCCCGGGCTGGCGGGCGAGGTGCTGCGGGTGTGGCGGACCCGGATCGATCCCCTGCGGCGGACCAGTGTCGTGCACGTGAACCCCGTATACGACGCGGACGGGTTCGACGTGCGCCGGCTCGCGCCGAGCGTCCCGACGGCCGGGATCAGGGACGCGGAGGACCTCGTGGCCCTGGTGGAGATCGCCGGGTTCGCCGAGGGCCGCACAGGCATGGCCGAGCTGCGGGCCCATCTGGACCGGCGGGTCGCACTCTTCCTGGGGGACGGACGATGAGCAGGATCGATCTGACGGGTCTGGAGGTCCGCCCCGCGCAGGTGTGGGGCGGCGTCCGGCTGGTGCCCCTCGTCCGCGACGAGCCGGTGGCGGGACTGCGGCTGCACCGCGAGGTCTACGGGGGGCACGGAAGCGTGGACGTGGGCGACGGCACGGCGTACACCTCGTACATCCCGCACGGGTTCGTCGCGGACTGGTCCGGGGACGGCCGTGAGGCCGCGGCGTACGGCACCCGGCTCGGCGACGGTCCCGAGGCCGTCCCGGTCCGCCGGCACCACCGGATGGCGAAGCGGCGCCGCGCCGAGGACGGCCGGGCCGAACCCCGGCTGCGCTTCCTCCCGCTGCACCTCGCCCTGGAGGGCTATCTCGCGCTGCACTTCGGCGGCCCGTCCACGGTCTGGGACGAGTGGTCCCGGCAGGCGGTGCGCGAGGGGCTGTCGCCGCGCGCCGAGGCGGCCTACGCCGGCCGGTGGGTGCCCGGACTCGCCGAGGCGCTGCGGGTCTTCGAGATCCACCCCGGCCAGTGCGGTCTGATGCTGTACGCGGCGGACTCCCTGGCCGCGGCGTTCGTCGTCCCGCACCCCGCGGACTACCGCCGCCTGCACTCCACCCTGATCGAGGACCTGTACGGCGAGCTGATCCATCACTACGCCTTCTACGGCGCCCCGGTGCCCGAGTTCGCGGCGCGCCTCGCGGACTCCGGCGGGCTCCGGACGCTCGCGGACCTGCGGGCGGCAGCCCGGGAGCAGGAGCGGGCCTGGGCACGGGCGCACACGTCACTGATGGCACGCGACCTGCTGGAGACGCCCTACGCCTTCGAGCGCGTCCACCGGATGGGTTCGTACGATCTGTACCGCTTCCTCCCCCCGTTCCTGCGTGGGGGCCAGGAGCAGCACATCGGCGAGCTCATCAGCGACCACAAGGGGCGGACGGTCTATCTGAAGACCTTCCGGCTCTCCGAGAACCAGATCCGCAAGGGTCATCTGCTGCGCCGCCTCGCGCACGACGACTGGCACCTCGGCCGCACGGCGGAGGCGCTCGGCACGACGTACGCGGAGCTCGTCCGCCGCATCGGGGCGGCCGGTCTCGGTCCCCTGCTGAACGCGCATGTGATCGCACAGCGCCTGCGGGAAAAGCAGGAAAGCTGAGTAACACGGGGTTCACAAACGGGCAACGGCCGGGAAATCCCGTGTTGCGAAGCTGCGCGCAGACACACCGCAGCTCTCGCAGCGTAGCGAGCCGCCGCGGGCACCCGCAGCAGCACGCCCAAAGGATGAGGCCCGTGACCTTCAAGGCTGAGTACATCTGGATCGACGGCACCGAGCCGACCGCGAAGCTCCGTTCCAAGACGAAGATCCTGGCGGGCTCGGGCGCGACGCTCGCCGAGCTGCCGATCTGGGGCTTCGACGGATCCAGCACGAACCAGGCCAAGGGCCACGCCTCGGACCGGGTCCTCAAGCCGGTCTTCGTCTGCCCGGACCCGATCCGCGGCGGCGACGACATCCTGGTGATGTGCGAGGTCCTGAACACGGACATGACGCCGCACGAGTCGAACACCCGCGCCGCGCTGGCCGAGGTCTACGCCAAGTACGCCGCGCAGGAGCCGATCTTCGGCATCGAGCAGGAGTACACCTTCTTCGACGGCGAGCGCCCGCTCGGCTTCCCGGTCGGCGGCTTCCCGGCCCCGCAGGGCGGCTACTACTGCGGTGTCGGCGCGGACGAGATCTTCGGCCGTGACATCGTCGAGGCGCACCTGGAGAACTGCCTGACGGCGGGCCTGGGCATCTCGGGCATCAACGCCGAGGTCATGCCGGGCCAGTGGGAGTTCCAGGTCGGCCCGCTGGCGCCGCTCGAGGTCGCGGACCAGCTGTGGATCGCGCGCTGGCTGCTCTACCGCACGGCCGAGGACTTCAAGGTCTCGGCGACGCTGGACCCGAAGCCGGTGAAGGGCGACTGGAACGGCGCGGGCGCGCACACCAACTTCTCGACGAAGGCGATGCGCGAGGGCTACGACGCGATCATCACCGCGGCCGAGTCGCTGGGCGAGGGCTCGAAGCCCCTCGACCACGTCAAGAACTACGGCGCCGGCATCGACGACCGCCTGACGGGTCTGCACGAGACCGCCCCGTGGGACCAGTACTCCTACGGTGTCTCCGACCGCGGTGCCTCGGTCCGGATCCCGTGGCAGGTCGAGCAGGACCAGAAGGGCTACATCGAGGACCGTCGCCCGAACGCGAACGTCGACCCGTACGTGGTGACCCGCCTCCTGGTGGACACCTGCTGCGAGGCCCTGGAGAAGGCCGGCCAGGTCTGATCCGCGACACTCCGCCCGCAGGGGGCGCCCACCACATGGTGGGCGCCCCCTGCGGCGTGGGGGCGGGTGCGGCGGACGGGAACGAGGGGGCCGCGTAGGCGGGTCGGCGACGGCCGGACACGCCGGCCGAGAGACGATCGTCACCCCCGGAACCGCCACGATCCGAGCCGCAAACCGGGGTCCGTCCGCATTCCCGAGTAGTAGAGTAGGGATATGGCCATCATGCAGAACGACACCGCGACGGGTCGTCACGACCTCGAGCCGTTCTGGCCTTCCCGTCAGCACCACGACTTCGACCGGGTGTGTTGCCGCGCGATGAACGCGTCGGCCCTCTAAAGCCCCGATCGGTCCGGTCCGATCCCTCCGGCCTTCGGCCGACGCGCACGACGTACGACGCCTCTCCGTCCGTTCCCCCGCGCGAAAGAGCTGACCTGCCATGGCCCACACCCAGACCGCTTCCCTCACGGCCGTACGACCCGGCCGTCACCGACTGCGCGCCGTCGATCCGAACGAGGTCGTGGACCTCGCGCAGGTCGCGGACTTCCTGCCGCCCGGCGCCACCCTGCTGCCCGCGCCGCAGCACGCGCTGCCCACGCTGCCCGGCCGCCCGCCGATGGTCGGCTACCTCGTCCTCGTGCCGGCGGACCAGCAGCCCCGGCTGCCCGTGGCCCCCGTTCCGGCGCCGCCCGTGGCGGCGGAGGAGCAGGGGCCGGTGGCCATCGACGGCGTGCAGCGGATCGCCGTCGTGGACGGGCGGACGCTGGACCTGACGTATCTGGAGTTCGAGCTGCTCGCCCATCTCGTGGCACACCCCCACCGGGTGCACACCCGTGACCAGTTGGTGACCACGGTGTGGGGGTACGGCCACGTCGGCGACGGCCGCACCGTCGACGTCCACGTGGCCCGGCTGCGCCGCAAGCTGGGAGCCGAGCACCGCCACACGATCCAGACCGTGCGGCGGGTCGGCTACAAGTACACCCCCTGACCGGGGGTCAGGCGCTCTCGGCGGGGTCCCGGCGTCGGGACCCCGCCCTGGCGACCAGGCCGGTCACGATGTCGACGGCCAGGAAGGCCAGCAGGCTGAGACCGAGCATCGGCACGAACCAGCCCACGACGGCCGTGACCGCGGCCAGCGGCAGCAGCATCGTCGGCGGGACCTTCCGCCACGCCCCGCGAGCCACCGGCCGCCCCGGGCGGCGCAGCCACCACATGCGGTAGCCCCAGAGGATCAGCAGGATCAGGGCGAGCGCGAGGGCGGCGAGGAGCAGCTGGTTGAACAGGCCGAGGAACGTGCCCATGTGGGCGTCGATGCCGAAGCGGGTCAGCTTCGCGAGGACCGGGTAGTCGGCGAAGCGCAGTTCGTCCATGACCGCCCCGTCGGCCGGGTCGACCGCCACCGAGTCCAGGTGGACGGGGAACTGGGCGTCGGTCTCCTTGACGACGTAGCCCTTGCCCTCGGAGGGCAGGACCACCGAGGTCCTCCCCTCGATGCCGGCCGCGCGGGCCGCCTCGACGACGCGGTCGATGCCGACGTCCGGGCCCTGCGCGGTGGCGGGGGTCTGATGGCCGTCTCCGTGGCCCTCGTGTCCGCCGTCTCCGGCGCCGCCGCCGAGGGTCGCGGAGACGGCGGGGGTGGCGCCGCCGAGCTGGTCCTGGACCGCGCCGATGTTCTCACCCGCGTAACGCGACCAGGTCAGGCCGGTGGCGGAGAGGACGACGAGGCCGGCGACGGCCCACAGACCGACCGAGCCGTGCCAGGACAGGGTGCGGCGGCGGGACTTGGGGCCCCGCTCCGGGACGAGGAGGGCGCGCCGGCTGCTCCTGCGGCGGCCGATCCACAGCAGCAGACCGCCGAGTGCGACCACCCACAGCCAGCTGGCGGCCAGCTCGCTGTAGTTGCGGCCGAGGTCGCCGAGGTGGAGGTCCCGGTGGAGTTCGTCGAGCCAGGCGCGCAGCGGGAGGGCGCCCGAGCTGCCGTAGCTGGGGAGCTGCCCCCGTATGTCCCCGGTGTAGGGGTCGACGAAGACGGCGAGCGACTTGCCTTCCTCGACGTCGGGGTCGGCCATCAGGACGCGCGTGGTCGCGCCCTCCTCGGCCGAGGGCCAGACGGCGGTGACGGTGCCGTTCGGGTTGACCTTGGTGGCGGCGTGCACCTGCTGGGAGAGCGGCAGGACCTCGTCGCCGACGGGGACCTCCAGCTCGTGGGCGTAGAGGACCTTCTCCGCCTGGAAGGAGAGCGCGTAGAGGAGTCCGCTGGCCGCGGCGACCAGCAGGAAGGGGGCGATGAGGACGCCCGCGTAGAAGTGCATCCGCAGGACGAGGGGGCGCAGGGCGCTCCAGCCCCGGGGGGATCTCGCGGACGGGGTGGGCTCGGTGGGCGCGTCGGCGGCCTCGGCCGTTTCCGGGCGCGTGGAACCGTCAATGGTCATGACTGTCCTAGGAGTCGGTGTCGACAGGGGGAATCGGCCCCCGGGTCAGACGTGTGCTCCGAGGGCGGTGGCGCGGGGTGCGGACAGCCGGGGCGGGCCGCGCCGGGAGAGGGCCTGGGCGAGGACGACGCCGCGCAGCCGGCGGGTGTGCGGGCGGCACGGGGGGACGGGCTGCGGGAGTTCGGGGACCCGGACGCGGACGACGGCGAGGAGGAGCCGCAGCGGGGTGAAGGCGAGGGTGCCGACGGTGCGGGCGAGTGCGAAGAGCGCGGCCTCGCCGCGGGCCAGCCAGAGACCGCAGACGAGGGCGGCGAGGAGGTGGGCGGCCAGCATGCCGAGCGGGGTGTGTCCCGCGGTCGCGGTCAGCGGCTGCCCCATGTCCATGGCCATGGGGTGGGCCATCACCGAGCCGGCCAGGTGCGCGGCGGACGAGGCCGCGTCCGCGGCCGCCCCGTCCGTCAGGGCGTGGTCGCCCGCGGTCGTCCCGTCGGCCAGGCCGGAGTGGTGGGTCCCGTCGTGGGAGCGGACCGAGGAGAAGATCAGGTGCAGTGCGGCCTGGACGGCCAGCAGTCCGCCGCCGATCGCCACGGTGCCGCGCCGGCGCCCGCCCGCGAGCCAGGCCAGTCCGCACGTGACGGCGAAGGCCAGGGAGAGCGCGGACGGCGCGAGCTCGTGCGCAGACATGAACAAATGCCCCACAGCGGCCAGAGACACGCATACGGCCGCGAACAGGGCGGCGCGCAGGACGCGGATCGGCGACTGGGCATCGGTCATCGTCCGGACATGGTGACATCCCCGCCCGCGGCGCGGGAGACCCCCTCGGATTCCCCTGCCAGCGGAACGACTTCCGTGCCTGGTCGCGGGCGGTGCAGAGTCGATGCCATGAGGCTTCTGATGCTGGGTGGAACGGAATTCGTGGGCCGCGCGACGGTCGAGGCGGCGCTCGCGCGCGGCTGGGAGGTGACGGTCTTCCACCGGGGCCGGCACCGGGCGCCGGACGGGGTGCGATCGCTGCTCGGCGACCGGACGGCGCCGGACGGCCTCGCGGCCCTGGCCGAGGGGACGTGGGACGTCGTCGTCGACACCTGGTCGGGTGCGCCCTCGGCGGTGCGGGACGCGGCCCGGCTGCTCGCGGACCGGGTCGGCCGGTTCGTCTACGTGTCGAGCCGCTCCGTGTACACGTGGCCGCCGGCGGCCGGCCTCGGCGAGGACGGTCCGCTGGTCGACGGCTCGCCGGACGCCGGCGAGGTGCCGTACGCGCCGGCCAAGAGGGGCGGGGAACTGGCCGTCCGCGAGGCCTTCGGCCCCGACCGCTCCCTGATGGTCCGCGCGGGTCTGATCGTCGGCCCGTACGAGAACATCGGCCGGCTGCCCTGGTGGCTGGACCGGATCGCCAGGGGCGGCCCGGTCCTCGCGCCGGGGCCGCGCACCCTGCCGTTGCAGTACATCGACGTCCGCGACCTCGCCGAGTGGATGCTGGACGCCGCCGAGGCCGGGCTCGCCGGCCCGTACAACCTCGTCTCCCCGGCCGGTCACACCACGATGGGGGAACTGCTGGACGCCTGCGTGCGCGTCACGGGCGGGAAGGCCGAGCTGCGGTGGACCGATCCGGAGGAGATCCTCGCCGCGGGTGTCGAGCCGTGGTCGGACCTGCCGGTCTGGATCCCGCCGGGCGAGATGTACGACGCGATGCACACGGCCGACGTCGCCAAGGCGGTGGCGGCGGGGCTGCGGTGCCGGCCGGCGGCGGAGACGGTCGCGGACACCTGGACCTGGCTGGAGTCGATCGGCGGGGTGGCGCCGCAGCGCCCTGACCGGCCGGTGGTCGGACTGTCCGCGGAGAAGGAGGCCGCACTGCTCGGCACCTGATGATGCGTCACCGACGCTGCGACGTACGGGGCGTGGAGAAATCCCTGATTCCGGAGTGAACACGATGCGGGTCGCGTCCGTATAGAGCCGCATGGGACGCACACGTAAACGTTCGACTCGCGTGAAAAGAGCGGTCGCCGCCTCCGTCGCCCTGCTTCTGGGCGGGGGCGGCATCGTGGCCGCCAATGTCTATGCCTCGGCCGGCGAGGGCTGGGGCGGTAAGCAGCAGCCGGCCCGCGGGACGACATCGCTCTCCACGATCGCCTGCCCCGAGGTGGCCAACAGCCTGCCCGCGGTGCCCGACTCCGTGCGGGGCGTGATGGACCAGCAACTGGCCATCCTGGACAGCCAGATCACCATCGCGTACCAGCGGTTCGCCGACAGCAAGCAGCGCATGGAGAGCGATCCGGCCTTGGCGGAGCAGCAGATCCTGACGCCGCTGAAGAACGAGCGGCTGAACATCATCCAGCGGATGATCCAGCTGCTCGACCAGGAGGGCGAGGCGCCCAAGAACCTGGAGGCCCTCGCGCCGTGCAAGCTGCGCGAGGACGACGAGCAGAAGGGCGACGGGCAGAGCGGAGGCAGCGCGGGCGGCGCCGGGGACGGCGCGAACGCCGGGAACGAAGGCGACGCCGGGAACGAGGGTGACGCCGGGAACGAAGGCGACGGCGGGAACGAGGGTGACGGCGGCGACGAGAAGGAAGAGCAGGGCCAGGCCGGCAACGGCCCCGAGGCCTCCGACTTCGTCGACATCCGTTCGGTGCAGCCCAACGTGAAGACCCCGCGGCAGCGCTCCGGCGCCTCCCGCGGCACGTTCAGCACCAACTGCGGCACGAACGCCAACGGGAAGTTCAACCCGGACAACGTCATCGTCGCGCCGGGTGTGAGCAACGGCGCCCACCACATGCACGACTACGTGGGCAACCAGGCCAACGACGCCTTCGCCAGCGACGACGACCTCGCGGCGGGCCGGACCACCTGCCGCAACCAGGGTGACCGCTCGACCTACTACTGGCCCGTCCTCCGGCTCCAGAACGGCCAGGCGGAGAACGACGTCCAGGCCGACGGCGGTGGCAAGGACAAGAACGTCGGCGAGATCCAGACACCGTCGCAGGTGACCCTGAACTTCGTCGGCAACCCGGTCTCCAAGGTCACGGCGATGCCGCGCTTCCTGCGGATCATCACCGGTGACGCGAAGGCGTTCGTCAACGGCAACGCCAATGCCAACGCCTCCTGGTCGTGCACCGGGTTCGAGAACCGCCAGCTGAAGGACAAGTACCCGATCTGCCCCCAGGGCAGCAAGGTCGTGCGGACGTTCCGCTTCCAGAGCTGCTGGGACGGGAAGAACATCGACAGCGCCAACCACCGCACCCACGTGGCCTTCGCCGATCCGAACAGCGGCCGCTGCAAGAACGGCTTCCGGGCGATTCCGCAGCTCGTGCAGCGGATCGTCTACAACGTTCCGCCGGGTCCGGGATTCGCCGTCGACTCCTTCCCCGAGCAGCTGCACAAGCCGGTGACCGACCACGGCGACTTCATCAACGTCTTCGACCAGCGACTGATGAAGCGGCTGGTGGGCTGCATCAACGAGGGGCGACGCTGCACCTGACGCCGTTCTCCCGGACCGGCCCGGAACCGCCGGGTCCGGGAGACGGTCCGCCTCCGGGCCCGGTCCCTGACACAGGGGACCGGGCCCGTTCCGCGTGCGGCCGGGCTCCGGCACGGACCTCGGGCCTCGGCACGGGCCTCTCGCCCTCGTACCGGCTCACCCCGAAGCGCCGGGGCGGGCGAAGGCCCTCCCCGGCGCCGGTGAGCGGGTCAGTGGTGTCCGGTGTGCGAGGAGTGCGACGACTGGCCCGCGTGGGGCTCGTGCGGCGCGGCGGTCTCGACGGTCCCGCCGAGCCGGCCGCGCAGGGCCGTCACCGCCCCGGCGTCCCCGGCCGCGACCCACTTGCGGCCGACGAGGTACGAACCTCCGTAGTCCTTGGCCTGGTTGATCCACTCGCGCTGGCCGCGGTCGGTGGCGAAGGTGAGCAGGATCCATTTCCCGTCGTCCGTCGCGCACTGCGCCTGGCGGAGTTCGGCCGCGTCCGTCTGGATGTCCGGAGCGCAGTCCGCCTTGGCGGCGATCTGCTCCAGCGTGCCGGTCGCCTCCTGGGGAGCCTCGTCCCGGCCGCACCCGCTCACCAGCACCGTCGCGGCCAGTACCGCCGCCGTCGTGATTCGCCGTGTACGCATCAGCATCCGCCCATCCTGCCCCTTCGATCAGGCGTTCCGGGGCCGAACGTGCAGGACTGATGGAATCCGATCGATTACGGTTTGGTACGAAAAGGACCGATCCGGAGGAGTCGACGCCATGCCCGCCATTCCCGCCGCCACGGTCGCCAACCTCCGCGACCTCGGCACCCTCCCGCTCGGACGGGGCCGCAGCGTCCGATCCGGCCGGATCTTCCGTTCGGGCCACCTCGACCGTCTGGATCCGGCCGACACGGTGGTGGGCGCGCTGGGCATCCGCACCGTGGTCGACTTCCGGACCGCGGCCGAGCGCGCCGACCGGCCCGACCGCATCCCGGCCGGCGGGCGGCTGCTCGTGGCGGACGTGCTCGCCGACCATCTGGCGGCCAGCGGGCTGCCGCCGGCCGCCCGGCTGAAGACCCTGCTGTCGGACCCGGCGCTGGCCGAGGAGGTCCTCGGCGGGGGCAGGGCGCAGGCGGCCTTCGCGAAGACGTACCGGGCCTTCGTGACCACCGACTCGGCCCGCGCCTCGTACCGGGCGTTCCTCACCGAGCTGGGCGATCCCTACGGCGGACCGCTGCTCTTCCACTGCACGGCGGGCAAGGACCGCACCGGCTGGGCGGCGACGATCGTGCTGTCCCTGCTCGGAGCGGACGCGGAGACCGTGATGACGGAGTACCTGTCGGTCAATCCGGCCGTCCGTCTGGCGTTCGCGCCGCTGATCGAGGGCTTCACGGCACAGGGCGGCGACCCGGAGCTGGCCCTGGCGCTGATCGGGGTCGTGCCGGACTACCTCGAGGCGGCGCTCGACGAGGTGGCGCGCAGGCACGGCTCGATGGAGGCGTACGTCCGGGAGGGCCTGGGGGTCCCGGACGAGGTGACGAAGGTGATCCGCGAGCGCCTGACGGTCCACGAAGCCTGACGCTCCGCGAGGCCCGGACCGGCCGGGAGCCGGCGCGGGCGACGGTCCGGTCCGCCGTCCCGCCGGCCACGCCTCCGGGCGCGCCGACCACCCGGACCGGCCGGGGTGACCATCGGATGATTCGCTCGTTCTGCTGAACGTGAGCACTCAGGAATCCGGCCCCTCCCCCCACGGTCCCGTCGACGTCGAGCAGGCCGAGGCCGCGCTCGTCGAGCACTATCCGCGGCTGGTGCGGATCGCCTATCTCGTGCTGCCGCCCTCCCTGGGGCGCAACCGGCGGGTCCTGACCGCCCACGCGCTGGTCCAGCGGTCGCTGCCACGGCGCCGTACCTCGCTGCGCGAGCCCGCCGCCCCCCGCACGCCCGAGGACGCGGTCGACCCCGGATACGCCTACGTGCGGGGCGAGGTGCTCCGGCAGGCGCTGGTCGCCGGACTGCCGCTGCGGCGCCGGGCCCTGCCCCGGCGGGCCCAGTTCCCGCCGCTGCTGCCCCAGGTCTGGGGACTGCGACTGTTCCCGCGCGCCGGCGGCGCCGACGAACTCGCCCTGGACCAGCGGCTCTCCGCCCTGTCGGGTCCCGCGCGGGCCGCGTACGTGCTGCGGGGTCTGGAGCGGCAGGGCGACCCCGAGGTGCTGCGGGTGCTCGGGGTGGCCGGGGTCGACGAGGAGACGGCCCGGGCGGCGCTCGCGGCCGCGGACGAGGCCGCCCTCACGGGTGGCGGCGGCGCGGCGGCGCTGCTGGACTCGGCCGAGTTCGACCCGTGTTCGCTGCAGGCCAGGCCCACGGATCTGATGCGGCGCCGTCAGCACGGCAAGGCCGCGCTCGCCGCCACGGCGGCCGTCGTGGTGTGCGGGACCCTGCTCGGGCTGCCCGGGGACGGCTGGGGCAGAAACGGTGCTGCGGCTCCTTCGTACGCCCGTAATCCGGCGGCGGAGGCGGCGCTCGATCCCGGGCGGGTGCGCCGGATCGCCCCGGCCGTGTGGCAGAGCTCGACGCGGACGGACTTCTCGGTGTGGCCGGAGCGGGGCGGTCTGACCGGCGACCGGGCGCTGCTGCGCCGCGCGCTCGCCGTCTGGGCCCGGCCGGGCGGTTCGGTGCAGTCCTCGGCGACGCCCGGGACACCGGTGGGACCGCCGATGGGCTCGCCGCAGCTGCTGTACGCGGGCGAGGTCGACGGGGCGCGCGTGGTGCTCTTCCACGACGGGCTGCGGGCGGTGCGGTACGCCGAGCCGGTCGGGAGCACGAGCGGCGCCGCGCTGGACTTCGCCCGGACCGACGGGGCGGACGCGGTCGGGTCGGCGGCCCTGGTCGTCTCGCGCAGCTCGGGCAACGTCCGCTATCTGACGGCTCCGTGGGTGCGGGAGACGGCGGTCCGGGACCTGCTGGCGCCGGCGAAGGAGCCGTGGGCGCTGCGCCGGAGCGCGGACGGGGTGACCGATCCGGTGCTGAGTCCCGCACAGGCCCGGACGTGCACCTCGTGGAACACGCTCCAGGTACGGGACGAGACGGGGCTGCGGCTGCTGACCGATCTGGGCGAGCTGACCCCGGCCCGCCTGCTGTCGGGGCCTCCGGCGGCGCCGGCGGACGCGACGGGCCGGGAGGCGCGTGCCGCCTGGGCGCGGACCGCGTGCCAGCTGTCGGCGGTGCGCTCGCGCGGGGTGCGCTCGGTCAACTCCTGGCGGTTCGCCGCGCAGCCGCTGCCGGAGCACGGCGGGCGGGCCGCCTGGGTGTGCACGCGCGCGGAGACCTGGCGGGGCAACGGCAGCAGGACCCTCGCCCAGTTCCAGGCGCCCGATCCCGCCCCGGCCGGCGCGGGCGGCTCGGGGGCGGCGGCCCGTCCGCCGGTCCCGGCGGCGCTCGCGGCGCAGGCCGAGGACTCCCCGGCCTGCGGCGTGCGCGACCCCCGGGTGCTGGCCGGTGTGCTGTGGCAGGCCCGGAGCGGGCAGTGGTACGTCCTGGCCGCCGGGACGAGCGACTTCGCGTCCCTGGAGACCTCGGGCGGGGTCACGGGCCGGACGGAGGGCCATCTGCTGGCGCTGAAGGCGAAGGCGGGGGCGCGGGCGGACCTGAACGGCACGCTGCGGGGCGGGGCGCGGGTGGGGGCCCTGCGCTAGGACGCCGGGCTTTCTGCCGTGGCCGGCCGCCCGCCCGGCCACGGCAGAAAGCCCGTGCACAACCCTGTTGCCAACTGCCTACCCATCAGTACATTGACGCCATGTCTAATACGCAGCCTGCACCGGTGGCGTCCGAGCACATCGAACTCAAGGCCCGCAAGGTCTCCTTCGACTGGGAGAAGACCCCGCTGCACTGGGTTCCCGGCGACCCGTTCACCACCCACACCATCAACGTGCTGCACCTGCTGCTCCCGGCCGGCGAACGCTGGTTCGTGCACGTCTACAAGCAGGTGCTCCCGTACATCACCGACGACCGGCTGCGTGCGGACGTCATCGGATTCGTCGGCCAGGAAGCCGTGCACTCCCAGGCCCACGACGACGTCCTCCCCCATCTCAAGCGGCTCGGCCTCGACCCCACCCCCTACACGGCGCAGGTGGACTGGTTCTTCGAGAAGCTGCTCGGCGACCGGACCCTGCCGCCCGGCGCGCCGCGGCGCTGGTGGCTGATGGAGCGGGTCGCCCTGATCGCCGCGATCGAGCACTACACCGCCTTCCTCGGCAACTGGATCCTCAACGCCGACGAGCTCGACCGGCGCGGCGCCGACCCGACGATGCTGGACCTGCTGCGCTGGCACGGCGCGGAGGAGGTCGAGCACCGCTCGGTCGCCTTCGAGCTGTTCATGCACCTGGACGGCGGCTACCGCCGTCGCGCCCGCACCTGGGCCGCCGCCTTCGGAGCCCTGGTCTTCCTCTGGCAGCGCGGTGTCCGCTTCTTCATGGAGAACGACCCCACCCTGCTCGACGGCAGGGCCTCGGTCGGCCAGTTCGTGCGCAGGGGCCGCCAGGGCGTGCTGCCGGCCACCCCCGACCTGCTGCGCGCCGTCCCGCGCTACCTCCGTCGCGCGTACCACCCCTCCCAGGAGGGCGACACGGCGCAGGCGGTCGCCTACCTGACCCGCTCCCCCGGCGCCAACGGAGGTCGCTGAGCATGCCCCGTCTGCGTACCGTCGCCCTCGTCGCGGGGGCGGCGCTGCTCGCCAGGCGCGCCATGCGGCGCCGGATCGGCGCCGCCCCGCTGTGGCCGATGCCCTCGCTCGACGAGCCGGTGTCGGGCCGCGGCCGGCTCGCCACCGTCACCCGCCGGGTCCTCGTCACCGAGCGCACCGTGCCCGCCGAGGGCGTCGTGCAGCTCCGCCTCGAAGGCACCGGGCTCCCCTCGTGGCAGCCGGGAGCGCACCTCGACCTGGTGCTGCCGTCCGGCCTGGTGCGGCAGTACTCGCTCTGCGGCGACCCGGCCGACACCGGCACGTACACCGTCGCCACCCGGCTGATCGAGCCGGGCGGCCGGGGCGGCTCGCGCGAGGTCCACGACCAGCTGCACGAGGGCACGGAGATCGAGATCCGCGGCCCCCGCAACCGTTTCCCGCTCGTCGACGCCCCCGCCTACGTGTTCGTCGCCGGAGGCATCGGGATCACGCCGATCCTGCCGATGCTGCGGGCCGCGGAGGCCGCCGGAGCCGACTGGCGCCTGCTGTACTGCGGGCGCAGCCGGGCCACCATGCCGTACCTCGACCAGGTCGAGAAGACGGGCGCGCCCGGCCGGCGCGTGACCGTGGTCGCCGAGGACGAGTCGGGCCTGCCCGAACTCGGCTTCCTGGCCGGGGTCCCGGCCGAGACGGCCGTCTACTGCTGTGGTCCCGACGGGCTGATGGACGCCGTGGCCGCCGCCCTGCCCGAGGGCCGCTCTCCCCGTCTGGAGCGCTTCTCCCCCGCGGCGACGACGGGCGGCGACGCCTTCGAGGTCGAACTCCGCCGCTCCGGAGGCACGGTGACGGTGGCGCCGGAGCAGTCGGTGCTCGCCGCCGTCCGGTCCGCGCTGCCGGGGGTCCCGTACTCCTGCGAACAGGGATTCTGCGGCACCTGCCAACAGCGGTTCGTGGAAGGCGAGATCGATCACCGCGACGAGCTGCTCACCGACGCCGAGCGGGCCGACTCGATGCTGATCTGCGTGTCGCGCTGCGCGGGCGGACGGCTCGTCCTCGACCTCTGACCCCGGTCACCGGGCCCGGGCGGCGGCGGAGCCGGTGGTCAGGGCAGGATCAGCCAGTCGAAGGCGAGCGCGGCGGCGAGGCCGCCCACCAGGAGCCAGGTACCCAGCCGGGTCCGCCCGTTGCGGGACAGCTCGATGACCACGCCGCAGAGGATCATGGCCAGTCCGTACACCCCGACGACCAGGACGGACGTGCGGCTGGCCAGCCGGACGACCAGCACCGCGGCCATCGCGACCAGCAGCACGGAGGCGGCGGCGACCCGCAGGCGACGGGCCTGCTTCGGCGTCATGCCCTCGGCCGGCTCGTCGTCCTCGTCCGAGGCCCCGTCCTCGTCGGCCTCGGTCTCGGTCTCGCCGGCGTCCCCGGCGAGGTGCTCGTCGGCGTCCTCGTCGGCCTCGGTCCCGCCGGCTCCGGCGTCCTCGACCGGCTCCGCCGCGGCGAGTTCACCCTTCCCCGGCTTTCCGTCGGGCGTCCCGTCGGGCTTCCCCCCGGGCTCCTCCGTGGCGGACCCGGCCTCGGCCGGGACCCCGTCCCGGACGGCCTCGCGCGGCTCCGCGGCCCGGCGCTTCTCCCCCGCCGCGGGCGTGGCCGCGGCGGGAGTCGGGTCCGTGTCCGGCTTCTCGTCCGCGGTGGCCGTCCGGGCTGTTGTGTCCTGGTCAGAAGCGCTCATGTGGTGGGAGCGTAACGGACGCCCGTTAGGCTGTTCGCATGACGACCGGAGTACGCCGAAGGATGGGCGTCGAGGAGCGCAGGCAGCAGCTCATCGGGGTGGCGCTGGAGTTGTTCAGCCACCGCTCTCCCGACGACGTCTCCATCGACGAGATCGCCGCGGCCGCCGGGATCTCCCGGCCTCTGGTCTACCACTACTTCCCGGGCAAGCAGAGCCTGTACGAGGCGGCGCTGCGGCGGGCGGCCGACGAGCTGGCCGCCCGGTTCGTGGAGCCGCCGCAGGGCCCCCTGGGGGCGCGGCTGCTGCGGGTGATGGGCCGGTTCTTCGACTTCGTCGACGAGCACGGTCCGGGCTTCTCCGCCCTGATGCGCGGCGGTCCCGCCGTCGGCTCCTCCACCACGAACGCGATGATCGACGAGGTGCGGCAGGCCGCGTACGAGCAGATCCTGGCGCACCTGGAGGTCGGGAAGCCCTCGGCCCGGCTCGAACTGGTCGTCCGGTCCTGGGTGTCGCTCGCCGAGTCGACGGCGCTGCTCTGGCTGGACGGGCGCCGGATCCCGCGCGCGGAGCTGGAGGTGCAGCTGGTGCACGACTTCGCCGCACTGGCCGCGGTGAGCGCCGCGTACGACGAGGAGATGGCCGACGTGCTGGTCCGGATCCTCGCGGGCGAGCCGGCCGACGGCCCGTTCGGCGATCTGGTCGGCCGGCTCCTCGAACTGGGGCCCCGCGTGCCGTCTCAGCGGCTGCGGTAGGAGGGGTCGAGGTCACGTACCTCGGCCGAGATCCGCACGCCGTCCTTCTGCTTGAGGTGCAGCGGCAGCAGGGCGAGCACGGCCTCGGCGAGACGCGCCTTGGTCTCCTCCGAGCGGCCGGCGAGCAGCGCGATGTCGACGTGGACCACGACGTCGTCGGTCGAACCGTCGCCGCAGACCGTCTCCTCGATCTCGCGGAAGCGGGTCTTGCAGGCGTCGATCACGGTGTCGACCGTGTCGACGACGAGCGGGTGCAGGGCGAGCGCGAAGCCGCGCCGGTCGAGCGGTGCGGAGTAGTCCACGGTGATCTGGGGCATCGGTCGTCTCACTCCCGGTCGAAGGAACCTCTGGCCACACCTTTACGGTGATCGCCATGACGGTACAAGTGACATTCCGACAGGCGGACGACGGCGATCTCGACCTTCTGGTGAAGATGTTCGACGCGACGGCGCGGTGGATGATCCGCCAGGGCATAGACCAGTGGAAGCCCGGCGACAAGGACCGCGACCACTTCCGCACGCGGATGGCCGTCGGCGAGGTGTGGCTCGCCTCGCACGGGGGGTCGGCGCTCGGGGCGTACGAGCTGTGGTGGAAGGACGAGCAGGTCTGGGGCGAGCAACCGCCGGTGGCCGGCTACGTCCACCGGCTCATGACCGACCGTGCCGCCGCGCCGGCCGGCACCGGGCGGACGCTCCTCGCCCACGCGGAGGAGCGGATCGCGACCCGTGGGCGGCGGATGGCGCGGCTGGACTGCGAGGCGCACAATCCGCGGTTGCGCGGCTACTACGAGGCCGCCGGCTACACGACGGTCGGCGACGACCTGGAGAAGACGGCGCCGGACGGGCGGCGCTACCGGGTCACGCTGCTGGAGAAGGCCGTGGCCTGACCGGCCGGGGGGAGCCGGCCGGCCAGGCGTCCGCGCACCGGCCCGTGGGCAGGGCCGGTGCGCGGACGGGTGTGATCAGCGGCCCGTGAAGACCGCCACGGTCCGGGCCGGGACCGTGAAGGTGCCCGACTCCTTCGCGTAGCCGGCGGACCTGACGGTGGCGTCCGCGCCGGCGGCCTGGACCGGGTGGAGCGCGTAGCCCTTGCCGGCCAGGGCGGCGACCCGCTGGGCCTGCCGCTCCGGGGTGGCGTTGAACACCACGACCAGGTCGCCGAGGCGCATGGTGATCACGCCCGGGGTCTCACCGGTGCCGGAGAGCGGGAAGGACAGGGCGTCCTGGACCTGCTCCGCGGTGGCCAGGGAGAAGGCCGGCTCCGCCGTGCGGATCTTCTGCAGATCCCGGAACGCGGCGGAGGAGCCGTCGATCTGGGCGCAGCCGACCGTCAGGGACGGCGTGGTGAGCAGCGGCTTGCCGTAGCCCCACTTGGCCTTGTTGTCGGCGGCCGGGGGCAGCCCGCGGCCGAATCCGTTGCCGTCGCGGCAGTCCCAGTGGATCGCGTTGAACCAGTCGCCGCTGTCGAACGAGTTGCGGTCGAGGGACTTGGAGCGCAGCAGGTCCGAGCCCGCCTGGGAGAGCGCGGGACCCTGCGAGAGCGTCGCCGTGGCCATCGCGAGGACCTGCATCCTGGCCCGGTCGGCGGCCGAGGTGGCCGCCGGGAGCTTGAAGGCGAGGGCGTCGTACAGGGACTCGTTGTCGTGCGCGTCGGCGTAGGCGAGGGCATCGCCGGGGACGGCGGCGTAGCCGGCCGGGGAGCCGTTGTAGTCGACCTGGGAGCCCTTGACGGTGCGCCCGGCGGTGTCGGTGAAGCTGTAGGACGCCAGGTTGCCGGAGAGGCCGACCTTGATCAGGTCCTGGTAGTGCAGGAGGCGGGCCTTCTGCTCCGCCGGGGTGCCGTTGGCCGAGGAGGAGTTGGGGTCGGTGAACAGGCCGGAGGCGAAGCCCTGGACCCCGGGGTCCTCGTCGAAGGGACCGCCGCCGCGGACGGCGTCACGGGCCCGGTCGGAGAAGGTGGCGACGCCCGTGCCGGCCATGTTCTTCTGGGTGGCCTGGACGAAGCGGGCGTCGTCGGCGATCTCGCCGAAGTTCCAGCCCTCGCCGTAGAGGACGATCGCCTTTCCGTCGACTCCGTCCTCGGCGACGGTCAGGCCGTCGAGGGCCTTGCGGACGGCGAGGATGTTCTCCTTGGGGTGGTGGCCCATGAGGTCGAAGCGGAAGCCGTCGACCTTGTACTCCTTGGCCCAGGTGACGACCGAGTCGACGACGAGCTTGCCCATCATGGCGTTCTCGGGCGCCGTGTTGGCGCAGCAGGTGGAGGTGGCGACCGAGCCGTCGGCCAGCAGGCGCTGGTAGTAGCCGGGCACGATCCGGTCGAGGACGGACTTGTCGGCCTGTCCGGCGGCCACGGTGTGGTTGTAGACGACGTCCATGACGGTGCGCAGTCCGGCGCCGTTCAGGGACTGGACCATCTGCCGGAACTCCACCGTGCGGCGGGTGCCTTCGGGGTCGGTGGCGTACGAGCCCTCGGGGACCGTGTAGTGCAGCGGGTCGTAGCCCCAGTTGTAGGCGTCCTTGGCCGCGGCGGCGGCCACGCAGGCCTGCTGCTCCTCGGAGTCGGGGGCGAGGACCTTCAGGTCGCAGGCCGGCTCGGTCTGCTCCGACTTCTTCTCGGGGACGGTGCCGATGTCGAAGGCCGGCAGCAGGTGGACGTAGGAGGTGCCGGAGCCGGCGAGGGCCTTCAGGTGCCGGGAGCCCTTGCTGCCGGTGTCGGTGAAGGCGAGGTAGGTGCCCTTGTGGGCGGGGACGGCGGTGGCGTCCGCGACCGAGAAGTCGCGGATGTGGAGTTCCTGGATCTGGGCGTCGCGCAGCGGGACGGCGGCGGGCTTCTTCAGACCCTGCCAGCCCTTGGGGGCGAGGCGGGGGTCGGCGAGGTCGACGACGAGGCTGCGGGCCGAGTCGGTGGTCAGGGCGGTGGAGTAGGGGTCGGTGACCTTGTTGGTGACGATCTGGCGCACGCTGGGCGCCCAGACCTTCACGACGTAGCGATAGGGCTTGCCGTTCCAGGCGGGGGTGCCGGTGACCGACCACACGCCGGAGGCGTCGTCGCGGCGCATCGGCACCGTCTTTCCGTCGAGTTCGAGCGCGACGGACTGGGCGGTGGGGGCCCACAGGGAGAGGGTGGGACGTCCCGAGCGGAACACCGGGCCGAGGGCGGCGCGGGTGGCCTTCGCGGCGTAGAGGTCGTCGAGCACGCCGGCGAGCTGGACGCCGGTGGCCGTGAGGACGGCGCCGTTCGCCGCGTACTGGGCGGCGACGAGCTGGCCCTTGAGGGCCGCGCGGACGCGGTCGCGGTCGCGCGGGTCGACGGTGAAGGCCCCGGCGGACTTCAGGTGCGGGAAGGCGGCCTTCTGCGCGTCGGTGAGCGTGACCGGGTTCAGGCGCAGCACCGTGCGGTCACCGGTGAGGGCGCCGTCCTTCACGGCGATCGATCCGTCGCGGGAGGCGAGGAGCACGCTGGAGGCGGCGGCGTCGCTGCCGTTCCAGGCGAGCGTGGTCTCGTCGATCCAGACGGCCTGGGACTTGGTGAGGTCGAGGGCGGCGCCGCTGCCCTTGGGCTGCGGCAGGAGGTACTTCTCCTGGCCGCCGAGCATCCACACCTCGTGGCCGTTCGCCTTCAGGTCGAGCGACTGGTCGGACGGCAGGTCCTTCTCGTCGCCCTTGTGCAGGATGTAGCTGAGGGAGGTCGCCCCGGCGGCCAGCGGAACCTCGTAGACCGCTCCGTACGCGTCGGTGCGGACCGGCTCCAGCGGCTTGGTCCAGTCGGTGGGGTTCGCGGCGCCGGTCCAGGTGTGCAGGCCCCAGCCGGCGTAGTCGCCGTCGGCGCGCTTGTAGTGCAGCACCGCCTTCGTCGTGTCCTGGGGCGGGTAGGCGCCCTCGGGCGCCGCGTCGAGGACCTCCGGCCTGCCCTGCTCGATCCACACCTCGCCGGTCTTGGACAGGTCGACGCTGCGGTCGGCGTCGGTGTCCTTGACGCCGTCCTTGTTCACGGCGATGAAGCCGACGGAGGAGGCGCCGGGCTTGAGCTTGACGTAGGCGAAGGCGCCGTAGGCGTCGCGGCCGGTGAACGGCTTGCCGGCGGGCCAGCTGGTGCCCTCGCCCTCGGCGATGTCGCCCCAGGTGTAGAGGCCCCAGTCGGCGTAGTCGCCGTCGGCGCGCTTGTAGTGGACGATCGCGTAGTCGCGCTGGGTGGCGGTCGGCGGCTGCTCGACGGCCGGGGCCCCGCTGGTGGTGGCGGCGGTGGCGGCGGCCGTGCGGCCTGCGGCGTCGACGACGACCGCCTTGTAGCGCAGGGCCGTTCCGGCGGGGGCGGTCACCTTCTGGGTGACCTTGTACGGGGCGTGGTCGGCGGAGCCGAGGACCTGCCACCTGCCGTTGCCGGTCTGGGCGGCGAAGACGACGCGGGCGAGGTCTCCGCCCTGGACGTCGGCGGAGATCTCCACCGTGCCGGTGGCTCCGGCCTCGGGGGCCTTGAGGGTGAGGGACGGCCGCGCCGCGGTCGTGGCGAGGGGCTTGTCGGCCTTGAGGACGACGGAGCCGAGGGCGGGGACGGTGACGCTGATCCTGCGGTCGCCGCCGCTGGTGACGCGGGCGGTACCGCCGTGGACGGTGGTGAAGCCCATGCCCGCGGAGGCGGTCGGGATCTCGACGGTCCTGGGCTCGGTGGCGCTGTTCACGGCGACGACGTACTCGGTCCTCGCGCGCGCGTCGGTGCGGGAGAAGGCGTAGACGGAGCCCTGGGCCAGGCGCTCCTGCTGGACGCCGTCACGCAGCGCCGGGTGCCTCTTGGTCAGCGCGGACAGCGCGGCGATCTGCCGGTAGAGCGGGTGGGAGGTGTCGTACGCGTCGCTCGCGTGGGTCCGGTCGGTGCCGAGCTGGTCGTCGTCGAGGTAGTCGGCGGTCTTCGAGGCGAAGAGGGTCTGCCGGGCGTCCTTGTCGCCGCCGGGGCCGGTGAAGCCCTGCTCGTCGCCGTAGTAGACGACCGGGTTGCCGCGGCCGAGGAACATCAGCTCGTTGGCGAGCCGGTAGCGCTGGAGCAGCTCCGCGTCGTCGGCCTTCGGGTTGTCCTGCTTGAGGAAGGCGCCGAAGCGGCCCATGTCGTGGTTGCCGAGGAAGGGGACCGACTCGTACGCGTTGGCCTTGTCGGTGGTGTAGCGGTAGTCCTGGGCGAAGAGGTTCGCCAGCTTGTCCGCGGAGCCGCCCTGGGAGGCGAAGGTGCGGGCGGCGTCCTGGAAGGGGAAGTCGAGCGTGGCGTCCAGCCGGCCCTCGGTGACGTACGGGGCGGTGACGGCCGGGTCCGCGGAGTAGACCTCGCCGAACATGAAGAAGTCGTCGCGCCCGTGCTTCCGGGCGTAGGAGTCCAGCGCGGTCGCCCACTGGGTCCAGAACTCGGTGTTGACGTGCTTGACCGTGTCGATGCGGAAGCCGTCGATGTCGAAGTCGCGCACCCAGCGCTGGTAGATCTTCTCCATGCCCTCGACGACCTCGGGGCGCTCGGTCCACAGGTCGTCCAGGCCGACGAAGTCGCCGTGCGCGGAGGACTCGCCGGCGAAGGTGGAGTCGCCCCGGTTGTGGTACATCGTCGGGTCGTTGAGCCAGGCCGGGACCTTGAGGTTCTTCTTGTCCTCGGCGACGACGGGGGTGCGGGGGAAGGAGTCGCGGTCGACGGCGGGGAAGCGACGGGTGCCGTCCGTGAGGTCGGCGTAGTCGGCGTCGTCGAACGGCACGCCGTCCTTGGTCAGATAGGGGAAGGCGCCCTTGGCGAGGTAGCCGTAGGACTGTTCCCGGTAGTCCACGACGTCGGCCGTGTGATTGGTGATGACGTCGAAGAAGACCTTCATGCCCTTGGCGTGGGCCTGGTCGATCAGCTTCTCCAGGTCGGCGTTGGTGCCGAAGTGGGGGTCGACCTGGGTGAAGTCGGTGATCCAGTAACCGTGGTAGCCGGCGGAGGCGTCCTTGCCGGTGCCCTGCACGGGCTGGTTCTTGAAGATCGGCGCCATCCAGATGGCGGTGGTGCCCAGGCCCTTGATGTAGTCGAGCCGCTGGGTGAGGCCCTTGAGGTCACCGCCCTGGTAGAACCCCTTGTCGGTGGGGTCGAACCCGGTGTCGAGCCGGGTGCCGGTCAGCCCGCCGCGGTCGTTGCGGGTGTCCCCGTTGGCGAAGCGGTCGGGCAGCACGAAGTAGAACTGCTCGCGGGTGAGGTCGTGGCGGGCGGGCTGGGCCGCGAGGGCCCGGTCGGAGGGCGGGGCGGGCGGTGCCTGCGCACCGGCGGCCGGGAGGGCCGGCACCAGCGCGGCGCACAGGGCGGCGGCCACGACGGCAGCCGTTCTCTTGCGTATCACGGGGGTTCTCCCTGGAGGTACGGGAAGGTGGGCCGCCCCGGCGGGGCGGCCCTGGCGGAACGGTGGGGTCAGTTGCGGAAGGAGTCGTTCAGGACGATCTGGCCGGAGGCCGGGACCGTGGCCGTGCGGTTCGCGCCCGATTCCCAGGTCACGTTGCCCGCCGCGTCCTTGCGGACGTACTTGTACTCGAAGGACGTGCCCGCGGGCAGGGAGACGGTCAGCTTCCAGACGGGGTAGCTCGCCGCGTCCAGCTTGGGGGCGGCGGCCGGGGACCAGTTGCCGAGGGCGGGCTGGTTGCCGGTGACGTGGATGTCCTGGCCGACCACGGTGGTGGCGTTCACGTTGAACGAGGCTCCGGCGGCGGCCGGCGGCGGGGTGGTGCCGCCCGAGCAGGTCCGGGCGTTCGTGTGCAGGGCGACCGCGGTGTTCGCGGCCAGCGTCGCGGTGAACTGGCCGGAGGCGTTCACGGTGACCGTGCCACCGCTCTGCACGTCGCAGTAGGTGCCGGCGGCCAGCGAGGTCTGGAAGGTGCGGGACAGCGCCGAGGTCTCGTGGTTGATCGCCACGTACGCCTTGTCGCCGCGGCCGAACGCGATCGCGTTGCTGCCGTTGTCCCACCAGTTCGTGACGGAGGTGCCCCGGGCCGCGTTGCGGAAGCCGACCATCGAGGAGATCTCGCGCCAGGCGTGCTGGCACTTCCAGCCGTCGCTGTAGCAGGCGTTCACCTGGCCGCCGCCCGGTGCGCCGGCGTCCTTGTCCGTCCACTCGTAGCCGGAGTGGACGTCCGGGGAGCCGTAGGGCCAGGCCAGCATGAAGACCGAGGCGAGCGTGTAGGTGGCGCCCGCCTTGTAGTTGAGGGTGTCGCCGCCGCGCTCGGTGTCGTGGTTGTCGACGAACACGCCGGACTTGCCGGAGGCCATGTAGCCCCAGGACTCGCCGAAGTTGCTCAGGTAGGAGAGCTTCTCGGAGCCGAAGATCCGCTTGAGGTCCCGGGCGTAACGGAACTCCTGCACGTCGCCGTTGCCGAGGTACTCGCTGGGCGAGACGGCCTCGCCGGCTCCGTGGATCGCCTCCTGCTTCCAGTACACGCCGGGGTTGCTCAGCCGTGACTTGATGTTCGCGAGATCGGCTGCCGGCATGTGCTTGGCGGCGTCGATGCGGAAGCCGTCCACGCCGAGCGAGAGCAGGTCGTTCATGTAGCCGGCTATCCGGCCGCGCACCCAGTCCTCGCCGGTGTCGAGGTCCGGCAGGCCGACGAGCTCGCAGTTCTGGACGTTCGCCCGGTCCTGGTAGTTGGAGATGGTGGCCCGGCAGTCGTCCATGTCGGTGCCGGAGTACAGGCCGGGGTAGTCGTACTTGGAGAACGAGGTCCCGCCCGTTCCCGTGCCCGACGCGTTGGCCATGTGGTTGACGACGGTGTCGGCGACGACCTTCACGCCCGCCGCGTGACAGGTGTCGACCATGCTCTTGAAGGCGGTGCGGTCGCCGAGAGGGCCGGCGATCTTGTAGCTGACGGGCTGGTAGGCGGTCCACCACGTGCTGCCCTGGATGCGCTCCTGGGGCGGCGAGACCTGCACGTAGCCGTATCCGGCGGGGCCCAGCTGCTCGGTGCAGGCCTTCGCCACGGAGGCGAACTTCCACTCGAACATGACCGCGGTGACGTCCTTCTCACCGGGCGGGGCGGCCTGCGCGGGGGCGGGTGCCGTGACGGCCACAGCGGCTCCCGCCACGAAGGCGAGTGCAGCGGCCACGGTCTTTCTGGCCATGATTCCTCCTGCCGACTTCACTGTCGCAAGAAGTTGCCGAAAATAGCAGCAACTGTTTTCAGCCGTGACCGTACGAGTGCCCCGACACCCGGTCAACCCTTTGAACCCCCACAACGCAAGGAGTTACGCAAGCAGTTGCAGCGACGGGCGGGCCGGCGGCTGCGCCGTGGACCCCCGCACGACCAGCTCCGGCTGGAAGACGAACTCGGTGCGCTGCACCGGGTTTCCCTCGATCTCCTCCAGCAGCGCCCCGACCGCCGCCGTCGCCATCGCCTGCACAGGCTGGCGCACGGTGGTCAGCGGCGGATCGGTGAAGGCGATGAGCGGGGAGTCGTCGAAGCCGACCACCGACACGTCGGCGGGCACGTCGAGGCCCCGGGCGCGCACCGCACGGATCGCGCCCAGCGCCATCAGGTCGGAGCCGCAGACGATGCCGGTGCAGCCCTGGTCGAGCAGGATGTCGGCGGCCGCGTGGCCGCCCTCGACGCCGAACAGCGTGGGACGCACGTAGCGCTCGGCCTCCTCCTTCTCGATCCCGAGCAGGAGGTGCAGTTCGGCCGCGAAGCCCTCCGCCTTGCGGCGGGAGGGCACGTAGCGGGTGGGGCCGATGGCGAGACCGATGCGCTCGTGGCCGAGTTCGACCAGGTGCCGCACGGCCATCCGCGCCGCCGCCCGGTCGTCGGGCGAGACGAAGTTGGCGTCGATGTGCTCGTTGAAGCCGTTGATGAGGACGAACGGGACGCCCCGCGCGGCCAGTCGGACGTAGCGGCCGGGATCGGCCGCGGCGTCCGCGTGCAGTCCGGAGAGGAACACGATGCCGCAGACCCCGCGCTCCACCAGCTGGTCGACCAGCTCGTCCTCGGTGGCGCCGCCGGGCATCTGGGTACAGAGCACGGGGGTGTAGCCGTGACCGGCCAGCACCTGTTCGACGACCTGCGCGAAGGCCGGGAAGATCGGGTTGGTCAGCTCGGGCACGACCAGGCCGACCAGGCCGGCGCTGCGCCGTTTCAGCCGTACCGGACGCTCGTAGCCGAGCACGTCGAGCGCGGCGAGGACCCGGTGCCTGGTCGCACCGGCCACCCCGGCCTTGCCGTTGAGCACCCGGCTGACCGTCGCCTCGCTGACGCCGGACTGGGCCGCGATGTCCGCGAGCCGCGGGGCGCCGTTCCCGGCGCCCCGCGGCAGGGGGATCGTCACACCGCCCACCAGACGGTGGTGTCCGCGGGCAGCTCGACCACGCCCTCCGCGGCGGAGAGACCCACCGGCTCGTTGGCAAGCAGGAACCGGCCGGGCAGCGGGACGGAGATGGCCCGGCCGGTGGTGTTGGCGGTGCAGACGAAGCCGTCGCGGCGGAAGGAGAGCACACCCTCGGGTGCCTCCTGCCACTCGACGCCCTCGCCCGCACCGAGTCCGGGCTGTTCGCGGCGCACGGCCAGCGCGCTGCGGTACAGCTCCAGGGTGGAGCCGGGGTCACCGGCCTGCGCCTCGACGCTCAGCCCGCCCCAGGTGGCGGGCTGCGGCAGCCAGCTGCCGCCTTCGCCGAAGCCGTAGGAGGAACCCTCGACCGTCCACGGCAGCGGCACCCGGCAGCCGTCGCGGAAGCCGTCCTGCCCGGTGGCCCGGAAGAACGACGGGTCCTGGCGGACCTCGTCGGGCAGGTCGGTGACGTCCGGCAGGCCGAGCTCCTCGCCCTGGTAGACGTAGGCGGAGCCGGGCAGCGCCAGCATCAGCAGCGTCGCGGCGCGCGCCCGGCGCAGGCCGAGCTCGCGGTCGCCGGCCTCGCGCAGCTGGGTGCCCAGGCCCGCCGGGTTGGCGAACCGGGTGGCGTGCCGGGTCACGTCGTGGTTCGACAGGACCCAGGTGGTCGGCGCGCCGACCGGGTGCATCGCGGCGAGCGAGTCGTCGATGACCCGGCGCAGCTCGGCCGCGTCCCAGTGGGTGCCCAGGTACTGGAAGTTGAAGGCCTGGTGCATCTCGTCGGGGCGCACGTAGTGGGCGGTGCGCTCGACGGTGGGGGTCCACGCCTCGGCGACCAGGACCCGCTCGCCGTCGTACTCGGAGAGGACCTGGCGCCACGAGCGGTAGATCTCGTGGACGCCGTCCTGGTCGAAGAAGGGCATGACGTCGTTGCCGAGCAGCTTCAGCTGGTCGTGCGCGCCGATGTCGGGCAGGCCCTCGGCCTTCACCAGTCCGTGCGCGACGTCGACGCGGAAGCCGTCGACGCCCATGTCCAGCCAGAAGCGCAGGATCGAGCGGAACTCGTCGCGGACCGCCGGGTGCTCCCAGTTGAAGTCGGGCTGCTCGGGCGCGAAGAGGTGCAGGTACCACTCGCCCGGGGTGCCGTCCGGCTCCTGGGTCCGCGTCCAGGCGGGACCACCGAAGATGGACTCCCAGTCGTTGGGCGGCAGTTCGCCGTCGACGCCCTTGCCCGGCCGGAAGTGGTAGCGCTCGCGCAGCGGCGAACCGGCGCCGTCGCGCAGCGCGCGCTGGAACCACTCGTGCTGGTCGGACGAGTGGTTGGGCACGAGGTCGACGATGATCCGCAGGCCGAGCCCGTGGGCCTCGCGGATGACGGCGTCGGCGTCGAGGAGGCTGCCGAACATCGGGTCGATGGCCCGGTAGTCGGCGACGTCGTAGCCGGCGTCCGCCTGTGGGGAGGCGTAGAACGGGCTGAGCCAGACGGCGTCGACGCCGAGGTCCTTCAGGTAGGGCAGCCGGCTGCGGATTCCTTCCAGGTCGCCCATGCCGTCGCCGTTTCCGTCGGCGAAGCTGCGCGGGTAGACCTGGTAGATCACCGCGTCGCGCCACCAGCCCGTGTGCGTGCCGGTGGTGGGGGCGGCGGCGGGGGCGGTGAGGTGCTGGGTCATGTCTTCCCTGAGAGATAAGGAGGGTGCGTACACGGGCGGGCGGGCGCGGGCGGGGCGCTCAGCCCTTGACGGCGCCGGCGGACATGCCGGTCACCAGGTGCCGCTGGGCGACGAGGAACACGAGCGCCGCGGGGATGGCGATGAGCACGGAGGCCGCGGACATCGGGCCCCACTGGGCGCCGTACTGGTTGACGAACTTCTGCAGACCGCCGGCGAGGGTGAGGTTCTCGTCCCCGACCATGAACGCGGAGGCGTAGGCGACCTCGCCCCAGGCGGTGATGAAGGAGTAGAACGCGGTCACCGCGATGCCCGGCTTGGCGAGCGGCAGGATCAGCCGCCAGAAGGTGCCGAAGGGGGTGAGTCCGTCGACCTGTCCCGACTCGTCGATCTCGCGGGGGATGGTGTCGAAGAAGCCCTTCATCATCCAGGCGCAGAACGGCACGGCGATGGTCAGGTAGGTGATGACCAGGCCGGCGGGCTGGTTGAGCAGGCCCATCGACGCCATGATGTTGTAGATCGGCACGATCAGGACGGCGACCGGGAACATCTGGGTGATCAGCAGCGTCCACATCAGCCCGCGCTTGCCGGGGAAGCGGAAGCGGCTGATGGCGTAGCCGGTGGTCGAGGAGATGAAGACGCCCAGGAGCGTGGTCAGGGCGGCGACCAGCAGAGAGTTGCCGAACCAGGTGAGGAACGGGGTGTCGTTCAGCAGGTTCGTGTAGTTCTCGAAGGTCGACTCCTTGAAGAAGTCGGTCGTGGTCGCGTACTTCGCGGGCTTGATGGAGGTCAGGAAGACCCACAGCACCGGGAAGACGGCGATCACGGAGGCCACGACGAGCGTGGTGTGCAGCCCGATCGAGGCGAGCGGCGAGCGGCGGCCGCGGCGCGGGCCGTTCGTGGCGGTGGTGTCTGCGGTGGTCACCAGACTTCTCCCTGCTTGCGGAGGACTCGCCGGTAGACCGCGGCGAAGACCATCAGGAGGACCAGGATCAGGACGCCCCAGGTGGAGGACTGGGCGAAGTCCCGCGGGCTGATCTCGAAGGAGAACTTGTACGCCTGGGTGACGAGGATCTGGGTGGCCTCGCCGGGCCCGCCCCGGGTGAGCAGGAAGATCACCGGGAACATGTTGAAGGTCCAGATGGTGCTGAGCAGGATCACGGTGGTGGACACCGAGCGCAGCCCGGGCATCGTGATGTGCCGGAAGCGCTGCCAGGCGCTCGCGCCGTCCATCTCGGCGGCCTCGTAGAGCTCACCGGGGATGGACTGCAGACCGCCGAGGAGGGCGACCATCATGAACGGGACGCCGAGCCAGACGTTGACGGCGATGACCGAGAACTTGGCCCAGGTGGGGTCGTTGAGCCACGGCACGGCGTCGATGCCGCCGCCGGCGAGCACCTGGTTGAGGATGCCGCGGCGCTCGTCGTAGAGGAAGCGCCACGCGAAGACGGAGACGAAGCCGGGGACGGCCCAGGGCAGGATCAGCAGCATCCGGTAGAGGGAGCGGCCGGCGATCCGCCGGTTGAGGATGTTGGCGAGGGCCAGGCCGAGGGCGAAGGTCACCGAGACGCAGGACACCGTCCACAGCATCGTCCAGCCGAGCGTGCCGAGGAACTGGTTGCCGGAGAGCGCGTCGGCGTAGTTGTCCAGGCCCACGAACTCGTAGGTGGCCGGGATGTGGTTGACGCCGATGCTCCGCGCGACGTTGCGCTCGTTGGCGTCGGTGAGCGACAGGTAGACGCCGCGGATCAGGGGATATCCGATGATCACGGCGATCACCACGGTCACCGGGGCGATCATCGCCCAGGCGTACCAGTGGGTGGAGAGAGAGCCCCGGGCCTTACGCCGCGAGGTGCCAGTACCGCGGCTCCGGCCGCGGGCGACGTTGTCGCCCGCGGCCTTCGCCACCGACTGGCTGCTGGTGTCCACAGCCATCAGCCGGCCTGCCTTCCTTGTTACTTCCAGTCCTTCAGGAGCTTGCGGTAGGCGTCACCGGCCGCCTTGGCTCCCGACTCCGGGCTGGTCTGGCCGGTGAGGACCTTGGTGTACTCGGTCACCAGCGGGGCGAAGAGGCTGCCGGTCTCCGGGATCCAGGGGCGCTCGACGGCCTTGTCGACGACCGGCTTGAAGAAGCCGATCATGTCGTTGCCCGCGACCTTGGAGTTGCCGTAGACGGACTCACGCGTCGGGAGCAGGCTCAGCTCGGTCGCGATCTTGGCCTGGGTCTCGGCGGACGTCATGTACTCGGTGAAGGCGTACGAGGCGTCCAGGTTCTTGGAGCCCGCGTAGACGGCGAGGTTGTGACCGCCCTGCGGGGCGCCCTGGCCGGCCGAGCCGGCGGGCACCGGCGCGATGCCGAGGTTGGCCTTGTCGGCGAACTCCTTGCCGGCGAAGGTGTCGGAGACGGCCCACGGGCCGTTGATCATCATCGCGACCTTGCCGTCCTTGAAGGCGGCCTGCATGTTGTCCCAGCCGTTGGTCGCGTCGGTGATCGCGGCCTTGGAGTCCACGAGGTCCTTGACGGTCTTCATGGCCTTCACACCGGCGGGGCTGTCGACGGTGATCTTCTTCTGCTTGGCGTCGACCAGGTCGCCGCCCTCGCCGTAGAGGAAGGAGAGGAACCAGTAGGCGTCGTCGCCGCGCAGGTAGAGACCGGTCTTGCCGGTCTTCTCCTTGATCTTGGCGGAGACGGTCTTGAGCTCGTCGATCGTCTTGGGGACCTCGACGCCGGCGTCCTTGAAGATCTTCTTGTTGTAGAAGATGCCCATGGAGTCGATGACCTGCGGCACGGCGTAGGTCTTGCCGTTGTACTTGGTCGACGCGGCCGCCTGCTTCAGGAAGTCCGAGTCGTCCTTCAGCGCCGGGGTGCCGTCGAGCGGGGCGAGGTAGCCCAGGTTCGCGAAGTCGGGGGTCCAGGCGACCTCGGAACGGATGACGTCGGGGGCGCCGGAGCCGGACTGGGCGGCGTTCTTGAACTTGTTCTGCGCCTCACCGAACGGCACGTTCACATACTTGACGGTGACCTTCGGGTACTTCTTCGTGAAGTCCTCGGCGACCTTCTTGAAGACCTTGTCCTCGCTGCCGACCGTGGAGGTGTCCCACCACGTGACGGTGCCGGAGAGCTCGCCCGAGCCCTTCGAGCCGCCGTCGTTGTTGCCGCCGTCGCCACTCCCGCACGCCGCCAGGGTGACGCCCAGGGCCGCGACCAGCGCGGTGGCCGCTATGCCACGCCGCATGTGAACTCCTTCAACAAGATCCCGGTTGGACGAGGGGCGAAGACCTTCCTCATGCGACCGCTCCCTCGCGGCGCCCCGGGTTGCCAGGAACGTAACAGGGATGAAAACGAGCCGAAAGAGCTTGCGTGAAATTTCTGCAAGGGCCGGGGATCGTTACATCCGCGTGTCCCGAAGGTGTCCATCGAGTCGCTTGACAGAGCGATTCGAGGGGGTCTTGCGGGACGCGGAGCGGCCTGCAAGCCTTTTCACAAGCACTTGCATGACCGTTTCATGACGACTTGGAAGTCGTTGTCACCACGACACCTGTACGACGCCCACGCGAGAGGGACCCCGCGCATGGCTCACGAGCTCACCTCCCCGTCGTTGCCGCAGTCTGCAAGTCCTTGCGGCACCCGCCCGCAATGGTGGCGGGACGCGGTCATCTACCAGGTGTACGTCCGCTCGTTCTCGGACAGCGACGGAGACGGGATCGGCGACCTGCGCGGGGCGCGGGAGCGGCTGCCGCACCTGGCACGGCTGGGCGCGGACGCGGTGTGGCTCACGCCGTTCTACGCCTCCCCGCAGGCCGACGGCGGGTACGACGTGGCCGACTACCGCGCGGTCGACCCGGTCTTCGGCGACCTGGCGGACGCGGACGACCTGGTGCGCGCGGCGCACGGGCTCGGCCTGAAGGTCATCGTGGACATCGTCCCCAACCACACCTCGGAGCGGCATCCCTGGTTCGAGGCGGCGCGGGCCGGGGTGGGCCGGGACCGCTACGTCTTCCGCCCGGGACGCGGGCCGGACGGCGCCGAGCCGCCCAACGACTGGGAGTCCGTCTTCGGCGGGCCGGCGTGGACGCGGGTCGAGGACGGCTCCTGGTACCTGCACCTGTTCGCGCCCGAGCAGCCGGACCTGAACTGGGAGAACGCGGAGGTGCGGGCCGAGTTCGACTCCGTGCTGCGATTCTGGCTGGATCTGGGGGTGGACGGATTCCGGATCGACGTCGCCCACGGCATGGTCAAGGCGCCCGGACTGCCCGACATCGGCCACGGGCAGCAGGCGAGCCTGATCGGGATCCAGCGGCTGCCGTTCTTCGACCAGGACGGGGTGCACGAGATCCACCGCGGCTGGCGGCGGCTGCTGGAGTCGTACGGCCCCGACCGCATCGGGGTGGCGGAGGCCTGGGCGCCGACGCCGGAGCGGCTGGCCCGCTACGTCCGCCCGGACGAGCTGCACCAGGCGTTCAACTTCCAGTTCCTGAACTGCGCCTGGGACGCGGCGGCGCTGCGCGCGGTCACAGAGGAGTCACTGCGCGCCACGGCCGCGGTGGGGGCGCCGACGACGTGGGTGCTCTCCAACCACGACGTCGTACGGCATCCGACGCGCTACGGGGCGGGCGACCCGGTCGCGGGCCTGCGGCGGGCCCGGGCGGCCGCGCTGCTCATGCTGGCGCTGCCCGGCTCCGTGTACCTGTACCAGGGCGAGGAGCTGGGGCTGCCCGAGGTCGCCGACCTCCCCGACGGGCTCCGGCAGGACCCGGCCTTCCTGCGCGGCGACGGGCAGGACGGGCTGCGGGACGGCTGCCGGGTGCCCCTGCCGTGGACGGCCGAGGGCTCCTCGTACGGCTTCGGCCCGGCCGGCGCCTGGCTCCCCCAGCCCGCCGGGTGGGCCGGTCTGAGCGTGGCGGCGCAGACCGGGGACCCCGCCTCCACCCTGGAGCTCTACCGCGAGGCCCTCCGGCTGCGCCGCGAGCACCCGGCGCTCGGCGCGGGGGACGCGGTGGAGTGGCTGGACGCCCCCGAGGGGGTGCTGGTCTTCCGCCGCGGCGGTGAGGGCGGCGGCGTCCTGGTCGCCCTGAACACCACGGCCCACCCGGTGGACCTGCCGCTGCGGGGATCACTCCTGCTCGGCAGCGATGCCGGGCCGGCTTCGGGGTCCGCGACCGAAGCGGTCGTGCCCGGGACGTCCGCGGCCGTGCCCGTGCTCCCCTCGCCGGCGCGGGAGCCGGTGTCCGGCGCCGTCCCGGGACCGGGCGCGGAGAAGGTCCGGGTTCCGGCCGAGTCCTGCGTTTGGTGGGCAATCTGACGTGCGACCGGTACAGTCCAACCCCATGACCGCGCGGCTTGCCGACATCGCAACCCAGGCGGGGGTCAGTGAAGCCACAGTCAGCCGCGTGCTCAACGGCAAGCCCGGTGTGGCCGCGGCCACCCGTGAGTCTGTGCTTGCCGCACTCGACGTACTCGGATACGAGCGCCCGGTCCGGCTGCGCCAGCGCAGCGCAGGGCTCGTCGGGCTGATAACCCCCGAGCTGGACAACCCGATCTTCCCGGCCCTCGCGCAGGTCATCGGACAGGCTCTGACACGACAGGGGTACACCCCGGTCCTCGCCACGCAGACCCCCGGCGGGTCCACCGAGGACGAGCTCACCGACATGCTCGTCGAGCGCGGGGTCTCCGGCATCATCTTCGTCTCCGGCCTGCACGCCGACACGACGGCCGACATGACCCGCTACGACCAGCTGCGCGGCAAGGGCGTTCCCTACGTCCTGCTCAACGGCTTCTCGCCCAAGGTCCAGGCCCCCTTCGTCTCGCCCGACGACCGGGCGGCGATGCAGCTGGCGGTCACCCACCTCGCGGCGCTGGGGCACACCCGGATCGGCCTCGCGGTGGGGCCCAAGCGCTTCGTGCCCGTGCTGCGCAAGATCGAGGGCTTCCAGCTCGGCATGCGGGAACGGCTCGGGCTCGACCCGGAGCAGTCCGCGGAGCTGATCCAGCACTCGCTGTACACCCTCGAAGGCGGGCAGGCGGCGGCCGGCGCGCTGATCTCCCGGGGCTGCACGGCCGTGGTCTGCGCGAGCGACATGATGGCGCTCGGCGCCATCCGCGCCGCCCGCCAGCAGGGACTCGACGTGCCGAGGGACGTCTCCGTGGTGGGTTTCGACGACTCCCCGCTCATAGCCTTCACCGACCCCCCGCTGACCACGATCCGCCAGCCCGTCCAGGCCATGGGTCAGGCCGCGGTCCGGGCCCTGCTGGAGGAGGTCGGGGGCACCCCGGCTCCGCACAGCGAGTTCGTGTTCATGCCCGAGCTGGTGGTTCGCGGTTCGACCGCTTCCGCCCCGACCCCGAGAAATCCCTGATCCCAGGCGGACTCCGCCTCGTCCGCGAGGCGGAGCGCGTGCATCCTGTACCCGACCGAGGGATGATCGGTCGGGGGGAACGGATCTGGCAGACTCTCTCCCTATGGGTGAATCGACCGTGAAGCGTTTGGAAGGCCAGGAGGCCGCCACCCCGTCACCCATCGCGGACGACGGCAGGTTCGCGCGACTGCGCGCCCGCACGCCTCGACGACCGCGTATATGGTTCGAGGTCCTGCTGATCGCGGTCAGTTACTGGACGTACTCGCTCATCCGCAACGCGGTACCGGAGCAGAAGGCCGAGGCGCTCGAGAACGCCGACTGGATCTGGCGCGTCGAGCAGTCCCTCGGCCTCGCCGTGGAGCAGACGGTCAACCACACCGTGAACTCGGTGACATGGCTGATCGTGTCGATGAACTACTACTACGCCACCCTGCACTTCGTCATCACCATCGGTGTGCTGGTCTGGCTGTACCGATGGCAGCCGGGCCGTTACGCGGCGTCCCGGACGGTCCTGTTCGCCACCACGGGTGTGGCCCTGGTCGGTTACTACCTGTATCCGCTCGCGCCGCCCCGGCTGATGAACGGCCAGGACTTCATCGACACGGTGCTGGTGCACCACACCTGGGGCTCGATGGCCTCGGGCAACCTCAAGCACATGTCGAACCAGTACGCGGCGATGCCGTCGATGCACATCGGCTGGTCGCTCTGGTGCGGTCTCATCATCTTCGCGCTGGCCTCCGCGCCGTGGGCGCGCATCCTCGGCCTGCTCTACCCGGCGGCGACCCTGGTCGTGATCGTGGCGACCGCCAACCACTTCTGGCTCGACGCGGTGGGCGGCATGATCTGCCTCGCCTTCGGCTTCGCCGTCTCGTACTTCTGGTACGGCTCGCTGCCGCAGGGGCTGCCCAAGCTGGTGGAATCGGCGAAGCCGGTCGCCCGGGGCGGGCCGGCGGGTGCCGGCCGTGCCGCCGAGGCGCCGGATGCCGCGGCGGCCTCGGACTCCGCGGCCGCCGGAGCCACCCGCCCGGCCGGACCGACCGGCCCCACGGGGCCCACCGGTCCCGCCGACTCCACGGGCCGGAAGGTCAGCTCCGGCAGGTGACGCGGCCGCCGGCCAGCGTGAGCCGGACGGGCAGCTGCGCCGTCTCGTCGGCCGGAGTCTCGACCGGATCGCCGGCGAACGCCGTCAGATCCGCCCCAGGCCCGGCGCGGCCTCGGGACGAGGCCCGCGGATCGGAGCCCCCGCTTCGTGGAGGCTGGCGAGGGTCCTGCGGTAGGAAGTGATCAGACCGGTCTCCTGGTAGCTCACTCCCAGCTCCTGGCAGTGGCTGCGGACGATCGGCTGCGCCAGGCGCAGGCACGGGCTGGGCATGCTCGGGAAGAGGTGGTGCTCGATCTGGTAGTTCAGGCCGCCGAGGACGATGTCCGTGAACCGCCCGCCCCGCACGTCGCGGGAGGTCAGAACCTGTCGGCGCAGGAAGTCAGGGCGGTCGGCGCCGTACAGGATCGGCATGCCCTTGTGGTTGGGGGCGAAGATGGAGCCGAGGTAGACACCGAAGAGGCATTGGTGGACGAGGAGGAAGACGACGGCCTTGCCCGGCGGCAGCACCAGGAACAGTGCCGCGAGGTAGGCCGCGCAGTGTGTGAGGAGCAGGACGCCCTCCACCACGCGGTTCTTGAGGGAGCTGTCGGCCAGCGACCGTATCCCGGACACGTGCAGGTTGAAGCCTTCGAGCGTGAGCAGGGGAAAGAACAGCCACGCCTGGCGGCGGCCCAGGAGGCGTGGCAGTCCCGTCGCCGCACGGGCCTGGTCCTGCGTCCAGACGAGGATGTCAGGGTGGAGGTCGGGGTCGAGCTCCTCGTGGTTGGGGTTGGCGTGGTGACGCGTGTGCTTGTCCTGCCACCAGCCGTATCCCATGCCGATGCCGAGATTGCCCGCGATACGCCCGAACCGCTCGCTGGACCTGCGCAGCCGGAAGACCTGGCGATGCGCGACGTCGTGGGCGAGCAGGGCGACCTGCCCGAACACGAGGGCGAGAAGCACGGCGACCGCGACGGTCCACCAACTGTCGGCGATCAGCACGAAGGCGGTACATGCGAGCGCGTACGAGGCAGTCACCGCGGCGATGCGGGACGTGTAGTAACCCGGGCGCCGGCCCATGAGTCCGGCGGCCTGGATCTTCCTGGAGAGTCGGGCGAAGTCGCTCCCCGGTTCAGCCGGTGCGGGCGGGGGGCACACCGTGGGCAATGCGTTCATGGTCGGATTCACTCTTCGTAGACCGCGGGGCGACGTCGGAGGTCGACGGCCCGATCCGGGGGCGCTCCTCCGGCGAGTACCCGGCATCACCCTGTTGAAGTGCGGCCCCACGTCCCGTTTTCAACGAACCGCGGAGCCTGTTCCACCGACCCGGTCCGAACCGCAAGATCGTCATCAGGGGATGCGCAGGGCGAGCAGCACGATGTCATCCTCGGGGGCCCCGTCCGCCAGCCGGCTGCTGATCCGGTGGAGCAGGTCGGGAAGCGGTTCGCCGCCGTGGCGGGCGAGCAGGGCGGAGACCTGCGCGATGGCGGCGTCGAGATCGTGGCCACGGCGCTCGATGAGCCCGTCGGTGTAGAGCAGCAGGGTCGAGCCCGAGGGGAATTCGCGGCGGTGCTCGGTCCGGTGGGCCGGGCCGAGTGCCTGGTGGAGGAGGACGTCGTGCTGCTCCAGAAGCGTGACCCGGCCGTCGGGAGCCCGCAGCAGGGGCGGGGGGTGACCGGCGTTCGACCAGGTGAGGGTCCAGTCGGGGCTGCCGTCGACGGGGTCGAGACGGGCGTGGACGAGTGTCCCGCCGGCAACGATGGGCAGGACGGAGCATGCCGCCTCGAGGGCGCTGAGAGCGGTGGCGGGGCGGTACGGGGGATGGTCGAGGGTGGCCTGGCGCAGCATGCTGCGGAGCTGGCCCATCACGGTCGCGGCGTGCATGTCGTGCCCGATGGCGTCGCCCACCGTGACGACGAGCGCCGCGGGGCCGTCGGAGGCCGCGGGCGGCAGGTGGTACGCGTCGTACCAGTCGCCGCCGACCATGTTGTCGTCGGCGGCCGCCTGGTACAGGGCGCTGATCTCCATGCCGTCGGCGAGCGGGAGGTCGGTGAGCATGGCGGCCTGGAGCTGGCGGGCGACGGAGATCCGTTCGTCCAGGTACAGGGCTCGTTCCACCGCCTGTGCGACGTACCCGGACGCGGCGGTGAGGGCGGCCCGCTCGGGGATGCTCACCTTGTGCCGCTTGGTCCAGCAGATCGCGAGGACGCCCAGGAGGGTGCGTCGCCCCCAGAGCGGCAGGCAGAGGATCGTGGTGAGGCCCATGCCGTCGAAGAAGTCGACCGTCTCCGGGCCGTAGCCGGCGACGAGGGCGTCACGGTCGGGCACGAACACGGTCCGACGTTCCCGCAGCGCCCGCGCGCTGGGGGACGTGGCATCGGCGGGGAGGGTGAGGATCTCGGGTTCCACCGCACCCGCCTCGCCCGGACCGGGGACGCGGTGCAGTTCCTCCCTGTCCGCCACGAGCAGCCCGACGTACGAGGGCTTCCCGACGCCGCCGAACAGGTCACGCAGCCGTTGCCGCACGTCTTCCAGCCCGGAGGTCTGGGCCAGCTCCTCCGAGGCCTTCAGCAGCAGTTCGGCATGGTCCAGTCCGGCCTGGGCCTCTTGCTCAAGGCGCTCCGCGTCGCTCCGGGCGTGCTCGGCGGCGGCCCGGGCCGTCTCCAGCACCTTCCGTGCGGAGCTGTGCTGGGCCGACAGGATCCTCAGCCTCAGCTCGGCTGAGCAGGCCGCGGCCAGGTCCTTCAGGTCGGCCAGCTCTCCCGGGTCCCAGGCCCGGGGGTGGTGGTCCATGCCGCAGAGGGAGCCCAGGACGAGCCCGTCGGCGTCGGTCAGCGGCAGTCCTGCGTAGGCGATCACGCCGAGGTCCCGGATCGCGGGGCTGTCACGCAGCCGGTCGTCGACCCGGGCGTCGGGCACGATCAGGGGCCGCCGGGACTCCACCACGTACCGGCAGAGCGAGTGGGACAGCGGCAGCGCCCGCTCCCCCGCCCAGGGCTCCGGCAGCCCGATCATGCCGGGCAGGATCTGGCGGTTCTCCTCGACCAGGGAGACCAGGGCCACCGGCACCCTCAGCAGACGGGACACCAGCCGGGCGAATCGGTCCATCCCCGGGTCGGCGACCGCGGCCAGCCCGGCGGGCCGCAGGGTCCGCCGGGAAGCGGCGCCCGGGTCCGCTCCGGTCTCCCGGCCCTGCTCCGGCATCCGACCTCCGGTTGAGTTGCCCGAGACCTTCCTGAGGAGAGCGTAGAACAGGCGGGGGCCTCCGTAAGGTCGTCCGCCTGCCCGGCCGTTCCTCCGGTGGCGCCGGGGAACGGCCCCGGGGCGGCTAGGCGGCCCCGTAGAACAGCTCCTCCATCACCGCCCGGGCCCGCCGGGTGATCCGGCGGTAGTCGTCGACCATCTCGCCGACGTGCCCGGGTCCGTAGCCCAGGTACCGTCCGACCGCGGCCAGTTCACGCCCGTCCGAGGGGAAGGTGTCGCCCGGCCGGCCGCGCACCAGCATGACCGCGTTGCGGACGCGGGTCGCCAGGACCCATGCCTCGTCCAGGGTCTGGGCCTCGTCCGTCGGGATCAGCCCGGCGGCGTGGGCGGCGGCCAGCGCCTCGCGGGTCCGGGTGGTGCGCAGGCCCGGCTCGACCCAGCCGTGGCGCATCTGGAGGAGCTGGACGGTCCACTCCACGTCGCTCAGTCCGCCGCGGCCGAGCTTCGCGTGCAGCGTGGGATCGGCGCCGCGCGGCATGCGTTCGGTCTCCATCCGGGCCTTGAGGCGGCGGATCTCGCGGACCGCGTCCTCCCCCAGGCCCTCGGCCGGATAGCGCAGCGGGTCGACCATCTCGATGAACCGCCGCCCCAGCTCCATGTCGCCGGCGAGCGGGTCGGCGCGCAGCAGGGCCTGGCTCTCCCAGACCAGCGCCCAGCGGTGGTAGTAGGCCTCGTACGACTTCAGCGTACGGACCAGGGGCCCGCTCTTGCCTTCCGGACGCAGGTCGGCGTCGATCAGCAACGGCGGGTCGGTGGTGGGGAGCTGGAGGAGGCGGCGCATCTCGGTGACGATCCGGTTGGCGGCCCGGCCGGCCTCCTGCTCGTCGACGCCCTCGCGGGGCTCGTGCACGAACAGGACGTCGGCGTCGGAGCCGTAGCCCAGTTCGTGGCCGCCGAAGCGGCCCATGCCGATCACCGCGAACCGGGTCGGCAGCGTGTCGCCCCACTCGGCCCGCACGGCCGCGCGCAACGCGCCCGCGATCGCCGCCGCGTTGAGGTCGGTGACAGCCTGGCCGACCTGGTCGACCAGGGTGCCGGGGTCCGTCTCGCGGGCACTCTCCTCGGTGCCGTACGAGGCGATGAGATCGGCCGCGGCGGTACGGAACAGCTCCCGGCGCCGTACGCCGCGGGCCGCCGCGACCCCTTGCTCGGCCCCGTCGGCCCGGCCGACCGCCGCCAGGACCTCCTGCTCCAGGTGCTCGCGCCCGCGCGGCCGGAGCCCTTCCGGGTCGCCCAGGATCGCGACCGCCTCGGGGGCGCGCAGCAGCAGGTCGGGGGCGAGCCGCCCGGCGGACAGCACGCGCGCGAGGTTCTCCGCCGCCGCCCCCTCGTCGCGCAGCAGCCGCAGGTACCAGGGGGTCTTGCCGAGCGCGTCGGAGACCCTGCGGAAGCCCAGCAGCCCGGCGTCCGGGTCGGCGGAGTCGGCGAACCAGCCGAGCAGCACGGGCAGCAGCGTCCGCTGGATCGCGGCCTTGCGGGTCACGCCCGAGGCGAGCGCCTCCAGATGGCGCAGCGCGGCGACGGGATCGGCGTAGCCGAGCGCCTCCAGGCGCTGACCGGCGGCCTTGGGGCTGAGCCGGGTCTCGCCGGGGGTGAGCTGGGCGACGGCGTCGAGGAGCGGGCGGTAGAAGATCTTCTCGTGCAGCCGGCGGACGACCGAGGCGTGCCGCCGCCACTCCTTGTTGAGCTCGGCGACCGGGTCCGTGCGCAGGCCGAGCGAGCGGCCGAGGCGGCGCAGATCCGTCTCGTCCTCCGGCACGAGATGGGTGCGGCGCAGCCGGTAGAGCTGGATGCGGTGCTCCAAGGCCCGCAGGAAGCGGTACGCCTCGTCGAGCTGGGCCGCGTCCGCGCGGCCGACGTAGCCGCCGGCCGCGAGCGCCCCGAGCGCGTCGAGCGTGGTGCCGCTGTGCAGGGTGGCGTCGCCGCGGCCGTGCACCAACTGCAGGAGCTGGACGGCGAACTCGACGTCCCGCAGGCCGCCGGGTCCGAGCTTCAGCTCGCGTTCGACCTGCGCGGCGGGGATGTTGTCGACGACCCGCCGGCGCATCTTCTGCACGTCGGGGACGAAGTTCTCCCGCTCGGCGGCCTGCCAGACGAGTGGGGAGACGGCGTCGATGTAGTCGGCGCCCAGCTCCGGGTCCCCGGCCACCGAGCGTGCCTTGAGCAGGGCCTGGAACTCCCAGGTCTTGGCCCAGCGCTGGTAGTAGGCGAGATGGGAGGAGAGGGTGCGGACGAGCGGGCCGTTGCGGCCCTCGGGGCGGAGGTTGGCGTCGACGGGCCAGATGGTGCCCTCGACGGTGGTCTCCGAGCAGATCCGCATCAGGTGCGAGGCGAGGCGGGTCGCCGCCTGGATGGCCTTGCCCTCTTCGGCGCCCTCGACGGGCTCGCCGACGAAGATCACGTCGACGTCGGACACGTAGTTGAGCTCGTGGCCGCCGCACTTGCCCATCGCGATGACGGCGAGCCGGCACTGGGCCGCGTCGGCCGGAGCGGCGGTGCGGGCGATGGCGAGGGCGGCCCGCAGGGTCGCGGTGGCGAGGTCGGCCAGTTCGGCGGCGGTCTGGGCGACGTCGATGGTGCCGCAGACGTCCCGGGCCGCTATCGCGAGGAGGCAACGGCGGTAGGCGACCCGGAGCGTGACCGGGTCCGTCGCCTCGGCCAGTCCCTGCTCGAACTCGGCCACCCCGGGGTGCAGATCGGTCGCCTCGTAGGTGACGAGCGTCTGCCAGTCGTGCGGGTGGCGGGCGAGGTGGTCGCCGAGGGCCTCGGAGGTGCCGAGGACACCGAGCAGCCGGTCCCGGAAGGGTTTGGCCGCGAGCAGCGTGGCGGTGAGGGTCTGCCGCTCGTCGTCGGGCTGCGCCTCGACGAGCCGGACCAGGCCGCGCAGGGCCAGATCCGGGTCGGCCGTGGCGCCGAGCGCGTCGAGCAGGACGGGGTCGCCGCGCAGCGCGGCCAGCTCGGGCAGGTCGAGCAGCCGCTCGGCCCCGGACGGATCGGTGAACCCGTGTCGCAGCAGCCGCGAGAAGGTACTGCTCCTGCGTCCCGGCACCGTCATTCCGCCGTTCCCTCCGCCGTCGATGTCCCTTGATCGAGCCTATCCGGAGCGGGTGCCGGGGTCGCCCCGGAGCGCGTGGCGCGGAGTCCGGAATCGGGGGTGCGACGGACGGCGGCGTGCCGGCCCCGGGTGGGACCGGCGGCGATGAGTTTCGCGCCCTGACACGGTCTGCCTCGTTGAAGCGGTGACACCGCCACCGCTCGACGAGAGGGGCACCCCGTGCCGATCGAGACCTCCCTGGACGCCCGCTACAGCGACCCGAAGGCGCACGCCGCGGACTGGCCGGCGGCCGTCGACCGGCTCACCGCGGCCGAGGTGTTCTGGCTGACCACGGTTCGACCGGACGGCCGCCCGCACGTCACCCCGCTCCTCGCCGTCTGGTCGGAGGGCGCGCTGCACTTCTGCACCGGTCCCGACGAACGCAAGGCGCGCAATCTGGCGGTCCACCGCGAGGTGGTCCTCACCACCGGGACGAACGACCTCGCCGAGGGATTCGACCTGGTGATCGAGGGTGAAGCCGTCCGGGTGACGGACGAGGAGCGGCTCCGGGCGCTCGCGGACGCGTACGTGGGGAAGTACGGCCCGAACTGGCGTTTCGAGGTGCGCGACGGAGCGTTCGTGGGCGACGGTGGGACGGCCCTGGTGTTCGCGGTGGCGCCCCGTACGGCGTTCGGCTTCGCCAAGGGCGAGCCGTTCGGCCAGACCCGCTGGCGTTTCCAAGGAGACTCTCGATGAACTGGACGCTCGAAGTCGTCCCCGTCCCCGTCACCGACATGGACCGGGCGAAGGAGTTCTACGGCGACAGGTGCGGTTTCAAGATCGACCTCGACGACGAGGTGGCGCCCGGGATGCGGATCATCCAGGCGACCCCGCCGGGCTCGCGCTGCTCGATCGCCATGCTGTCGGGCATGCCGGGCGCCCCGGGTACACGGAGCATGGAGCCGGGGACCCTGCACGGTCTGCAGATCTGCGTCACGGACATCGAGGCGGCCCGCGCCGAACTCCTCGACCGGGGCGTGGACGTCTCCCCCATCCGTCACGTGGGCGCGACGGGATGGGAGGACGGCAAGGGCGACACCTGGAACTCGTTCATGTCCTTCGAGGACCCCGACGGCAACGGCTGGGTGGTCCAGGAGGCGCCGTCGGAGCTGTCGGAGCGCTGATCCCGCGGCGAGGCCGGTCCCTCGGCGTCGTCACGCACCGCCCGCGGGGAACACGAGCCGGTAGTGGCGCAGTTGCTCGTCCTCGCGGACGAACAGCATGCCCACGGCCTCCATCACCCGCTGGGAGGCGAGGTTCCCGAGGTCGGCGTCGCCCTTCACCCCGGCGGCACCGGCCTCGCCGGCGACCCGGATCAGCTCCGACAGCGCCTCGCGGGCGTAGCCCTGCCCCCGTACGGCCTCGGTCAGCCCGTAGCCGACGGTCACGAAGCGCTCGTCGTCCGGCGGCCCGTGGAAGCCGATCCCGCCGACCGCCTCCCCGTCCTCGCGCCGCCGTATCTCGTACGCCCCGAACACCCCGGGATCGCCGTGGTCCGCCCGCACGCGCAGGTAGCCGGATGCCCCGGCCACGTCCCCGTCGGACGGGTAGCCGCGCCCCCAGCGATCCCCGGCACCCGGCGTCCCGTTGACGATCCGCTCGGCCTCGGCGGGGGTGAGGGGATGCAGCGTCAGCCGCTCGGTCCGTAGGGGCGCGTGGCCCTCGTCGGTCTTCACCGGGGCAGTGTCGGACAGCACCGGGCGGCGATCAAAGACCTTTCCCGGCCACTCGGCACACCCGTCGCCGCGGCCCCCGTTCGGACGCGTGCCGGTTGCCCGGCCCCTAAGGGCTGTCCCGTAATCCGCGGTGGGTTGGCGCACGGCGTCGGATGCGGTGCATCGCAAGGCGGAGGGCCGCTCTCATACTGGGCGTATTCGGGCGATCCGACAACGCAGCGAGGTGCCGTAACCGGCGTCGTGCGCCCGCCGGGGATTACGGGACAGCCCTTAGGGGGGTGTCTTGCGGCGGACGGGTCCCGCCGTCCGCCGAGTCAGGCGGCGACGGGCAGGGCCGCCGCGATGACGTCCCGCTCCTTGCGGCCGAGCAACGGGAAGACGATCTTCAGCCCCTGCGGGCGGTCCCCCGAGGAGACGACGAACGACGAGTTGAGGAAACGCTCCCGGACCGCCGTACGGACGAGGCCGGCCCGCGGGATGGTCATCAGGTGCTCCCCGGTCCTGGCGAACGTCGGGTCGGCCCGGAAGACGAAGAGGCGACGGTCGGTCATGGCGAGGTACATCGGCACCGGGACCGGTATCACGCTCATCGCGCCGGCGCTCACGACGGCCGAGGCCACCGCGAACGCCGCGGTCCGCCGTACGGAGACGGAGCTGAGGTTCACGATCGTCGTGACCTCGACGCGCTCTCCGGCCTCCAGCAGGGGATCGATGGCGGCCAGCAGAAGGCGGCGGCGCTTTCCGTTCACGGGTGGTGCTCCTGAGGCATGGTGCGGCCGGAGCCCGTACGGGCGCGCCGACCCGGTGGGGTTCGTCGCCGCAGCCTGCCACACGCCCGGCCGGGGGCGACGGGCGGCCCGGGTCGGCCGGGAGACGGCTCAGGCGCACCTGATCCGCGGCTTCGGATCGGACCGGTCGGCGGAGGTCGTACGCGGCGTTTCCCCACGGGGTCGGGGCCATGGCCGGGTGCGGGATTCCTGATGCCCATGTCCGGCTCCGGGCCGGTGACCGGCTGCAACCGGCCCTGATCGTCGTTCCGTTGGAGAGGACGGGATTCGCGCAGCGGCGGGGCCAGTCGATAGGGTCCCAGGTCACGACCGCCCCCGGTGAGAACCACGGGCAGGTCAGGGTTCTGCCGCAGCTCGTGGCACCTCCGCAGCTGTCATGCCGTCACCTGCCTGCCCGGTCCTGGGACACGGGGCGGCCTTCACGGCCGGACAGTCGGGTTCCGGCCGACGGGTCAGGAGGAACGAGTGGCACAGGTCATCGCCGAGGTCTCGAGGACGTTCAACGAGTTTCTGCTCTTGCCCAACCGGACCCGGACCGACTGCTCGCCCGCGACGGTCGACCTGCGCACTCCCCTGGTGCGGCACGCCGTCGGAGAGCCGTCGGCGATCGAACTCGGCTCCCCGTTCACCTCCGCGATCATGCAGGCCGTCAGCACACCGGAACTCGCCGTCGCCCTCGCACGCAACGGCGGTCTGAGCTTCCTGCACCACAACCAGTCGATCCAGGACCAGGCCGCGGCCGTCCGCCAGGTGAAGAACTTCAAGGCCGGTTTCGTCACCAGCGACACCAACGTCCGCCCCGACGACAGCCTGAGCCACCTGGTCGCCGTCATGCTGCGCACCGGTCACAGCACCGCCGCGGTCACCCACGACGGCAGCGCCACCGGCCGCCTGCTCGGCCTGGTGACCTCCCGCGACTTCCACCCCCAGCGCCACGACCTCGACGGACCGGTGAGCGGTCGGATGACCGCCGTCGCCGACCTTCCCCACGCCGCGGCCGACACCACGCTCTCCGAAGCCAACGCCCGGCTGTGGGACCAGCGGCTCGACTGCCTCCCGGTGCTCGACGCCGAGGGCCACCTGCAGTACCTGGTCTTCCGGTCCGACTACACGGACAACAAGCGCTTCCCGAACCAGGCCGTCGACAGCGCCAAGCGCCTGCGCGTCGGCGCGGGCATCAACACGCACGACTACCAGGAGCGCGTTCCCGCCCTGCTGGAGGCCGGCGCCGACGCCCTGTGCTTCGACTCCTCCGACGGCTACAGCGACTGGCAGGCGCAAGCCCTGACCTGGGTGAAGAAGCACTACCCGGAGATCCCCACCGGCGGCGGCAACGTGGTCGACGGCGAGGCGTTCACCTTCCTCGCCGAGGCCGGTGCGGACTTCGTCAAGGTCGGCGTGGGCGGCGGCTCCATCTGCATCACCCGCGATCAGAAGGGCATCGGCCGCGGCCAGGCCAGCGCGGTCCTGGACGTCGCCGCCGCCCGGGACGCCTTCCGCGACCGCACCGGCGAGTACGTGCCGATCTGCTCCGACGGCGGGCTGGTCCACGACTACCACGTGGCCCTGGCACTGGCGATGGGAGCCGACTTCGTCATGATGGGGCGCTACTTCGCCCGCTTCGACCAGGCGGCCGGCGCGAAGCTCCCCACCCGGGACGGCTTCGTGAAGGAGTACTGGGGCGAGGGCTCGAACCGTGCCCGCAACTGGCAGCGCTACGGGCAAGGAGGCCAGGGCCTGATCTTCGAGGAGGGCGTCGACGGCTACGTCCCCTACGCCGGCGACCTCGACGAAGGGCTCGCCGTGACCGTCGCCAAGCTCAGGACCACGATGGTGTCCTGCGGCTCCACCACTCTTCCGGAGTTCCAGTCCACGGCCCGGCTGACCCTGGTCTCCGACCAGAGCTTCCAGGAGAGCCACGCCAACGTCACCCTGCGCGACAGCCCGATGACCGTCGCCTGAGACGGCGCCCGCGGCCCACAGGCGGCCCAGGGCGGTTGAGACGACTCGGGGCCGGTGGCTCACCGCCACCGGCCCCGACCGTCGTTCCGCGGGGGCACCCCCCGCCGACCTGCCCTTACAGCACCGGCAGGTTCTTCCGCAGTTCGAAGGCGGTGACCTCGCTGCGGTACTCCTCCCACTCCTGCTTCTTGTTGCGCAGGAAGAAGTCGAAGACGTGCTCGCCGAGCGTCTCGGCGACCAGTTCGCTCTTCTCCATCAGGGCGATCGCCTCGCCCAGGTTCTGCGGCAGCGGCTCGATGCCCATCGCGCGGCGCTCGGCGTCCGAGAGCGCCCAGACGTCGTCGTCCGCGCCCGCCGGGAGCTCGTAGCCCTCCTCGATGCCCTTGAGGCCCGCCGCCAGCAGGACGGCGTAGGTCAGGTACGGGTTGGCGCCGGAGTCGATGGAGCGGACCTCGACGCGGGAGGAGCCCGTCTTGCCGGGCTTGTACATCGGGACGCGGATCAGGGCCGAGCGGTTGTTGTGGCCCCAGCAGATGTACGAAGGGGCCTCGCCGCCCGCGCCCGCGCTGCGCGCCGAGCCGCCCCAGATGCGCTTGTAGGAGTTGACCCACTGGTTGGTGACGGCCGAGATCTCGGCGGCGTGCTTGAGCAGTCCGGCGATGAAGGAGCGGCCCACCTTGGACAGTTGGTACTCCGCACCCGACTCGTAGAAGGCGTTCCGGTCGCCCTCGAAGAGGGAGAGGTGGGTGTGCATCCCCGAGCCCGGGTACTGCGAGAACGGCTTCGGCATGAACGTCGCCTGCACGCCCTGCTCCAGCGCGACCTGCTTCATGACCAGGCGGAAGGTCATGATGTTGTCGGCCGTGGACAGCGCGTCCGCGTACCTGAGGTCGATCTCCTGCTGGCCGGGCGCGCCCTCGTGGTGGGAGAACTCCACCGAGATGCCCATCGACTCCAGCATGGTGATCGCCTGGCGGCGGAAGTCCATGCCGACGTTCTGCGGGGTGTGGTCGAAGTAGCCGGAGTTGTCGGCGGGCGTGGGGGTCGAACCGTCGAGCGGCTTGTCCTTCAGGAGGAAGAACTCGATCTCGGGGTGCGTGTAGAAGGTGAAGCCGAGGTCGGACGTCTTGGCCAGCATCCGCTTCAGGACGAACCGCGGGTCGGCGAAGGACGGCGAACCGTCGGGCATCAGGATGTCGCAGAACATCCGGGCCGTGCCCGGGGCCTCGGCGCGCCACGGCAGGATCTGGAAGGTGCCCGGATCCGGCTTCGCGATCATGTCCGACTCGTATACACGGGCGAAGCCCTCGATGGCGGACCCGTCGAAGCCGATGCCTTCGTCGAATGCCTGCTCAAGCTCGGCGGGCGCCACGGCGACCGACTTCAGGAAGCCGAGCACGTCGGTGAACCACAGGCGCACGAACCGGATGTCACGCTCCTCGAGCGTCCGGAGCACGAATTCCTGCTGCTTGTCCATTTCCACACCCATCTTTGCTGGTCAGGCCGCCTGTTCCCACCGCCTTGGGCATATCGGAGGGCACCTGAGCATCCCACCACATGGTTTCGCGCACGTTGCACACCCATAGTGCCTGCTCGGGTGTGACACAGGTAACGGGGGACGGGCCGTTTTCGCGCGTCCGATCACCCCGAGCGTCCACCCACCCGTGCCCTCCGGGTCCGTCGGCCACTACGATCTCCGCCCATGGGGGGCCCTCCACTCGTCCGCCTGACCCGGCGCGCGCGTCCCGTGGCACTGATGAGTGCCGTGGCGACGCTCCTCGCCGCGCTCTTCGTCTGTCTGGGCGGCGGTCCGGCGCACGGCACGGCCCCGCGGGCGCACGAGCGCCACGCCGCCGGCGGCACGGACGTCGCCGGCGTCGTCGCGCGCGGCGCGGACCGGTCCGGTGCGGACGAGTACGTGTGCCCGTACGACCGCGGCGACTGCTCGCTCTTCCCCTCGCTCAGCCCCGCGGTGCTGACCGCCCCGCCGCTCGACCCCCCGCTGCGCGCGGAGGGCCGGCTGCCGGGCACCGGCCCGTCGCACGACACCGGCCGGGCTCCCCGCCCCGGCGCACAGCCGCGTGCGCCGGACCTGCACGTCCTTCAAGTCCTGCGGACGTGACGGTCGGGTCACCCGCAGCACCCGCCCGCCGCGTCCCGACCGACGCGTGACGACCCCCCTCACCACAGAAGGACGAAACACCATGGCCGCCAACCGCTCCGCCGCCTCCGACCGCCGTGCCCGCATAGAGGAGATGCGGCGCGCCGAGAAGGCCCGCGACCGCCGCAACCGCATCCTCACCATCAGTGTCTCCACCGTCGTCGTCCTGGCCCTCGTCGGCTTCGGCGGCTACGTGCTGAAGGACCAGGCCGACAAGAAGGAGCAGAAGGAGGCCGCGGCCAAGGCGCCCATCAAGGACGAGAAGTCCTGGGACGCCAAGAAGCTCGGCCGCAACCACGTCACCAACGCCGTGACGTACCCGATGAAGCCCCCGGTCGGCGGCGACCACGACCAGGTCTGGATGAACTGCGACGGCGACGTCTACCAGCAGAAGGTCGCCGAGAGGAACGCCGTGCACTCCCTGGAGCACGGCGCGGTCTGGGTGACGTACAGCAAGAAGGCCGCCGAGGCGGACGTGAAGAAGCTGGCCGAGAAGGTCGGCAAGACGCCGTACTCCCTGATGAGCCCGGTCGACGACCAGGCCGGCGCGATCATGCTGAGCGCCTGGGGCAAGCAGGTGACCGTGGACGGCGCGAGCGACCCGCGCGTGGACGCGTTCTTCACCAAGTACGTGCAGGGCCCGCAGACCCCGGAGCCGGGTGCCGCGTGCACCGGCGGCCTGGGCGCCGAGGGTCAGGGCGGCGCCGGGACGGGCCAGTGAGCGGGTCCCGCCCGAACCGCACGCAGTGGGCGGCGATCACCGCCGTCGTCCTGGCGCTGCTGTTCGCCGGCGGCGCCCTCACGGTCGCCTCGGCCCAGCGCGACGCGGAGCCGCGGACGCCCGTCACGGAGTCGGCGGACGCGGGTTTCGCCCGCGACATGTCGGTCCACCACCAGCAGGCCGTGGAGATGTCGTTCATCGTCCGGGACCGGACGAAGGACGAGGAGGTGCGCCGGCTGGCGTACGACATCGCCAACACGCAGGCCAACCAGCGCGGCATGATGCTGGGCTGGCTGGACATGTGGGGGCTGCCGAAGGTGGAGTCCGGCACCGAGCCGATGTCCTGGATGGGCATGGGCGGCCACGGTGACGCGGGCCCGCTCGACGGGGCGCTGATGCCCGGCATGGCGACGAAGACGGAGCTGGACCGGCTGCGGAAGGCCGAGGGCCGGGAGGCCGAGATCCTCTACCTCCAGCTGATGTCCGACCACCACAAGGGCGGCGTCCACATGGCCCGCGGCTGTGTGGAGAAGTGCTCCGTGGACATCGAGCGGAAGCTCGCCCAGGGCATGGTCGAGGCCCAGGAGTCCGAGCTGGCGCTGATGGCGGATCTGCTGGCCGCGCGGGGCGCGAAGCCGCGCGGCTGACGCTCCCGCAAGGCAGGGCGGCCCCCGTGATCCCAGCGGTCGCGGGGGCCGCCTCGTACGCGGACAATGGGTGAGGCTCGGGGACGTACGTACGACGTCGTTCTACGGAGGTACGCACCCCATGACCACGGCCAAGGACATCATGCACCCCGGGGCCCAGTGGATCCCCCGGCACGAAACGCTCGACCGTGCGGCGCAGATGATGCGCGACCTCAACGTGGGCGCGCTTCCCATAGCCGACGAGCAGGAACGGCTGTGCGGCATCATCACGGACCGCGACATCGTCGTGGGCTGTGTCGCCATGGGCCACGACCCGGCGAAGGTCACCTGTGGCGAGATGGCGCAGGGCACCCCGCGCTGGATCGACTCGGGCGCGGACGTCGGCGCGGTCCTGGAGGAGATGCAGGGTCATCAGATCCGCCGGCTCCCCGTCATCGAGGACAAGCGGCTCATCGGCATGATCAGTGAGGCCGATCTGGCCCAGCACCTGTCGGACGAGCAGATGCAGGCGTTCTGCGCGAGCGTCTACGCCTCGTCCTGACCGCCGGTGCGCAGAGCCGCCCGTGCCACCGCGTCCGGGCGGTCCAGCATCATCAGCTGGCCCGACGGCTCGACCGCCTCGTAGCGGGCGCCGAGCCGCCGGGCCAGCGTGCGCTGGCGCCGGTCCCAGCGGGCCGACCCGTCCGGGGCCGCGAGCACGGTGACGGGCAGGTCCGGCGGGAGCGGGAAGCGCTCGCGCAGGGCGAGGAGTTCGGCGGCGACGGCGCGGTAGTGGGTGTTCTCCAGGAGCGCGCCGCGCAGTACGCGGGTCGTGGCGTAGCAGGCGCGGACGAGGGTGGCCGGTGCCGGGTCGCCGCCCGTGGGGCGTGACAGCCGCACGCCGGCACGGCGGACGGCCGGGCCGAGGGCGGCGGGCGCTCCGGCGGCTCCGAGCACGGTGCCGAGGGCCCGGGCCACGGCGGTGCGCAGGGCGGGGGCGGCGGGCGGCCGGGCGTGTTCCTCGACGGAGGAGTCGACGAGGACGACCCCGGCGGTGCGGGCCGGGTACAGGCGGGCGTGGGCCTCGGCGTGGAAGCCGGCGATGGAGTGGCCGACGACGGTGGCGGGGCCGGGCAGGCCCAGCGCGTCGAGGACTCCGGCTATCCGGTGGGCCTCGCCTGCCGCGCTGGGCGGGACGGCGGCGGGGGCGGACAGTCCGTGACCGGGGCGGTCGAAGCGGACGACCGTGCGGTGCGGGGCGAGCAGCCGGACGACCGGGTCCCAGTCGAACCAGCACATGGCGAGGCCCGCGCTGAGGACGCAGACGGGCCCGGAGCCCTCCACGACGACGTGATGGGCCACTCCGCCGACGCGGACGAACCTGCTCAAGGGCGCTCCTCGGCCACGGAGACGGCGGCTGCCGCGAGCCAGCCTGCCACGAGCGGCGCCCGGAGCCGCCGACCGGCACCGGGCGAGCGGCGGGTCCGGGGCAGGGCGCGAGGCGCGTACCCGCGCCGGGTGGGCGGGAGGCACCGCAGCCGCACCGGCCGCGTGGGCCGCGGCACCGAGCCCGGGAGACGAACCCGTCTCGCCCGCAAAATCCCTGGCGCCCGCACATACCGCCGACATACGGTCATGATCACCAGGGGGCTGTGTGCCGGTGCCGGCCGAGGAGTCCCTCCCCGACCCCCGCGCCCGCCGTGAAGGATGCCGCATGACCATGCCCCCGAACGCCCCTGCCCAGATGCCCTGGGGGCCGCCGCCCCCGCCGGTCCGCCAGGCCCGCAACGGCCTCGGCATCGCCGCGCTGGTCACCGGCATCGTGGGGCTGGTCCTCGGGATCGTCCCGTTCCTGTTCTGGCTGGGCGGCGTCCTGGGCGTGCTCTCCCTCGTGCTCGGTCTGGTCGGTCACGCCCGTGCCCGCCGGGGCGAGGCGAGCGACAAGGGCGCGGCCGTCGCCGGCATCGTCCTCGGCGCCGTCACCGTCGTCGTCTCGCTCGTGTGGCTGGTCGTCATCGTCATGGCGGTCGGCGACGTGGCGGACGACCTGGAGAAGGAGATACGCGAGCAGGAGTCGGCCACGGCCGCCCCCTCCGAGCCGGGTCCCGCCACGCCCGACGACCTGCCGACGGATTCCGCTCCGGCGGCGCTGGCGTTCGGCGGGACGCACACCTACCCCGACGGCATGAAGGTGACCGTCTCCAAGCCGCGCGCGTACCGGCCGGACGAGTTCGCGGCCGGTCACACCAAGGGCAACAGCGCCTTCCAGGTGACGATCACCATCGTCAACGGGTCCGACAAGGCGGTGGACATCACCACGGCCCTGCCCAGCGTCCGGGACGGCGCGGGAGCGGCGGCGGGTCAGATCTTCGACGGCAGCGGCGCCTCCGAGCCGTTCACGGGCCGGCTGCTGCCGGGCAAGCAGGCCAAGGGGGAGTTCGCCTTCTCGCTGCCCGCGAACGCCGACGGCGAGATGCAGCTGGAGGTGGGCCCCAAGGTGCTGGACTACGAGGACGCGATCTGGACGGGTCCCACCGGGTGACCCTCGCGCACGGCCCGGTCCGGCGGCCGCGTCCGCCGGGCCGTTCCCGCCGGGCTCCCGTATCCCAGGACATAGCGTCGGTCTGACGATTACACTGGGCAGGTGCCTCAACTACGCCTCGCTCTGAATCAGATCGACTCGACCGTCGGCGACCTCGCCGGGAACGCCGAGGCGATCGTCCACTGGACCCGGCACGCCGCCGAGCAGGGCGCGCACCTCGTCGCGTTCCCCGAAATGGTGCTCACCGGCTACCCCGTCGAGGACCTGGCCCTTCGCTCCTCGTTCGTGGAGGCGTCCCGGGACGCCCTGCGGGCGCTCGCCGGGCGCCTGGCCGCCGAGGGCTTCGGGGGACTGCCGGTGATCGTCGGCTACCTCGACCGCTCCGAGCGCGACCGCCCGCGCCTCGGCCGGCCCGCCGGGTCCCCCGAGAACGCCGGCGCCGTGCTGTACGGGGGCGAGGTGGTCCTGCGGTTCGCCAAGCACCACCTGCCCAACTACGGCGTCTTCGACGAGTACCGCTACTTCGTCCAGGGCGACACCATGCCCGTCGTCCGGGTCCACGGCGTCGACGTCGCCCTCGCGATCTGCGAGGACCTCTGGCAGGACGGCGGCCGGGTGCCGGCGGCCCGCAGCGCGCACGCGGGGCTGCTCGTCTCGATCAACGCCTCGCCGTACGAGCGGGACAAGGACGACACCCGGCTCGAACTGGTCCGCAAGCGCGCCCAGGAGGCCGGCTGCACCACCGCGTACCTCGCGATGATGGGTGGTCAGGACGAGCTGGTCTTCGACGGTGACTCGATCGTCGTCGACGCCGCCGGCGAAGTCGTCGCCCGTGCCCCGCAGTTCTCCGAGGGAAGCGTGATCCTCGACCTCGACCTGCCGGCCGCCTCGGCCGACGCGCCGACGGGCGTCGTGGACGACGGGCTGCGGATCGACCGTGTGGTCCTCTCCGAGGAGCCGCTGCCCGCCTATGAGCGGGAGCTGACGGGCGGCTACGCGAACCGGCTCGACGACGACGAGGAGGTGTACTCGGCGCTCGTCGTGGGCCTGCGTGCGTACGCCGCGAAGAACGGCTTCCGGTCCGTCCTCGTCGGCCTGTCCGGCGGCATCGACTCGGCGCTCGTCGCCGCGATCGCCTGCGACGCGGTCGGCGCGCAGCACGTGTACGGGGTCTCGATGCCGTCGAAGTACTCCTCGGACCACTCCCGGAGCGACGCCGCCGAACTGGCCCGGCGCACCGGCCTGAACTTCCGCACGGTGTCGATCGAGCCGATGTTCGACGCGTACATGGGGGCGCTCGGCCTGTCCGGCCTGTCGGAGGAGAACCTCCAGTCCCGGCTGCGCGGCACCCTGCTGATGGCGCTGTCCAACCAGGAGGGCCACATCGTCCTCGCGCCGGGCAACAAGTCCGAACTGGCGGTGGGCTACTCGACGCTGTACGGAGACTCCGTCGGCGCGTACGGCCCGATCAAGGACGTGTACAAGTCGACCGTGTTCCGGCTCGCCCGCTGGCGCAACCGGGCGGCCGAGGACCGCGGCCAGACGCCGCCGATCCCGGAGAACTCGATCTCCAAGCCTCCGAGCGCGGAGCTGCGCCCGGGGCAGGTCGACACCGACTCCCTCCCGGACTACGACGTCCTGGACCGGATCCTCGCGATGTACGTCGACCGCGACCAGGGCAAGGACGCGATCGTCGCGGCCGGCTTCGACGAGGAGCTGGTGGCGCGCACGCTGCGCATGGTGGACGCGGCGGAGTACAAGCGGCGCCAGTACCCGCCGGGCACCAAGATCTCGGCGAAGGGGTTCGGCAAGGACCGCCGGCTTCCGATCACGAACCGCTGGCGGGAGACGACGGCTCGCTGACCGGGGCCGGCACGCCGCCGGCCCGCGTACCCGCCGTACGGAGGGGGCTTTTCGCGACGACGCGGGAAGCCCCCTCGGGCGTGCCGCCCCGCAGGTCGAGGAGTCCGGCCGCGGCGGCGACCGCCAGGCCCACCACCGTCAGGACGGCGCCGACGAGCGCCGGGGAGGTCCAGCCCCAGCCGACCGCGACGGCGGCGCCGCCGGCCCAGGCCCCGCCCGCGTTGGCGAGGTTGAAGGCGGAGTGGTTGGAGGCGGAGGCGAGGGTCGGAGCGTCCTTGGCCTTGTTCATCACCAGCATCTGGAGCGGGGTGGTGGTCATGAAACCGACCGCGCCGAGGACGACGACGGTCACGAGCGCCAGCCACGGCACGTGGACGGTGAAGCGGAAGGCGACCAGCACGAGGGCGAGCGCGGCCAGCGAACCGTAGAGCGTCGGGCGCAGCGCGCGGTCGGTGAGCGGGCCCGCGGCGAGCGCGCCGGCCGTCATGCCGATCCCGAAGAGGGCGAGCACGAGGGTGACCGAGGACTCGCCGAAGCCCATCACCTCGGTGGTCATCGAGGCGAGGTAGGAGTAGACGGCGAAGACGCCGGCGAAGCCGAAGACGGCGGTGAGCAGGCCGAGCAGCACCTGGGGGCGGCCGAGCGCGCGCAGTTCACGGCCCAGGCTCTGCTGCGCGTCGACCGGTACCCGCGGCACGAGCCGGGCGAGTGCCGCCATCGCGAGCAGGCCGATGGCGGTGACGACCAGGAAGGTGGCCCGCCAGCCGAGGCGCTGGCCGAGGAGGGTCGCGGCCGGGACGCCCAGGATGTTGGCGACGGTCAGGCCGAGGAACATCGTGGCCACCGCCCGCGCCTGCCGGCCCTCGGGGACCAGGCGGGCGGCGACGACGGCGCCGACGCCGAAGAACGCGCCGTGCGGGAGTCCGGCCAGGACCCGGCCGGCGACGAGCCAGCCGAAGCCGGGCGCCAGCGCGGAGGCCAGGTTGCCGACCGCGAACAGGGCCATCAGCAGCAGGAGCATCCGCTTGCGCGGGACCCGCGAGCCGAGGGCGGTGAGCAGCGGGGCGCCGATGACGACACCGATCGCGTAGGCGGAGACGAGGTACCCGGCGGTGGGGACGGAGGTGCCGAGGTCGCCGGCGACGTTGGGCAGCAGGCCCATCATCACGAACTCGGTGGTGCCGATGCCGAAGGCGGAGACGGCGAGCGCGAGCAGCGCCAGGGGCATGGGAGAGCCTTTCGAGAAGTTAGTTCTGCAACTTAACAAAGGCTCCCCGCCCGAGGGAAAACGCGGGTGAAGGGGAGGTTTCCGGCGCGTGCCGTCACAGGCTGATGCGCGCCGCGATCGGCAGGTGGTCGCTCTCGGTCTCCGCGAGCGTCCAGGACGAGACCGGCTCCACGCCCTTGACCATGATCTGGTCGATCCGGGCCATCGGGAACGAGGCCGGCCAGCTGAAGCCGAAGCCGTCGCCGGAGGCGCCCTGCGTGGAGCGCAGCTGCGAGGTGACGGCGTTCAGCGAGCGGTCGTTCATGGTGCCGTTGAGGTCGCCGAGCAGGATGACCCGGCGGTTCGGGTCGTCGGCGATGGCCTCGCCCAGCGCGTTGGCGCTCCGGTCGCGCTGGTTGGCGGTGAAGCCGGCGTTCAGCTTGACCCGCACGGACGGCAGGTGGGCGACGTACACGGCCACCGCGCCCTGGGGGGTGGCGACGGTCGAACGCATGGCGCGGGTCCAGCCCATCCGGATGTCGACCTCACGCGTGTCGCGCATCGGGTACTTGCTCCACAGCCCGACGGTGCCCTGCACGGAGTGATAGGCGTACGTGTCGGCCAGGCCGCGCTCGTAGACCGGGACCATCTCGCCCTTGAGCTCCTCCAGCGCGACCACGTCGGCGCCGGACGAAGCGATCTGGCGGGCCGTGCCCTCGGGGTCCGGATTGTCGGCGTTCACGTTGTGGGTCGCGACGGTGAGGTCGCCGCCGCCGGCGGACTTGTCCGTGACCAGGCCGCCGAAGAGGTTGAGCCAGACCACGGCCGGCAGCAGCAGGGCGATCAGCGCGGTCGCGGAGCGCCGCAGCACCGCGAGGACCAGCAGCACCGGCACGAGCAGGCCGAGCCAGGGCAGGAAGGTCTCGGTGAGGCTGCCGAGGTTGCCGATGCGGTTGGGGATGTCGGAGTGCAGGACCATCAGCAGCGTGAGCAGGACGGCGCAGACCGCGAGCAGGATCCCGCGGCGCCAGATGCCCCGGTCGCCCAGCCGGCGCCCGAGCACCGATCGGAACCGCGATCCGGAGCGCTCGTCCCGTGCGCCGCCGTTCTCGGTCTCCGTCATGTCCACCCGCGCCATCACTCTGTCCTCACTGCCTTGCTCGGTGACCCGACGTCGACACTAGGTGATGACGGGTCCGTCGTACTGCCACGGGGGACGACAGAGCGGCGCGGCGGGTTCCGGCGGGTGGCCCGGGCGGTACGGCTGTGACAGAACGCGCACATTCGTACGGTTCGGTCAGCTTCCGGGGCGTACGCCGGACAGGACGGCGTCGACGACCCGCTCCGGCAGACCGGGGTCCAGCGGGGCGCCGGGCCGGATGACGGTGCGCAGCAGGAGGGGCCCGACGAAGAGGTCGTCGAGCAGTTCGAGGTCGAGGTCGGGCCGGATCTCGCCGGCCTCGATGCCCCGGCGCAGCACGTCCAGGCCGAGCCGGCGGCGCGGCTCGATCACGGTCGCGTGGTACGCCTCCCACAGCTTGGGATACAGCCGCATCTGCGAGAAGACGTTGTGCAGCAGGGCCGAACTCCGTTCGGCGAGTCCACGTCGTCGCAGCGACTCGAGCAGCGTGACGAGGTCGTCGCGGACGGAGGTGCCGGGAAGGATCGGATCGGGTGGCTCGACGGAGCGCAGGAGGTCGACGAAGAGCTCCTCCTTGCCGGGCCAGCGGCGGTAGATGGTGGCCTTCCCGACCCCGGCGGTGCGGGCGATCCGCTCGATCGACAGGTCGGCGAGCGGGACCCCCTCCTCCAGGAGCGAGGTCGCCGCCGCCAGGATCGCCCGCTCGGCGGCCTCGCTGCGCGGCCGCCCGCGCCGTGCGGCGCCCCCGCCCCGCGGGCCCTTCGGGGCGCCGTCGTCTTCGAGGGACACGTCCGCTCCGCCTTTCGCCGTCACCGCGGGACACCTGCTGTCACCTGCTCGCATCCTCCCGATCCCCGGCGACGCCCCTGCACGGCGGCGGCTAGGTCCTGTCCTGGCGATCTTCTCGGGCCCGCGACGACGGCTGCGGCGTCTCGCGGCGTTGTCGGAGTCGCCCGAGTACGCCCGGTACGAGGGCGATCCTCCGCCTTGCGATACACCACATCCGACGCCACGGGCCGGTCCTCGAAGATCGCCCGGACAGGGCCTAGCTCCGGACCGGCGCGCTCGCTCCGGCGTCCGACTCCGGTTCGGGCTTCGCGACGGACTCCGACCCGCCGGGGGCGCCCGGTCCGCCCGCCCGCCGGCCCGGCAGGAAGGCGCCCACGACGACCGCGCCGAACAGGGCGATCGCGGCCGAGCAGGCGGCCGTGACGTGCATGGCGTCGAGGAAGGCGTCGTACGCGGGCGCCACCAGCGCCGCCCCCTCCGGGCCGAGGCGCGCGGCGACACCGAGGGTGGCCTCGATCGATTCGCCGGCCGTGTCCCGCAGGCCCGGTGGCAGCCCGGTCAGGTGGCCCTCGATCTCGCCCCGGTAGGTGGCCGAGAGCACCGAGCCGAGCACCGCCACCCCGAGCGCGCCCCCCACCTGCCGGAAGGTGTTGTTGATCGCCGAACCCGAGCCGGCCTTCTCCCGGGGCAGGGACTGCATCACGGCGACGGTCACCGGCGGCATGATGTGCGCCATTCCCAGGCCCTGCGCGAAGAAGACCAGCTCCAGTGTCCACACCGGCGTGTGCGCGTCGAAGGAGGTGAAGGCGGTCAGGCCCGCGGCGACCAGCAGCATGCCCCCGGCGCACACCACCCGCGCGCCGAAGCGTTCGACGGCCAGTCGCGCCCGGGGCGAGAACACCAGCTGCGCGGCGGCGATGGGCAGGATCAGCAGTCCGGCCTGCAGCGCGCTGTAGCCGCGCACGCTCTGCAGGTAGAAGGCGGAGAAGAAGGTGACGCCCATCAGCGCGAAGAAGACCAGCGCGATGGCGGCCACGGCGGCGGAGAACGCGGGCTTGGCGAAGTAGCCGATGTCGATCGCCGGGTGGTCGCTGCGCTTCTCGTGCAGGACGAAGCCGACGAGGACCGCGAGGCCCGCGAGCAGCGGGGCGAGGACGGTGGGGTCGGTGAAGTCGGCCAGCTCGCCGCCACGGATGATCCCGTACACGAGGAGGACGAGCCCGACGACGGACAGGAAGACGCCCGGCACGTCGATCCGGCCGGGCGCGGGGTCGCGGGAGTCGGGCACCAGCCAGGCCATCAGCACGAAGGCGAGGATCACGACCGGCACGTTGACCAGGAAGATCGAGCCCCACCAGAAGTGTTCGAGCAGGATGCCGCCGGTGATCGGGCCGACCGCGATGGCGACCCCGACGCTGCCCGCCCAGATGCCGATGGCCCGTGGCTGCTCCTCCCGCTCGAAGACGTTCATCAGGACGGCGAGGGTGGCGGGCATCACGAAGGCGGCGCCCAGGCCCATGACGGCCCGGTAGGTGATGAGCTCGCCGGGGGATCCGGAGAACGCGGCGAGCGCGGAGCCCGCGCCGAAGACGGCGATGCCGAAGAGCAGCACCTTCTTGCGGCCCCACCGGTCGCCCAGCAGCCCCGCCGTGAACAGCAGGCCGGCGAAGACGAGCGTGTAGGAGTTGATCGCCCATTCCAGCTCGCTCTGACCGGCGCCGATGCCGGTGGGCGCGGGGCTGGCGATCGTCTTGACGGCGACGTTCAGGATCGAGTTGTCGAGGACGACGATCAGCAGGCTGAGCGTCAGGACGCCGAGGACCACCCAGCGGCGGCGGTGGACGGCCTCGGGGATCCGGGGTGCCGCGGGAACGGCGGACGGCTGGGACATGCCCCCACGCCTACCCGATTTCGATACGGCGCCGTCTCGTATCGAAATGGTTCGCCCGGTCGGCGTGTGAACAGCACCACTCCGGCCCACTTCCCCCGCCGCCTCGTGAAGTGCCACCATGGACGTGATCCGGGGACGCCGTCAGGGCGCCTCGAGATGACGAAGGAGCCGTTCACCATGACGCTTCAGCCTGCCCCGACGCAGTCCCCCGACAGCAGCAAGGCGCTGTACGGAGGCAAGGGCACGCGCCGCATCACCGTCCACGACATCGCCGCCGCCAAGACCCGCGGCGAGAAGTGGCCGATGCTCACCGCCTACGACGCCATGACGGCGTCCGTGTTCGACGAGGCGGGCATCCCGGTCGTCCTCGTCGGCGACTCGATGGGCAACTGTCACCTCGGCTACGACACCACCGTGCCCGTGACGATGGACGAGATGACCCTGCTGTCCGCCGCCGTCGTGCGGGGCACCAAGCGGGCCCTCGTCGTCGGCGACCTCCCCTTCGGCTCGTACCAGGAAGGGCCCGTCCAGGCCCTGCGCAACGCCACCCGGCTGGTCAAGGACGCCGGCGTCGGCGCGGTCAAGCTGGAGGGCGGCGAGCGTTCGCTGCCGCAGACCGAGCTGCTGGTCCAGGCCGGCATCCCGGTGATGTCCCACCTCGGCCTGACCCCGCAGTCCGTCAACACCATGGGCTACCGGGTGCAGGGCCGCAGCGACGAGGCCGCGCACCGGCTGCTGAGCGACGCCAAGGCGGCCCAGGACGCCGGCGCCTTCGCGGTCGTGCTGGAGCTCGTGCCGTCCGAGCTGGCGGCCGAGGTGACCCGTTCCCTGCACATCCCGACCATCGGCATCGGCGCGGGGCCCGAGACCGACGCTCAGGTCCTCGTCTGGACGGACATGGCCGGCCTCACCGGCGGCAAGGTGCCGCGCTTCACCAAGCAGTACGCCAACCTGCGCCAGACGCTCGGCGACGCCGCGCGCGCCTTCGCGGAGGACGTCAGCGGTGGGGCCTTCCCCGCCCCGGAGCACACTTTCCACTGACCCCCGGGAGCCCGCCGGCTCCCTGATCCGCCCTGGTCACCGGGGCTTTTCCTCGCGCCATCGCGGTACGGACGACAGCCCGCCGACATCCCCCATCGGCGGGCTGTCGGCGCGTCCGGGGCCGCTGTCGGTCGTCTGTCGGAGGGTTGTCGGTGGCGGCTGGTCTAGTAGGGGCCATGACGCGATCACACACCAACGCCGTCGAGGTCCGGGGCCTCGTGAAGCACTACGGCGAGACGAAGGCCCTGGACGGGGTCGACCTGGACGTCCGGGAAGGCACGGTGCTCGGGGTCCTCGGCCCGAACGGCGCCGGCAAGACCACCCTCGTGCGCTGCCTGTCCACCCTGATCGTCCCGGACGCCGGGACCGCCCGGGTCGCCGGGTACGACGTGGTGAAGCAGCCCCGCCAGCTCCGCCGCACCATCGGCCTCACCGGCCAGTACGCCTCGGTCGACGAGAAGCTGTCCGGCTGGGAGAACCTCTACATGATCGGGCGGCTGCTCGACCTGTCCCGTGCCGACGCCCGGCGCCGCGCCGACGCGATGCTGGAGCGCTTCTCGCTCACCGAGGCCGCCAAGCGGCCGGCGATGAACTACTCCGGCGGCATGCGGCGGCGCCTCGACCTCGCCGCCTCGATGATCGGCCGGCCCGCGGTCCTCTACCTGGACGAGCCCACCACCGGTCTCGACCCCCGCACCCGCAACGAGGTCTGGGACGAGGTCCAGAACATGGTCTCCGAGGGCGTGACCGTGCTGCTCACCACCCAGTACATGGAGGAGGCCGAGCAGCTCGCCAGCGAGCTGACGGTCATCGACCGCGGCCGGGTCATCGCCAACGGCAAGGTCGACGAGCTCAAGGCGCGGGTGGGCGGCCGCACGCTGACCGTCCGCCCGGTGGACTCCGCCGACCTGCCCGCCATGGCGGGCGCCCTGCGCGAGTCCGGCCTGGACGGGGTCGCCGGCGCCACCGTCGTCCCCGACGAGGGCGCGCTCTACGTGCCGATCCTCAGCGACGAGCAGCTGACGGCCGTCGTCGGCCTGCTCGGCGCCCGCGGCTACGGCATCGCCCACATCGGTACCCACCTGCCCAGCCTGGACGAGGTGTTCCTGGCCATCACGGGCGAGAAGGCCACCGTGTCCGACACGCTTCCCGAGGAGGTCGCCGCATGAGCACCACCACGACCACGCAGCTCTCGAAGCCGCCCGCCGGCTCCACCCCCGGGCCGGCGCCGATGCGCGCCGCGCAGCCCGGCGAGGGACGGATCGGCCTGCGGGCCAACCTCCGCCACATCGGCGCCCTGGTGCGCCGGAACGCGCTGCAGATCAAGCAGGACCCGGAGTCGATGTTCGACGCGGTCCTGATGCCGATCATCTTCGTCCTGCTGTTCGTGTACGTCTTCGGCGGCGCGATCTCCGGCAAGGGCAACAACGACGCCTACGTGAACTACGTGGTCCCCGGCCTGATGGCGATGATGGGCATGAACATCGCCATGGCCGTCGGCACCGGCATCAACGACGACTTCAAGAAGGGGGTCATGGACCGGTTCCGCACGATGCCGATCGCCCGGTCCTCCGTCCTCATCGCGAAGATCGTCGTCGAGGTCGGCCGCATGCTGGTCGCCACCGCGATCCTGCTCGGCATGGGCTTCCTGCTCGGCATGGAGATCAAGACCTCGGTCCTCGACCTCTTCGCCGCCATCGGCCTGTCGATGGTGTTCGGCGCCTCGCTGATGTGGATCTTCATCCTGCTCGGTCTCACGCTGAAGACGGCCCAGGCCGTCCAGGGAATGGCCATGATCGTACTGATGCCGCTCCAGTTCGGCTCCTCGATCTTCGCTCCCCCGACCTCGATGCCGGGCTGGCTGGAGACCTTCACCGACTACAACCCGCTGTCCAACCTGGCCGACGCGGCGAGGAACCTGATCAACGGCGGTCCGGTCGCCCACTCCGTGTGGATGACCCTCGGCTGGGCCGTGGCGATCACGGTCGTCACGGCGCCGCTCGCGGTCGCCAAGTTCCGCAAGAAGACCTGATCCGCCCGGGGACGGCCCGGGAACGTCAGGACTCGGCGCGCCTCGTGATCGCGTCGGCGCCGTCGAGCAGGGCGGTGGCCTCCTCCAGGGAGAGGCCACCGCCCTCGGCGTACGCGGCCTCGAACGCCGTGTCGCCGAGTACGGACCGGGTCAGCGCGGTGGCCGCGTCCAGGTTCTCCCGCTCCATCGGGGCGAGGCGGTGTTCCTTCGGGAGAAGGTCCGGGACAGCGCCGAGGAGCCGGGCCGCGCGTGTGGCGTCGTCGCCGCCGAGACCGGCCAGCGCCCAGGCGGCGGTGACCAGGTGGATCGTCGGCATCTGCGGGGCGACCATCAGCGACAGGGCGCCGGTCGCCCGGTCCAGGGCCTCCCGGACGAGCTTCAGCGCCGCCGCGTACCGGCCGTCCAGGTTGTCGAGCCAGGCCAGGCTGCCGAAGGTGAAGCCCTCGAAGATCGACAGGGTGTCGGAGCCGAACTCGGCCAGCAGTTCGGTGAGCTGCTCGCGCGCCTCGGCGGTGCGGCCGGTCCGGCCGAGGAGCATCGCGAGGAAGATCCGCGCGGCGAGCATCGGCTCGTGGCCGCGCCCGGGGCCCTCCGCCAGGACCTGGCGCAGGATCGCCTCGCTCTCCTCGTGCCGGCCGACGGCGGCGAGCGTGTCGGCGTAGCGGGCCCGCAGCAGCGCCGTCTGGGACTGGGCGCCGATCCGCTCCGCGTATCCGATGGCCGCGGCGAAGTCCTCGGCCGCGCCCTCGAACTCGCAGCGCTTCTCGCGGGCCTCGCCCCGCGAGGAGAGTGCCTCGGCCGCGCCCCAGGCGTCGTCGAGGCGGAGGAAGATCCCCAGGCTCTCGTCGGCGTCGGCGCTCGCTCCGTCGGCCCAGGAGACCCGGTTGGCGAGCATGTTGGCGCGCAGCTGGAGGATGTTGGCCAGCTCCCAGGCGTAGCCGTGGGTCCGGCAGGCTTCGACGGTGGCGTCCAGCGAGGTCCGCATCCCTTCGACGTCGCCGGTCAGCAGCACCGCGAAGACGGAGAAGGAGCCGGGCAGCCGGCAGGTCTGCGGCAGCCCGGGCGGGTAGGCGTCGGTGATGCGCCGCAGTCGCTCGATGCCCTCGGGGGTGGTCCACCGACCGGTCTGGTGGTCCATGTTCAGCAGCTCGATGAGCCGCGCCCCGCGCCGGGCCTCCCACAGCGTGTCCTCGTCGAACGGCGGCGGCGCGGCGGTGACGTGCGCGAAGAGGGGGACGACGGGCGGCGCGTCCGGTCCGAAGGGGTCCGGGCCGAGGGCGGCGACGGCCTCGGCCCAGTGCAGGGCGTCGACGCGCAGGTCGCGCATCTGCCAGTACCAGAGGAGGGCGTGGACGAGGCTGAGCGCCTCGTGCTCGTCCCGGGCGGTGACGGCGCGGCGCAGGGCGGTCCGCAGGTTCTCGTACTCGAGGCGGAAGCGGGCCATGGCCGCGAGCTGTCCGCCGCCGCGGAGTTCGGGGTCGGTGGTGCGGGCGAGTTCGCGGTAGTACGTCAGATGCCGCCGCTCGGCCACCGCACGATCACCCGCCTCGTCCAGCCGCTCTCCCGCGTACTCCCCCACCGTCTCCAGCAACCGGTAACGCATCACCCCCTCCTCCGAAGGAGCCGCCACCACCAACGACTTGTCCACCAACGCACCCAGCACGTCCAACACCCCGGCCCCACCGGACCCCCCGCACACCGCCTCCGCCGCCTCCAGACCACACCCGCCCGAGAACACCGAAAGCCGCCGCAACACCCCCCGCTCACCCTCGTCCAACAGATCCCACGACCAGTCCACCACCGCACGCAACGTCTGCTGACGCGGCAACACCGTCCGCGCCCCCGACGTCAACAACGCGAAACGATCATCCAACCGATCCGCGATCTGCCGCGGACTCAACAACCGCAACCGCGCCGCCGCCAACTCGATCGCCAACGGCAACCCGTCCAACCGCCGACCGATCTCCGCACACGCCTCCGCATCCTCCGACACCACAAAACCCGCACGCGCCGCAGCACCCCGCTCCCCCAGCAACCGCAACGCCTCACCCCGCGACAACGGCCCCACCGGACGCACGAACTCCCCCGGCACCCCCAACGGCTCCCGACTCGTCGCCAACACCGACACCCCAGGACACCGCGCCAACAACACCTCCACCAACCCCGCGACCACACCCACCACGTGCTCACAGTTGTCCAGCAGCAACAACAACCGCCGCGACCCGCAATGCTCCACCAGACGCCCCGTCGGGTCGTCGTGGACGTTCGTGCGCAGTTCCTCGGCGCCGGCGCCCCTGAGGACGGTCTGGCGCGCGCCGACGGCGCCGAGGACGGCCTCGGCCACGGCCTGCGGGTCCGTGACGGGAGCCAGTTCGGCCAGCCACACCCCGTCCGGCCACGCGTCGGACGCGGCGTCCGCGACCTCCTGGGAGAGCCGGGTCTTGCCGGCGCCGCCGGGCCCGAGGAGCGTGACGAGCCGGGCGCCGCGCAGGTCCTCCCGTACGGCGGCGATGTCCCTCTCACGCCCGACGAAACTGGTCAGCCGGGCGCGGAGGTTGCCGGTGGTCCCGGCGGAGGCCGGGGCGGAGCCGGGGGCCGAGGCGGTGGGGGCGGTGGCCGGGTCCGTGGCCAGGAGCTCCGTGTGCAGGGCCCGCAGCGCGGGGGACGGGTCGGTCCCGAGGCGGCCGGCGAGTTCGCGGCGGACCGCGTCGTAGGCCGCGAGGGCCTCGGCCGCGCGGCCGGTGTCGCGCAGCGCCCGGATCCGCAGGGCCTGGAGCAGTTCGTCCAGCGGGTGTTCCTCGCAGAGCGCGGCGAGTTCGGGCAGGACGGTGGCGGCCTGTCCGAGGGTGAGGGCGGCGCCGAGGCGGGCACGGCGGGCGTCCAGGCGGCGGGCCTCCCAGCGGGACGCCTCGGCCGCGCGGTCGGGCAGGTCGGCGAGCGCGGGTCCCCGCCAGAGCCCGAGGGCCTCGTCGAGGAGCCCGGCGGCGCGGGCCGGATCCCCGGACTCCAGGGCGTGGAGGCCGTCCGCCGCGAGCCGTTCGAAGCGCCGCGCGTCCACGTCCTCGGGGCCCGCGGCGAGCCGGTAGCCGCCGTCCGCGGAGACCACGGCCTCGTGCCCGAGCGCCCGGCGGGCCCGCCCGACCAGGGCCTGGAGCGCCGCGGCGCCGTCCGCGGGCGGCTCCCCGTGCCAGACCTCGTCGACGAGGACGGGGACGGGGACGGCGCGCCCGGCCCGCAGCGCGAGCACGGTCACCAGGGCCCGCAGCCGGGGACCGCCGATGGGGACGGGCGTGCCGTCGGGGCGGTGGGCGAGGGTGGGGCCGAGGACTGAGTAGCGCACAGGCCCTATTCTCCGTGAGCCGGGGGACGTCGCAGGAACTCACCCCCACCCCGGCACGTTCCCCGCACAGCACCCCGTCCTCCAGGGAGTCCCACCGATGTCCACGGCCACCACCCGCAGCCACGAGCGCAGGATCAGCCCGGTCTTCCTGGCGATCCTCGCCGTCATGGCGGTCACCGGCTGGGCCGTGTGGACCGGCTTCGCGACCTCTCCCGGCCTCGCGGTCTTCCTCTTCGTGACCTCGGCCTGGATCGTGTCGCTGTGCCTGCACGAGTACGCGCACGCCCGCACCGCGCTGCACAGCGGGGACATCACGATCGGGGCGAAGGGCTACCTCACGCTCAACCCGCTCGCGTACACCCACGCGGTGCTCAGCATCATCCTGCCGGTGCTCTTCGTGATCATGGGGGGCATCGGTCTGCCGGGCGGCGCGGTCTTCATCGAGCAGGGCCGGATCCGGGGCCGCTGGAAGCACAGCCTGATCTCGCTCGCGGGGCCGCTGGCCAACGTCCTGTTCGCGGTCGTCTGCACGGCGCCGTTCTGGCTGCACCTGCTCGACGGCGTGCCGCTGCCCTTCCGCTTCGCGCTGGCCTTCCTGGCGTTCCTCCAGGTGACGGCGGCGCTGCTGAACCTGCTTCCGGTGCCCGGCCTCGACGGGTACGGGGTCGTCGAGCCGTGGCTGTCGTACCGGCTGAAGCGGCAGATCGAGCCGTACGCGCCGTACGGGTTCTTCGTCGTGATCGCGCTGCTCTTCGTGCCGGCGGTCAACGGCGCGTTCTTCGACACGATCGACGCGCTGATGCGCTCGCTCGGGGTGCCGGAGGTGTACCGCTACTGCGGCTCGGAGCTGTTCCGGTTCTGGCAGGAGACGCCGGAACTCTGCCGGGTCGGCTGAGCTCCGGCGGTCCGTGTCAGGGCCGGACGGGCGCCGGGTCCGGACGCTTCCTAGGCCTCGGAGGCCGCGGTGCTCTCGGCCTTGGCCCGGCGGACGTAGTACCAGGCCATGTTCGAGGACAGGCCGGCGAGCAGCACCCAGATCACGCCGAGGAAGCTGCCCTGGACGAAGGAGACGACGGCCGCGACCACGGCGAGGGCGCAGACGACGAGGGCGTAGAGAGCGAGGCGGGGCATGGGGGTCGGCTCCTGTCCGGTACGGCTGATGGTGCCCGACCAGTGTCCCCCATGCCCGGGCCCGTGCCCGCAGGCGCCCGGGCGGGGCGCTCAGACGTCGGTGACGCGCAGCCCGGCGTGCGCCTTGTAGCGCCGGTTGACCGAGATCAGGTTGGCGACGAGCGACTCGACCTGGTGGGCGTTGCGGAGCCGGCCCGCGAAGACGCCCCGCATGCCGGGGATGCGGCCGGCGAGCGCCTGGACGATCTCGACGTCGGCGCGCTCCTCGCCGAGGACCATCACGTCCGTGTCGATCTCGTCGATCGAGGCGTCCTGGAGGAGCACCGCGGACAGGTGGTGGAAGGCGGCGGTGACCCGGGAGCCGGGCAGCAGGGCGGCGGCCTGTTCGGCGGCGGACCCCTCCGCGGGCTTCAGGGCGTAGGCGCCCTTCTTGTCGAAGCCGAGCGGGTTGACGCAGTCGACGACGAGCTTGCCCGCCAGCTCGTCCCGCAGGGTTTCGAGGGTCTTGGCGTGCCCGTCCCACGGAACGGCGACGATCACGATGTCGCTGCGGCGGGCGCACTCGGCGTTGTCGGCTCCTTCGACGCCGAGGCCGAGCTCGCCGGCGGCGGCCTGGGCGCGGTCGGCGGCACGCGAACCGATGATCACCTTCTGGCCGGCCTTGGCGAGCCGGTAGGCGAGGCCGCGGCCCTGGTCGCCGGTCCCGCCGAGGACACCGACGACGAGTCCGGAGACGTCGGGCAGGTCCCAGGGGTCCTTGGGCGCGGGAGCGGGAGTGGGGGTGTCGGAAGTCATGGCCCCGACATTACTGGCCGGTCGGCCGGGCGGGGATCCCGTACGGGTGGAACGTGCGCGACCGGCCCCGGCGCGGGGCCGGCTGCGGCAGTATGCGGCCCCATGGATGCCGTACGCGTCGCGTTGCTGCGGGAAGTACTGGCCGGAACGGCGTGGCCGCGGGAGGCCCGCCGGTTCGCGGGCGTCCTGCAGGCCTCCGTCGTGCCCCGGGGCGGCGGGCTGCTCCTGGTGGGGACGGCCGGGTACGAGCCCTGGCACCTGGCCGCGCACCTGGTCGACGAGTCGGCCTGGTCCGGGCAGCCGGAGCTGGCGCCGACGCTGGTCCGGCACCGGGTGCGGCCCGGGGATCCGGCGCACCTGGCGGTCGGGCTGAACCGGCTGGAGTCGGCCGGGCGGGGGTCGACGCTGCTGATGGTCGCCCCGGAGCGGGCCGACGCCGGCCTCCTGGAGCGGGTGCACGACGCCCGCAGGGCCGGGGCGACGGTCCTGTCGCTGGACGGCGGCGATCCGGAGGTGCACGGGCTGGCGCACGAGGCGCTCACGGTGGACGCCTCGGCGGAGGTCGACCTGGACACGGTCCAGCATCTGGTCAGCGCGGCGGCCGGGGAGAACAGCCTGCCTTCCGCACGCGGCCGGCGACGCTTCCGGGACCGGCTCTCCGCACTGACCGACCACCTGACGGTCCCTCCGCAGGCGCCCTGGTAGCGGGCGACGAAATCCGGTTGCCTCCGGCACCGATCGGCACGAGCATGACCCCTCGTGACCTCCAAGCTGTCGGTGAGACTGGCATCCGTCCTGCCCGACACGGCGCCGTGGCGGTCGTCCGCCGACTTCCGGCTGCTGTGGATCCAGGGGCTGGTGACGTACTTCAGCAGCTTCATGGCGCTGATCGCCCTCCCCCTCCAGATCAAGGACCTCACGAACTCGCCGTTCGCCGTGGGCGCGATGGGCGCGGTGGAGCTGGTCCCGCTGGTGGTGTTCGGTCTCTACGGCGGGGCGCTCGCCGACGCGGTCGACCGGCGCAAGGTGATCATCCTCACCGAGGCCGGACTGGGTGTCCTCGCGCTGGTCCTGTTCCTGAACGCGCTGCTGCCCTCCCCGATGCTGTGGCCCCTGTACCTCGTCGCGGCCTGCGTCTCCGCGCTGGCCGGGCTCCAGCGACCCGCGCTGGACTCCCTCCTCGCCCGCATCGTGCCGCACGAGCAGCAGACCGCCGCGGCCGCGCTCAACTCGCTGCGGTGGCAGACGGGCGCGATCGCGGGCCCGGCGCTCGCGGGCCTCGTGGTCGCCTACGCCGGGCACGCGCCGGCCTACGGCCTGACGATCGCCGGCTTCGCCGCGTCGGTGCTGCTCTGCCGCCGGCTGGCCCCCGCCCCGCCCGCGCACGACGCCGAGAAGCCCTCGCTGCGCGGCATCGCGGAGGGGGCGCGCTACGCCTGGTCGCGGCCGGTGCTGCTGGGCACCTACGCGATCGACCTCGCGGCGATGTTCTTCGCCTTCCCGAACACGATCTTCCCGTTCCTCGCGGACGAGCTGGACGCCGACTGGGCGCTGGGCCTGATGTACGCGGCCGGATCGGTCGGCTCCCTCGTCCTCGGCCTCACCAGCGGCTGGACCTCGAAGGTCCGCCGACACGGCCTCCTGGTGGTGTTCGGCGCGGCGGGCTGGGGACTCGCGATCGCACTGGCCGGCCGGTTCGACGACATCTGGCTGGTGCTGCTGTGCCTGGCCTTCGCCGGCGCCGGCGACATGCTGAGCGGGCTCGGCCGCTCCACGATCTGGAACCAGACGATCCCGGAGGAGCTGCGCGGCCGGCTGGCCGGCATCGAGGTCCTCTCCTACAGCGTCGGCCCCCAGCTGGGGCAGGTCCGCGCCGGCGCGATGGCCGGCTGGACGGGCACCCGCCCGGCGATCTGGTCGGGCGGGCTGGCCTGCGTCGCCTCGGTGGGCCTGCTCTGCCTGACGCTGCCCCGGCTGCTGACGTACGACGCCGCGACGGACGAGGACGCGCTGCGCCGGAAGGCGGCGCGGGGGCGGGAGACGTCGGAGGTCGGGTAGCCGGCGGCGGTCCGGGACACCGCGGGGGCGGTACGGCCGCCGTGCCGGATCGCCCGATCGAGTGCGTTCGCGCGCCGGCCGGGACGGGCGCGGCACGGACCGCGGCCGCCCCGGCCGGCGCGAAGGGGCGGCCGGGCGGCCCCCGAGGTCAGGGCCTCGGCGCCAGGACCTCGGCGTCGGGCCGACCCGGAGATCGCCGGGGCAGGTCCCTAAGGGCTGTCCCGTAATCCCCGGCGGGCGCACGACGCCGGCTACGGCACTCCCCCAGCCTTCGGCCGGGGGTGCCCCCACGCGGCGTTGTCGGATCGCCCGAATACGCCCAGTATGAGGACGACCCTCCGCCTTGCGATGCACCGCATCCGACGCCGTGCGCCGACCCACCGCGGATTACGGGACAGCCCTTAGGGCGTGTCGTCCCGGGAGCCGTCGGACGCCGGGGCGTCGTGCCACTTCGGGTCGTTCTCCCACTCCAGGTTGCGTTCCTTCGCCGTCTCCATGGCGTGGGCCGCCTCCTCACGGGACGCGTACGGGCCGAAGCGGTTCTTGGCCGGGCACTCGGGGCCCTCCTCGACCTTCTTGTGCTCCAGGCAGTAGTACCACTCGCCCGGCTTGCCCGCCGTGCGCTTCTTGAACAGGGCCATCGTCGGCTCCTTCCTCTGTCGCCATGCTGCCCCAGACCCGGTCGTTAGACTCGCTGGTATGTCTGGCCAGTCGCTGCTCGTGCCCGGGGAACTCTCCCCCCACCGCTCCGTTCCGGGAGCCATCCGTCGTCCCGAGTACGTCGGGAAGCCCGCCCCCACGCCGTACAAGGGACCGGAGGTGCAGGACTCCGACACCGTCGAGCGGATGCGGATCGCCGGTCGCATCGCGGCCCAGGCGATGGAGGAGGCCGCCAAGCACATCGCCCCCGGCGTGACCACGGACGAGCTGGACCGGGTCGCGCACGAGTTCATGTGCGACCACGGGGCCTATCCCTCCACGCTCGGCTACCGCGGGTTCCCGAAGTCGCTGTGCTCCTCGGTCAACGAGGTCATCTGCCACGGCATCCCGGACTCCACCGTCCTCAACGACGGCGACATCGTGAACCTCGACGTCACGGCGTACATCCACGGCGTCCACGGCGACAACAACGCGACCTACCTGTGCGGCGACGTCGACGAGGAGTCGCGGCTGCTGGTCGAGCGGACCCGCGAGTCCCTCGACCGCGCCATCAAGGCCGTGAAGCCCGGCCGCCAGATCAACATCATCGGACGGGTCATCGAGTCGTACGCCAAGCGCTTCGGCTACGGCGTCGTCCGGGACTTCACCGGGCACGGCATCAACTCGTCCTTCCACTCCGGCCTGATCATCCCGCACTACGACTCCCCGCACGCGACCACGGTGATCCAGCCGGGCATGACGTTCACCATCGAGCCGATGCTGACGCTGGGCACCCACGAGTACGACATGTGGGACGACGGGTGGACCGTCGTGACCAAGGACCGGAAGCGGACCGCGCAGTTCGAGCACACGCTCGTGGTGACGGACACCGGGACCGAAATCCTCACGTTGCCCTGACGCTCGCGCGGGGTAGCTTCTTACCGACAGGACGTCGGGAACCAGTTGACTTAGGTAAGCCTAAGTAGCAGTATTCCAGCAGGTTCCCGTCCCCATCGGCAAGGTCCCCGGAGGCACGCCTTGGACACGCCCTTCTCGACGCTCATCCGCACGGCCTCGCACGAGCAGCACACCGAGGCCGAGACGTCGACGTTCATGAGCGACCTCCTCGGCGGACGGCTCGGCGTGGACGCCTACGCGCGCTACACGGAGCAGCTCTGGTTCGTGTACCGGGCCCTGGAGGACGGCGCCGAGGCGCTGAAGGGCGACCTCGTCGCCGGGCCCTTCATACAGCCGGAGCTGTTCCGCACGGCCGCGCTGGAGCAGGACCTGGCCCACCTGCGGGGCCCGGACTGGCGCGCCGGGCTCTCCCCGCTGCCCGCCACGGCGACCTACGCGGAGCGCGTCGCGCACTGCGCCCGCGCATGGCCCGCCGGATACGTGGCGCACCACTACACGCGCTACCTCGGCGACCTCTCCGGCGGCCAGATCATCCGCGACAGGGCGGAGCGCACCTGGGGCTTCGCCCGCAAGGGCGACGGCGTCCGCTTCTACGTCTTCGAGGAGATCGCCAACCCGGCCGCCTTCAAGCGCGGCTACCGCGAACTGCTCGACGGCGTGGCCGCCGACGACCTGGAGAAGCAGCGGATCGTCGACGAGTGCAAGCGAGCCTTCGACTTCAACGGCGCGGTGTTCCGCGAGCTGGCCGGCGAGTTCCCGCTCAGCGCCTGAAGCCCGCGCGGGCTCCGGGTGCGGGGACGTACCCCGCACCCGGAGCCCGCTCGTGAGCGGGGAGACGTCCCCGCCGCCGGACTCAGCTGGTGAGCGGCGGTGCCAGCGTCGCCTCCAGCCGGACCCGCCCGCCGAGTTCGATCACGCCGTCGGGGCCGGGGGCCGTCAGGAGCTGTGAGCCCCGGCCCTGCGTGATGTTCAGGGCCCGGCCCAGCTCGGCCGTCAGCAGGATCGCCGCCGCGCCGGTGGCCTCGTCCTCGTCGATGCCGTCCCCGCGCCCCGGGAACCCCCGCGCCCGGACGCGGCCGGCCGCCTCGTCCTCCCAGGCCCAGGCGTAGACCCACTCCCCCGGCTCGGGCACCTCCAGCGCGTCGACCTCCGCGGCCGAGGCGTACCGCCGCAGGGTCCGCGGCGGGGCCCACTCGGCACGGGCCTCGATCCAGGTGAACTCCCCGTCGCCGCGCACCCACACCTCGCCCACCGGCGGACAGACGACCTCCAGATCCAGCAGCCAGGCCACGCCGACCACCGGGTACCCGGCGAACGGCAGCCGGACGCCGGGCGTGTAGATGTCGACGACGCCGCGCTCCGGATCGTCGACGAACACCGTCTCGCTGAAGCCGAGTTCCTTGGCGAGCGCCTGCCGGGACGCCTCGTCGGGGTGCGTACGGCCGTCGCGTACGACGCCGAGGGCGTTGCCGTACCGGCCGTCGCCGGCGCAGAAGACGCGCAGTACGTCGATGTCGGTGGCGCTGCGCACGATGTCAGTCACGGTCGTGTTCATGGCGGAATTGAAACATCCAGGAGTCCCGTTCCGCCGGACCACCCGCGATCGGCCGTGCCCGGGCGGGTCCTTCGCGATACGGCGAGGAGGCCACGGACCGGGCGAAACCCGCACCCCTCCCGCATCCGCGCACGGGCGTGCCGCTCGTCACCCCCCACCCGGCCGCCTCTTCTTCGCAAAACGCCCGAATCAACTGGCTTGACCCGCACTTGACCCTGTCATGGGTCGACCATGAGCGAGCTGTGATCCCGCTGTGCCCCGACCGGGAACCTGAGAGCTGAATCACTGGACGCCTGGGTACCGCTCAGGTAAGCCTCGGTTAAGTTAGGTCCGCCTCAGCGCCGGACCAACCCGTTCCCGGCACCCTCGTCCTTCCATGGAGCCCTCTATGCGAGCCGTCCGTCTCTCCGTCGTCACCGCCGCCGCGACCGCGGCAGCTCTGACCGCTGTCACGGGCTGCGCCGAGAAAAGCGACGCCAAGGGCGACGGCGCCGTCCAGGTCGTCGCGAAGGACGACTCCTGCACCGTGTCCAAGACCGAGTTCCCCGCCGGGCACGTGAAGCTCGCCGTGGAGAACCAGGGTTCCAAGGTCACCGAGGTCTACGTCCTCTACCCGGACGGCCGGATCGTCACCGAGCGCGAGAACATCGGCCCCTCCACCAAGGCGACCATCACCGCCGAGGTCAAGGCCGGCGACTACGCGATCGTCTGCAAGCCGGGCATGAAGGGCGCGGGCATCAGCCAGAAGGTCACCGTCACCGGTGGCGCCAAGGGTGCGGCGCGCTCCCCCGAGATGGACGCCGCCGTCGCGGCCTACCGCCAGTACGTGCAGGCGCAGGCCGAGGAGACCCTGCCGAAGGTGAAGGTCTTCACCGACGCCGTCCGCGCCGGTGACGTCGAGGCCGCGAAGAAGGCCTACGCCGACTCCCGCATCGGCTGGGAGCGGACCGAGCCCGTCGCGGAGTCCTTCGGCGACATCGACCCGAAGGTCGACGTCCGCGAGGACGGCCTGGAGGACGGCCAGGACCCGGCGAAGGACTGGACCGGCTGGCACCGCCTGGAGAAGGCGCTCTGGCAGGACAAGAAGATCGGCGACCGCGAGAAGCAGCTCGCCGACCTCCTCGACAAGGACCTCGCGGACTGGGTGAAGCGCGTCGGCAAGGCCGACATCACCCCCACCTCCATGGCCAACGGCGCCAAGGAGCTCCTGGACGAGGTCGCCAGCGGCAAGGTCACGGGTGAGGAGGAGCGTTACTCCCGCACCGACCTGGTCGACTTCAAGGCGAACGTCGAGGGTGCCCAGAAGTCCTTCGAGCTGCTCAAGCCGGTCGCCTCCAAGAACGACCCGAAGCTCGTCGCCGACCTGGACAAGCAGTTCGCGGCCCTGAACGCGCTCCTGGACAAGTACCGCACGGACAAGACCTCCTACGTCTTCACCTCGTACGACAAGGTCGGCAAGGCGGAGCGCAAGGAGCTCTCGGACGGCGTCAACGCGCTGGCCGAGCCGCTCTCCAAGCTCGCCGCCGCGGTCGTGAAGTAAGCCGGGAGGACCGAGATGACCGAGTCGACCGATCGCCCGAACGAGCCGACGGCCTCCCGGCGCACGGTGCTCGGCTGGGGAGGTGCCGGGCTCGCGCTCGGCGCCGCCGCGGCCGGCGGCGCCGTCGCCCTGACCCGCACCGGGGACACCGCGGTGCCCGCCGCCGACAGCGGCTCCGCCGTCCCCTTCCACGGCCCCCACCAGGCCGGCATCGCCAGCGCCGTCCAGGACCGGCTGCACTTCGCGGCCTTCGACGTGAAGACGAAGGACCGGGCCGAGCTCGTCCAGCTCCTCAAGGACTGGACGCGCGCCGCCGAGCTCATGACGGCCGGTCACGAGGTCGGCGAGGGCGCCTACGGCGGCCTGCCGGAGGCTCCGCCGGACGACACCGGCGAGGCTCTCGGCCTCAAGCCGTGCCGCCTCACCCTCACCATCGGCTTCGGCCCCTCCCTGTTCGACGGGCGCTTCGGCCTGAAGGACCGGCGGCCCGGGGCCCTGGTCGACCTGCCGAAGTTCCCCGGCGACAACCTGGACGCGGCCCGCAGCGGCGGCGACCTGTGCGTCCAGGCCTGCGCCGACGACCCCCAGGTCGCGGTGCACGCGATCCGCAACCTGGCCCGGATCGGCTTCGGCAGGGTCGCGGTCCGCTGGTCGCAGCTCGGTTTCGGCAAGACCTCCTCGACGACGCCCGAGGCGCAGACCCCGCGCAACATGATGGGCTTCAAGGACGGCACCCGGAACATCGCGGGCACCGACACCGCCGCGCTCGACAAGCACGTGTGGGCCGCCGAGAAGGACGGCTCCGCGTGGATGGCGGGCGGCTCGTACCTGGTGGCGCGCCGGATCCGGATGAACATCGAGACCTGGGACCGCACCTCGCTCCAGGAGCAGGAGGACATCTTCGGCCGCGACAAGCGCGAGGGCGCGGCCGTCGGCAAGGCCAAGGAGCACGACGAGCCGTTCCTGAAGGCGATGAAGCCGGAGGCGCACGTCCGGCTCGCGCACCCGGACTCCAACGACGGGGCGACGATCCTGCGCCGCGGCTACTCCTTCACGGACGGCACGGACGGCCTGGGCCGCCTCGACGCGGGCCTGTTCTTCCTCGCGTACCAGCGCGACGTCCGCAAGGGCTTCATCCCGGTGCAGACCTCGCTGGCGCGGGCCGACGTCCTCAACGAGTACATCCAGCACGTGGGTTCGGCGCTGTTCGCCGTCCCGCCGGGCGTCCGCGACAAGGACGACTGGTGGGGCCGGGCGCTGTTCTCGTAGCAGTGCCCGGGCATTACCGAAGGGAGCCGGCGTGTTCGGCAACTATCTGATCGGCCTCCGCGAGGGCCTGGAGGCCAGCCTGGTCGTCTGCATCCTCATCGCGTACCTGGTGAAGACGGGCCGCCGTGACGCCCTGAAGCCGATCTGGATCGGCATCGGGGTGGCGGTCTCGCTGGCCCTGGCCTTCGGCTTCGCCCTCGAATTCGGCTCGCAGGAGCTGACGTTCGAGGCGCAGGAGCTGCTGGGCGGCTCGCTCTCCATCGTCGCCGTGTGCCTGGTGACCTGGATGGTCTTCTGGATGCGGCGGACGGCGCGGCACCTGAGGAAGGAGCTGCACGGGCGGCTGGACGCGGCGCTGCAGATGGGCACCGGCGCGCTGGTCGCCACGGCCTTCCTGGCCGTGGGCCGCGAGGGCCTGGAGACGGCGCTGTTCGTGTGGGCGTCCGTACGGGCCTCGCAGGACGGCACGTCCGCCCCGCTGGCCGGCGTACTGCTGGGCATCGCGACCGCGATCGTCCTCGGCTGGCTGTTCTACCGCGGCGCGCTCAGGATCAACCTGGCGAAGTTCTTCACCTGGACCGGCGGCATGCTGGTCGTGGTGGCGGCCGGCGTGCTGGCGTACGGCGTGCACGACCTGCAGGAGGCGCGTTTCGTCGGGGGTCTCGCGAACAAGGCCTTCGACGTCTCGGAGACGATCCCGCCGGACAGCTGGTACGGCACCCTGCTGAAGGGCGTCTTCAACTTCCAGCCCGACCCGACGGTCGTTCAGGTCACGGTGTGGGCGCTCTATCTGATCCCGACCCTCGTCCTGTTCCTGGCCCCGGTAGGGTCGGTTCCGTCCGTGCGGGTGAAGGAGCAGAAGGCGACCGATGAGAAAGCTGAGGCGGCCGGCGAGGGCGCTCGTGGCGACGGCGGCGGCGACGGTGCTGGCGCTGACGGCGAGCAGCTGCGTGACGGTGCACGGCGAGCTGGAGCTCCTGCCGGCGGCGACGAAGTCTGAGGCCGAGCAGGCTCTCAAGGACTTCGTCGACGCCTACAACAAGGGCGACAAGGCGAACGACCCGGCCCTCACCGCGGGCCGGGTCACCGGTCCGCTCGGGGCGATCAACCAGGCGGGCCTGAAGTCCCGTTCGGTCACAAGTCCGAACGGGAACCCGGGCCACGTGCCGCTGGAGCTGTCGGACGCGACGTTCCTGCTGCCGAAGAAGGCGGGCTGGCCGCGCTGGTTCGTCGCGGACACCGACTCCAACCGGGACACCGACCAGGGGCCCGGTGACAACCGCTGGCTGCTGGTGTTCGTCCGCAACGGCGCCACGCAGTTGTGGGAGGTCGCCTATCTGACGATCCTCACCCCGGACGAGGTACCGGCCTTCGCGACCGACGACGCCGGCTTCGCGGTCCCGGTCCCACCCGACTCCGCACGGCTGGCGGTCGCGCCGCAGAACCTCGGCAGGGAGTACGTCTCCTACCTCTCGACCGGCCGGCCCGGGCCGTTCGCCGCCGGTCCGCACACCTCGCTGTGGCGGACCGAGCGGCAGAAGTCGGCCCAGCGGGCCGGTCTCGCCACCCAGTACATCGACGAGGCCACGGACACCGGCGATTTCGCGCCGCTGGGGCTCGCGACGCGGGAGGGCGGGGCGCTGGTCTTCTTCGCGACGAAGTACTTCGAGCGGCAGACCGCGGCCCAGGGCTACCGCCCGAAGGTCGGCGCCGACGTGAAGGCCCTGCTGACCGGCGAGATCAAGCGGTCGGTCACCAAGACGTGGGTGTCCAGCCAGGCGGTGCTCGTGAAGCCGGCGGGCGCGACGCAGGACGGGGTCACGGTCGCGGGGCGGCTGCAGGGCGTGACGGCGGCGGAGGGCTCGTAGGCGGTCCGGGTCCTGTCCGGGCGGACAGGACCCGCGGGGCTCAACGGCTCAACGGCTCAACGGCTCAACGGCTCAACGGCCAGGCGACCTCGTGGCCCGACTGCTGCTCCTCCTGCTCGGCGAGGTGCCGGGCGCAGGCGTCGGTGAGGGTCTCCAGCAGGTTCAGGGGGTCCGGCAGCGGGTGCTCGGGGCCGCGGGCCCAGGAGACCCCCGGGTGCTCCTCCTCGTCACCGATGAGCCGGGACGGCGGCAGGAGCACGTAGCTGCCCCGGCAGTGCCAGCGCAGCCCCGGATGCTCGTCCATGGTCTCCGGATGGCAGTCCAGCTCGCAGGGCCACCACTCGTCCTCGTCCTCGGGGGTGCCTCGGGTGGCGGTGAAGAAGAGCATCCGTGCGCCGTCGCCCGCGGTCGGCGCGGACTCGGCGACGGGGCCGACGTCGATCCCCTGGTCGAGGAGCCGGGCCAGGGCGCCGCGCCCGGCCTCCAGCGGGACGTCGAGGACGTCGTGCACCATGCCGGTGGCGGTGACGAAGTTCGCGGCGGGCTCGGCACGGGCCCAGCGTTCGATCTGGGCGCGGTCGGTGGTCGACTGGGTCTGCCAGGCGAAGGACACCGGATGCCGGGCCGGGGTGGGGCAGCCCATGCGCTCGCAGGAACATCGGTAGCCGACGGGGTACGCGGCGGGGGCGAGGGGCATTCCCGCGGCGGCGACGGCCAGGAGCAGCTTCTCGCGGTCGTTCCCGTCGTCCGCGGGGGTGCGGCGGGGGCGCCTGCGCAGCCATCCCGCGAGCCTGCTGTCCGTGCCGCGGTAGCGGCCTTTGCCGTCGCCCATCTATCCCCTCACACGCTCGTGCTCGCCCGTTCGGCTCTGCCCATGGTCCCACCATCCTGCGCTCCGGGTGACCGGACTTCCCAACCGGGGTGGGGTGGGACGGCGCACAGGGACCTCAGGAGCGGGGGGCGATACCGCGCAGGACGTAGTCGACGAGGGTGTCGGCGTAGGCGTGGGTCAGCGGCAGGGTGCGGTGCTGCCAGCGGTGGTTCAGAGGGCCGACCAGGAGTTCGAGGGCGATGCGCGGGTCGACGGCGGGGTCGACGTCCCCGGCCGCCTGGGCGGCCTCGATGCGGCGCACGTAGTACTGGAGCTGGGGTTCGAGGAGTCGCTCGACGAACCGGGCGCCGAGCTCCGGATCGACCAGTCCCTCGGCGGCCAGCGCGCGGGAGGGGCCGTCGTAGGTCGGGTCGTTCAGCTCGTCGACGGTCGCGCGCAGCACGAACCTGAGGTCGGCGGCGAGGTCCCCGGTGTCGGGGATCTCACTCTCGGCGTCGCCGCCGAGGGCCTCGTGGGCCCGCGCGGCGAGGTCGAGGAAGGCGTCGAGCAGAACGGCGGACTTGGAGGGCCACCAGCGGTAGATCGTCTGCTTGCCGACACCCGCGCGGGCGGCGATGCCCTCGATCGTGGTCCTGGTGTAACCGGACTCGGTGACGAGGGCGAGGGCGGCGTCGTAGATGGCGCGGCGGGAGCGTTCGCTGCGGCGCGAGGCGTCGGGGGCCTTGGTGTCGGACATGGAGGCAATCTAACACTCGCGAGACGACGCGTCTCGCCACCTGTGGTACGCCGGTATTCGGCCGAACCACCCGAACGGTTCACTGCGCGGACGCCGGGGAGGGCGGACCATGGGGACCGTCCGAACCACCGTCCGTGAGGAGCCCTCATTGCGCCCTACTCCGCGCGAGGCTTCGCTTCGCCGTTACCTGATGTGCCCACCCACGCACTTCGAGGTGACGTACTCCATCAACCCCTGGATGGACCCCACGAAACCGGTCGACCTGCCCCTGGCCCTCGCCCAGTGGGAGGACCTGCGCGACCGCTACCGCTCGCTCGGCCACGGCGTCGAGCTGCTCGACCCGCGACCGGGCCTGCCGGACATGGTCTTCGCCGCGAACGGCGCGACCGTCGTGGACGGCCGGGTGCTCGGCGCCCGGTTCGCCCACCCGGAGCGCACCGACGAGGCGGTGGCGCACCTGGACTGGTTCCGCAGGAACGGTTACGCGGACCTGTGGGAGCCGGAGCACGTGAACGAGGGCGAGGGCGACTTCGCCGTGACCGCCTCCTGGATCCTGGCCGGCCGCGGCTTCCGCTCCAGTCCGCTCTCGCACGACGAGGCACAGGAGTACTTCGGCCGCCCGGTGATCGGTCTGGAGCTGGTGGACCCGCGCTACTACCACCTGGACACGGCGCTGTGCGTCCTGGACGACGCCCGCGACGAGATCATGTACTACCCGGACGCCTTCTCCCCCGGGAGCAGGGCCGTCCTGGCCCGGCTCTTCCCCGACGCCCTGCTGGCCACGGAGCGCGACGCCGCGGCGCTCGGCCTGAACGCCGTCAGTGACGGCCTGCACGTGCTGCTGCCCCAGGCCGCGGTGGGCCTGTTCGAACCGCTGCGGGACCGGGGCTTCGACCCGGTGGGCATGGACCTGTCGGAACTCCTCAAGGGCGGCGGCAGCGTCAAGTGCTGCACCCAGGAGCTGCGGACGGCGGCCTGACACCCGCCCGCCCCGCCCCCGGGGGCGTCACGCCTCCGGGGGTCGCGCCCGCGGGCCCAGGGGGGTCTTGCCGATCTTGCCGGGCTCAGTCCTCCGGCGGCCAGGCGTCGCCCCAGTCGGCGTCGCGCGCCGCACGGTAGAGCGCGCCGTGGCGCTTGGTGACCGTCTCGCGGGTCAGTCCCGCCTCCGGGGGCCCGCACAGGTCGAGCAGGACCTGCCCCTTGCGGATCTGCGGCTTGCGCGTGATCCGCGCGGGCGCCGGCACGACGGGGAAGCGGGTCGCCGCGACGTAGCTGAACTTCTCGTCCTCGTACGGCAGCGAGCCGCCCTTCACCTGGCGGTGCAGCGAGGAGCGGCTCACCCGCGCCGCGAAGTGGCACCAGTCCGTGCCCGGTTCGATCGGGCAGGCCCCGCTGTGCGGGCACGGCGCCGCGACCGTCAGCCCCGCCTCCACGAGCAGCGACCGCGCGGCGATGATCCGTTCGTAGCCGTCGGGTGTGCCCGGTTCCACGATCACGACGGCCTGAGCCGCCCGCGCCGCCTCGGTCACGACCGCCCGGCGATCGGATTCGGTCAGCTCCTTCAGGACGTACGAGACCGTCACGAGGTCGGTCCCGTCGAGCGTGAGCGCCCCGCTGATCCGGGCCCGCCGCCACTCCGCCGCGAAGACCCCCTCGGCGAGCTCCCGCCCCAGCGCGAGGGCCGGCTCCGCCCAGTCCAGGACCGTCGTGCGGGCCGCGCCCTCCCACGCCTCGGCGACCGCCCAGCTCGCCGCGCCGGTGCCGCCGCCGATGTCGGTGTGCGTGGCCGGCTCCCACCCGGGTGCCGCGTCCCGCAGCGCGTCGAGCACCGCCCGTACCGCCTCGAACGTCGCCGGCATCCGGTACGCGGCGTACGCGGCGACGTCGGACCGGTCGCGCAGCACGGGGGCGTCGGTGGGCGTGGTCCCGCGGTAGTTGGCGATCAGGCGCTCGACGGCCGATGCCGCCTGCCGCGGGGGCAGCCCGTCGAGGAGCCCGGCGAGCGCGGCCCGCAGGGTGTCGGCGGTCGGAGCGGTCGGAAGAGAGGCGTTCACCCGGACATGTTAGGTGGCGCGGGCGCTCCGCCCGCGCGCGGCGCCCGGGCGCCGTACGGGGCACCGCGGGGCCGACGCGGGTCCTCGGAGGGCGCCGCGAGCCGGGCGGGCCGTCCGCCGCCGGGCCCGTCGGTTCAGGCGGTCTTCCGCTGCTCGCGGGCGCGCCACGGGCGGCAGAGAGTCAGGAAGCAGGTGAGCGCCGCCGCCGCGCAGACCAGCTGCACGACGGCCATGGGCACCGCCGTCGCCTCCCCCGCGATCCCGACGAGGGGCGAGGCGACCGCCCCGATGAGGAAGGAGGAGGTACCGAGCAGCGCGGACGCCGAGCCCGCCGCGTGCGGGGTGCGCATCAGCGCCTGCGCGTTGGTGTTGGGCATCGCCAGGCCCATCGCGGACATCAGCACGAACAGACCCGCGGCGATCGGGACCAGGCCCACCTCGCCGAAGACCCCGCTCGTCATCAGCAGCAGCGCCACGGAAGCGAGCAGGATGACGCACAGCCCCCAGCCGAGCGCCTTGTCCAGGCTGACCCGGCCGACGAGGACCTTGCCGTTGACCTGGCCGACGGCGACGAGACCGATGGAGTTGAGCCCGAAGAGCAGGCTGAAGGTCTGCGGCGAGGCCCCGTAGATCTCCTGCACCACGAAGGGCGAGGCGCTGATGTAGGCGAAGAGGGCGGCGAAGGCCAGCCCGCCGGACAGCATGTAGCCGGTGAAGACCCGGTCCGCGAGCAGTCCGCGCATGGTGCGCAGCGCCTCGCCGACCCCGCCCTCGTGCCGCCGCTCCGGCGGCAGGGTCTCGCCGAGGAAGCGCCAGACGACGAGGGTGAGCAGCACGCCGATGAGGGTGAGGACGTAGAAGACGCCCCGCCAGTCGGTGGTCCTCAGGATCTGGCCGCCGATGAGCGGGGCGATGATCGGGGCGACGCCGGAGATCAGCATGAGGGTGGAGAAGAAGCGGGCCATCTCGACGCCGTCGTACAGATCGCGGACGACGGCCCGGGCGATCACGATGCCGGCCGCGCCCGCGAGTCCCTGGAGGAGCCGGAAGCCGATGAGCAGCTCGGCGGAGGGCGCGAGCGCGCAGACGGCGGTGGCGGCGACGTACACGATCATGCCGATGAGCAGCGGGCGGCGGCGCCCCCACCGGTCGCTCATCGGGCCGACGACGAGCTGGCCCAGCGCCATGCCGGCGAGGCAGGCGGTGAGGGTGAGCTGGATGGTCGCCGCGGGCGAGCGAAGCGCCTCGGTGACCTCCGGCAGGGCGGGCAGGTACATGTCCATGGAGAGCGGCGGGAGCGCCGTGAGACCACCGAGGACGAGGGTCACGAGCAGCCCCGCGCGGCGGGCGGCGACTCCGTCCGTGGGGGAGCCGGTGGATATGTGGCCTTGTGTCGTGGTCTGGCCGCGCTCCGGCATCGACTGCTCCATTTCGTTGAAACTTTCCCTATGCTCTCAGCTCGTCCGGGGTGGTCGAGACCTATTTCCGAGGTGAGGCATGGGGAGATCCGGTAGGACCGTGCGGTGGGGCGTGCTGGCGACCGGAGGGATCGCGGCGCAGTTCACCACCGATCTGCTGGGGATGGAAGACGCGGAGGTGGTGGCCGTCGCCTCTCGCACGGAGGCGTCGGCGAGGTCCTTCGCCGATCGCTTCGGGATACCGCGGGCCTACGGGGACTGGGCCGCGCTGGCGGCCGACCCGGACGTGGACGTGGTGTACGTGGCGACGCCGCACCACGCCCACCGGGCGGCGGCCGGACTCGCCCTCGAAGCGGGCAAGGCCGTCCTGTGCGAGAAGGCGTTCACGATCGACGCCGTCGAGGCGGAGGAGCTGGTCGCGCTCGCCCGGGACCGGGGCCTCTTCCTGATGGAGGCCATGTGGATGTACTGCAACCCGCTGATCCGGCGGGTGGCCGCCCTGGTCGCGGAGGGGGCGATCGGCGAGGTCCGGACCGTCCAGGCGGACTTCGGTCTCGAAGGTCCCTTCGCGGCCGACCACCGGCTGCGTGATCCCGCCGTGGGCGGCGGGGCGCTCCTCGACCTCGGGGTGTACCCGGTCTCGTTCGCGCAGCTGCTGCTCGGCGAACCCGACTCCGTCCAGGCGCACGCGCTGCTCTCGCCGGAGGGCGTGGACCTGAACACGGCCGTGCTGCTGGGCTGGTCGGACTCCGGGGCCTCGGCGCTGCTGTCCTGCTCGATCGCGGCGGACACCCCGATGACCGCCTCCGTGACGGGCTCGCGGGGCCGGATCGACTTCCCGCGCGGCTTCTTCCACCCGGAGCGGTTCACCCTGCACCGGACGGGTCACGAGCCGGAGGACCACGTGATCGCGGGCGACGGCACCGCCGAGCGGTACACCTTCCGGCACGAGGCGGCCGAGGTCATGCGCTGCCTGCGGGCCGGCGAGACCGAGTCGCCGCTGGTCCCGCTGGACGGTTCGCTCGCGGTGATGCGGACGCTCGACGCGGTGCGGGACCGCATCGGCGTCCGCTATCCCGCGGAACGGGCCGCGGCACGGGTGTGACGGCGCCGCGGCACGGACGAGGGTGAGCTGCGGCGCGCCCGGCGGATCGGGACGGATCCGGCCGGGCGCGCGGCGGTACCGATCCGGACGGAGGACCCGGACAGGACACCCCCTAGGCCGGCGTGAGGCCCGGCCTGCCCGCCTCCGTGACGAAGGACGCGGCCGTGGCGACCGGGGCACCCGGGGTCGTCACGGCCGTCACCGTACGGAAGTCCGCCCGCGCGCTGCGCTCGCCGAGCGCGACCTTCACGTATCCGCGCCGCCCGTTGTAGAACCTCATGTGCGGGTTGGCCCGGGTCAGGGCGTCGTGGTTGGCCGGCCGGTCCGCGCCGTCCTTGCCGCTGGCGATGGAAGTGGCGACGATCTCCGTGCCGACGGTCCGGGAGGCCGGATCGCGGAAGTCGGCCTTGAGGTCGAAGGCGTGGCCGACGTGGACGTCGCCGGTGAGGACCATCAGGTTGTCGACGCGGGCCGCGGCGGCCCCGTCCAGGATCCGCTGCCGGGAGGCCGGATAGCCGTCCCAGGAGTCCATCGACAGCTTGTAGCCGGCGGTCGGGACGTTGCGGCGCTCGGCGAACACGACCTGCTGCGGCACGACGTTCCAGCGCGCGTCCGACCGCCGCCACCCGTCGATCAGCCACCGCTCCTGGGTGGCGCCGGTCAGGGTGCGCGAGGGGTCCTCGGACTCGGGTCCGGGGACCTGCCAGCCGTCGCCGTACGCCTGGTCGGAGCGGTACTGGCGGGTGTCGAGGACGTCGAACTGCGCCAGTCGGCCGAAGCGCAGGCGGCGGTAGAGCCTCATGTCGGGGCCGACGGGCCGCTGGGGCGCGCGCAGCGGCTGGTTCTCCCAGTAGGCGCGGTAGGCGGCGGCGCGGCGGGCGAGGAACTCCTCCGGCGGCACGTCGTTCTCGGGGACGTCGTCCGCGTAGTTGTTCTCGGTCTCGTGGTCGTCCCATGTGACGACGAAGGGGTGTGCGGCGTGCGCGGCCCTCAGGTCGGGGTCCGACTTGTAGAGGGCGTAGCGCAGCCGGTAGTCCTCCAGGGTGACGGTCTCCCGGGCGAAGACGTCGGGCAGCCGGCGGTCGGTGTAGGCACGGGCGCCGCCGGTGGCGTTCACGGCGTACTCGTAGAGGTAGTCGCCGAGGTGGAAGACGACGTCGAGGTCCTCCTCGGCGAGGTGCTTGTAGGCCGTGAAGTAGCCGTCGTGGTACGCCTGGCAGGACACGGCGGCGAGGGTGAGGCCGGCGATCCGGGCACCGGGGGCGGGCGCGGTGCGGGTGCGGCCCACGGGGCTGACCCAGTCGCCGGCGAGGAAGCGGTAGAAGTACGCCCGGCCCGGGGCGAGATGGTCGACCTCGACGTGCACGGTGTGCTGGAACTCCGGGTGGGCGGTGGCCGTCCCCCGTCTGGCGATCCTGCGGAACCGCTCGTCGTGGGCCAGTTCCCACCGGACGGCGACCCGCTCGCGCGGCAGCCCGGCGTCGGTCTGGAAGGGGCGGGGGGCGAGCCGGGTCCACAGCAGCACGGAGCCGGGCAGCGGGTCTCCCGAGGCCACGCCGAGCGTGAACGGGTCCTCGGCGATCCGGCGGGCGTCGAGTTCGGCGGCGCTCGCGGCACCGGCGGCCGGAAGGTTGACGGCGAAGGCGAGCGCGGCGGCCGCCCCGGTGACGGTGAGGAACCGGCGGCGGCCGAACCGGGCGGCGGCGGCGCGGAGTTCGTCGGTGTGGGTCTGCGCGGGTGTCATAAGCCCCTCCCCTGACGGATGTTGTCCGTCAGGTATTCGAGTGGCACGGGAAGACCCAGGGTTGTCGGGTACAGAACATCCGCGTGTCGGACAGATGAGTTCCCTGTGCACCGATCTCCCGTACGCTGCGCGCCCATGAGCACTGAGTCGCGTGTGGCAGTGGTGACGGGAGCGGGTTCGGGTATCGGCCGGAGCGTGGCACGGGCCCTCGCGGACGCCGGCTGGTCGCTGGCGCTGGCGGGCCGTAGGAGGGAGGCCCTGGAGGAGACGGCCGCGGCCGTGACCTCGGGAGAGACCCTCTGCGTCCCGACCGACGTGACGTCGCCGCAGGCCGTGACGGCTCTGTTCGAGGCGGTACGGGACCGGTTCGGCCGGGTCGACCTGCTGTTCAACAACGCCGGGACGTTCGCGGGCGGCGGAGTCCCGGTCGAGGACCTCGACTACGAGACCTGGCGGACGGCCGTCGACGTCAACCTGACGGGCGCGTTCCTGTGCGCCCAGGCAGCGTTCCGGACCATGCGGGAACAGGCGCCGCAGGGCGGCCGGATCATCAACAACGGCTCGATCTCCGCGCACGTGCCGCGCCCGCACTCCATCGCGTACACCGCGACCAAACACGCGATGACCGGTCTGACGAAGTCGCTGTCGCTGGAAGGCCGCCCGTACCGGATCGCCTGCGGGCAGCTGGACATCGGGAACGCGGCGACGGAGATGACGGCGCGGATGCAGACCGGGATCCTGCAGGCCAACGGCGCACTGGCGGTGGAGCCGGTGATGGACGCGGCCGACGTGGCGGCGACGGTGGTGCACATGGCGGGGCTGCCGCTGGAGGCGAACGTGCAGTTCGCGACGGTGATGGCGACGGCCATGCCGTACATCGGCCGGGGGTAGCAAGCGGGGCGCGTGCAGGCAGGCGAGGCAGGCCGTACGGGCGGGGCGCGGGGCGGGCCCGCCGGTCACCGACCGGCCGTCCTTCCGCCGCGCCGACCGGCCCCGCCCGTACGGCGTTACGCCTGGCCGGTCTCGAAGCGGGCGACCTTGCCGCCCTCGACGACGAAGCGCCAGCGGGTGCGCATCTCGCCCCAGGTGTCGTTGCGGAAGCGGGCGACGAGCGCGTGCCCGCCGTCCTTGACGGACTCGATCTCCATGTGACCGCGCGAGGAGAAGATCTCCTTGTCGGTCCAGTCGTCGAGGTCGCGCTCCGATCCGTCGTCGGACATGGTGGCGCCGTCGACGAGTGCGGTGCGGAAGGCGTCGCGGTCGTGGGCGTTGAGGGCCGCGACGAAGGCGCGCACGGCGGGGTCGGTGAGTTTGTCCAAGGGGATGGTCATGGCCTACCCGTACACCTGGCGGCCCCCGATCCGGGAGAACCCGGGCCGCCGGGGTGCCGCGTTCAGCGGACGGACTCGGCCACCTGGGCGAGCGGCACGGGCGGCCTCTGCCCGGCCGGGGTTCACTCGGATCGGCGGTGTCCCACGTCCGGACGTCGTCCGCGCGCCCCACCTGGCAGGCTGGCCCGCATGGACGACGCCTGGAGCACCATCGACCGGCTGCACGGCTGGCTGACCGACCATCAGGACCTGCAGCCGGGGCAGGAGGTCCTCCTGCGGGTCCTGAAGCTCTCCGAGGAGGTCGGCGAGGTCGCGGAGGCCGTGGTCGGCGCGACCGGCCAGAACCCGCGCAAGGGCACCAGTCACTCCTGGCAGGACGTGGAGGCCGAACTCTCCGACGTGATCATCACGGCGATGGTCGCGCTGCGCACCCTCACCCCCGAGGCCGGCGACGTCTTCGCCGGGCATCTGCGACGGGTGGCCGAGCGGTCGCTGCGGGCCTGAGCGCACATCGGGCCCCGGGAGCGGCCGCCGCGGGCCGCGCACGGCACGGCACCCTCGGGCACCTCCCGGCCCGGACTTCCCGTACTCCCCGTGGGCGAACCGCAACTCTTAGTAGGATCCGGGCACTTGACCGCCGCCGCGAGCGGCCCTGCCGCGAGGAGCCCCGTGTACCCGCCCCCACCGCCGCAGTCGCCGTACCCGCCCCCCGCCGCGCCCGCCCGGGCGTGGTGGCGGCACCCGGCACTGGCCGTCGCGACGCTGGTCGTCCTGCCGCCCGTCGGCATCGCGCTGACCTGGCTGGGCCGGTGGAGCCGCAACCGGAAGACCGTCGCCACCGTCCTGTCGGGCCTGTGGTTCCTCGTGCTGCTGTTCGCCGACCCGCCGCCCGCGGACCCCGCGGCCGACGCCGAGCCGCGGGCCACCGCGTCGGCGGGTGCCGCGACGGGCAGCCCGACCGCCCGGCCGACGCCCACCGGCCCGCCGACCTTCGTGGGCAGGAGCCTCGAGGAGGCGAAGTCGGGCGCTCGGACCGCCGGGTACGACTCCGTCTCGCACGACGCCTCGGACCAGGACGCGGCCCAGTGGGACGCCGACGGATGGAAGGTGTGCTTCCAGACACCGGCCGACGAACAGCCGGGCGGGCGGCCCGTGCTGGACTTCGGTGTCGTCCGGATCGACGCCCTGTGCCCGGCGAAGGACGGCGACAAGGTGCCGTGGCCGAAGATGCCGGCCGTCACCGGCAAGACCTTCGACGAGGCCTCGCAGGTGCTCGCACGGACCGGCTTCAGGGCGAGCGAGCCGCGAAGCGCGTACACCGACGTCACACTGCCCGAGGACGTGGCCGCGTGGAAGGTCTGCTTCCAGGACCCGCGCCCGGGCGAGGAGGTCCAGACCCCGCAGTACCAGACGGCCTATCTCTCCCTGACCGCCCCGGCGACCGCGTGCCCCCCGAACCCGAACACCGCGCTGCGTCCGGGCACGGGCGGGACGACCGCGGGGAACGACGACGCGGACGGCTCCACGCGCGACGGCGGGACGACGGGCGGCGGAACGACGGGCGGCGGAACGACCGGCGGCGGGGGCGTGTACTACGCGAACTGCGCGGCCGCCCGAGCGGCGCATGCCGCGCCGATCCGCAGCGGCGATCCCGGCTACCGCGCCGCCCTCGACCGGGACGGGGACGGCGTCGCCTGCGACCGCTGAAGGCCGTCCAGGACGGAAAGAGCCCCCGACCGGTGTCGCGGTCGGGGGCTCCCCGGTTCCGGAAGGCAGACGAGCCGGGCTGTACGCCGGGTTCTGTCCCCCGGGACCTCGCGGTCGTCGGGGTGACGGCCATCCATCTAGGGCCGGCGTTGCCGCCGGCCTCGTGCGGTCTACCCGCGGACTCGGGCGGGCAGCCCTCGAACGTCCGCGCAGGGCCGCCTGTCACCAGGTGGCCCCTCTTGACCTTGCTCCGGGTGGGGTTTACCTAGCCGCCTGAGTCACCTCAGGCGCTGGTGGTCTCTTACACCACCGTTTCACCCTTACCGGGGACCGAGGTCCCCGGCGGTCTGTTTTCTGTGGCACTGTCCCGCGGGTCACCCCGGGTGGCCGTTAGCCACCACCCTGCCCTGTGGAGCCCGGACGTTCCTCGGGAGGATCCGAGGATCCCCACGCGGCCGCCCGCCCGGCTCGTCTGCCGTGGCGCCCATGCTACCCGCCCGGACGGCGGAGGCCGGACGCCTCCGCCTCCCGTGCGGGGCCGGCACCCCCACGGGCGAGCACCGGTCGCGGCCCGCTTGACCTTGTCGCAGCGTCAGGGTTTGTACTGGGCTCATGCGAATCGGCGAGATCGCCGCGCTCGTCGGGGTCACCCCGCGGGCCGTGCGGCACTACCACCGGCTCGGGCTGCTGCCCGAGCCCGTACGACGGGCCAACGGGTACCGGGAGTACGACATCCGGGACGCCGTCCTGCTCGCCCGGATCCGCCGGCTGGCCGAACTGGGACTCGGGCTCGACGAGGTCGGGGACGTGCTCGCCGACGACGCCGGACGCGAGCTGGTGGAGGTGCTGGAGGAGCTCGACGCCGATCTCGGGCGGCAGGAGGCGGTGATCCGGGAACGGCGGGCGCGGCTCGCCGGGCTGCTCGACGACGCCCGGGAGGGGCGGCTGAACGCCGAGGGGCCGTTCTCGGCGGAACTCACCGGACTGTTCGCGGGCATCGGCGAGCTCCCCACGTCCGCCACGGCCGCCATGGACCGGGAGATGCTGGGGCTGCTCGACACCGTGACCCCCGACGAGGAGCGGGCCCGGCTGATCGGGGCGATGCGGGAGATGGCGGAGGCGCCGGGCGCGCGGGAACGCCTGCACGACGTGTACGCGCGGCTCGACGCGCTCGCCGGGGCGGACCCCGGGGATCCCCGGGTGGCGGCGGCCGGGCAGGCGCTCGCGGCCTGCCTGCCGGACGCGGTCGTGGCGCAGCTCGGCGACGAGGGCCTGCCCGAGGGGCGGGTCACCGACGCCTTCTTCGGCGTCTTCTGCGCCGCGCAGACCGCCGCCGTCCGCCATGCGCTGCGACTGGTCCGGGAGCGTGCGGCGTGAGCCCCGCGCCGTACGGGCGGCGCGGCACGGTCCGCGGGAAGAGCGCCGCGCCACGACGGCGGGGCCCGGGCGTCCGCCTGCTGCGGGGGGCGGGGTACGCCGTCCTGCCGGCGGAACTCGTCCTCGCGGTCTGCCTCGTCGCGGGGGTGCGGATACCCGAGCCGGCCGTCCTGGCCGCGGAGACCGCCACCCTGCTCCTGCTCGCCGTCGGTGCCTGGGTCTTCGTCCGGCTGCGCCGGCGCGGGGTGGCGGGCCGGGACGCGCTCGCCGAACTCGTGCCCGAGCCGGTGCTCCGGCTGGCCGGTCACGAACTGCGGCTGCTGGCGAGCCTCGGCCTGTGGGTCGCGCGCCGCCGCGTCGGCGTCCGCGCGGGCGAGACGCCCTTCCCGCACGCCCGCGACCAGGCGGCCCTCATGTACGGCTTCGCGTTCGTGTGCCTCGTCGAGACGGTCGGCATGTCGTACCTGCTCGCCGGCCTGCCGGTCGTCCACGCCGTCGTCCTCGTCCTCGACGTCTACACCGTGCTGTTCGTGCTCGGGCTGCACGCCGCGTCCGTGACCCGGCCGCACGTCCTCGGCCCCGACGGCCTGCGGCTGCGCCAGGCCGCACACGTGGACCTCCTCGTCCCGCTGGAGCGGATCGCCTCCGTCCGGCACGAGCTGCTGTTCTCGCACGAGAAGGCCGAGGGCGAACTCGACCTCGCCGTCGGCTCGCAGACCTCCCTCACCGTCGAACTGACGGAGCCGGTCGACGCGCCCCGGCTCCTCGGCAGGCCCCGTCCCGTGCGGATCGTGCGCTGCCACGCGGACGACGCCCGCGCGCTGGCCCGGGCCCTCGCCGGCGCGCTCGCCGAGGCACGGGACGCCCCGACGGCTCCGGACGAGGACGCTCCGACGCCCGCGGAGAAGGCCGCCGACCGGGTTCCGGCCGGGCGGGCCGGGACTACGCCGGCGCGAACCGCACCTTCGCCGCTCCCGGGTCCGCCTGCGTCAGCCTGACCCTCAGCCACTCCCCCAGCGGGAGCCGGGAGTCGCCGCCCTCGACCCGGGCCACCACCGCAGGATCCTCCAGATGCACGGTCCCGACGGCCGGCTCGCGGTCCTTCACGTCGATGACGTACGCGTCGAAGATCTCGCCGACCCGCTCCCGCAGCAGGGCGGCCTCGACGATGTCGACCGACTCGCGCTCGACGGTGTTGGCGAGCCGCGAGCCGGCCGCCATCTCGTCGGGAAGCACCGGCAGGGCGGCCCGCACCCACTCCGGCGGCTCCTCCCCCGCCACGGCCGCCACACACAGCTCGCCCGCGTACCGGTCGACCAGCCGGCGCAACGGGGCGGTGCAGTGGGTGTACTCGTCGGCCACCGCCGCGTGGACCGCGGGCGTGGGCACGTTGCCGTCGGTGAACACGGTGTAGCCGGCCCCCCGCAGCAGGCTGGTGCAGTCCTGCAGGAAGGCGGCGTGGCGGGGGTCGGAGGGGTCGGCGGAGCGGACGACGTCCGCGTACGAGACGTGATGCGGCCAGTCGACCCCGAGGGCCTGGGCGGAGAGGCGCAGCCGGGCGACGGCGCCGTCGGGGGCGGTGGGGAGCGTGCGCAGGATCCCGGTGCCCGCCGCCGTCATGAGGTCGGCCGCGGCCATGCCGGTCAGCAGGGAGATCTGCGCGTTCCAGCCGTCGGCGGGGAGCGGCGCCCGGTAGGCGAGGGAGTAGGTGTGGTCCTGCTCGACGACCTCCTGCTCGGGGACGTTGAGGGAGATCCCGCCGCGCTCGGATTCGAGGGCCTCGCGGAGCCGGCCGACGTCCCGCAGGAGGGCCAGCGGCTCCTCGGCCGTGCCGTCGTCGATACGGCGCTGGGCGCCCGCGTAGTCGAGCTTGGCGCGGCTGCGCACGAGGGCGCGGCGCAGGTCGGTGGCGACGCGGCGGCCCTCGGCGTCGAGGTCGATCCGCCACAGCAGCGCGGGCCGGGGTTCGCCGGGCAGGAGGCTGGCCGCGCCTTCGGAGAGCACCGGCGGGTGCAGGGGCACCTTGCCGTCGGGGAAGTAGAGGGTGAGGCGCCTGCGGTGGGCCTCGGCGTCGAGGGCGGAGCCGGGCGCGACGAAGGCGGCGACGTCGGCGATGGCGTAGTGGACGCGGTAGCCGCCGTCGGCGCGCCGGGCCAGGTGCATGGCCTGGTCGAGGTCGGTGGAGGTGGGCGGGTCGATCGTGAAGAAGGGGATGTCCGTCGCGTCGTGCCCGGGGAGCCGGGGGGCCTTGGCCGCGGCGTCCGCCTCGGCGAGGACGGCGGGCGGGAAGGCGTCGGGGATCGCGAGCTCGGTACGCAGTGCGCGCAGGGCGGCCCGCAGCGGAGCCTCGGCTGCGCCGGTCACGTGGAGGTGGCGGCGGGGCATGGACCGAGCGTATGGCCGTGCCGGGGCCCCGGCACGTCGGCGTCCGGGCGAGGCCGGGGCCCTGAGGCAGGAGGAGCGGTGGCGGACGCGGGACCGGCGGGTGCCGCCGGCTTTGTAGGCTGAACAGCCGGGGCCGCACCCCCACCCCGTACGTACGAAGGAGAACCGCCGTGCTCGTGCTGTTGCCGCCCTCCGAAGGAAAGGCCGCCTCGGGCCGTGGCGCACCGCTGAAGCCGGAGTCGCTGTCCCTGCCGGGCCTGGCCGGGGCGCGGGCGGCGGTCCTGGACGAGCTGGTGGAGCTGTGCGCCGCCGACGAGGAGAAGGCGCGCGAGGTGCTCGGTCTGAGCGAGGGGCTGCGTGGCGAGATCGCCAAGAACACCGAACTGCGCACGGCGGGGGCCCGGCCGGCCGGGGAGATCTACACGGGCGTGCTGTACGACGCGCTGGGCCTGGCCACCCTCGACGCGGCGGCGCGCAGGCGCGCCCGGCAGTCGCTGCTCGTGTTCTCCGGGCTGTGGGGAGCGGTCCGGGTGGACGACCGGATCCCGTCGTACCGCTGCTCGATGGGCGTGAAGCTGCCGGGTCTGGGGGCGCTCGGCGCGCACTGGCGCGGTGCGATGGCCACCGTGATGCCCGAGGCCGCGGGCGACGGGCTCGTCCTCGACCTGCGCTCGTCGGCGTACGCCTCGGCCTGGAAGCCGAAGGGCGAGTCGGCGGAGCGGACCGCGACGGTGCGGGTGCTGCACGCGCCGACCCGGAAGGTGGTCAGCCACTTCAACAAGGCGACGAAGGGCCGGATCGTCCGGAGCCTGCTGGAGGCCGGGGCGCGGCCGAAGCGGCGACAGGAGCTGGTCGAGATCCTGCGGGACCTGGGATACGTGGTCGAGGAGGGCCGGGCCGGGGCCCTGGACGTGCTGGTGGACGAGATCCACTAGGCCTAGGCCCGTTACGGGCAATCGGCGGGACACCCCCTGAAGAGGTCCCGCCGGACCACCACAGGCGGCATTGCACCATACGCAACGAGCGTTGCGTATCACGCTTCCCCTCGGCACGATGGGCCCATGGAGAGCGTGCTCGACCTTGCCCCCGAAGCCCCCGTCGTCCCGGTCGTCGTGATCGAGGACGCTGCCGACGCCGTCCCGCTGGCCCGTGCCCTGGTGGCCGGCGGGCTGCCGCTGATCGAGGTGACGCTGCGGACGCCGGCCGCGCTGGACGCCGTCCGCGCGATCGCCGCCGAGGTCCCCCGGGCCGTCGTCGGCGCCGGCACCGTCGTCTCCCCGGCCGGCGTCGCGGACGCGGTCGGCGCGGGGGCACGGTTCCTCGTCAGCCCCGGCTGGACGGAGGGCCTGCTGGTCGCGATGCGCGAGTCGGGCGTCCCGTTCCTGCCGGGCGTCTCGACGACCTCGGAGGTCGTGGCCCTGCTGGAACAGGGCGTCCGGGACATGAAGTTCTTCCCGGCGGAGGCCGCCGGCGGCGTCCGTTACCTCTCGTCCCTGGCCGGACCGCTCCCGCAGGCCCGCTTCTGCCCGACCGGCGGCATCTCGCTCGCGTCCGCGCCGTCCTATCTCGCCCTGCCGAACGTCGCCTGCGTCGGCGGCACCTGGATGCTGCCGCCCGACGCGCTCGCGTCCCGCGACTGGGCGCGGGTGGAGTCGCTGGCCCGCGAGGCCGCGGGGCTGCGGACGACCCGGGGGCTTGCCTGAGCGCTGTCCGGGCGATCCTGCCGGGCCGCCTGCGGCCGTTCGCGGGCGTCGATCGCGAGCGCCGCGTGGTCGCTCAGCGGGCGGTAACCCAGCCGCTGGTACAGGGCGTTGCTCGTCGGGTCGGCCAGGTCGGTGAAGAGCAGGACCTGTTCGGCGCCCGCGTCCAGGGCGGCGCGGCCGACCGCACAGGTGACGGCCCCCGCGAAGCCCCGTCCGCGTTCCTCCGGCGGGGTACGGACGAGGGACACCCGCGCCTGGCCGGCGAGGGTCGGCGAGACGCTCGCCATCGACCGGGGGACGCCGTGCGCCTCCCAGAAGTACAGGCGGCCATCGGTGACACGGGTGGTGATGTTCGCGGTGGGGTCGGTGTCGGCCGTGTCGCCGATGTCGCGGGCGAACTGCCGGGCCCACGCCACGGCGAGGGGGATCTCCGCCGCGGTCGCCCGCCGTGCCCGGCCCGGTGGCGCCGGTTCCGGCGGGGTGAGCGCGGCGAGCCGGAAGAGCCGCATCCGGCGGGTGGTGGTCCAGGGGCGGCCGAGGGCGCGGGCGAATGCCTCGCAGGCGGCCGCCTCGCCCCGTACGCCGGTCACCGCACCGGCGCCGGGCAGGGTGCGGGCCAGGGCGCGGGCGACCGCCGCGGTCATGACGCCGAGGACCGGCACACCGGGCGGGGAGACCACGCAGGTGCCGGTGACGCGGCCGTCCGGTCCGGTCCGCCAGCCGAGGAGCTCCGCTCCGTCGACGAGGGTGAGCACGGCGGTGTGCCGGGCCGGATCGGCCGCGAGCGGGGCGGCCGCGGCACGGCGGAACACCTCGGCCTGCTCGGTGAAGTGCCAGGTCATGGCCCGACGGTGCGACGAGGCGGCGGGGCGGGCCACGTCTTTTCCCGGTGCCCGCCCCGCCGCCCCGTGGCAGGTCACCTCAGGTGCGCGGTGTCGTTGAGGAGCCGTACGGACGCGTTGCCGTCCGCGTAGTAGGCCACCGCCGACAGGGAGGCCGCCGACAGCTCCATCCGGAACAGCGACTCCGGCGGGGCGCCGAGCGCCAGCCGGATCAGGGTCTTGATCGGCGTCACGTGCGTGACCAGCAGGACCGTACGGCCGGCGTGGGCCGCCGTCAGCCGGTCGCGGGTCGCCGCGACGCGGCGGGCGACGGTCGCGAAGCTCTCGCCCCCACCCGTCGGCTCGGCCTTCGGCGAGGCGAGCCAGGCGTCGAGGTCCTCGGCGTGGCGCTCGCGGACCTCGGCGAAGGTCAGCCCCTCCCACGCCCCGAAGTCGGTCTCGCGGAGCCCTTCCTCGACCCGTACGGACAGGCCCAGACGTGCGGCGACGGTCTCGGCGGTCTGGCGGCAGCGCGTGAGCGGCGAGCTGACGATCTCCTGGATCGTGCCCCGGGCGGCGAGCGCGGCGGCGACGGCTTCGGCCTGCCGCAGTCCGGCGGCCGACAGCTCGGGGTCGGTGCCCCCGCTTCCGGAGAACCGCTTCTCCGGGGTGAGGGCGGTCTCCCCGTGGCGCAGCAGGACGAAGGTGGCCGGGGCGCCCATGTCGGGTCCGGTCCAGCCCTGTGCGGGGGGCGCCTCGGCGGCGGGGGCGTGCGGACGGCCCCGCCCGCCGTGGCCCGCGTGTCCCTCGGCGGCCGCCTCGGCCTCGAAGTCCCCGCTCGCCTCGGTGAGGCCGGACGCGGACCGTGCCGCCGCGGCGGACTCCCGTTCGGCGGTGCCGGCCGCGGCCAGCGACGCGCGGGCCTGGGCCGCGACGGCCTCGTCCGCGGGGAAGAGCGCGTCGTCGGACGGCCCGGAGCCGCCCGTTCCCGTGCTCCTGCCGGCGCCCGTGCCCGTCAGGGCCGCGCGGGCCCGTGCCGCGCCGGCCGTGGCGTCGCCGGGGGGACCCGACGGGGGCGGTGCGGCGGCCGCGCGGGCCGCGGCCGCGTCGCGGGCGGCGAAGGACCCCGAGGAGTCCGCCGGCTGCCACTGCCGGCCCTGCTTGCCCGCGTCCATCGCCTCGTTCGCGAGACGGTCGGCGTGCTTGTTCCGCTCGCGCGGGATCCACTCGTAGCGGACCTGGCCCGCCGGGTAGACCCGGCCGGCCTCCGCGGCGAGCGGCTTCATGTCGGGGTGCTTGATCTTCCAGCGGCCGGACATCTGCTCGACGACCAGCTTGGAGTCCATCCGGACGTGGACGGCGGCGTCGGGGAAGAGCTCGCGCGCCGCCTTCAGCCCGGCGATCAGGCCCTTGTACTCGGCGACGTTGTTGGTGGCGACGCCGATGTACTCGGCGGCCTCCGCGAGGGTCTCCCCGGTCGCCGGGTCCAGGACCACCGCGCCGTAGCCGGCGGGCCCCGGGTTGCCCCGGGAGCCGCCGTCGGCCTCGACGATCAGTTCCCTGGCCGTCATTACAGGCCGGACTCCGACGTGCGGACGAGGATCCGGCGGCAGTTCTCGCAGCGGAGAACCGTGTCCGCGGCGGCGGCCCGGACCTCGTTCACCTCGGTGATGTTCAGCTCGATGTGGCAGCCCTCGCACTTGCGCTGGTACAGCCGGGCGGCGCCGACGCCACCCTGCTGCTCACGCAGCTTCTCGTAGAGCTTGAGCAGGTCGGCCGGGACGGAGCCGGCGACCAGCTCGCGCTCCTTGCCGACGGAGGCGGCGTCGCGGTCCAGCTCGGCCTGCGCGGCGTCGCGACGGGAGGTCGCGTCGTCGGTCTTGGCCTGGACGGCGGAGGCGCGCTCGGTCAGCTCGGCCACCCGCTCCTGCGCGGACTCGCGGCGCTCCATGACCTCCAGGACGATGTCCTCGAGGTCGCCCTGGCGCTTGGCCAGGGAGGTGATCTCCCGCTGGAGGTTCTCCAGGTCCTTCGGGGAGGAGACGGCGCCGGAGTCGAGGCGCTGCTGGTCCCGCACGGCGCGCTGGCGGACCTGGTCGACGTCCTGCTCGGCCTTGGTCTGCTCGCGGGCGCAGTCGCTCTCCTCCGTCTGCGCGGCGACGAGCAGGTCGCGCAGCTGGGTGAGGTCCTTGGTCAGCGACTCGATCTCGGCGTGCTCGGGCAGGGACTTGCGCTTGTGGGCGAGCTGCTGGAGACGTACGTCCAGGGACTGGACGTCGAGGAGTCGGATCTGGTCGGCGGGCGCGGCGTTCAGTTGGGGGCTCCAGGGGAGGTGTGGTGGGAGGACCAGGGGTCGGTGACCGTCTTCGAGACGTGGACGCGGAGGTCCCAGCCGTGACGGTCGGAGATCTCGTCGAGCTGGGCGGCGGCCTGCTCGCACCAGGGCCACTCGGTGGCCCAGTGGGCGGCGTCGACCAGGCCCGGGCCGGGCCGGCCGGAGTGGGCGGCGTGCTGGGTGGCCTCGGAGACCGGGTGGTGGCGCAGGTCGGCGGTGAGGAACGCGTCCACGCCGGCGGCCCGCACCGCGTCGAAGAGGCTGTCGCCGGAGCCGCCGCTGACGGCGACCCGGCGGACGGTCATGTCGGGGTCGCCCGCGACGCGGATGCCCTGCGCGGTGGCGGGGAGCCGCTTCGCGGCGCGGGCCGCGAACTGGGCCAGCGTCTCGGGCTGGTCCAGTTCGCAGATCCGGCCGAGGTTGTTCTCGGGGACCAGGGGGCCGGTGATCCGCAGGTCGAGGGCGCCGGCGAGGGCGTCGGAGACCCCGGGTTCGGCGGTGTCGGCGTTGGTGTGGGCGACGTGCAGGGCGATGTCGTGCTTGATCAGCGTGTGCACGACGCGTCCCTTGAAGTGGGAGGCCGCGACCGTCGTCGTCCCGCGCAGGTAGAGCGGGTGGTGGGTGACGATCAGGTCGGCGCCGAGCGCGACCGCCTCGTCGGCGATCTCCTGGACGGGGTCGACGGCGAACAGGACGCGGGTGACGGAGGCGTCGGGCTCGCCGCACACCGTGCCGACGGCGTCCCACTGCTCGGCCCGCTCGGGCGGCCAGAGGGCGTCGAGTTCGGCGATGACTTCAGACAGACGGGGCACGGAGGAAAGGCTACCTGCCCTGCGTACCCCGTCCTCCTGCCCCGTGGGCGGCGAGGGCGCCACCGGTCCCGCCGCGTCCTGCCGGGGCGGGCCGCCGCGAGGCCCGGGGGTGCCGTGGAGGGGCGCGGACTCTCCGGACCCACCGGTCGGCGAGGTCGCCGCGCAGGTCGTCCAGGACGCGTCGGCCGCCGTCACGCCGAGCCCGAGGCCGGTTCTCCCTCCAGGTGCCCGACGGAATCGGGGTGGCCCGCGTCCTCTTCGGAGATACGTGGGGATGCCATCGTCTCCGTCGGCAGGGACGTGGCCGGAGGGCTTCACGCCGAACGGGACGACGTCGTCGAGCCCGCCGTCGTCGAGGACGACGACCCGCCTCGGGGCGGACTCGATCTTCGTCGCGCCGAGGGTGCTTGGGACGGTGCGGGGGAACCGGCCGGGCGGGGCGTCCGCGCCCACGGCCGCGGTCCTGGCGGCGGCGTCGCCGGTGTCCGAGCCGCCGGCGGCGCGGACTTCCCACCCCCGCCGTCCCTCTCACCTGCGCAGGCGTCCGGACCCCGTCGCCGCCTCCGCAGGCCGCGAGACCGGGCGCGGCGGCGTTGCCGCGGCGGCGCGGGAGGGGGAGGGACTCCCGCACGAGGACGGGTGCGGCGGCCCGCGACCGGTGCGGGAGAGGCGCCCGCACCCGGAGTCGCCGACTCCATGGAGGGTCGCCTTACCTCACGCACCCCTTATCTCTCCAGCACAACCCGCCCTTCCCCCTCAGCAAAATCGGTTCAGCGCCATCCCAATGTGTGAAAAGCCGGAGCTCGTGTTGTTCGGCTGGAAGTGCGAAAACTAGCTTCGGTGGCCGGAGGTGACGAGTCGATGACAGCCTGTGCCATCGAGACCGCGGCGGAGGACAACGGCGCGGTACGGCCGACAGAGATCATCATCACGGCGAACGGGGCGTACGCGGCACGGCTCGCGGGCGCCGGGGACGCCCTGTACGTGGAGCGGTGGACGCTCGACGGCCCGGAGCCGTACGCCGTCCCGCTGCCGCTGGACCAGCCCGAGGACCCCGCGACCCGGCTGCTGCCGCTGGCGGACGGACGGGTGCTCGCCGCGCGCCGGGTGGACGGGAACCGCCACACGTTCTCGCTGCTGTACCCGACCGGGCCGGGGACGGGCGAACTGGCCCTGGGCGCGGTGGAGGCCGAGGAACTGACCCTGCTGCCGCCCTCGCCGGACGGCATCTGCGCCTACGCCCTGTGCGCCGGCCCGGACACGACGACGCTGTGGCTGGTGGCCGGCGGGGCGTTCGGACCGGAGCAGGTCGCCGAGATCAAGGGCCGCTGCTCGGGCGGGGTGTGGCTGGACCGCACGGGGCGGATACTGGCCCTGGACCGCCGCGTGGACGACGGGCCGGTGAAGGCGGTGGCGGTCGACCTCGAACGGGGCGGCGAGGTGACACCGCTCCTCCAGATCACCGAGGAGAGCGACGACCGGCTGCTGATGGCCGACCCGGACAGCGGACTGCTGCTGCTCCGCTCCGACGCGCCGTCCCCGGGGCACGACCGGCTCGGCTGGGGCGTGCTCGGCAGCCTGCTGCCGGTCCGGTTCCCGGACTGCCTGCGCCTCGACGACGCCGCGGTCACCCCGTTCGCGGTGCAGCCGGGCCAGGTGCTGCTGCCGGAGAGCTGCGGGGTCGCGCTGCGGATCGACGCGGCGACCGGCAGCTGGGTCGGGATGTGGCGGCCGTCGGGGCGCCGGATGCACCAGGCGGCGGCGCCCGCGGGATGGCTCGCCGGGGCGGGACTGTGGACGCCCGAGGGCGTCCTCCGGCTGCCGTACACGACGGCGGAAGCACCCTGCGGCCTCACCGACCTGGAGGTGCCGTGCGAACCGGAACCGGCCGCGCTCGAACCCCGGGTCTGCCGGCCCGTGCCCCTGCAGCAGGCACCCCTCACGGATGCCAAAGCCGCTGGTTAGACTCACGGGTCGCACAGCAACAGAGATCACTACGGGGTGAGTTCCAGCATGTCGCAAGCAAGCACGGACGGGTCGGAGCCGAACGGGTCCGGCAAGCACCGCGGACCTTCGGCGCCGGCGGAGGACACCACGTCCTCCCCGCACGGCCGCCACCGTCGCGAACCGGAAGCGCACTGAGCGAACGGGCCCCGGGGGACTCCCCCGGGGCCCGTTCTCGTCTCCGCCGCGACCGGTGTCCGCGACACCGCCGCCGCACCCGTCCCGGTCCCGCCGGCGCTACCGACGCCGGGAGCCCGCCTGGACCGGCGAGCCCGGCAAGATCGGCAAGACGCCCCCTAGGGCGTGTTGCGAAAGTAGCGCCGTCCGCCCGAAGGGCGGGCCCGGCGGCGTCTGGTGCGTGCGATCGCAAGGCGGAGGGTCGCCCTCGTACCGGGCGTACTCGGGCGATCCCGACAACGCGGCGTGGGGGCCCCTCCCGTGCCCGAAGGGCTACGGGGGAGTGCGTGCCAGGCGTCGCCAGGCGGGGGCACCTCCCGGGCGAAGCCCAGGGGGAGGGACTTTCGCAACGCGCCCTAGCCCTTCTTGAGGCCCAGTACCTCCGCCGCCGCGAAGGTCTCCCCCGCCGGCCGCCCCGCGTAGTGCGCGGACAGCAGCCCGTCCAGCTCCTCGTAGGTGAAGACGTCCTTCGCCGTGTCGAACTTCGCCGCCACCCTCGGCCGGTCGACGATCGCCACCATCCCGCCGTGGACGACCAGCAGCTGACCGTTCACCGCCGCCGCCGCGGGCGACGCCAGATACCCCACGAGCGGCGCCACGTGCTCCGGCGACAGGGGATCCAGCTCCCCCTCGGCGGTCGGTTCCGCGAAGCCCGCGAAGACGTCCTCCGTCATCCGCGTCCGGGCCCGCGGGCAGATCGCGTTCGCCGTCACCCCGTACTTCGCGAGCGCCAGGGCCGTCGAGGTCGTCAGACCCACGATCCCGCCCTTGGCCGCCGCGTAGTTCGGCTGGCCCGCCGAGCCGGCCAGGAACGCCTCCGACGACGTGTTGACGATCCGGCCGTAGACGCCGGACTCCCCGGCCTTCGCCCGTCCGCGCCAGTGCGCCGCCGCGAAGTGCGTGGTGTTGAAGTGCCCCTTCAGATGCACCCGGACGACCGAGTCCCACTCGTCCTCGCTCATCGAGAAGACCATCCGGTCCCGCAGGATCCCCGCGTTGTTGACCAGGACGTCCAGCTTCCCGAAGGTCTCCACCGCCAGGTCGACCAGCTCCCGGGCGGTCCCGAAGTCGGCCACGTCGCCCAGGTGCGCGACCGCACGGCCGCCGGCCGCGCGGATCTCCTCGGCGACCCCTTCGGCCGGCGCCGCCGAGGCCGCGCCGGAGCCGTCGCGCCCCGGCCGGCCGTAGTCGTTCACGACGACCGCCGCGCCCAGCCGCGCCAGCTCCAGCGCCTCGGCCCGGCCGAGGCCCCGGCCCGCGCCGGTGACGATCGCGCTCAACCCCTCCAGAGGGAGTGCCATCTCGCGGTGTCCTCTCAGATCTCGATGCAGGTGCGCAGCGCCACGCCCGTGCGCATCTGCTCCAGCGCCTCGTTGATCCCCGACAGCGGGACCCGGTGGGTGATCAGCGACTCCAGGTCGATGCGGCCCGCGCGCCACAGCGCGATGGCCCGCTCGTACGAACGCAGCACGTCGCCGCCGCCGTACATGGACGGCAGGATCCGCTTCTCGTCGAAGAACAGCTCGAACATGCTGAGCTGGAGGTGGTCGTCGAGCGCGCCCGCGCCGACCACGCACAGGGTGCCGCCGCGCCGGGTCGTCTCGTAGGCGGTCCGGGCGGTGGCGGACTTCCCGACGACCTCGAAGACGTAGTCGAAGCCCTCGCCCGCCGTGATCCGCTGCTTGGCGTCGCCGAGGGCGTCGGGTGCCACCGCTTCCGTCGCCCCGAACCGCAGGGCGGCCTCGCGCCGGGACCCGACCGGGTCGACGGCGACGATCTGGGCGGCCCCCTGGAGCTTTGCGCCCTGGATGGCGGAGATGCCGACGCCTCCGCAGCCGATGACGGCGACCGACGAACCGGCCTCCACCTTGGCCGTGTTGATCGCCGCGCCGAGTCCGGTCGTCACGCCGCAACCGATCAGCGCCGCGATGTCGAAGGGCACGTCGTCGGGGATCGGGACGGCGCAGCCCGCGTCGACGACGACCTCCTCGGCGAAGGTGCCGGTGCCGGCGAATCCGAAGAGGTCCCCACCGGGTCGCTTGAAGTTGGGCGTGCCCGCGTTCATGAAGCCGGCCAGGCACAGCTGCGTCTGGCCGCGCTTGCAGGCCGGACAGATCCCGCAGGCGGGCAGCCAGCACAGCAGCACCCGCTGCCCCTCGCTCAGCCCGGTGACGCCGTCGCCGAGGTCGACGATCTCACCCGCGCCCTCGTGGCCGGGGACGAAAGGCGCGGGCTGCGGCAGCACACCGCTCATGGCGGAGACGTCGGAGTGGCACAGTCCGGTCGCCCGGACGCGGATCCTCACCTTGCCGGGGCCGAAGCCCACGGCCTCGACGTCGTCGAGCACTTCGAGTTTGTCCTGGCCGATCTCGTGCAGTACGGCTGCGCGCATGGTGCGGCTCCCTCCGGGATGGATCTACGAGTGTTCGACGAGGGTGTCGGCGAGGACCGGGGCGTCGTCGCGCTCCACGGCCGTCACCGTCACCTGGACGCGGCCGCCCCCGGCCCACATCCGGATGCGCAGGGTCTCGCCCGGGAAGACGACCCCGGCGAAGCGCGTGCGGTACGAGCGGACCCGGGCGACGTCGCCGCCGAGCACGGTGTCCACCACCGCCTTGAGGGTCATGCCGTACGAGCAGAGGCCGTGCAGGATCGGCCGGTCGAAGCCGGCCAGCTTGGCGAACTCGGGGTCGGCGTGCAGCGGGTTCCAGTCACCGGAGAGCCGGTAGAGCAGCGCCTGGTCCTCGCGGACGGGCCGCTCGACGGTCCTGTCCGGCTCGCGGGCGGGCGTCTCGAGACGCTCGGAGGGGCCGCGGTCGCCACCCCAGCCGCCCTCGCCCCGGACGAAGATCTGGGCGTCGCTGGTCCACAGCGGGCCGTCGTCGTCGGCGGTCTCGGAGCGCAGCACGAGGACGGCGGCCTTGCCCTTGTCGTGGACGGCGGCGACGCGGGAGGTGGTGACGGCCCGGCCCGCGACGGGGATCGGGCGGTGCAGGGTGATGCTCTGGCCGCCGTGCAGGACCGCGGCCAGGTTCACGTCGATACCGGGGGCGGAGAGGCCGCCGACGACGCCCATGCCGGCGCCGGCGACCGTGGCGAAGCTGGGCAGCACGTGGAGCCGGGACTCGAGGGTGTAGCGGAGCTCGTCGGGGTCCGTGGCGGGCGTGCCGGCGCCGAGACCGAGGTGGTAGAGCTGGACGTCCTTGTGGTCCCAGCCGATCTCGGCACTGCGGGGCTCGGCGGCGACGGCCTTGGCGGCATCAATGGGCATCGGGATGCTGCTCCTTGGAGATCCGTGGGGATCCGTGATGAGGGAAGGACCTCGGTGCGACCGTCCGCACCGTCGGCCGCACCGAGGCCGTGCGGGACCGCCCCGTACGCGCCGTTCTAGAACGCGTTCTAGGTCGGTGATCCTCATGTATAGCCGAGCCGTCAGGAGTTGTGAACCCTCCTGACGGCATGTCAGATGTCGTGTCGGGCAAGGGACCCGGGACATTTGTCACCGCCGGGTCCGTACATTCACGCCTGCCGCCGCACCCGCCCCGCTCCGTAGCGTCGTGGACATGAAGAACGAGCGGCCGGGCCATGACGGAAGGCAGCCGCCCCGGCGCACCCACCGTCACCGTGATCGCCTGCTGGGCGCTGGTGTTCGGCGGGTACGCCGTGGTCTCGTACCGTCGTGCCGGCCTGACGGCCTGAGGGGAGCGGTCATGAGAGGCACGAGGAAACGACGCGCACGCATGGCGGAGGAGACGAGGCCGCCGAACGGCTTCGCCCTGCTGCCCTGGCTGCTGATGGGCATGGGCGCGGTCTCCAACCTCCTCCACGGCGAGACACCCAATCCCTGGATCGGCGGGATCGGCGTCCTGCTCTTCAACTCCCTCTACATCTCGGTCGTCTTCCGCGCCTTCCACCGGCGCGGCCGGGAGGCGCCGGCCACCTGGTGGCTGCTCGGCACCATGACGGCGGTCACCCTCTTCCTGGCCCTCGCGTACGGCGGCCCCTGGCTGCTCTACTTCCCGCTGCTCGGCCTCGCCGCCGGCTCGGTCCTGCGCGGCCGGAGACTGGCCCAGGTGGTCCTCCCCCTGTGCGTCGTGGCCGGCGCCGTCGCCGGCTACCGGGACGGCTGGGGCGCGATCGACGTCGCGTACGGCACCTTCATCTCGGCCATGGTCACGTCCGCGGTCCTCACCCTCTCCGAGACCGTGAAGGAACTCCGCCGCACCAAGGAGGAGTTGGCGCGCGCCGCGGTGGAGAAGGAACGGCTGCGGTTCTCCCGCGACCTGCACGACCTGCTCGGCCACACCCTGTCCGTCATCGTGGTGAAGTCGGAGGCCGCCCGGCGGCTCGCCCCGCGCGACATCGACGCGGCGCTGGCCCAGGTGTCCGACATCGAGTTCGTGGGCCGCCAGGCCCTGACCGAGATCCGCGAGGCCGTCACCGGCTACCGGGAGGGCAGTCTCGCCACCGAACTCGACCGGGCCCGCGACGCCCTGTCCTCGGCCGGGATCGAGCCGGTCGTCCGGCAGTCGGGCCCGCCGCTGGCACCCCAGACGGAGGCCCTGCTCAGCTGGGTCGTCCGGGAGTCGGCCACGAACGCCGTTCGGCACAGCCGCGCGACCCGCTGCGAGATCGACGTCGGCGGCACCACCGAGCGGGTCCGGCTGACGGTCACGGACGACGGCCGCGGCGCCGACGGGAGCGCCACGGGCAGCGGACTCACGGGCCTGCGCGAGCGCGTCGCCTCCGCAGGCGGCACCCTGGAGTCGGGACCCGCGCCGCGCGGCGGGTTCCGGGTCACCGCGGAACTGCCCGTGGCGGCCCTGGTGTCGACGGAGCTGGAGCCGACCGAATGATCAGAGTTCTCCTCGCCGAGGACCAGGGCATGATGCGGGGCGCCCTGGCGCTGCTGCTCGGCATGGAACCCGACATCGAGGTCGTGGCCCAGGTCGGCCGCGGCGACGAGATCGTGGACGCGGCCCTGGCCGGCCGCCCCGAGGTGGCCCTGCTGGACATCGAACTCCCGGGCCGCTCGGGCCTGGACGCCGCGGCCGACCTGCGCGACCAGGCCCCCGACTGCCGGGTCCTGATCCTCACCACCTTCGGCCGGCCCGGCTACCTGCGCCGGGCGATGGAGGCCGGCGCGGCGGGCTTCCTGGTCAAGGACGGCCCGGTGGAGGAGCTCGCGGAGGCGATCCGCCGGGTCCTGCGCGGCGAGACGGTCATCGACCCGGCCCTCGCCGCGGCCGCCCTCGGCGCGGGCCCGAACCCGCTGACCGCCCGCGAACGGGACGCGCTCGGCGCGTCCGTCGACGGGGCGACCATCGCCGACATCGCGGCCACGCTCCACCTCTCGGAGTCGACGGTCCGCAACTACCTCTCCTCGGCGATCGGCAAGACGGGCACCCGCAACCGCATGGAGGCGGTACGGGCCGCACGGCAGCAGGGCTGGCTGTAGCACCGGTGGCTCACAGGCGGCCGGGAGTCCCCGGCGCTCGGACCGCGGGCCCGGGAGACACCGCGCGCCGCCGCTTCGGCAACCACAGCAGCATCAGCAGCGCACCCGCCAGCAGCACCCCCGCCGCCGTGCGGAAGGCCAGGGCGTAGCCCTCCGTCAGGGCCTGCGGGTCGGCGGCACCGTCCGTCCGGGACGCGGCGACGGTGGAGAGCACCGCCAGACCCAGCGCGCCGCCCATCGTGCGGGAGGTGTTGACCAGCCCCGAGACCAGCCCCGCCTCGCCGGGCGGCGCGCTCGACGTGGCGAGGGTGGCGAGCGGCGTGGTCAGCAGCCCCATACCCGCCATCATCAGGATGCCGGGACCCAGGATGGTCCCCAGGAACGTGCCGTCGGCGGTCATCGTGGACTGCCAGGCGAAGCCCGCCGCGGCCACGACCGCACCGATGACCGCGAGGGCCCGGGCGCCGGTGGCCGGCATCAGACGGGGCGCCAGCTTCGATCCGAGGATGACGCTGACCGAGCTCGGCACCAGCGCGAGCCCGGCCTCCAGCGGCGTGTAGCCGAGAACGTTCTGCGCGTACACCGTCATGAAGAACCACATCGAGAACGACGTCGAACCGCACAGCAGGATCGCCACGTTGGCCGCCGAGACCGCCCGCGAACGGAACAGCCGCAGGGGCATCAGCGGCGCCGCCGTACGCGCCTCCACCACGACGAAGACGGCCAGCAGCACCGAACCGCCGAGCAGCGGCACCAGCGTCGAACGGGAGCCCCAGCCCCCCTCCTCCGTCTGCACGATGCCGTAGGCGACGGCCGCCAGGCCGCCGGTGACCAGCACCGCGCCCGGCAGGTCGAGCCGCCGGCCCGCCGCGGTCCGGCTCTCACGCAGCCACAGCGCGGCGCCGGCGAGGACGAGCACCCCGACCGGGACGTTGATCAGCAGGACCCAGCGCCACGACAGCAGGTCCACCAGGACACCGCCGACGAAGCCACCCGCCGCGCCACCGGCCGCGCCGACCGCCGTCCAGGTCCCGATGGCACGGGTCCGGGCGGCGCCCGCGGGGACGGCGGCCGTCACGATGGTGAGCGTCGCGGGCGCCAGGACCGCGGCCCCCAGCCCCTGCACGGCCCGGCCCGCGACGAGCTGCCAGCCCTCCTGCGCCAGGCCGCCGGCCACGGACGCCGCGGTGAAGAGCCCGAGGCCCAGCAGGAACATCCGCTTCCGGCCGAACAGGTCGGCCGCGCGCCCGCCCAGCAGCATGAAGCCGGCGAAGGCGATCGAGTACGCGCTGAGCACCCACTGCAACCCGGTGGCCGACAGGCCGAGATCGGCCCGCATCGACGGCAGCGCGACGTTCACCACGGACACGTCGAGGACGACGAGGAACTGCCCCGCACAGGCGGCGAGCACCACCAGCCAGGCGCGCGGTGCGGGGCGTGCGTGGGCGGACTGTTCCGCGGCTGACTCGGTGTGGACCATGCCGGTCATGGTCGCAGAGCCTCCGTGGCCCGTACATCAGAAAATCGATGTACGGGCCCGGGACCACGGACGTAGGCCCTGCCCGCCCGCCCCCCCTGGGCCCCTTGAGGACACGCCCTAGGAGCGGCGCAGCAGGGTCACCACGGCCGCGCCGCCGAGGCCGATGTTGTGCGCCAGCCCCACCCGCGCCCCGGCCACCTGCCGGGCACCCGCCTCACCCCGCAGCTGCCAGACCAGCTCGGCGGCCTGCGCCAGCCCGGTGGCGCCCAGCGGATGCCCCTTGGAGATCAGCCCGCCCGACGGGTTCACCACCCACCGCCCGCCGTACGTCGTCGCGCCGGACTCCACGAGCTTCCCCGACGCCCCCTCCTCGCACATCCCGAGGGCCTCGTACGTCAGCAGCTCGTTGACGGAGAAGCAGTCGTGGAGCTCGACGACGTCGACGTCCTCGATGCCGAGGCCCGACCGCTCGTACACCTGCCGGGCCGCGGCCCGGGACATCGGCAGGCCGACCGCGTCGATGCACGACCCGGAGGCGAAGGACTCCTCGGTGTCGGTCGTCATCGACTGGGCCACGATCTCCACCGCCTTGTCGTGCAGGCCGTGCTCCACGACGAACCGCTCCGACACGACGACCGCGGCCGCCGAGCCGTCCGACGTCGGTGAGCACTGCAGCCTGGTCAGCGGCCGGTGGACGGTCTTGGCGGCGAGGACCTCCTCGACCGAGTACACGTCCCGGAACTGGGCGTAGGGGTTGTTCGCCGAATGCCGGTGGTTCTTGGCGCCGACCGCCGCCAACTGGACCTCCGTCGTCCCGTACCGCTCCATGTGCTCACGGGCCGCGTTGCCGAAGATCTGCGCGGTCGGCGGGGACATCTCGAAGCCGTGGCCGGCGGCCATGATCCCGTAGTGGCGGGCGACCGGCGAGGCACTGAAGTCGCCGGCGCCCGATCCGCCGCCGAGCGCTCCGCGGGTCATCTTCTCGAAGCCGAGCGCGAGGACGCAGTCGGCGACCCCGCCCTCGACGAACTGGCGGGCCATCATCAGCGCCGTCGACGCCGTCGCGCAGTTGTTGTTGACGTTGTAGACGGGCACGCCGGTCAGCCCGAGCTCGTACGCGGCGCGCTGCCCGGCCGTGGACGCCTGGAAGCAGTAGCCCACCGGCACCTGCTCCACCCGCGCGTAGTCCACGCCCGCGTCGGCGAGCGCCGCCGCCCCCGCCTCCCTCGCCATGTCCCAGTACTGCCAGTCGCGCGTCTCCGGCTTCTCGAACTTCGTCATCCCGACGCCGACGATGTACGCCTTCCCCATCTTCCGATCCCCTCAGTCCCGCGGCAGGCCGAGCAGCCGCTCGGCGACGACATTGAGCTGTACCTGTGTGGTGCCGCCCGCGATCGTCAGACAGCGGGACATCAGCAGCCCGTGCACGGCCCGCTCCCCCGCCCCCTCGCGCACGGCGCCCTCCGGCCCGAGCAGTTCGAGCGTGAGCTCGGCGACCTTCTGCTGGTGGAGGGTCTGGACGAGCTTGCGGACGCTGGCTCCGGCGCCCGGTTCCAGGCCCGACACCTGGAGCATCGTGGTGCGCAGCCCGATGCAGGCGAGCGCGTGCGCCTCGGCCGCGAGCGCGCCGATCCGTACGCGTACGGAGTCGCCGGCGCCGTCCGCCCGCTCGATCAGCGCTTCGAGGCCGGAGTCGAAGGCGACCTGGTCGGCCATGTGGACCCGTTCGTTGCCGAGGGTGTTGCGCGCGACGCGCCAGCCGTCGTCCACGGCGCCCACGACGGCGTCGGCGGGCAGCAGCGCGTCGTCGAAGTAGACCTCGTTGAAGAGGGAGTCCCCGGTGATCTCCTTGAGCGGCCGGATGTCGATCCCCGGCGTGTTCCTCATGTCGACGAGGAAGTACGTGAGCCCCCGGTGCTTGGGCGCGTCGGGGTCGGTGCGGGCGAGCAGGATGCCGTGGTCGGCCCACTGCGCCGCGCTCGTCCACACCTTCTGCCCGTTGATCCGCCAGCGGCCGTCCTCGGTCCGTTCGGCCCGGGTGCGCAGAGCGGCCAGGTCCGAGCCGGCGTCCGGCTCGGAGAACAGCTGACACCACAGCCGGTCGCCGCTCAGGGTGGGGCCGAGGTGGCGGGCCTGCTGCTCGGGGGTTCCGTAGGCGAGCAGGGAGGGGACGACCCAGGTGGCGATGCCGAGCCCGGCGAGGGTGACCCCCGCCGCGTCCAGTTCCCGTTGCACGGCGAGTTGCCGCAGCGGTCCGGCGTCGAGTCCGTACGGCGCCGGCAGGTGCGGGGCGGCGTAGCCGGTGGGGGCGAGGGCGCGGCGCGCGGCGCGCGGGTCGAGGCCGACGGCGACGGCGAGCGCCTCACGGGCGTCGGCGCGGAAGTCGTCCGCTTCCGGAGGCAGTTCGAGGCGCAGCTCGCGACGGACGCCGTCGGCGGCGAGACGGACGGCCCGGGAGCGGTGGCCGTCACCGCCGCCCAGGAGCTGCCGGGCGACGAGGGCACGGCGCAGCTGGAGGTGGGCGTCGTGCTCCCAGGTGAAGCCGATCCCGCCGAGGATCTGGATGCAGTCCTTGGCACACGTGTAGGCGGCGTCGAGAGCGGTGGCCGCGGCGAGGGCGGCCGTCAGGGACCGCGGCCCCGCAGGGCCCGCACCGGCCGCGCGGGCCGCGTCCCAGGTCAGCGCGCGGGCCTGCTCGACCCGGACCAGCATGTCGGCGCAGAGGTGCTTGACCCCCTGGAACCGCCCGATGGGCTGCCCGAACTGCTCGCGCACCTTGGCGTACGCGGCGGCGGTGTCCAGTGCCCGCGCCGCCGTCCCGCAGGCGTCGGCGGCGAACAGCACGGCGGCGAGGTCCCGCACGAGGGCGGAGTCGACGGCGAGGAGCCGGTCCCCCGGGACGTGGACCCCGTCCGCGGCGACCTCCGCGGTCGGCCGGGTGGGGTCGGCGCTCTCGTGGGTCCGTACCGCGAAGTCCCGGGCGTCGGCGGCCAGCCAGACGGTGCCGCCGGCGGTGCGGGCGGCGAGGACGAGCAGGTCGGCCTGCCCGCCCCCCAGGACGGGCGGCGCGACGCCGTCCAGCCGGTACCCGTCGGCGGTGCCGACGGCCGTGAGGGTGCCGGGCCCGAGCGCCACGGCCCCGGTCCGCGCCCCGTCGGCGAGACCGGCGAGGAGACCGGCGGCTTCGCGGACGGGGGAGGGAACGGCCGCCCCGGTCGACCGGGCACCCGGGGCGGCGGCGTCGTGGGCGCGCCGGAGCACTTCCGCGGCGAGGACGGTGGGGAGGTAGGGCCCGGGCAGCAGCGCCTGCCCGGCCTCCTCCAGGACGACGGCCAGGTCGACGAGATCGCCGCCCCCGCCGCCGTGCTCCTCGGGCAGGTGGACGCCGAGGAGTCCCTGCCCGGCGGCGGCGTCCCAGTAGGCGGGCCGGCCGGTGGCGATGTCGGGGACGTCGAGGTGCTTGCGCACCTCCTCGGGAGGCACGGTGCGCGCCAGCCATCCGCGCACGGACCCGGCCAACTCCCGCTGTTCCTGCGTGATGGCGATGCCCATGCGCGGCAGACTAGAACACGTTCCAATCTGACGGAAGGTCAGATACACGCCGAATGCCGAACGTCGACCGCCGACCGCACGGCGAGGAGGACCGTGGGACGGGGGCCCGCGCCCGGGCCCGCCGCGCGCAAGGGGACCCAACCCGCGCACGGCGACTCCCGCCCACCGCCCACCGCCCGACTGTCAGTGGCAGCTGCCACGATCCCGGTACGCACGTCGAACCGGCGGCGATCGAGCGATCGGAAGTGAACACATCATGGGCACCTGGGACATCGGCCCCTTCGACAACGACACCGCCGCCGACTTCTCGGGCGACCTGGACGACACACCCCCGGCCGAGCGCGCCGCGCTCATCCGGGCCACGCTCGGCGAGGTGATCGAGACGGGCACGGACTACCTGGACAGCGACGTCGCGGTGCAGGCCGTCGCCGCGGCCGCACTCGTCGCCTCGCAGTGCCCGGGCGGCGACCCCGTCCCCACCCCGTACGGCCCGGACGAAGCACTGCCGGAACTGCCGGTGGAGCTGCGCCCGCTCGCGATCGAGGCCCTGGACCGGGTCCTCACGGAACCCTCGGAACTCCTCGAACTGTGGGACGAGACGGACGAGGCCGGGCCGTGGAAGGCGACCCTCGTCCGGCTGCGCGAGGTCCTGGCGCCGCGCTAGGACCTGTGACGCTCCACCCTCCGGGCCGGGTCGCTCAGCGACGGCGGGGAGGGCGGGCGGGGGCACGGGGCCGGGACCCGCCGGCGGGCGTCGACGCAGGTGGCGGCGGCCCCACCGCGACGGCGGGTGTGGTCCGCCCGCGGCGCGTAGGGCACCATGGGCGCTCGCACGTCTGTACCCGCCAGTAGGAGGACCGATGCCCGCTCCGGAGATTCTCTCCGCCTTCGAGGCCGCGAAGGGCTTCATGCCCGTGAAGGAAGGGCTCGCGCTGTACGAGGCCGCCGCCGAGGCGGCGAAGCTCGGGCTGCCGCTCCTCGAGGTCGGCACCTACTGCGGGCGCTCGACGATCCTGCTGGCGGACGTGGCCCGGGAGGCGGGGACGGTCGTACTGACCGTGGACCACCACCGGGGCAGCGAGGAGCAGCAGCCGGGGTGGGAGTACCACGACGAGACCGTCGTGGACCCGGAGGTCGGCCTGATGGACACCCTGCCGACGTTCCGCCGGACCCTGCACAAGGCGGGCCTGGAGGACCACGTGATCGCGGTGGTGGGGCGTTCCCCGCAGGTCGCGAAGGTATGGACCGGAGCGCTGGGCTTCGTCTTCATCGACGGCGGCCACACGGACGAGCACGCGACGGCGGACTACGAGGGCTGGGCACCGAAGGTCGCGGAGGGCGGGATCCTCGTCATCCACGACGTCTTCCCGAACCCGGAGGACGGCGGCCAGGCCCCGTACCGGATCTACTGCCGGGCGCTGGAATCGGGCGACTTCGAGGAGATCTCGGTGACGGACTCCCTGCGGGTCCTCCGCCGCAAGCCCTGAGGGGGCGGGGGGGGCGCTTGGGGGGTGGGCCTTTGGGGTCTTGGGGCCGGGCGGTCCCCGTTGGCTTCTGGTGGTTGGCCGCCCCCTCTCCGAGTGTGGCAGCCGGGTCCGTGCCCTCAAGGGCGCTCCTCGTTCCTCGTCGCGTCGCTGCGCGATGGCCTGGCGGCCACCCTTGACCGCCCGGTCCCGGCTGCCTTTTCACACTCGGAGGGCGGCCCGGGGGGATGGGCCCAGGCGGGGGGTTCGGGGTGCCCCGGGCGCCGTAGGCGGCCGTCTGTCTTGGGGTGGCTTCCCGCTCCCGTTGAATGGGGTGACCCGGCAGGGCTTAGCGGCAATCCGTCGTGTCCTGGCTGGGATTCATGCCCCGCTGGTCATTCTCCGGTGGTGGGTGAAGCCGAATCCGCAGCCAGCATTGCTAGGACGGGCCAGGAGCATGGGCCGCGCGGGGCGGCAGGCCGGGCGGGTCCCATCCGTCCCACCAGTCCCATCGCCGGTCTGGGATCGGCTGCCCGATGACGCTACGGCGTACATTAAGCCCCCCGAGAGTCCGATATGCCCCGTGAAGTCCCATATCCCGTCCGGTTACCGCGAGTAATGTACGCGCTAGCGTCATTCGGGATGACTCCGCCTGCCGGGATGGACCGGGCCGGGTGGTGGAGGCCCGCCCTTGTCGGCAACCATCCCAAGGGCTCTCGGATTCGGCTTCACTCCATCGGACATTGACCAGCGGGGCATGAATCCCCGCCAGGAATCGAGTCGCACCCGCTAAGCCGAGCCCGACTGCCCCATTCAATGGGTGCGGGAAGCCACCCCGAAAGCCCTCGGCCGCCGACGGCGCCCGAGAGGCACCGGCCCCCCGCCTGGACCCCCTCCCCGGGCCGCCCTCCGAGTGTGAAAAGGCGGGTGAAGGCGACGGGTCAAGGGTGGCCGCCAGGCCATCGCGCAGCGACGCGACGAAGGAGCGCCCTTGAAGCGGCGCCGCAACCCGCCACACTCGGAGAGAGGGCGGCCAACCACCAGAAGCCACCCAAGACCGGCCCGCCCCAAGACCCCAAAGGGACCCGCACCCCCCCAAGCCCCCCAGCCGAGGACACCCCCCCTCAGAACCCCAGCCCCGAGGTCACGTACAGGCAGTTCGTGTAGCTGTACCCCGACTCGATCTTCGTCGTGCTCGCCTTGTTCACCGCCATCGACGTGTTCGAGCTGTCCCGCTTCTGCAGGAAGTGGTAGTTGCCCGGCGGGAGCAGCAGGGTCGCCTTCGGGTACTTGGACGACGGGCCCGTGCACGCCTTGACCTTCTGCGTGTTCAGCGCGGCCAGGCTGCCGGGGTACGTCCTGCACGTCCCGCAGGACTTCAGCGTGACCCGTCCGGTGATCGGCCCCGTGTAGAGCAGTTCGACCTCCCCCGGCCCGTCGTTGGACACGACCATGACCATCCGGGATCCGCCGGGCGCCGTCGCCGGGGGCAGCTTGCCGCCGGCCGCCGGGGCCTCCTGGGCGATCTCCGCGGCGATGGCGATGTTCCGTGCCTGGGCGGCCCGCCGGCTGCCCGGGTACTTCGTGACGAAGTCGGTCATCGACGTCCTGGCGTCCGTGTACTCCTTGTCCTTGAACTGCTTGACGCCGCAGTTGAAGTCGCCCTTCTCCACCGCCTCGCCGTTCTCCCTCGCGAGCGCGGTGTACGTGTCCCGGGGCAGCAGGTCGACGGTCGTGCCGACGCGCCGCAGTTCGGTCACCGTGTCGCACGGGTCGGTGGAGGAGCCGTCGAGCGTGGCGGCGCGGGTGCGGATGCTGTCCTTGACCGCGGCCTCGACCTTGGTCGCGTGCGGCGACTGCGGGAAGGTCGTGAGCAGGGCGTTGAGCTGGTCTCCGGCCGTCCGCTCGGCGCCCGCCTTGCCGATGCTGCTGGTGCCGCACTCGTACCAGGACTGGGCCAGCGGTTCGTCGGCCTTGCCGATCAGGCCGGTGAGGAGCCCGCGGTCCACCTTCGTCGGCAGGTCGCGCAGGTGCTTGAGGGGTTCGACGGCCTCGCAGTACTTCTTCTGCTCGTACGGGACGGACACGCTGCGGTAGTAGGCGGCGAGCCGGTCGGGGACGAGCCGCCCGGCGCGGGAGCCGGCGTGCTTCGTGCCGAGTTCCTGGTACGTGGCCAGCGCCTTGCGGTAGTTCTCCGCGGCCCCGCCGAAGCTCTGCCCTTCGACGGCCTTCACGAGGGTGTCCGCCGCCGCCAGCCGGTCGAGGTACGACTGCTCCACGGCCTCGTCCCGTGCGGCTCCGTAGGCCACCGAGCCGCCGACCGGCACGAGCAGCAGGACGACGGCGAGCGGGAGCGCGAACCGCAGTCGGCTCGGTCTCCCGCTGCCCGCGTCCGCCGGGCCGGCGGGGCCCAGGACGAGCGGGGCGCGCAGTCCGCGCCGTGCCCCGTCGGCCGCGGCGGCCAGCAGGAAGAGGCCGTAGCCGATGAGTGCGCCGGCGGGCACGCCGTCGACGTCGGCGGGCAGGGCGATCACGAGCAGGATCACGGTGGCGGCCCAGCACACGGCGGCGGACCGCCAGTGCTTGAGGAGCACGTAGCCGAGGCCGAGGCAGGAGAGGTTCAGCAGTCCGACCAGGACGGCCTGGGCGGGGTTCGATTCCAGGGGCACCGGCGGGCCGGGCATGCCCGGCGTGGACGAGCCGATGACGGGCGGCTGCCCGGGGGGCGGCGGGATCGCTCCGCCCGCCGCCCAGGGCGAGGCGGTCACGGTCGGCGCCCCGGGTCCGCCGCCGGGTGCCCCGGCCCCCGCACCCGCTCCGGCGCCGAATGTGCCCCCGGGGCCGTAGGCCCAGGGCGTCTCGGCGACGGTCCTGCCGTCGCCCGTGTCCGGAGCGTCCGGCCTCTCCGGTAAGGCGTCCGCGGCACCGGGTACGCGGTCCTCCGGCTCCGGACGTGCCTCGTGCTGCTCTTCCCCCGCCACAGTGCCCCCCGTGGTCCGTGCGCGGTGCTGCTCACCGGCGCACCCTCCCCATACCCGTCACAATCCCTCCACAGTCACGCGGTGCCGACGAACTATGCGATCGAGATCGGCGGGCCGCGCATCGCCTCCGGCGGCTCGCATTAGAGTCGCGGGGTGCCGTACGACCACCGGAAGTCCCTCGCCCCCGCCCTCGCCCTGCTCGGATGCGCTCTCGGGTGCCTCGCGCTGGCGGGCTGCGGCGGGGCGGCCGACCCTGCGACGGGTGTGCCCGACGCCACATCGTCCTCTCGGGCGCCTCGCACCTCCGCGGCTCCTTCCGACCCGTCCGGCTCGGCGGAGGCCACCGGCACCACGGGCTCCGGAGACGACGCTCCCGGCCGGCTTCCCCTGGCCGGCCGCACCGTCGTCGTCGATCCCGGACACAACCCCGGCAACTTCCGGCATTCCCGGGAGATCAATCAGAAGGTCGACATCGGTACCGCACGCAAGGAGTGCGACACGACCGGCACGTCGACCCGTGCCGGCTACACCGAAGCCGCGTTCACCCTGGACGTCTCCCATCGCCTGCGCGATCTCCTCGAGGGGCTGGGCGCGAAGGTCGTGCTGACCCATGACGCCGACCGCCCCTTCGGCCCGTGCATCGACGAGCGGGCCCGGACCGGCAACGCCGCCCGGGCCGACGCCGTCGTGTCCGTGCACGCCGACGGCTCCGCCACGGGGAACCGTGGCTTCCATGTGATCCTGCCCGCACGTGTCGACTCCGGCGGCGCCGACACCGCGAAGATCGTCGGCCCGTCCCGTGCGCTCGGTGAGGACATCGCCGCACAGTTCGCGCGCGCGACGCACACATCGCCCTCCAACTACATCGGTTCCGGTACCGGATTGGACGTCCGCGACGATCTCGGCGGGCTCAATCTCTCAACCGTCCCCAAGGTCTTCGTCGAATGCGGCAATATGCGTGATCCGAAGGACGCCGCACTGCTGGCCGATGCGGCATGGCGCCAGAAGGCGGCGCAGGGGCTCGCGGACGGCATCAGGACCTACCTCGAGGGGTAGAACCGGCGAGCGATAGATTCGCTCCGTACGATGGGGCCGCCCCCGTGCTTCGCGCCACCCCGACGAGACGACCCGACGAAGGACTCTTACGTGAATATCCGCTCCCTCACTCGAGGCGATGGCGTGCTGATCGGTGCAGCGGTGGTGCTGTTCATCGCCTCGTTCCTCGGCACTTCGAGCTGTGAAGCCAGCGCGTCGATCTGCGACTCCATCGACATCCCCAACTCCTGGGAGATCTCGCCGCTGGGCTGGGGCTCGTTCTTCCTCGGCATCGCCGGTGCCGCGCTGGTCGTCGTCTCGCACGGCCTGCCGCAGCAGCGCAAGGTGGCCGGCCTGGAGCTCGGCCAGGTCGGTGCCGCGTTCGGCATCGCCTCCGCCTGGACGCTGCTCATGTGGGTCTTCGAGTCGGAGAACGCCGGCGCCGGCCTCATCCTCGGCCTGATCGCCGCTCTGGTCCTCGCGGGTGCGGCGGTCGCCGGTCCGCTGGTGCCGGCCCTGAAGGCCCCGCTGATGAGCGCTCCTTCTCCGCAGGCGCAGCAGCCGTACGGCGTGCAGCCGGGTCAGCCCGGCGTCCCGAACGGCTACGGCTACCCGGGCGCCCAGCAGCAGCCGTACCCGGGGCAGCCCGACCCGCAGCAGGGCCAGCCGCACGGTTCCCCCTTCGGTGCCCAGGGCCAGCAGCCGCCGGCCGCCGCCCAGGCCCCGCAGGCCCAGGCCCCGCAGGGTTCGGGGGACTTCTCGCCCTTCTGGTTCGCGGTACCGGTCGCCCGTCCGCTGTACGGGGAGGACGGCTCGCCGTCGCCCATCGCCGAACTGGCCCCCGGTACCTGGTACCTGGCGGTCGAGCAGCGTGGTCCCGGCCTGATCGCCCAGACCCAGGACGGCCGGCGCGGTGTCCTGCAGGACACGACCGGCATCCAGCGCGGCTGACCGGACGCATCGGCGGCAGTACCGCCCGACGGCCCCGCCCCCGGAATCCCTTCCGGGGGCGGGGCCGTTGCCGTACAGTCCCCCCATCCATGAACTGACGCTCCGTCAGAAAGGTTGGTGGGGGCCATGCGTCTCGGACTCGCCCTCGGCTACTGGGGACGCGGCCCCTCCCCCGACCACCTCGCGCTCGCCCGGGAGGCCGAGGGACTCGGCTACGACTCCGTGTGGACGGCCGAGGCCTGGGGGTCCGACGCGTTCACCGCGCTGACCTGGATCGCCGCGCACACCAGCCGGATCCGGCTCGGCACCGCCGTCGCGCAGATGGCGGCCCGGACCCCGACCGCCACCGCCATGCACGCGCTCACCCTCGACCATCTCTCCGGCGGGCGGATGATGCTCGGCCTGGGGCTCTCCGGACCGCAGGTCGTCGAGGGCTGGTACGGCCGCCCCTTCCCGCGCAGCCCGCTCACCGCGACCCGCGAGTACGTGGACGTCGTCCGCCAGGTGCTGCGCCGCGAGGGGCCTGTCGCGCTGGACGGGCGCTTCCACTCGCACCCCTACGCGGGGGCGGACGGCACCGGGCTGGGGAAGGCGCTCAAGCCGATCACCCACCCGCTCCGGGCGGACCTGCCCGTCCTGCTCGGCGCCGAGGGGCCGAAGAACATCGCCCAGACCCTCACCCTCGCGGACGGCTGGCTGCCGCTCTACTGGTCGCCGACCCGGTACGCGCAGGTGTACGACCTGCCCGCGACTCTGCCCGAGGGTTTCCTGGTCGCTCCCCTGGTCCGCGCCCGGGTCTGCGACGACCTCGCCGAGGGGCTGCTGCCGGTCAAGGCGATGCTCGGCTTCTACATCGGCGGCATGGGGCACGCGGCCCGCAACTTCCACGCCGACCTGATGGGGCGGATGGGGTACGAGGCCGAGGCCCGGCGCATCCAGGAGCTGTTCGCGGCCGGGCGGCGCGAGGAGGCCGTGCTCGCCGTGCCGGACGCCTTCGCGGACGAGATCTCGCTCGTCGGGCCGAAGGAGAGGATCGCCGAACGGCTTGAGCTCTGGCGCAAGGGTCCGGTCACCGACCTGCTGGTGACGGCGCCGGACCCGGCGACCCTGCGGGTCCTCGCGGAGCTGAACGGCCTCGGTTCCCGGGACACGCCTTAACCGCCCAGCTGGGAGGTGCTCGGGACCTGGTCGGTGACCTCGGCGCCCGCGCTCCTGCCCGCGTCCTTCACGCTGTTGATGACGTTCTCGAAGGCGCCGACGTCGGCCTCGCTCGCCTCGCCCTTGCGGAGCTTGGTGCCCAGGTCCTTCAGCGACTCGATGCCGGCGGTCAGCGGTGCCACCGCCTTGGAGAGCAGCTCGTCGCCCTTGGCGTTGTTCACCGCCGCCTTGAGCCGGTTGTAGGCGAAGGCGCCCGCGAGTCCGGCCTTGACGAGGGCGAACTTCTGGCCGTCCGCGCCCTTCCTGAACCTGCCTTCGCGGTACGGCTTGATGATCCACTGGTAGGTGGCCCCGGCCGCCAGGCCCGCGTTCGCCACGAAACGGGTCTTGGCGAGCTTCTGCTGCTCGACGGTGCCCGTCGGGCTCGCGCTGCCGCTCGCGGAGGGCTCGTCGTCACCGCCGCAGGCGGTGGCCGTCACGAGCAGGGCGCAGGACAGCAGCAGCGCCACGACGGCGCGGCGTATCGGGTGGGCGGGCACGGCGCTACGGGACACGGCAGACCTCCCTGCTGGCTTCCGCGTCAGCCTCGCCCCGCCGCGCGCGCTCCGCCACCCGGGGGACTCCGCTCTCGGCTCCACCGGTCGCCGGCATGTCCCTCGTTCACGGCATCACAGCAGGTCAGGGCCGTGGGACGTCCCACTCCATCCCTGGGACGGCGCCGCCTCTGGTCCTGCCCGACCGGGTGATCCGAGAGTGATCGGGACGGTCCGGGACCGTTCCGGATCCTGGGGGGATTTCGTTCATGGTGAGGCGCCGTGTCTGCGAGGCGGGCGGAAGATGCCAGTGGTTCTACGCGCGGCCGGACGCGCGGCTCCGGCCGGGCATCGGGGTGTACAGGGGCTTCCGGTCGACGGCCGGTCTGGCACAGGAGCGGCTGGTGGTGCCGAGCGGCCGGGTGTCGCTGCTCATCGGGTTCGGCAGCGAGATGCGGCTCGGGCGGGCGGGAGTCCGGCGGGAGTCCGGGGCCCGCGCCCCGGTGCACACGTCGGTGGTGTCGGGGTTGCACACCCGTGCGCGGGTACTGGGTCATCAGGGGGACCTGCACGGGGTGGAGCTGACCCTCGCGCCCTGGGCGGCGTACCGCCTGTTCGGCACTTCCCTGGGCGAGCTCGCGGACACGGTCACGGATCCGGTCGACGTGCTGGGCCGCCGGGCCCGGGATCTCGCCGGCGCGCTGGAGGCCGCTCCCGACTGGCGCGGACGGTTCGCCGTGCTCGACGAGACGCTGCTGCGCTGGGCGGCCGAGGCCGCGCCGTCCCGCGAGCCGTCGCCGGCGGTGCTGGGGGCCTGGCAGTTGCTGAGCCGGACGTCGGGGGCGGTGCCCATGGCGGAGTTGGCGGCTCGGACGGGGTGGAGCCTGCGCCATCTGGAGAGTCGATTCCGCGAGCAGATCGGGCTGCCGCCGAAGCGTCTGGCCCGCATCCTGCGGCTCAACCGAGCGATCCGGCTGTTGACGGCGGGGAGCTCCGCCGTCGACGCCGCGCTCGGCTGCGGCTTCTACGACCAGTCCCACCTCAGCCGCGAGTTCAAGGCCATGACGGGCATGCCGCCGGGCCGGTTCCTGGCGGCTCGTGCCGCGGCGAGTCCCTGGCTGGCCGGCTGACCGGCGGGCGGGGACGGGCGGGCGGACGGGCTGAACCGGCGGGCGGGGACGGGCGGGCGGACGGACGGGCTGAACCGGCGGGCGGGACGCCCGCGGGACCCGGGCCGACGGGACGTCGCCCGCTGTTCGTTTTTGTCCAAGACCCGGCAGCGGGAGGGGTGGCAGTCTTCCGTCCCGAACGACCCGACGACACGGGGGTGCGTCGGGTTGTCCGTCTTCCTCGCGTGCCGCGTGCCGGCCCGGCGCTTCCTCCGGGCCGGCTTCCACGCCCGTCCTCTCCAGGTGAGTCCATGAAGAACCGGAAGAACCGCTTGAAGTCCGCGTCCGTCGCCCTCGCCGGCCTGCTGGCCGCGACGTGCCTGAGCGGCGCCACCGCGAGCCCCGCCGCCGCGGCCTCGTGTCCCTGGCCCTACGTCTGCTTCCAGGACGGCAACGGCACCATCCTGACGATGTACAAGGACACGGGCTGGCAGACCACCAGCGCCAAGACGCGTACCGCGCGCTGGGTCACCAACGCGCGGAACGAGGACTGCGCCTGGCTGAAGTTCTCCAGCGGCTTCATCGACCAGCTGCGTCCGGGACAGAGCTTCGGCCTGGGCTCGGGCGTCGTCGCGATCAACATCACGTACGGCTGCCCCACGTCCGTCTGAGCCCGGGTCAGCGCTCCTGGCTGGGCACGAAGTAGCCGGTGCAGCTCTGCTTGCCCTTGGGCAGTGAGGCGCAGACCCAGGTCGAGCCCGACTCCGGCGCCGCGATCAGGGGTGTGTAGACGTCCCGGTCGTAGTGCACGACGTCGGCCGCGGCGGCGCCGTCCGAGTTGTTGACGACGACGGTGGCGCCGACCTCGGCGAAGGTGATGCGGCCCCAGGCCGCCTGGCAGGCCTTGCTGTACCGCAGCTCCATCACCAGGTCCTTGGGGATGGAGCCGGTGCGCACGGTGACGGCGTCGGCGCCGCAGTTCATCTTCTTCGGGTCCTTGCCCTCGCACCCGGTCCCCTCGCAGCCCGTCGCGGGGCCGGCGATCTTGACGGTGGGCCGGGCGGCCGGCTCCTCGCCGCCGGTGCCGACGCCGGCGTAGGCGGCGGCAGCGCCCGCCACCAGGACCAGACCGGCGACGGCCGACATCCACAGCCCGCGGCGTCCGCGCCGCGCCGGGGCGGCCTCGGCACCGCCCTCGGGGGCGGCATCCACACCCGCGACGGCCGGCTGCGGCACGACGTCGGCGGCGGCGCCCGCCTCCGCCGTACCGGCGCTCCCGTCGGACTCCGGGAGTTCGGACTCCCGCCCGGTGGCGGCGGATTCCCGCTCCCCGTCGGCCCGGTCCCACACGTCGAGGAGTCGCGCCGGCGGCGTCTCGCACAGCCGGGCCAGGCTCTCGACCGCGTCACGCGGCGGGAACTGCTTGCCGTTCACCCATCGTTCCCACGACGACTTCGCGTAATGGGTCTTCTTGCTGAGCTGGGCGAAGCTCAGTCCCGACGCCTTCTTCAGGGCGAGCAGTTCGCTCGCCAGCTCCTCGGCCGCGGCTCCGGATCTACCACTGACAGTCCCCACACCGTCCACCTGGTCCTGCTCTCCCGCATCTGTCACGCATGTTCATGCCAGCCATGAACGCGGACATCGTAAAACCGGGGAGGGGACCACTTTGCCGTGGCTTTACCGTTTGGGGGACACTGTTCCAAAATGGTCAACAGCAGTCGGGATCCAGCCCCTTCGGCAGCCTTTCGCCGCCGAACACCGCCACCGTCGCCTCGTCGCCGCCGAGTGCCGCGACGGCGAGCAGCAGCGATCCGGCGGTCCAGGTGGTGAGTTCCTCGGGCCACACGGCCGCGTCGCCCTCGAAGACGTATCCCGTCCAGTACATGCCGCCCTCGGCCCGCAGGTGCTGGATGGACTGAAGGATCTCCAGAGCCCGGTCCGACTCCCCCGTCGCCCAGAGGGCGAGGGCGAGTTCGCAGCTCTCGCCGCCCGTCACCCAGGGGTTGGGCAGCACGCAGCGGACGCCGAGTCCGGGCACCACGAAGTCGTCCCAGTGCGCGTCGATGCGGGCCTTCGCCGCCGGCCCGGTGAGCGCGCCGCCGAGGACCGGGTAGTACCAGTCCATGGAGTAGCGGGACTTGTCGAGGAAGCGCTCGGGGTGACGGCGGATCGCGTGTCCGAGGGCGCCGGCCGCGAGCTCCCAGTCGGGCTGCGGTTCCTCGCGCGTCTCGGCGATGGCGAGGGCGCAGCAGAGCGCCTGGTGGATGGACGAACTGCCGGTCAGCAGGGCGTCGTCGACCGGCGTCCCGTCGGCCTCGCGCTTCCAGCCGATCTCGCCGCCCGGCTGCTGGAGCGCCAGCACGAACTCGACGGCGGCGTAGACGACGGGCCACATCCGGTCGAGGAAGGCGTCGTCGCCGGTCGCCAGGTAGTGGTGCCAGACGCCGACGGCGACGTAGGCGACGAAGTTGCTCTCGCGACTGTGGTCGGTGACCCGGTCGTGCTCGCCGTCGTGGTACGCCGCGTACCAGGAGCCGTCCCCGTTCTGGTGCCGGGCCAGCCAGTCGTACGCCCGGGCCGCGGCGGCGTGTTCGCCGGCCGCGTCGAGGGCCATCGCGGCCTCGGTGTGGTCCCAGGGGTCGAGGTGGTGGCCGCGGAACCACGGTATGGCGCCGTCCGCGCGCTGGCCGGCGAGGATGCCGGCGACGGTCTCGGCGGCCTGCTCGGCGGTCAGGACACCGGGCAGGAGCAGGTGTTCCGCGATCCGCTCGGGACTCGTCACGCGCCGGCCCCGGCGGCGTCGGAGCCGGTGGAGGGCAGGTGGGGCTTGGTCGCGTAGACCACGAAGCTCTTGCCGACCACCGGGTTGAGCAGCTGCTCGGCGACCCGGGTCACGGCGGGCTTCTTCATGATGTCCCAGACCAGGAGCTTGTGGTACGCCCGGACCGGCAGCGCCTTGTCGTTGTCCACGCCGAAGGCGCACTTGAGCCACCAGTAGGGAGCGTGCAGCGCGTGGGCGTGGTGGCTGCCGTAGGGCCGCAGGCCGGCCTGGCGGATCTTGCCGAGGAGTTCGTCGGCCTTGTAGATGCGGATGTGGCCGCCCTCGACCTCGTGGTACTCGTCGGAGAGCGCCCAGCAGACCTTCTCGGGCCCGTAGCGCGGGACGGTGATCGCGATCCGGCCGCCGGGGCGGAGCACCCGGACCATCTCGGCGAGGACGCCCTTGTCGTCCGGGATGTGCTCCATGACCTCGGAGATGATCACGACGTCGAAGGAGTCGTCGGGGAAGGGCAGGTTGAGCGCGTCGCCCTCCATGGCGGTCGCGGTGGCGCCCGCCGGGGCCTCGCCGGCCTCCTTCATCGCCGCGAACCACTTGGCGACCTCGCGGATCTCGTCGCCGTTCTGGTCGAGGGCCACGACCTGGGCGCCGCGCCGGTAGCACTCGAAGGCGTGCCGGCCCGCACCGCAGCCCAGGTCGAGCACGCGGTCGCCGGGGGCGAGCGGGAAGCGGGTGAAGTCGACGGTCAGCACGAGGTCTGCCCTTCCGGATGGCCGGGGGCCGCGGGGCGGCCCGGAGTCGTACCCGCGGTGCGGGACAGGGGGGATCCCGCGGGGCGGGAGTGGGGGTGGTGGTTCGGCGCGGCGCGGTGTCCGCGGGCGGTCACCGGCGCGCTCCCTGGCGGGCGATCGCCTCGCGGTAGAGGTCCGCCGTGCCCTGGGCGGCCCGGGCCCAGGTGAAGTTCGCCAGGACTCTCGCCCGGCCGGCGGCGCCCAGGCGGGCGCGGAGCTCGGCGTCGTCGAGCGTCCGGCCGAGGGCGGCGGCGAGCGCGCCCGCGTCGCCGGGGGGCACCGCGAGGCAGGTCTCGCCGTCGGGGCCCGCGACCTCGGGGATCGCGCCGCCGGTGGTGGCGACGAGGGGGGTGCCGGTCGCCATGGCCTCGGCGGCGGGCAGGGAGAACCCCTCGTACAGGGAGGGCACGCAGGAGACCTGGGCGGAGCGCACGAGGTCCACGAGCTCGGCGTCGGAGATCCCCTTGACGAACTCGACGGCGTCCTGGAGTCCGTAGCGCTCGATGGCCTGGGCGACCGGGCCGTCCTCGGCGCGCTTGCCGACGACGACGAGGTGGGCGGCCGGGTTCTCGGTGCGCAGCTTGGCGAGGCCCTCGATCAGGTGGATCAGGCCCTTGAGGGGGACGTCGGCGCTGGAGGTGGTGACGATCCGGCCCGGGACCTCGGCGACGGAGGGGTCGGGCGACCACAGGTCGGTGTCGGCGCCGATGTGGACGACGCGGATGCGGGTGTCCCGTACGCCGAGGTGGTCGACGATCTCCTGGCGTGAGGTGCCGGACACGGTCAGCACGGAAGGCAGCCGGCGGGCGACCCGCTTCTGCATCCGGGTGAAGGCGTACCAGCGGCGGACGGAGGCGCGGCGCTTCCAGTCGGCGGCGGCGTCGAGTTCGAGCTGCCGGTCGACGGTGATGGGGTGGTGGATGGTGGTGACCAGCGGGGCGCCGATCGCGCCGGGGCCGCCGAGGAGTCCGTAGCCGAGCGTCTGGTTGTCGTGCACGACGTCGAAGTCGCCGCGGCGGGCGGCGAGCATGCGCCGGGCGCGCAGCGAGAAGGTGAGCGGCTCGGGGAAGCCTCCGGTCCACATGGTGGCGACCTCGAGCGCGTCGATCCAGTCGCGGTACTCGTCGCGCTGGGGCGTGCGGAACGGGTCCGGCGACCGGTAGAGGTCGAGGCTGGCCAGCTCGGTGAGCGGAACGCCTTCGTCCAGGGTCGGGTAGGGCTGGGAGCCGATGACCTCGACGCTGTGCCCGAGGCGGGCCAGTTCGCGGGAGAGGTGCCGTACGTAGACCCCTTGGCCGCCGCAGAACGGGTTCCCCTTGTACGTCAGGAGAGCGATCCGCAACGGACGGTCACCGTCGATGGTGACGCCCTGGCGGGGGCCTGCTTCTATGGCCTCAGCGGTCACTCGCTGCCCCCTTCGAGCTTGCGTTTCGCGGGAGCGTAACCGCTCGCGCTAATCTAGAACAAGTTACAGACTTGATCGTTCTTGATCCTTCAAGGAGCACTGAATCTACCGGCAGGTAGCTCCGCCGTAAGAGCCGGATCAGGTGATTCGCGCCACGGCGGGCAGCGCGCCATACTGTCGCTCCCTCACCGCACGGAACGGGACCCATGACCGCGGAAGACAGACCCGACTCGCCGCCCCTGACAGAGCGCCAGGAGGCGCGCCGTCGCCGCATCCTGCACGCCAGCGCGCAGCTGGCCGGGCGGGGCGGCTTCGAGGCCGTACAGATGCGTGAGGTCGCCGAGGCGGCCGGGGTGGCGCTGGGGACGCTGTACCGCTATTTCCCCTCCAAGATCCATCTGCTGGTCGCGACGATGCAGGACCAGCTCCAGCACATGCACGCCACCCTGCGGAAGCGGCCCCCGGCGGGCACGACGGCGGCGGAGCGGGTGGCGGAGACCCTGATGCGGGCGTTCCGCGCGCTCCAGCGGGAACCGCAGCTCGCGGACGCGATGGTGCGGGCACTGACGTTCGCCGACCGGAGCGTCAGCCCGGAGGTGGACACGGTGTCCCGGGTGACCACGGCGATCATCCTGGACTCGATGGGCCTGGAGCATCCGACACCGCAGCAGCTGTCCGCGGTGCGCGTGATCGAGCACACCTGGCATTCGGCCCTGATCACCTGGCTCTCGGGCCGGGCCTCGATCGCACAGGTGAAGATCGACATCGAGACCGTCTGCCGGCTGATCGACCTGACGGCGCCGGCCGAGCCGTCCACGCCCCCGGAGGGCCGCGGACGGCTCACGGCCTCGCACTGAGCGACCGGCCGCCGGCCGGCCGGGCCGGCGACGCGCGCCGCCCGCGCGACGACCGGGGCTCAGGACTTCTTGTTCTTCTCCAGGTCGGCCTTGAACAGCGCCTCGCACTCCGCGCCGTTGTCCGTGGCGACGAAGAGGACCATCTGGAAGCCGGACATGCCGTGCCGGCTGGCCTTCACGGTCCAGTCGCTCTTGGTCAGGGACATGACGGTGGAACCGCTCTGGTCCACCTTCTGCCCCTCCTTCCAGCCGCCCTCGCCCAGCGCCGCCGTGGTGGCGTCGAAGGACTTCTTCGGGTCGGCCGCCTTGTCGGCGTCGGCCTGCCAGGACACCATGCAGTTCTTGAGCTCGGCCGGCACCGGGTCGTCCGCGGTCTTCTCGGTGAAGCCCGCGGCCGTGGCCGCCGCCGTGATCTCCTTGGTGACCGCGGCGCCGTCGAGGCCGCCGCCCGCCTCCGAGCCGCCGCCGGAGGACCCGGCGGTCGAGCCCGCCGACGACGAACCGCCCTTGTCCGAACCGCCCTCGCTGCCGCAGCCCGCGACCAGCATCACCACACCGGCGGCCGCGGCCACCCACTTCGCCTTGCGCACAACGCTCCCAATCCTGGGCGCACGCGGGCCCGTTGCCCCCGTGATCAAGGCAGAAGTTTTGCACGTGGGAACGACTCCTCGGTTACTCCTCCGGCGGGAAGACCGGCTCCCCGCCGTCCAGGAGGGTGATCAGGATCGCCTCCACCGGGCAGCCCTCGGCCGCCGCGAGGACCCCCTCGTTCGCGTCCGACTCCGGTGCGGTGGGGTGCGACTGACGGGCCGTGTCCAGCCGGAAGCCGTGCGGGGCGTGGTTGACGCACATGCCGGAACCGATGCACACCCCCCGGTCGACCTCCACGAGCCAGCGGTCCCCCATCACGCGCCACCGGGCCCCTCGTACCCGGCGGGCAGGTGGATCATCTTGTGCTCCAGGTACGCGCCGAGCCCCTCGGGACCGAACTCCCGCCCCAGGCCGGAGTTCTTGTAGCCGCCGAACGGGCCCAGCATGTCGAGGCTGAAGGTGTTGACGTTGAAGGTGCCGGTGCGCACCCGGCGGGCGAAGTCGATGCCGTGCTCCACGTCCCCGGTCCAGACGCTGCCGCTCAGCCCGTAGTCGGAGTCGTTCGCGATGCGCAGGGCCTCGCTCTCGTCGCCGTAGGGCAGGAGACAGACGACCGGACCGAATATCTCCTCCCGGGCGATGCGCATCGAGTTGTCGACACCGCCGAAGAGGGTGGGCTCGACGTACCAGCCCCGGTCCAGTCCGGCCGGCCGGCCGCCGCCCGTGAGGACCTTGGCGCCTTCCTCCTGGCCGAGCCTGATGTAGTCGAGCGACCGCTGCTGCTGGCGCCGGGCGACCAGGGGGCCGACCTGGGTGGCCGGGTCGAGCGGGTCGCCGACGGCCAGTGCGCCGGCCGCCGCCGCGAACGCCTCGGCGATCTCGTCGTACCGGCTGCGCGGCACCAGGATCCGGGTCTGGGCGACGCACGCCTGGCCGTTGTTCATCCAGGCGGCGGGGACGATCCCGGCGACGGCGGTCGCCAGGTCCGCGTCCGGCAGGACGACGGCCGCGGACTTGCCGCCGAGCTCCAGCGTGACGCGGGTGAGGTTGCGCGAGGCCACCTCCATCACGCGCTTGCCGGCGGCGACGGATCCGGTGAAGGAGACCTTGTCGACGCCCGGGTGCCCGACCAGGTACTCGCTGACCTCGCGGTCGGCGGGCAGGATCGACAGCACGCCCTCCGGCAGTCCGGCCTCGGCCGCGATCTCGGCGAGGATGTACGAGTCGAGGGGGGACTCCGGTGACGGCTTGAGGATCACCGAGCAGCCGGCGAGCAGCGCGGGGCCGAGCTTCGCCGCGGCCGTGAACTGCGGCACGTTCCAGGGCACGACGGCGGCGACCACGCCCACCGGCTCGCGGCGCACCAGGAGCGGCCCGAGCACGCCCGCGCGCCGCTCCTCGTACGGGAAGGCGCGCGCGACGGTGATGGCGGCGTCCCACACCATCATCGCGCCGAGCGCCTGCGCGAGCACGCTCCACGAGTACGGGGAGCCGTTCTGGGAGGAGATGGAGCGGGCGATCTCCTCGTGGCGCACCGCGACGGCGTCCTTGATGTGGCCGACGACCTCGATCCGCTCCTCCAGGGTCGTCCGCGGCCACGGCCCGTGGTCGAAGGCCGCGCGCGCGGCGGCGACGGCCCGGTCGACATCGGCCTCGGAGGCGTGCGGCACCCGGCCGATGACCTCCTCGGTGTGGGGCGAGACGACCTCGATGACGTCACCGCCGAGCGGGTCGGCCAGTGCTCCGCCGATGAACAGCTTTCCGTGCTCCACAAGCTCGGTCATGACCGACTGCCTCCCGGAACCCGCGATGTTTTCTGACTGTGTTTCAGAACTGATACCAGTTCTAGTTATACTTGGCCAGGCTCAGCGCAGGACAGGATCAGCGCAGGACAGGCTCCCACCAGCGGGTTTGGCGCGGGTGGGGCCTGTGTCATGCCGCTTGGGCCGTCTCTGGGCCGTCTCTGGGCCGTCAGCGGCTCCGTCGGTCCGCCGGTACCTGTCATCAACGGCGTTACGGGTGCGGCTCTCGCTGCTCGGCACGAGGTGCGTGTACACCCGCAGGGTGGACCTGGGGTCGGCGTGGGCCCAGGTAGCCGACCGCGCAGGTCGTTGTGCCGCTCAGACCTGGGGAGCGGATGGTGTTCGGGCCGAAGACTTCACAGCTGCGTCAGCACGGCGGACACGGCTCTCTAGCGGCGCTTCTTGCGCTTCCGGCGCTGGCCTGCCTTGCCACCGGAGGCGCGCAACTTCTGGGCCTCGAACGGTCTGCCCAGGGAGATGAGTACCCGGGCGAGACTCTCGGTGATCTCTTGAGTTTCGGGGTGGTTCTCGCCCAGGACGCGTCGGCTTCGGGCATGAGCGTCCCTGAGGAGCTTCTCTGCTGCTGCGAACTGTCGAAGACGGCACAAGGCGCTGGCGAGGTTGTTGGCGGAGGTAAAGGTGTCGGGGTGGTCCTCGCCCAGGACGCGGCGACGGCGTTCGAGGGCGTCCTCGTGCAAGCGGTGTGCCTCCTCGTACCTCCCCAGCCGGTGCATGGCGCTTGCGAGGTTGTTGGCGGAGGAGAGGGTGTCGGGGTGGTCGTCGCCCAGGACGCGGCGGCGGCGTTCGAGGGTGTCCTCGTCCATGCGGCGCGACTCCTCATACTCCCCGAGAAGGTCCAAGGTGACGGAGAGGTTGCTGGCGGAGATGAGAGTGTCGGGGTGGTCCTCGCCCACGACGCGGCGGCGGCGTTCGAGGGCGTCCTCGTTCAACCGGCGCGACTCCTCGTGCTCCCCGAGACTGCCCAGGGAACCGGCAAGGTTGTTGGCGGACTGGAGGGTGTCGGGGTGGTCCTCCCCCAACACACGACGCCGACGTTCGAGAGCATCCTCCTGCAAGCGACGCGCCTCCTCGTACTCCCCGAGAAGGTCCAAAGTGACGGAGAGGTCGTTGGCGGAGGTGAGGGTGTCGGGGTGGTCCTGGCCCAGGGTGCGGCGACGGCGTTCGAGCGTGTCCTCGATGATGAGGCGCGCCTCGGCATGTCTCCCGAGATCAGCAGTGGCATGGCCGAGGTACTGCGCGATCCCGAGCGTGTCGGGGTGCTCCTCGCCCAGGGTGGTGATCCAGATGGCGTGGAGAGTTGCGGCCAGGTCGCGGCCGGCGCGTGCCTGCCCGCTCACGCAGAGATAGCGGGCGGCCCGGATGAGTGTCTGGTGCAGTGGAGGGTGTGGGGCGGCGGCGTGCAGGCGGGCGTTGAGGTGGGAGGTCAGAGCGGCCCACGTCGGCCAGAAGACCGGGTCCACCGCGTCGCTCGGCGCAACGGCGGCCAGAAGGGTGGTGACGTCGACCTCTGCCGCGGTGGCGTCGGCTTCGCCGGTGTGGTCGCGGACGATGGCCTGGGTGAGTCGGTGGATCTGGAAGGTTTCGTGGTCGACGCGGGCCAGGCCGGAGCGGGCCAGGGGCTGGAGCGCGGTCTGGGGCCACATGATGTCGTCGGGGCCGACGGTGAGCGTGGCGAGCCGGTCGCGGCTGGTCTCCAGCCAGGCGGTGGGGATGGGGTCGGGTCCCAGGAACGCGGCCAGGCGCAGCAGTTCGGCGGCCTGGGGGTGGCTTTCGGCCAGACCGGTGGTGGCGATGGCCACCGCGGCCGCCAGAGAAGCGGGATAGTGAGGCGGGCCACCGTTGCCCATCAGAGCCGTGGTCTTGCTGGTGAGCAGGTGGCGGTAGCGGTCCGGGGTCATGCCGGAGGTGATGACGCCGACGGCCTGGGCCAGGGCCAGGGGCAGGTCGCCGAGTTCGCCTGCGAGTGCGTCGGCCTGCTGTGCGGCGATGCCGGGGATGCGGTTGGTCAGGTAGGCGACGGAATCGCCGCGGGGGAACACGTCCAGGCCGTGGCTCGGGACGATGTCCTTCCAGCCGGGGTTGCGTGAGGTGATCAGAACGTGGCCGGGGCCGGTGGGCAGCACCGCCTCGAAGGCACCCGGGTCGTCGGCGTTGTCCAGGACGATCAGCCAGCGGTCCCTGGTCCGTAAGTGCTGGAGCAGGGAGCGGGTGACGTGGTCGGTGCCGGCCTCGGGCCGAGCGACACCCAGCCGGGCGGCCAACTCGGCGTAATGCACCGGGATCTGGTCCGCCTGCTCGGCATCGATCCACCACACGATGTCGTACTGGCTGGCGAAACGGTGGGCGTACTCCAGAGCGAACTGGGTCTTGCCGATCCCGCCCAGGCCGTGCACGGCATGCACCACCGCCTGCCGGCCCCCCACCAAGCCCTCCCGCACTTGCGTCATCGCCGCCTCGCGGCCGGTGAAATGCGGATTGCGACCTGGCACGTTCCACACCCCCGGCACACCCGCACTGCTCGGCAACCGCGGACGCCCGTCAGAAGCGGTCCCTGAGGAGGCGGAGACCGCTACACCGCCCGGGAACGTTGGAGCGGCGAGCGGGCCGGTGGGGCCGTCGACGGCGTCCCGGAGCGCGGCGATCGCGGCCGGCTCGTCCAGACCGTGCAGGTCCTTGCGGATCGCCGCAGTCAGGATGTCGGGGATGTCGCCGCCGCTGAGAGGTTCGATCGTCAGCGGGATGAACCGGCGCCGGCCCGCGACGACGGAGGTCCACTCCTCATGGGTCCAACGCTCAGGATCGAAATAGCTGTCGGAGAACAGTGCCACCACGGCAGTGGCGCGCCGCAGCGCCTGATCCATCCGCTGCACGAAGTTGTCACCGGTGCGCCAGTCCCACACGTCCAGCTCCACACGATGACCGGCCTCACGCAACTGCCACGCCACCCACTCCGCCCACGCCCGATCAGCCCCGGCGTAGCTGACGAACACCGACTCCGCTTCCCCCGGCATTCCTCGTCCCCCTCCAACGCGCTCATGCCCCGCACCCACCGCGGAAACCCCACCCATGCTCCTGCCTCTCCGGCGGCCTCAGGGCGTGAATCCAGAAACCCGATCACAGGGGCCCACCCGCACCATTCGGCCATCCGCATCTTTGGCGCTGGATCAGGCGGACCCGTCTTCCGCCAGCCCTTCAAGCTGCTTGGCGCTGCGCAGGGTGTCGGGGTGGTCCTCGCCCAGCACACGTCGTCGGCGGTTCAGCGTGTCCTCGGCAAGGGCGTGTGCGGCTTCGTTCTCCCCCAGCGCGGCCAGCAAGATCGCAAGGTTGTGAGCGCTGGTCAGGGTGTTGGGGTGGTCATCACCCAGCACCCGGCGTCGGCGGGTCAACGTGTCTTCGCCCAGGACACGTGCGGCTTCGTTCTCCCCCAGCGCGGCCAGCCAGATCGCGAGGTTGTGGGCGCTGCTCAAGGTGTTGGGGTGGTCATCACCCAGCACCCGGCGCAGTCGGGCGAGCGTGTCCTCGTCCAGTTCACGTGCGGCCTCGTGGTCCCCTAGTGCAGCCAGCCTGTTGGCGAGGCTGTGAGCACTGCTCAAGGTGTCGGGATCGTCCTCACCCAGCACGCGTCGTCGTCGGGCGAGCGTGTCCTCGTCCAGTTCACGTGCGGCCTCGTGGTCCCCTAGTGCAGTCAGCCGGATGGCGAGGCTGTGAGCGCTGCCCAGCGTCTCGGGGTGGTCCTCACCCAGTACCCGCCGCAGTCGGGCCAGAGTGTCTTCTGCCAGGGCGTGGGCCTGCGTGAGGTTACGGGTTTCGCCGTAGGCGCGGGCGAGGTAGTTGACGGCCCACCGGGTGTGCTGGTGGTCGGGGCCCAGTTGCTGCGTCCAGGTGTCGTGCAGCTGTTGCAGGCGGGGCAGGGCGATCGGGGCGCTGCCGCGGTCTATGAGATAGATACATGCTTCGCAGGCCGCGAACCTGCCGTCGGCGGTGGCGAAGTCGCCGGGATCCAGGGCGAGCAGGTGGGGCACCAGGGCGGGCCAGGCGGGCCAGGTCGCAGGGTCCGATACTCCACCGGGGTAGGCGGTGGTCAGGAGGGTTTCCGCCGCCCGGGCCGCGTCCGCGTAGTCGGCGGAGTCGAGCTGGTCGCGGATCACCGCCTGGGTGAGGCGGTGCAACTGGATTGTGCCGTCCTGGATCCGCGCCAGACCCTGCGCAGCAAGGGCACCCAGCGCCGTGCGGACTGCGAGTGGGTTGCCGAGCAGTTCCGTCAGCGACGGCGACGGGTCGGTGACGGGGTGCGTGCAGGTGTGCAGGGGGAAGGGTTCGGGTGCCAGCAGCGTGCAAGCCCGCAGCAGAGTCAACGCGTCGGGATGTGTGGTGGCCAAGCGCTGGGTGGACAGGCGGATCTGGGCCGCCAGCGAGACCGGATAGGTGTCGGGGCAGCCCTCGTCCAGGACCTCGCTGATCCGCTCCCGCAGCAGGGTCAGGTACTGGGGGACGGTGAGGCCGTCGACGAGGAGGGCGGCGGCCTGGACCAGGGCCAGCGGCAAATCCTCCAACTCCTCGGCCAGTCGGCCCGCATCGCCCTCGCTCAGGCCCGGGACGCGGGAGCGCAGCAGGGCGATCGACTCCGAGCGGGCGAAGGCGTCCACCTCCACCGCCACAGCCTGGGAATGCCAGCGAGGATTACGGGAAGTGATCAGCACATGCCCATTCCCGCCAGGCAAATACGGACCCAGCGCGGCGGGGTCCTCGGCATTGTCGAAGACCAGCAGCCATCGCCCCCGGGTGCGCAGTTCCTCCGCCAGCGCCGCGCACGCCTCAGCCGGCGAGGTGTCGCTCTGCGCCGCTCCGGTCTTCACCGCGAGCTGCGCCAACTGGTCCGGAATCAGAGCGGGTTCCTCGGAACGGACCCACCAGACCAGCTCGTACTCCCCGGCGAACCGGTGCCCGTACTCGATCGCCAACTGCGTCTTGCCCACCCCACCCCGGCCGCGTAACGCCTGCACCGCCACCCGAGACCCCGACGCAAGTGCCTGCCGCAGCCGCACCAGCAGGTCGTCCCGGCCGGTGAACCCGGCGTTGCGCCCCGGCAGGTTCCACACCCGCGGCAGACTCCCCGGCAACCGCGGACCCGACCCGCCCATCCCCCGTAACCGGCCCGCATCACCGGGGAATCCGGGCCGGCCGTCCGGACGGCGCGGCCCGCCCACCGCCTGCAGGAGCACCGTCCGCGCCTCGTCCTCGCCCAGCCCCACCAGCGAAGGCGCGAGCAGCGGGCGCAGGATGGGCGGGGCGGGCGCGGAGTCGATCCGCACCGGTATCAGCCTCTGCTTGGCCGCGAGGACGGCCGTCCACTCCTCGGTCGTGAACCGGTCCGGATCGAAATACGCCTCCGAGAACACCGCCAGCATCCGCCCCGAGGCCAGCGCGGCATTCATCTTCAGGACGAAGTTCTCACCCGCGCCCCAGTCCCAGTAGTCCAGCTCCACCTCATAGCCGGCATCCACCAACTGCCAGGCCACCCACTCCGCCCACGCCCGGTCCGCCCCCGCATGACTGACGAACACCCGACCACCATCGCCGACCAACCCACACCCCCGACGCAACCCCGGCACCAGACCACCGACACTAGGCCAAACAACCCCACACCCGCCCACACATCACCCCACTCCCCCACCGATCCACGGATGCGCACCCTGCGTGGGCAGCCTCCGGCTGAGAAGCGGACGATCGCCAGGTCTTCCCGCAGGCATCGACTCCGGCGCCCTGACCGGCGCGAAGGCGATCCAGGGGAATTCGCGCGCCTCTCTCACCCCACCCTCTCTGACGCCTCGTCAGTTCTCGTTATAGTGGCCCTGGTCGAGCAAGTGCCGTGCGTCGCGCAGAGATGAGGGCCCATGACCCAGGTGACCGAGCACGGTGGAGGCGTCTGGTCGATCCGGGTCCCCATTCCGGACAACCCTCTCGGGCACACCCTCGTCCACCTCCTCGACACCGATCGCGGGCCCGTCCTGATCGACACCGGCTGGGACGATCCGGCGTCGTGGAGCGAACTCTCCGACGGACTGGAGGCGTTGGGCACCTCCGTGCGCGAGGTGCACGGTGTCGTCATCACCCACCACCACCCCGACCACCACGGCCTCTCGGGCAAGGTCCGCGAGGAGTCCGGTGCGTGGATCGCCATGCACGCCGCCGACACCGACGTCGTACGCCGGACCCGCGCCTCCGAGCCCGCGGCCTGGCTCGACTACCTCGCGCGCAAGCTGGCCGCCGTCGGCGCCCCCGAGGAACACACCGCCCCGCTGCTCGCCGCCCGGTCGGGCCGCCGGATCCGGACGCTTCCCGGACTGCGCTCGGCCCTGCCCGACCGCGAGATCGTCCCCGGCGAGCTGCTCGACCTGGCCGGACGCCGGCTGCGGGCGATCTGGACGCCCGGCCACACGCCCGGGCACGTCTGCCTCCACCTGGAGGAGGAGCATCCCGCGCGACTGCCCGGCCACGGCCGGCTCTTCTCCGGCGACCACCTGCTGCCCGGCATCACCCCGCACATCGGGCTCTACGAGGACCCCGACGACGCCACCGTCACCGATCCGCTCGGCGACTACCTGGACTCGCTGGAGCGCATCGGCCGCCTCGGCGTCGCCGAGGTGCTCCCCGCCCACCAGCACGCCTTCGCCGACGCCGCCGGCCGGGTGCGCGAACTGCTCGACCACCACGAGGAAAGGCTGACCGGCCTGCTCGACCTGCTGACGACGCCGCTCACGCCCTGGCAGCTGGCCGAGCGGATGGAGTGGAACCGGCCGTGGGAGCAGATCCCGAACGGGTCGCGGAACATCGCCGTCAGCGAGGCCGAGGCCCATGTGCGGCGGCTGGTGAAGCTGGGGCGGGCGGAGCGGGCCGAGGGTACGGACCCGGTGGCGTACGTCGCGGTGTGAGGCGCCTCGCACCCACGGGGCGGGCCCCCTACGGCCCGGTACAGTGGGCGCGTCGTCATCATGCCCGTGCGGGGGGAAGCCGGTGGGAATCCGGCACTGACCCGCAACCGTGAGCCGTCCTCGCAGCCTTCCCGGCCGCCGTCGGTGAGTCGGAATGCCCCGTCCGGGACGTGAACGCCGGCACCGTCGAGGAATACGGAGCCGAGCCTGGTGCCCTGTGCGTGCCGGTGCCCGGCCGCAGGAGAGGCCAGCACGCATGATCATCGTTCGCCGAGGCGCCGCCGCGCTCGCAGCCGCCACCGTGCTGTGCACCGGGATGGCCCCGACCGCGTTCGCCGCGCCGTCGCCGTCGCCCACCCCCGCGCCCGTGATCCCCGCCGGGCTGTACGGCGAGAAGGACCCGACGTACGACGGTGTCTGGCGCCAGTCCCTCGCCTTCATCGCCCAGCGGACGAACAAGGTCCAGCCCGCCGAGCAGGCCGTGGCCTGGCTGCAGCGCCAGCAGTGCGAGAGCGGTGCCTTCGCCTCGTACCGTCCGGACCCGGCCAAGCCCTGCGACCCGGCCACCATGCTCGACACCAACGCCACCGCCGTCGCCGTCCAGGCGCTGTCCGGGGTGCGCCGCGAGAGCGCCGACCCCGAGGCGGTCGGCACGGCGGCCAAGGCCGGCGCGGGCTGGCTCAAGGGCGTGCAGAACAAGGACGGCGGCTGGGGTTACAACCCCGGCAGCCCCAGTGACGCCAACTCCACCTCGATCGTGATCGGCGCGCTCGCCGCGCTGGGCGAGAAGCCGGGCGAGGTCAGGTCCACCGCAGGCAGGACCCCGTACGACGCGCTGCTCGGCTTCGCCGTGCCCTGCGCGGTCAAGGACGGCGCGGGCGCCTTCGCCTACCAGCCCGACAAGAGCGGCAAGCTGCTCGCGAACGCCGACGCGACGGCTGCCGCGACCCTCGCGGGTCTCGGCAAGGGCATCACCGCGCGCGGTGTGACGCCGGAGCAGGCCCCGGTCTGCACGGACCTGCCCAAGCCGACCGCCGAGCGGGCCGCCCTCAACGGCGCCTCCTACCTGGCCACCGCCCTCGCGAAGACCGGCCATCTGGACACCCCGCCGATGCCCGGCGCCGCCGAGACGGCCCCGCTGCCCGACTTCGGCAACACCGCCGACGCGGTCGTCGCGCTCGCCGCGTCCGGCGCCATGAAGGAAGCGAACGGGGCACTGACCTGGCTGGAGCAGAACGCCCTCGGCTGGGCACGGGACAACGGCCCCGCCGCCTACGCGCAGCTCGTCTTCGCCTCGAACGCGATGGGCGTCGACCCGCGCCACTTCGGTTCGACCGACCTCCTCAAGGCGCTGAACTCCACCGGCCCGGCGCCGCAGGCCACGGCCACCGCCGCGTCCTCGGCGGGTGACGAGGCCGAGGACGACGACTCCGGCTCCTTCGACCTGTGGTGGATCATCGGCATCGGCATGGTGGTGGGTGTCGGCATCGGCTTCCTGATCAGCGGCCGCAAGAAGTGAGGGCCCGGCTCGCCGGCGCCGCCCCGGGACCGGCCGGCCGGTCGCGCCCGGGCGCCGCGCCGCGGTCCGCCGCCGTGCTCGTCGTCGCCTTGCTCGCGGCGGTCTTCGCGGCGCTGGCCGGCGCCGCACCCGCGCAGGCCGCGGGCTACCGGTACTGGTCGTTCTGGGAGAGCGACGGCGGCGGCACCTGGGCGTACGCCACGCAGGGCCCGGCGACCCTCCGGCCCGCGGACGGCGACGTGAACGGCTTCCGCTTCGCGGTCAGCAAGGACTCGAACGACGCGGCGCGTCCCTCGGTCGCCCCCGACTTCACGGCGGTGTGCGCCGACACGAAGGCGAAGGCCGGCACCAAGCGCGTCGCGGTCGTGGTCGACTTCGGCGTTCCGGCGGACGCGCCGCAGGGCGAGAAGCCGCCGGCCCCCGCGCTGAGGACCGGCTGCGCACAGGTGCGCGAGGACGCGACGAGCGCGGAGGCGCTGGCGGCGGTCGCCAAGCCGCTGCGCTACGACAGCGCCGCGCTGCTGTGCGGGATCGCGGGCTACCCGGCGCGGGGCTGCGGCGAGCAGGTGGCGGACACGGCGCCGTCCGGCGCGACCGCCACCGAGACGCCGGGCGGCGCTCGGCCGACGTCCTCGGACGGCACGCGGGAGAGCGCCGGGAAGGACGACGGCGCCGGCCCGTCCGTCGGGATCGTCGCGGGCGGAGCGGCCGTGCTCCTGCTCGGTGGCGCGGCCGTCCGGCAGGCCCGCCGCCGGCGATGACACCGCTGCACGCCCCGGAGGCGAACCGCTCCAACGCCCTGCACGCCGGCGCCTGGTGGCTGTGGGCGCTCGGCCTGGCGGTGGCCGCCTCCCGCACCACCAACCCGCTGGTCCTCGGTCTGATCGTCGGGGTCGCCGGCTATGTCGTGGCGGCCCGCCGTACCGACGCGCCCTGGGCGCGCTCGTACGGGGCGTTCGTGAAGCTGGGCCTGTTCGTGGTGTTCCTGCGGGTGGTGTTCTCGGTCGTCCTGGGTTCGCCGATCCCGGGTTCGCACGTGCTGTTCACGCTGCCCGAGGTGCCGTTGCCGGAGTGGGCGCAGGGGGTGCGGATCGGGGGCCGGGTGACCGCCGAGCAGGTGGTGTTCGCGCTGTACGACGGCCTGAAGCTGGCGACCCTGCTGATCTGTGTGGGCGCGGCGAACGCGCTGGCCAATCCGGCGCGGCTGCTCAAGTCGCTGCCGGGTGCGCTCTACGAGGCCGGGGTGGCCGTGGTGGTGGCCATGACCTTCGCGCCGAATATGGTCGCGGACGTGATGCGGCTGAGGACGGCCCGGCGGCTGCGGGGGCGGTCGACGGGCGGGGTGCGGGCGGTTCTCCAGATCGGGCTGCCCATCCTGGAGGGCGCCCTGGAGCGGTCGGTCGCGGTGGCGGCGTCGATGGACGCGCGCGGGTACGGGCGTACGGCGCAGGTCCCGGTGGCCGTGCGGCGGACGACGAACGTGCTGACGCTGGGCGGGCTGCTCGGGATGTGCGCGGGTTCGTACGGTCTGCTGGCCGCGGAGGGCGCCTCGTACGGGCTGCCGCTCGTCGTCGCCGGACTCGTCGCGGCCATGGCCGGGCTGCGGCTCGGCGGCCGGCGGGCGGTCCGGACCCGGTACCGGCCGGACCGGTGGGGGGTCAGGGCGTGGCTCGTGGCCGGTTCGGGTGTCGCGGTGGCGGTGCTGATGATCCGGGCGAACGCGTACGCGTACGGGGCGCTGCATCCGGGGGTCGTGCCGCTGGTGGCGCCGGAGCTGCCGGTGTGGCCCGCCGTCTCGGTCCTGGTGGGCCTGGTGCCCGCGTTCGTCGCTCCGGTGCCCGCTGCCAAGGAGGTCTCCTCGTGATCCGCTTCGAGAACGTCTCGGTGACGTATGCCGAGAGGGGTGCGCCGACGCTGCGGAATCTGGACCTGACGGCCCCCGAGGGCGAACTGGTGCTGCTCGTCGGCCCGTCGGGGGTCGGCAAGTCGACGTTGCTCGGCGCGGTGTCGGGGCTCGTCCCGCACTTCACGGGCGGGACGCTGACGGGCCGGGTGACGGTCGCGGGGCGGGACACCCGGACGCACAAGCCGCGCGAACTCGCGGACGTGGTCGGGACGGTGGGCCAGGATCCGCAGGCGCACTTCGTGACGGACACGGTCGAGGACGAGCTGGCGTACGGGATGGAGTCGCTGGGCCTGGCGCCGGCGGTGATGCGGCGCCGGGTGGAGGAGACGCTGGACCTGCTGGGGCTGGCGGAGCTGCGCGACCGGCCGATCGCCACCCTGTCCGGGGGGCAGCAGCAGCGGGTCGCGATCGGTTCGGTGCTGACCCCGCATCCGCGGGTGCTGGTCCTGGACGAGCCGACGTCGGCGCTGGACCCGGCGGCGGCGGAGGACGTGCTCGCGGTGCTCCAGAGGCTGGTCCACGATCTGGGGACGACGGTTCTGATGGCGGAGCACCGTCTTGAGCGTGTGGTGCAGTACGCGGACCGGGTGCTGCTGCTGCCCGAGGGTGTGATGGGTCCGCCGGCCGAGGTCATGGCGGTGTCCCCGGTGTGTCCGCCGGTGGTGGAGCTGGGTCGGCTCGCGGGCTGGAGTCCGCTGCCGCTGACGGTCCGCGACGCACGTCGTGAGGCGGCCGGGTTGCGGGAGCGGCTCGGGGACGTGTCCCCGGCGAGCCCTCTCCCGGCCGTGCCGCCGCTGCGGGACGCCGGCGACGCCGGCCCGGCTTCCGAGGCGTCCGGCTCCGGGCGGCGCGGGCGGTTCTCGCCGTTCCGGCGGCGTCGGAGCGGCGAGAGCGTGGACGCGTCGGGGCGGGCCGGGGCACCGGGCCTGGTCGACGTCCGAGGGCTCGGGGTGCGGCGGGGCCGGGTCGAGGCGCTCCGGCGGGTCGACCTGCGGGTCGCGCCGGGTGAGACGGTCGCGCTGATGGGGCGCAACGGCGCCGGGAAGTCGACGCTGCTGGGCTCGCTCGTGGGGATGGTCGAGCCGACGTCCGGCAGTGTGCTGGTGGGCGGCCGGGCCCCGCACCGTACGGATCCCCGCGAGCTGATCCGGCGGGTGGGCCTCGTGCCGCAGGAGCCGCGGGACCTGCTGTACGCGGACACGGTCGCCGCCGAGTGCGCGGCGGCCGACGCGGACGCGGGCGCCGCGCCCGGCAGCTGCCGCGCCCTCGTGTCGGAGCTGCTGCCGGGGGTGTCGGACGGGACTCATCCCCGGGACCTGTCGGAGGGCCAGCGCCTCGCGCTCGCCCTGGCCGTCGTCCTCACCGGGCGTCCGCCGCTGCTGCTGCTCGACGAGCCGACCCGGGGTCTGGACTACGCGGCCAAGGGCCGGCTCGTCGCACATCTGCGCGCGCTGGCCGCCGAGGGGCACGCGATCGTGCTCGCCACGCACGACGTGGAGCTCGCGGCGGAGCTGGCGCACCGCGTGGTGATCCTGGCCTCCGGCGAGGTGGTGGCGGACGGCCCGACCGCCGACGTGGTGGTCTCCTCCCCCGCCTTCTCCCCTCAGGTCGCCAAGATCCTCGCCCCGCAGCCCTGGCTCACGGTCGAGCAGGTACGGGAGGCGCTGTGACCGCGGGGGCCCGTCCGATCCGGCTCGGACCGCGTTCCGTCGCCGCTCTCCTGCTCGTCTCCGTGATCGGGCTGATCGCCATCGGGTGGCCGCTGCTCGCGGACGGTGACGCCGCGGTCACCACTCATGCCGCGGACGCGCCGTGGCTGTTCGCGGCGCTGCTGCCGCTGCTGATCGGCGTGGTGGTCGCGACGATCGCCGACTGCGGCATGGACGCGAAGGCGGTCGCGATGCTGGGCGTGCTGGCGGCGGTGGGGGCCGCGCTGCGGCCGCTGGGCGCCGGGACGGCCGGGATCGAGCCGATGTTCTTCCTGATGGTGCTGAGCGGCCGGGTTCTGGGGCCGGGCTTCGGTTTCGTCCTCGGCTCGGTGACGATGTTCGCGTCCGCCCTGCTCACCGGCGGGGTGGGGCCGTGGATGCCGGTGCAGATGCTGGCGATGGGCTGGTTCACCATGGGGGCCGGTCTGCTGCCGGGGCCGGAGCGGCTGCGGGGCCGGGGCGAGCTGCTGATGCTGGCGGCCTACGGCTTCGTCGCGGCGTTCGCGTACGGCACCGTCACCAATCTGTACGGCTGGGTGACGGTCGGTGGCCTCGCGCACGGGGTCTCGTTCCAGCCGGGGCAGCCGGTGGACGAGAACCTGGTGCGGTTCCTGGCCTACGTGCTGGCGACCTCGCTCGGCTGGGACCTGGGCCGCGCCGTGCTGACCGTCGTCCTCACGCTCACCGTCGGCGGCACGCTCCTGCGGGCGCTGCGACGGGCGACGCGGCGGGCCAACTTCGAGGCCCAGGTCACATTCGAGCCCTCGGAAGGGTCCCTTCGCGGTGAGGCGCCCCACACGACCAAAGTCCCCTACGGCCCGGAGTAGTAGCGGGTCACCACCCCTCCAAATCCCCCCATAACCGTCTCTGGGCTGCGAAAACGCCATGCGTCCGGCACCGGGGCCTTCCGCGGTGGTGCGATCGGCACTAGTACCAGGGGTCGTTGCGTCGCCCTTCCGGCCCTGCTTCTCTGGTGGACGTCGCCGGGCAGCAAGCGTTCGCCGCTGCTCCCCCGGACAGGCCGACTCCCTCCGGTTCCCGGATTCCCCGGGCTCTGGTTCCGGCTTGCCCGAATCGCCCGGCGCAGACATGTCCCCGACGTAAGGTGTCTCCCTTGATCCGCTCCATCGCCACTCGTGTCTCCGACCGCAAGAAGACCGTCGCCGCCTCCGCAGCCGTGCTGCTGGCCGCCTCGGGTGCGGTACTGGGAACGACCGCTTCGGCCTCGGCCGCCAGCCCGCAGGAGATCGCCAAGAAGATCGTCCCCGCCGGCCAGTACCAGGCCTTCAGCAAGATCGTCGAGCACGAGTCCGGGTGGAACTTCACGGCCACCAACTCCTCCAGCGGCGCCTACGGCCTGGTCCAGGCCCTGCCGGCCTCGAAGATGGCCTCGGCCGGTTCCGACTGGAAGACGAACCCCGCCACGCAGATCAAGTGGGGTCTGAACTACATGAACGAGCGCTACGGCAGCCCGAACGCCGCCTGGTCGTTCTGGCAGGCCAACGGCTGGTACTAAGAGCGCCTCGTACCGCCACCGGCAGCCGCGCACGCATACGCAAGGCCCCGCCCTCCGCTCGGAGGGGCGGGGCCTGCCGCGTTCTCCGGGTCTTTCACGGCGCCGTTCCCGCCGCCCCGGGGTCCCGGACACCCCTGCGGGGTCAGAGCCGCTGGATGATGGTGCCGGTCGCCAGCGCGCCGCCCGCGCACATCGTGATCAGGGCGAACTCCTTGTCCGTGCGTTCCAGCTCGTGCAGCGCGGTGGTGATGAGGCGCGCCCCGGTCGCCCCCACCGGGTGGCCGAGGGCGATGGCGCCGCCGTTGACGTTGACCTTCTCCAGGTCCTGGTCGAAGACCTGCGCCCAGCTGAGCACCACCGACGCGAAGGCCTCGTTGATCTCGACGAGGTCGATGTCCCGGAGCGACATCCCCGCCTTGCCGAGGACCGCCCGGGTCGCGTCGACGGGGCCGTCGAGGTGGAAGTGCGGGTCGGAGCCGACCAGGGCCTGGGCCACGATCCGGGCGCGGGGGCGGAGCTTGAGCGCGCGGGCCATCCGCTTGGACGCCCACATCAGCGCGCAGGCGCCGTCGGAGATCTGGGAGGAGTTCCCGGCGGTGTGGACGGCGGTGGGCATGACCGGCTTGAGCCGGGCGAGCGCCTCCATGCTGGTGTCGCGCAACCCCTCGTCGCGGTCGACGAGCCGCCACATGCCCTGCCCGGCGGCCTGCTCCTCCTCGGTGGTGGGGACCTGGACGGCGAAGGTCTCCCGCTTGAAGCGCTCCTCGGCCCAGGCGTCGGCGGCCCGCTCCTGGGACAGCAGCCCGAGCGAGTCGACCCGTTCGCGACCGAGACCGCGGCGGCGGGCGATCCGCTCGGCCGCCTCGAACTGGTTGGGCAGGTCGACGTTCCACTCGTCCGGCCAGGGCTTCCCGGGCCCGTGCTTGGAGCCGGAGCCGAGCGGCACCCGCGACATGGCCTCCACACCGCAGCTGATGCCGACGTCGATGACACCGGAGGCGATCATGTTGGCGACCATGTGGCCGGCCTGCTGCGAGGATCCGCACTGGCAGTCGACGGTGGTCGCGGCGGTCTCGTAGGGCAGGCCCATGGCGAGCCAGGCGTTGCGCGCCGGGTTCATGGACTGCTCGCCGGCGTGGGTGACGGTGCCGCCGACGATCTGCTCGACGCAGTCGGCGTGGATGCCGGTGCGCCCGAGGAGTTCACGGTAGGTCTCGCCCAGCAGGTAGGCGGGGTGCAGGTTGGCGAGCGCGCCTCCGCGCTTGCCGATGGGGGTGCGTACGGCTTCGACGATGACGGGTTCCGCGGCCATGAGCTCGTCCTCTCCTCGCCCAGGCGGGGTGTCCCGGCACCCCGCCGCAGGGAACTAGTACGCGTTCTAGTTCTGAGTGCAGTCTTATGACTGCTACCGCGGGTACGCAAGAGTTGTGCACACACCTGCGTGCACCGCCTCCCGGCAACACTTCCCGCCACGGGCCTTGCCACTTGTAGAACTCGTTACTACCTTTCGGGCAACTTCTGATGGGCCGTCAGACAATGGAGCGTGTTGCCGATGCCCTGCCCTCACCTCCCCGAAGGGTTCGACGCCACCGACCCCGACCTGCTCCACAGCCGCATCCCCTTCCCGGAGTTCGCGCAGCTCCGGGAGACGGCGCCCGTCTGGTGGTGCCCCCAGCCGCGCGGCGTCACGGGCTTCGACGACGAGGGCTACTGGGCCGTGACGCGGCACGCGGACGTCAAGTACGTCTCCACCCACCCAGAGCTGTTCTCCTCCGCGGAGAACACGGCCGTCATCCGCTTCAACGAGCACATCACCCGGGACCAGATCGAGGTCCAGAAGCTGATCATGCTCAACATGGACCCGCCGGAGCACACCCGGGTCCGCCAGATCGTCCAGCGCGGTTTCACACCCCGTGCCATCCGGAGTCTGGAGACGGCCCTGCGCGCACGCGCCCGCGCGATCGCCGAGGAGGCGAGGCGGAGCGCCGGCCCCGACGGCTCCTTCGACTTCGTCACCCGGGTCGCCGTCGAACTGCCGCTCCAGGCCATCGCCGAACTCATCGGCGTCCCGCAGGAGGACCGCGCCCGGATCTTCGACTGGTCGAACAAGATGGTGGCGTACGACGACCCCGAGTACGCCATCACCGAGGAGATCGGCGCCGAGTCCGCCATGGAGCTCATCGGCTACTCCATGAACCTGGCCGCGGCCCGCAAGGAGTGTCCGGCCAAGGACATCGTGACCCAGCTCGTCGCCGCCGAGGGTCAGGGCAACCTCTCCTCCGACGAGTTCGGCTTCTTCGTCCTGCTGCTCGCGGTGGCCGGCAACGAGACCACCCGCAACGCCATCAGCCACGGCATGCACGCCTTCCTCACCCACCCCGAGCAGTGGGAGCTCTTCAAGCGGGAGCGCCCGGCGACGGCCGCCGAGGAGATCGTCCGCTGGGCCACGCCGGTGGTCTCCTTCCAGCGCACGGCCACCCAGGACACCGAGCTGGGCGGCCAGAAGATCCGCCAGGGCGACCGGATCGGGCTCTTCTACTCCTCCGCCAACAACGACCCCGAGGTCTTCGAGAACCCCGAGACCTTCGACATCACCCGCGACCCCAATCCGCACCTGGGCTTCGGCGGTGGCGGTCCGCACTTCTGCCTGGGCAAGTCCCTCGCCATCAACGAGATCGAGCTGATCTTCAACGCGCTCGCGGACGTCCTGCCCGACCTCGTGCCGGCCGGCGAACCCCGTCGGCTGCGGGCCGCCTGGCTGAACGGGATCAAGGAGCTGCGGGTCCGGATCGCCGACTAAGGGCTGTCCGGGCGATCTTCGAGGATCGCCCGGACAGGGTCCGAGCAGGGAGGCGGGGGCTCCCCCCGACGCCTGATGTCCCCGCCTCCCGCCGGGCCGGGGCGCGGGCGTCGGTGCCGGGGCGCGGGGCCGATGGCGGCCTGTGGGCCGCGGGTGCGGCGGCCCCGGAACCGGAACCGGATCTTGGTGCGCCGCGTCTGAACCCGCATGCGGGGGAATCACAGAATTCTGACCATGCTGCTCGCGCTGCTCGCGCTCCAGCTCGGCTCACTCGTCGCACCGGCGTACGCCTGTGGCTGCGGCGCCATGATCCCGGACCGGACCCAGCGCATCGGCGTCGACCGGGAGACCTCGGCCGTGCGCTGGGACGGCCGCACGGAACAGATCGTCATGCGCTTCACCGTGCGCGGGACCGCGGAGCGGGCCGCCTGGATCATGCCGGTGCCCGGCCGGGCGGACGTGACGCTCGGCGACGGGGCCCTCTTCGACGTGCTCGACCGGATCACCCGGCCCGAGCACCGCGAACGGCACTACTTCTGGCCGCGCGGCGACGACTGGCCCTTCGCCGGCGGCGACACGGACGGTGCGGCGGCCGCCCCGCCCGGCGCCGGAGCGGACGTCGGCGTCGTCGGCCGCGAACGCCTCGGCCCCTTCGACGTGGCACGGCTGACCGCCACCGATCCGAAGGCACTCAGCGGCTGGCTGAAGGAGAACGGCTTCGAGCTCTCCGACCGGCTCGCCACCGAACTGGAGCCGTACGTCGAGCGGAAGTGGGAGTACGTCGCCGTCCGCCTCGCGCCGCAGGAGCGCGGCACGGCCCTGCACGGTGAACTCGACCCGCTGCGGATCTCCTTCGCCAGCGACCGGCTCGTCTACCCGATGCGGCTCTCCCGGCTGGCGCAGAGCCCGCAGTCGCTCGGCCTGTACGTCCTCGCGGACCACCGCATGGAGCCGCGCACGGACATCGGCGGCGGCCCGCCCGAGGTCAGGTTCGCCGGAGCCGTCGAACCGGAAGGCCCCGTCGCGGACCTCGCCGGGCCGGGGAAGGTGTATCTGACCGCCCTGGAACAGGAGTTCCCGGTTCCGTCCCTGATCGACGGCGACCACGAGCTGCGGGCCGCGCCCTCCGACGCGCCGTACCGGGAGGTCGTCTACGAGGACCGGCTGCTGACCGTCGCCGGCGGGGTGCCGGTGTGGCTGCTGACCGTGTCGGGCGTCCTGGTGGCGGCGGTCGGTTCCGTCGTGGCGATCCGGGTGCGACGCGGGGGCGCCGGGGTACGTTCGGCCGTATGACACAAGAGCGATGGACCGCCGTGGACCGCTACTTCACCGATCTGCTCGCACCCGCCGACGACGCCCTCGCCGCCGCGCTGGCCGACTCCACGGCGGCCGGGCTCCCGGAGATCGCCGTCGCCCCGAACCAGGGCAAGCTGCTCCATCTGCTGGCCCGGGTGCACGGCGCGCGGTCGGTCCTGGAGATCGGCACGCTGGGCGGGTACAGCACGATCTGGCTGGCCCGCGCGCTGCCCGCCGACGGCCGGCTGATCAGCCTCGAGTACGACCCGGCGCACGCCGACGTGGCCCGCGCCAACATCGCCCGGGCCGGACTCGACAAGATCGTCGAGGTCCGCACGGGGGCGGCGCTGGACACCCTCCCCCTGCTGGAGGCCGAGGGCGCGGGCCCGTTCGACCTGGTCTTCGTCGACGCCGACAAGGTGAACAACCCGCACTACGTGTCCTGGGCGCTCAGGCTCTCCCGCCCCGGCACGGTGATCATCGTCGACAACGTGGTGCGCGGCGGCCGGGTCGTCGAGGCCGACCCGGACGACCCGGCCGTCACCGGCACCCGCGAGATGCTCGAACTCGTCTCGCGCGAGCCTCGGTTGGACGCGACGGCCCTCCAGACGGTGGGGTCGAAGGGGTACGACGGCTTGCTGCTGGCGCGCGTCGTCGGCTGACCGGTGCGGGGCCGGGTCGACGCGGCTACCTCCACTCGTGGATCCGGCCCGAGACCTTCCCGCTCTCCTCGGTGTCGAACTCGAACAGGGCCGCGACGCCGACGAGCCGGGCGAAGGAGGAGGCGGCGGTCTCGTAGAAGAGCGCGCCCCGCCAGTCGACCCCGCCGGAGTCGTTGAAACGCCCCACACCCGAGCCGTGCCAGGTGATGGTCTCCCCGTCCTGGGTCATGGTGACGCCCTGGCCCTCGCCGAAGAGAGTGCCGTCGGGCCGTACGAGGGACTCGTAGGTCCCCATGTCCTTGACCGGTGCGCCCAGAAGCGTTCCGGTCGCCTGGAACGAGGCCTCCACGACGGGGTGGCCCCCGTCGGTGGACAGGACTCGCATCCCCGTGGTCTCTCCCTGGATCTCGCCGAGCAGTTCGCCGAGCATGACGGGACTCCTCTCCGTTGCCTCCGGGAGTGGATCGATCCCCGTGTTCCGGACTACGCCTGATGCCCGGCGCCGTCAAGCGGGACCCGCTCAGCCCGTGGGTGCGCCGGTCCGCCAGCCCGCGAAGAGGGGAACGGTGCCCGATCCGTCGAGGACGACGACGCCGAAGGGCCGGTCGAAGGCGATCTCCTCGATGACCTGCGGGCGGGGCCGGGCGGCGCTCCGGGTCATCACGGCGGCGGTGACGGCGGCCGCCTCCACCCCGTCCTCGGCGACTTCGACCAACGCCTCCTGGACGACGTCGGCGAGGAACAGCGCCTGCGGGGAGAGCCCGGAGAAGTCGGCTCCCGGGCGCAGGGACCGGGTGACGCCGAGCGCCGGGAGCTGCCCGTGCACCTCCGTCCTCGTCCGCAGCGAGAACCGGGGCAGCGCGAGGTCGACGCCGTCCGCCTCCACCGCCCGCCGTCCGCCCGCCGCCCAGGCAGCGGGCAGGGTCCCGGCCGGCCCCTCGCCCTCGGCACCGAGCACGAACCGCACCCGCGCCGCCGTCCCTTCGGGGCCCGCGCACGGCAGCTCGACGACGGTGGTCGCGCCGACCCGCCAGGCCCAGGACACCGGGATCCGCCGGTGCATGGTCGGTACGTCGACGGTGGCGCCGCGCCGGTCGGTGAACGGCGCGGGCCGGGTGTCCTCGGTGCGGAAACGGGTCGACCATGTGGCCTTCAGCGCAAGGGCGTTGACCAGCACCAGGTCCTCGGTGCCGTCGAGTCCGACGGGCAGCCGGTCGATCCGGCCGTCGGTGGACTTCCGCACCCAGGTGTCGAGTTCCTCCTGCGCGCGGTCGCCCAGCGGGCCGAAGCCGACGTCGGGGAGCCCCTGCCGGAAGGACGTCAGCACGGGCACCCTGCTCCACACGCCGGTCGCCACCGAGAGCGCGCCGGTCCCGCCGAGCCGCCGCCCCACGACCGTCATCGCGTCGGCCGCCGCGTCCCCCTCGACGCCGAGGAGTCCCCGCAGCTCCGTGGCGGTCGCCCCCCGGGCCCCCGAGGCGACGGCGGCCAGCGCAAGCCACAGTCCGGCCGGGGAGCAGACGAAGTCGCCGTCGCCGAGGTGGGGCAGCCAGCGCTCGGCCAGCGTCCGAATCGCACCCGTATGCGTCGCCGGATCGATGACGGTCATATCCTGCCCTTCATGAGCATCGTGAAGATCAACGTACTGAGTGTCCCGGCGGAGCAGCGCGAGGTGCTGGAGCGGCGCTTCGCCTCCCGGGCCGGGGCCGTGGAGGGCTCCGACGGCTTCGAGTGGTTCGAGCTGCTGCGCCCGGTGGAGGGCACGGACCAGTACCTGGTGTACACCCGCTGGCGCAGCGAGGAGGACTTCCAGAACTGGATGAACGGTTCCATGAAGGCCGCCCACCAGGGCACCGCGGGCGGCGAGGGCGGTGGCGAGCGGCCGAAGCCGGCCGCGACGGGATCCACCCTGTGGTCCTTCGAGGTCGTCCAGCAGGCGGCCCCGAAGTAGCCGGAAGCAGAGCCCGGTCGGGCCTGGCATGGTCGGGCCTGGCCGGGAGCGGAAGTCTCCGCGCGACCCGGGCGCGGGAGGGCCCGTCACATGCAGAGGCGGGCCGGGGGCGTCCCGGGCCACAATGACCCGCATGAGCTGGTCCTTCTCCCCTGAACGCGTCGACACCCCGGACGCCACCGCCCTGCGCCGCGACTACTACGGCGAGGTCGCCGGCCGCTACTGGAAGCGGCCGGCGACCGAGGCCGAGGTCGACGAGGGGCTGACCGGCGACGGGGTCGAGCTGCTGACGGCGCCCACCGGGGCCTTCCTCGTCGGCGCCTTCGCGGGCGCTCCGGCGGCCTGCGGCGGACTGCTGATGCTCGACGCCGAACGCGCCGAGCTGACCCGCGTGTACGTCCGCCCGCCGTTCCGCGGCACGGGCGGCGCCGGCCTGCTGCTCGACGCGCTGGAGACGGCCGCCCGCGACCTCGGCGCGCACAGGATGGTCCTGAACACCCGGCTCGACCTGATCGAGGCGCGCACCCTCTACACCCGCCACGGGTACGAGGAGATCCCCGCCTACTGCGAGGGCCCGTACATGGACATCTGGTACGGCAAGAAGCTCTGAACGCCCGGGCCATGACGAGGCCCGCGCCCCCACAGTCCGTCCGGGACAGCCCTCAGGCGTGGTGGTCGCGGGGCGGTTCGGGTGCGGGGGGCCGTTCGGCGTCCGAACCGCACAGCTCGGACGTCAGTTCCTCCACCAGCGCCACGAGGTCCGTGGGCCGTTCGGGCCCCCACCAGTCGCCGAGCAGTTCGGCGAGCGAGTCCTCGCGTGCCTTCGCCAGCCGGGTCGCGGCCTGGAGCCCCTCCTCCGTCAGGACGAGTTGCACGCCTTCGCGCTGCACCAGCCGGCGTTCCTCCACCTGGCGGGAGGCGTCCGTGATTGCCCGCAGCGGTACGGGCGTGGCCTCGGCGAGCCGGGCCGGTTCGACGGTGCCGTGGCGGCGGATCCGCAGCAGCAGCCAGCTCGCCGCGGGCAGCAGGTCGAAGCCGGCGCGTTCGGTGATCTTCTCGTAGATCTCCTTGCGGCCCTCCCGTGAACCGAGCACGGACAGGGCGCGGGCGCACTCGTCGTGCGAGGAGCGCTCCACCGGGTTCGAGGCCAGGGTCTGACTCGTGTCGGGGGCCGTCACCGAGCCGCGCAGCTTGTCCTCCTTGAGGAACCAGGCGGTGACGAAGGCGACGAGGACGACGGGTGCCGCGTACAGGAAGACGTCGGTGATGGCGGTCGAGTACGCGTGCAGGACCGAGGGCTGGAGGTCCGCCGGCAGGGCGGAGATGGCGCGCGGGTCGGCGGCGATCCGGTCGGGCCCGGTGCCCGGGGGGAGCGTCTGTCCGGCGAGCGCGGCGTCCAGTTCGGCGTTGAGCCGGCTGGTGAAGATCGTGCCGAAGACGGCGACGCCGAAGGACGCCCCGATGGAGCGGAAGAAGGTCGCGCCCGAGGTGGCGACGCCGAGGTCCTCGTACGACACCGCGTTCTGCACGACGAGGACGAGCACCTGCATGACCAGGCCGAGTCCGGCGCCGAAGACGAAGAAGTAGACGCTCATCTCCCAGGTGGAGCTGGTCTCCGTCAGCCGGTGGAGCAGCAGCAGCCCGAGCGCCGTGATGCCGGTGCCGGCGATGGGGAAGACCTTCCACCGGCCCGTGCGGGAGACGATCTGGCCGGACGCGGTCGAGGTGATGAGCAGGCCGAGGACCATGGGCAGCATGTGGACGCCGGACATGGTCGGGGTGACGCCCTGGACGACCTGGAGGAAGGTCGGCAGGAAGGTCATCGCGCCGAACATCGCGAAGCCGACGACGAAGCTGATGACCGAGACGAGGGTGAAGGTCCGGATCCGGAACAGCTTGAGGGGCAGGACGGGTTCGGCGGCCCGCTGTTCGACGCGGACGAAGGCGACCAGGAGGACGGCGCCGAGCACGGCGAGGCCGATGATCTGCGCGGAGTCCCAGGCCCAGGTGGTGCCGCCGAGGGAGGCGACGAGGACCAGGCAGGTGGCGACCGAGGCGATGAGGAAGGTGCCGAGGTAGTCGATGGTGTGGCGGGTGCCGCGGACCGGGATGTGCAGCACCGCGGCGATCACGAACAGGGCGACGATGCCGATGGGCAGGTTGATGTAGAAGACCCAGCGCCAGGAGAGGTGCTGGGTGAAGAGCCCGCCGAGGAGCGGGCCGAGGACGCTGGTGGCGCCGAAGACGGCGCCGAACAGCCCTTGGTACCGGCCGCGTTCGCGGGGCGGCACGAGGTCCCCGACGATCGCCATCGACAGCACCATGAGTCCGCCGCCGCCGAGGCCCTGGACCGCGCGGAAGGCGATGAGCTGCGGCATGTTCTGGGCGATGCCGCAGAGCGCCGAGCCGATCAGGAAGATGACGATGGCGGCCTGGAAGAGCTTCTTGCGGCCGTACTGGTCACCGAGCTTGCCCCACAGCGGCGTCGCGGCGGTCGCCGCGAGCATGTACGCGGTGACGACCCAGGAGAGGTGTTCGAGGCCGCCGAGTTCGCTGACGATGGTCGGCAGCGCGGTGGAGACGATGGTCTGGTCGAGGGCGGCGAGCAGCATGCCGAGGAGCAGTGCGCCGATGGCGACGACGACCCCCCGCCGGCTGCTTCCCGCCCCCGGCGCGGGGCCGCCGCCGATGTCCGGCGGGCGTACTTCCTGGGCCATGGGCGTCTCCGGAGGGTGTCCTCGGGGTCGTAACCCCTCCATCCTGATCCGAATGTCCGGTTATGGCCTGCGGGAGGGGGCTGCCGCCCCTTCCCCGTCCAGGAACGGCCTGCATAATCGCTCGCAAGTTGGTATGGGGAGGGGATCCACGGTGAGCGGACAAGCATGTCCTGAATGCGGTGTACACAGACCTGGCTGCGCCTGCGCCCGGGAGCGGATAGCGGCGGCGGAGGACTTCGATCCGCTGCGCATCCGGCCGTACGTGACGCTGGAGGCGCCGGAGGGGGTGTACGGGCAAGGGGAGGGCCCGGGACACCCGTCGGCGGGTCCCCCGCAGCCGGCGGCGGAGCAGGGGCTTCCGCCGGCTCCGCCCGCGGCCGGTCCGGCCTACGGCGCCCCGGAGTCGCACGGGGAGCTGTCCCCGTACGTGCCGGGAGCGGTGGGACCGGGACCGCTGCCGCCGGAGGCCTCGCACGGGCTTCCGCCGCTGACGGAACCGGGTGCCGGCGGTGGCCACGGGCGGCCGCTGCCGCCGACGGCCACGGGGCCCGGGACGACCGGCGACCCGTCGGAGACGATGCCGCTGCTGCTGCCCGGACTCGGCGGGCAGGGCGGCGGGCCTGCGGCATCCGTGGGGCACGGCGGGAACGAGAGCGCGAGCTTCGCGCCGGGCACGGAGCACGGCGTCGCCGCGGGCGCCGTCGCCGGATCCGCACCCGGTGCCGCGCAGGACCTCGCCGGCGGCCCGGCGCCGCACCTCGCGGCCGGGGCCGCGCCGTACCCGGCGCCCGGTGCCGGGCCCGGTGCCCCCGGGCCGGAGTTCGACGACCACGGGGCCGCGTACGACACCGAAGCGGACTTCGAGATGGGGTACGGGCCCGAGCGGCCCGCCACCCGTCGGCGCGGCGCGGTCGTCGCGCTCGCGGCGGCCGTGGCGGTGGCCGTCGTCGGTACCGCCGCCTTCGCGTCGGGCATCTTCGACGGAGGCGAGTCGAGCGAGGACCGGGCGGCCGTCCCCACGGTGACGTCGAGCGCGTCCGAGAACGTCGCCGTCTCCGAGTCGCCGACGGCCTCGCCGTCCGCCTCCGAATCCGCGTCGCCGTCCGCTTCGGCCTCCGCCTCGCGGTCCGCGCGAGCGACGGCCACCGCCTCCGCGACCCGGACCACGGCGGCCGCCACGTCCGGTGCCACCGCGTCGTCCGCGGCACCCCCGAGCAACTCGGTGGCGCCCCCGACCCCGTCGCAGGACGCGCTCGGCCCGACGCTGCGGTACGGCGACTCGGGGCCCGAGGTCCGGGAGCTCCAGGACCGGCTGCGGCAGCTCTGGCTGTACAGCGGCCCGTCGGACGGCGAGTACGGCAGGAAGGTCCGCCACGCGGTGGAGGTGTACCAGTCGTACAAGGACATCGACGGGGACGAGGAGGGCGTGTACGGGTCGAACACCCGCCGGGCGCTGGAGGCGGAGACGAGCGGCTGAGGTCCGCGATGCGGACGGATTGGCGGAGCCGCGCCGCTTTTTGTATCGTGAAGGAACAAAGTGGGTCCCGCTCGCATTCCCTGACCGGTGGGCGGGTCCACTTCGTTCTCCTTCCACCCCTTCTGGAGACCGTTGATGCCCGCCAGCACCCCGGCAACGCTCACCGCCCGCGCCCTCCTGCTCGACATGGACGGCACCCTCGTCAACTCCGACGCGGTCGTCGAGCGCTGCTGGCGCCGCTGGGCCGTCCGGCACGGGCTCGACCCCGTGGAGGCGCTCAAGGTCGTCCACGGACGCCAGGGCTACGCGACCATGGCCGTCCTCCTCCCCGAGCGCCCCATGGCGGAGAACCACGCGGACAACAAGGTGATGCTCGCCGAGGAGACGGCCGACCTCGACGGCGTCGTGCCCGTACCGGGCGCCCCCGCCTTCATGACGGCGATCGCCTCCCTCCCGCACGCCCTGGTCACCTCCGCGGACGCGGCCCTCGCGCGGGCCCGGATGGGCGCGGCACGGCTGCCGATGCCGGCGATCCGGGTCACCGCGGAGTGCGTCGGCGCCAGCAAGCCGGACCCGGAGGGCTTCCTCAAGGGCGCGGCGGAACTGGGCTTCGCCCCGGAGGACTGCGTGGTCTTCGAGGACTCCGAGGCCGGGATCCAGGCCGGCCGCGCGGCCGGCATGCGCGTGGTGGGCGTGGGGCCGCGGGCGGCCGCCTTCGGCCCCGACATCCACGTCCGCGATCTCACGGACCTGTCGCTGTCGGTCTCCGAGGACGGCACGATCCGCCTCACGCTCCTGCCGTAGTCGACGGCCTCGGCACGGCGGGTCCGTCACGAGCGGGTCCGTCACGGGCGGGTCCATCACGGGCGGGCGGGAGATGCCCGCCACCCCGTCCACCCCGTCCCGCCCCGCCCCGCCCCGCCCGTCTCACCGGCCGGGCTTCGCGCCCTCGCCGGCGGCCGGCCCGCGCACCAGCCTGCCGCGCGCCACCAGTTCCAGGACCACCGCCACCGCGACCGCCTGGACGACCATCAGCGCCACGAGGACGAAGAGCTGGACGGCGCCCGCCTCCCACGGTGACGCCCCGCCCAGCAGCATGCCGACGAAGGCGCCGGGCAGCGTGACGAGACCGACCGTCCTCGTCTGGTCGAGCCCCGGCAGCAACGCGTCCGCGGCGGCCTCGCGCGCCACTTCGAGGCGCGCCTCCCGCTCCCCCAGGCCGACGGCCAGCCCCGCCTCGACCTCGCCCCACCGGTTCCCGAGTTCGTCCAGCGCGCGCCGCCCGCCGAGGACGGTGGCGGTCAGCGCGCCCCCGATGAGGATGCCGGTCACCGGAATGAGCGCGATGCCGCGCACCGGGACGAGCCCGGTGAGGACGAGCGCGCCGACGACCGGCACCACCCCCGCCGCGATGGGCAGGCCCGCCCACCACCAGCCGGCGCCGGCCCGGGTGACGCGCCGCCCCGCGGTCCACACCGCCACCCCGTACATGAGCAGCAGGAAACCGAGCAGCAACGGCAGGTGCCGCATCACCCACCCGATGACGAGGGACACCGCCACGAGCTGAACGGCCGCCCGCAGGCCGGCGACCAGACTGTCGCGCGGTCTCCCGAGCCGCGCCACCGCGACCACGCCCGCGGCCACCGCGAGCAGAACGGCCAGGACCACCCCGAAAGCGACACCGACGTCGAGAAGCACGCGCCAACCCTAGGGTCCCCGCCGGTGAAGAGCGGCGCCCGCGCGCGGGCATGCGTCGTGGACCAGGTGGGACGTACCGGGCAAGACCCGGCGCCGGCACCCGATCTGGCACTTCGTCAGACCCGCACGACCCCTTGATGTGACGTGCCCATGTCGCCACTCTGTTACCTGGCGCACCCCGCATGGAAACCTCGCGCCGCCACGATGACCGGGCCACCCGGCACCCGCTCGGGGACGGTTCGGCCCAGGTCCCCCCACACCAAGGGAGTTCGCATGCCTCTCGCCAGTGTCTACGCGCGTCGAATAGCCCGCCGCGCCACCGTGCTCGGCGCCACCGCCGCGCTGACCGTGACCGGCCTCCTCGCCACCGCCCCGACCGCCCAGGCCGCGATGCCCACTCCGGTGAGCGCCGCCACCGCGCGCTCGTACCTCGCCTCGCTCACGGTCAAGGCGGAAGGTTCCTCCACCGGTTACAGCCGCGACCTCTTCCCGCACTGGATCACCCAGTCGGGCGCCTGCAACACCCGCGAGACCGTGCTCAAGCGCGACGGCGTCAACGTCGTCACCGACTCCAGCTGCGCTTCGGTGAGCGGCAGTTGGTACTCGCAGTACGACGGCGCCACCTGGACCGTCGCCTCCGACCTGGACATCGACCACATGGTCCCCCTCGCCGAGGCGTGGCGTTCGGGCGCCAGCTCCTGGACCACCGCCACCCGGCAGTCCTTCGCCAACGACCTGACCCGCCCGCAGCTCATCGCCGTCACCGACAACGTCAACCAGTCCAAGGGAGACCAGGATCCGGCGGAGTGGATGCCGTCGCGCACCGCGTACCGCTGCACGTACGCCCGGGCCTGGGTGCACGTGAAGTACTACTGGAACCTGAGCGTCGACTCCGCCGAGAAGAGCGCCCTCCAGTCGGTCCTGAACGGCTGCTGACGCCGGGACCCGTGTGATCCGCCCCGCCGTTCCGTACCGTACGGCGGAACGGCGGAGGGGGATCACGATGACGGCCGGACTCAGGATCGGACCGGTACTGCGGTACGTCGACGGGGTGACGGGCACCTCGGCGACGGTGTGGGTCGAGACGGACCGCCCGTGCACCGCGGAGATACGGTGCGCGGACGGCGCGGGCGGCCGCGCGCGGACCTTCCAGATCGCCGGCCACCACTACGCCCTGGTCCCGGTGACCGGGCTGACCCCGGGCGTGGCGACCGCCTACGAGGTCCTGCTCGACGACCGCCCGGTCTGGCCGGAGCCCGGCTCCGGCTTCCCGCCGAGCACCGTCCGCACGCCGGCCGGCGGACTCCGGGTCGCCTTCGGCTCCTGCCGCTGGGCGGCGAAACCGGCCGCCGGCCACGACCCCGTCGGCCCGGACGCGCTCGACACCCTGGCGACGGCCCTGGTCGCCGACCCGGACCGCGAACGGCCCGACGTCCTGCTGCTCCTGGGCGACCAGGTGTACGCGGACGAGACCTCCGTCGCCACCCGCCGCTGGCTCGCCGCCCGCCGCGACCCGCGCGACGCCCCGGGCTCGGAGGTCGGCGACTACGAGGAGTACACCCGGCTCTACGACGAGTCCTGGCGGGACCCGGAGGTCCGCTGGCTGCTCTCGACCGTCCCCAGTCTCATGATCTTCGACGATCACGACGTGATCGACGACTGGAACACCAGCGCCGCCTGGCTCGCGACGATGCGGTCCACGCACTGGTGGCACGAGCGGGTGGTGAGCGGGCTGATGTCGTACTGGGTGTACCAGCACCTCGGCAACCTCTCCCCCGCCGAACTGGCGGCCGACCCGCTGTACGCCGAGATCCGCGCGGTGCCCGACGGGACCGAGCTGCTGCGCCGGTTCGCGGCGGAGGCGGACGCCGATCCGGCGCGGGTGCGCTGGAGCCACCGCAGGGACTTCGGCCGGACCCGCGTCCTGATGGTCGACACCCGGGCGGCGCGTGTCCTGACGGAGGACTCCCGGGCGATGCTGGACCCGGCCGCGGCGGCCTGGGTGCGCGCCCAGGCGCTGGACGGCCCCGGCACGTACGACCACCTGCTGGTCGGCACCTCGCTGCCCTGGCTGCTGCCGCCGCTGATCCACTACGCGGAGGCCTGGAACGCGGCCCTGTGCCGGGGCGAACGGGGCGGGCCCGCCGGGCGCTGGGCCCGGTTCGGGGAGTGGCTGCGGCAGCGCTCGGATCTGGAGCACTGGGCGGCGTTCCCCGGGTCGTTCGAGGAGCTGACCCGGCTGCTCGCGGAGGCCGCCGACGGCGGATCCCCGGGCGGCCGCGCGCCGGGAGCCGACACCGGGGAGGCGCCGGCCACCGTGTGCGTGCTCTCGGGGGACGTGCACCACGCGTACGTGGCGGAGCCCCGCTGGCCGGACGGCGGCCCCCGGGCCCGGGTGGTCCAGCTGACCTGCTCCCCGCTCCACAACGCCGTCCCCGCGTCGATACGGCTCGGCTTCCGCTTCGGCTGGAGCCGGGCGGGGCGCCGGCTGGGGCGGCTGCTGGCCCGGCACGGCCGGGTGGCCCGGCCCTCGATCGGCTGGCGCAGGACGGGCGGCCCGTGGTTCGGCAACCAGCTCATGACACTGACCCTGCGGGGGCGTTCGGCGGTGCTGACCCTCGATCAGGCGCGGGCGGGGGCAGGGCTGGTGACCGTCGACGAGCGCGTGCTCGACGCGGGGTGACGCTCCCCACAACCGCCCACGTGGCCGAATGTTGAACTTGCAAGTACAGGTGAGGGGTGCCTAACCTGACGGCCTCATCGGTTCCGTCCCCCACGTTCCGTTCCCCCACGAACGGACACGACCGAAGGAGTCCGTCCCCATGAACAACCTGGCGAACCGCCTCCACCGGGCGCAGCCTTACGCGCTCGGCCTGTTCCGCATCGTCGTCGGCCTGCTCTTCGCCTGCCACGGCGCCGCCTCGCTCTTCGGCGTCCTCGGCGGCGCGATGGGCGGAGGCACCGTCGAGACCGGCATCTGGCCGGGCTGGTACGCGGCGGTGATCCAGCTCGTCGCGGGTGTCCTGGTCCTGGTCGGACTGGGTACCCGTACCGCGGCGTTCGTCGCCTCCGGGTCGATGGCGTACGCGTACTTCAAGGTGCACCAGCCCGAGGCGCTCTTCCCGCTGCAGAACAGCGGCGAGGGTGCGGCCCTCTTCTGCTGGGTGTTCCTGCTCCTCGTGTTCACGGGGCCGGGCGCGCTCGCGCTCGACCGGCTCTTCGGGGCCCGGAGCGCGGGCGCCGAGGAGCCGGTCGAGGAGCGGCGCGCGCCGGTCGCCGCCTGACCCCGTCGCCGTCCGGCGCGGCAGGCGTCCCTCCTGCCGCGCCGGGCGTGTGACGCCCGTGCACCACCGGGGCCGGAGACCGCAAGAGCGGTTTCCGGCCCCGGTCGCTGTGTACGGCGCCCGGCCCGCGTAGGCTCTGGCGCTGTGAATGTGCTCGACAGCATAGGGTCACTGCGGTCGCTGACCGCGGGGCCGTGGATCTACGCGGCGGTGGCGACGTCGGTGCTCCTCGACGTCTTCCTGCCGGTGCTGCCGAGCGGAATCCTGGTGATCACGGCCGCGACGGCGGCGGCGACGGCCACGGCGACGTCGACGGACGTGCCCTCCGTCCTGCCGCTGCTGCTGTGCGCGGCCACGGCCTCGGTCCTCGGCGACTACGTCGCCTACCGGCTGGCCTGGCGCGGTGGGGCCCGGCTGGACCGGGCGATCGCCCGCTCGCGCCGCCTCACCCGGGCGCAGGAACGTCTCGGCACAGCGCTGGCGCGGGGCGGCGGCCTGCTCGTCGTGATCGCGCGCTTCGCCCCGGCGGGACGTTCCGTGGTCTCCCTGGGCGCCGGCGCGGCCCGGCGCCGGATCAAGGAGTTCCTGCCGTGGTCCGCCCTCGCCGGCGTGGCCTGGGCGGGCTACAGCGTGGCGCTCGGCTGGCTCGGCGGGCTGTGGCTGGGCCCGACCTGGATCAGCGCGGGCGTCTCCGTGGTCGCGCTGTTCCTCGCGGGCGCGCTGGCCGCCTATGTCATACGGCGTCCGGCTGCGCCTCCGGCCGCGGCCTCCTGACCCCGCGCACCTCGAGGCCGTCGAGCAGCCGGGCGGTCGCCTCCGCGATCTCGTCGACGGCGCGGTCGAACACCTCGCGATTGTGGGCGGCGGGGTGGTGGAAGCCGGAGACCTTGCGGACGTACTGCAGGGCGGCGGCCCTCATGTCCTCCTCGGTCGCCTCTTCGGGGAGGGCGGGCGGGCGGAGCGTCTTGATGCTTCGGCACATGCCTCCAGTGTCGCGCGCGGCACCGACAACCGGCGGCGCGTCGCGTCCGCGAGGGCGGGCGCGCGTACGACCGGGGGGTGACGGGGCCGCGGGCCCCGGGGGCGACCGGGCCCGCCCGGGGAACGCGGCACCGCGGGCCGGCGCGTCACGGCACCGTGTGCCGGGGCAAAGGGAGCACGGCGGCGGAGCCGGACGCGGGCGTGCGAGGGCGCCTCAGCTGAGGCCGCGCCGACTTCGCGCGTTGATCTCCGCGGCCCGTGCCCGCAACTCCCGCATCGGGGTCGCGAGCTGTACCTGGTCCGGCTCGGCCTCCCACGTACTGCCGCCGCTGACGGGCCGGATCAGGAACCGGCCTGCGACGCTGTCCATGTAGAAGCCGACCCGCCCGGTGGCGATATCGCGTACGAGGTCCCCGACCTCGGGCAGTGACTGCACGAATCCCCTCCGTCCCGGAGTCGCAGATCTCTGGAGAGATACAGACAGGGAATCCTGGAGGCCCCTCCCTGTCAACGTATCTCTAGAGATGTCCCCCGATGGATGGATCGCCCGCGCGGGACGGCCCACACGCGTGCACGGGTGCGAAGGAGCGCGCCGTAGGGTGTCCCGCAGACGAAGGGAGTAGTCCACCCATGACTGACCCGGACCGCGGCCGTCGGCCCAAGTACCAGCGCATCGCCGACGAGTTGAGAACCGCCATCCAGGCAGGCGCGTTCGCCCCGGGCGACCGGCTCCCCGGCGAGAACGACCTCATGACCAGCTACGAGGTGGCCCGGATGACGGCTCGGCAGGCCCTGTCCGTCCTGCGCAACGAGGGCCTGGCCGAGGCCCGCAAGGGCGCCGGGGTCTTCGTGCGCGCCTTCCGCCCGCTGCGCCGCCGGGGCATTCCCCGCCTCGCCCAGGAGCACTGGGGCACGGGCCGCTCGGTCTGGTCGGCGGACATCGAGGACCGCGCCCTGGTGGTGGACCAGGTCGAGGTCCGCGAGGCGGCGGCGAGCACCCGGGTCGCCGACGCGCTCGGGCTGACGGCCGACGCACAGGTCTGCGTCCGCAGCCGCCGCTTCGTCCTCGACGACAAACCGGTCCTGCTCTCCGTCTCCTACCTGCCCGCCCGCCTGGCCCAGGGCACCCCGATCTCGACGCCCGACACGGGCCCGGGCGGCACGTACGCGCGGCTGGCCGAACTCGGCCGGCAGCCGGTGCACTTCCGCGAGGAGATCCGCTGCCGGATGCCGACGGCCGACGAATCGTCCCGCCTCGCGCTGGAGTTCGGCACGCCCGTGATCCTCATCGGCCGGACGGCCTTCACCGCGACGGGTGAGGCGGTGGAGCTCAACGAGATGACGCTGGACTCGGCGTCGTACGTCCTGGAGTACGAATTCGACGCGTGACGGCGAAGACGCGGCCGGGCGCGGCGTGGGCGACCTCGCCCCCGAACGTCCCGGCCGCCTCCGCCACGGCCTGCGCGGGCTCGGTGCCCGGTCCGACGTGGGTCACCACCAGCCGCCCGGCGCCGGCGTCGGCGGCGCTCCGGCCGGCCTGCGGCGCGGAGTGGTGCCCGGGCAGGTCGCCGTCGGCCTCGCAGACGAACAGCTCGCAGTCGCGCGCGAGTTCGACGAGGGCGGGGCACGGCTCGCAGTCCCCCGAGTAGGCGATCCGGCGGCCCTCGGCGTCCTCGACGCGCAGGGCGAAGGCGGGCAGCCCTCCGTGCTCCACGGACCGGCTGTGCAGGGTGAGCCCGCCGACGCGGGCCTCGTGCCCGTCGCGCAGCTCCTCGACCGCGAAGGTGTCCTCGACGGGGCTGCGCAGGGGGCCGTTGGTGAGGAAGCCGGCGAGCCGGTCGGCGATGCCGGGCGGCCCGTAGAGCGGCAACGGGGCGTCGCGCCGGACGTCGGCGTACCGGAGGCCGTAGTAGGCGGTGAGCAGGTCGGCGCTGTGGTCGGCGTGCAGGTGCGAGATCCACACCGCGTCGAGCTCCCCGAGCCCCGTGTGGCGCTGGAGCTCCCCGAGCGACCCGCTGCCGGCGTCCACCCACACCCGCGCGCCCCCGCCCTCGACGAGATAGCCGGAGCAGGGGTTGCCGGGCCGGGGGTAGGGCGTGGCGGATCCGAGCACGGTGATCCGCAGAGCGTCGTCGGCCATGCCCGGATTCTAGGGGGCGACGAGGATTCGTGTACGTATTCCGGAAGTTGTGCTTGAAGCGTGAACGTCGTGCGTATTCTGTGTCTTCGCCGGGGTCGATTCGGTGACCGCCCGGCAGAACTGAGGGACATTCATGCTCCGTACGCGCTCCGTCGCCGCCGCCGCCGCGGCGGCGGCCGCCGGCCTCCTCCTGCTGCCGTCCCCGGCGCAGGCCGCCGGCTCGGTCCACGTCTACAAGATCTACTACGACAGCCCGGGCTCGGACACCCGCTCCAACACCAGCCTCAACGGCGAGTACGTCCAGATACGCAACACCACCTCGGCGGCGGTCAGTCTGAAGGGCTGGACGGTCACGGACGCGTCGAACCACAAGTACACCTTCGGCACCTTCACCCTCGGCAAGGGGAAGACGGTGACGATCCGCACGGGCCGCGGCACGAACACCTCGGCGACGCTCTACCAGGGCCGCGGGGCGTACGTCTGGAACAACGACCGCGACACGGCGACGCTCCGCACGTCCTCCGGCCGCTGGGTCGACAACTGCTCGTACAACTCGACCCGGGTCGACTACAAGATGTGCTGACCCGCCCCCTGACGGCGCGCCCCCGGCCAAGCCCCTGGCCGGGGGCGCGCCCACGCTCAGCCGCCGTCGGGCTCCTGGCGCGCCGCCGGTACGCCGTGCTGCTGCACGTCGGCGTCGACCTGCCCGCCGAGGGTCATGACGTTGAGGGTCGCCGAGTTCTCGCTGGCGATGGCCTTCTCGACCCGCGCCACGAGCAGGGTGAAGCAGTCCCGCTCGGGCAGCCGGTGGTAGGGGCCCACCCTGGTCTCGAAGTAGATCCGTTCATGCCCCAACAGCTGTTCGGTGGAGCGGTAGTTCTTCCACTGCTCGCGATACCGGTACACACTCTCCAGCGACACCGACGCGACCACGACGAGGCTGAGCGCGGTCGCCGTGATCCGCGCGAACGACAGATCCAGGTTGACCAGTACGGGCACGAGCGCGCCCCCGACGACCGAGACCGTCCGCATCCGCAGATGCATGGCCTTCATCCTGGTCGCCTTGCGGTCGTACCACTCCTGGTACTGGAGCAACCGGCTCTCCACATACGCCTGCGGGGTCATGTCCCCGCCGCCGGGCCGCACTTCGATCACCGGGCCGTCCCCGTCCCCCACGTCTGACATGCCCGGAGTACATCGCCGCCGCTCCGCGCCGTCAACCGGAACCGGCGAAACCACGCCGTCCGAGTCCGTCACCTCGGTCACACGTGGAGACGCGGCTCGCGCAGGGCGTCGAGGGCGGTCCGCCAGGGATAGGCCGCCGCGTTCGCCTGACCCGACCCGTCCAGTACGGCACCGCCCTCGCCGAGCAGGACCCGCACCCCGGCGGCGCGGAGCGTGGCCACGGACTGCTCGAACTGCGGGTGCGCGGCGAGCGCGGGGTTCAGGCACGGCATGACCGCCGTGGGGGTGCCCTTCCCGATCGCCTCGGCGACCACGGCGACGACGAAGGACGACGTCAGCCCGAGTGCCCAGGCGTTCACGCTGTTGAAGGTGGCCGGGGCGAACAGGATCGCGTCGGCCACGGGCCACGGCTCCGGATCGCCGGGCAGGCCGTGGTCCCAGCGGACGGGGTGCCCGGTCAGCGCCGCGAGCCCGTCGAGCGATCCGCCGAGCCACCGGGCCGCGGTCGGGGTCAGCCCGAGGCAGACGTCCCAGCCGTCGGCCTGCGCGTCCTCGATGACCCGCGCGATGTCGCGGACGGGCGCGGCGGCGCTGGAGAACAGGTACAGGGTCCGAGTGCTCATCCCCCTATCCGATCACACACGACGTCCCCCACCTCGAACGGAGTCGAGGGGAGCGCTCCCGACGGGCTGGTGACCGGCGTTGCCCGGGCCCGCCCTGCGGTCACCGCGGGATCGTGCTCGTGCCGCCGTCTCCGCTCTCCGCCCGGCCGAACCGACGTGTCGGTCGGATCGCCTAACGTGTCGGCTCACGAGAAGCGACCGCCGCACCGCGCGAGGGGGAGACGATGGGGACCTACCGGCAGACCGTCGTGGACCTGGACGCCTCCGCGGACGAGGCGGCCGCGTGGGGCCTGCACGGCCGGAACTGGCTGGAGACGCAAGGGTTCGTCCGCCCCGTGCCGTGGCAGGACGGGATCGTCCGTCTGGCCGGCCCGCGCTGGCGCGAGGCCGTCGATCTGGTGCCCTGGGACCGGCGCGCACGGATCCGGGAGTCGGAGGAGGAGCCGGGCGACGAAGTGCGCGTCATCACGGGCCGTACGGTCTTCGTCGCCGGTCCGGGGGATCCCCCGGCGGCGATCTGCCCCGGCTGCCGTACCCCCGACCCCGCCTGGCCCCACTCGGCCATCGACACCTGGTACACCACGGGCGCGGCAGACCTCGGCTGCCGGGCCTGCGCCCGCCTCTCCCCACTCCCCGACTGGGAGTGGACCGATGACTACTTCGCCTTCGCCCACCTCGGCTTCCAGTTCGACGACTGGCCGCCACTGCACCCGCGCTTCACCGCCGCCCTCGGGCAGGCGCTGGGCCACCGCATCCGGGTGCTCACGGGGAAGATCTGAGCCCGGGGGCGAATGCCGAGCGCCCGGGCACGCGAAGCGGGGGTGGGGCGCTGGGAACGGCGGTCCGTTCGTACGCCGGTCAACAACCAAAAAGTGCCAACGAGCCCCGGCCGCCGTAGGCTTGAGTTACTTGGAACGACCACCGAGGGAACGGCCACCCCGACCTCGGGTTGCGGACGGCTCACCGCCGCCGACCTGGTCTCCCCGCATCGCTGCGAGCGAGGTGGAACTCGTGATTCCGCTGCTTACCGCCGAATTCTCATCCTACCGAGGCACCCACACGTACCCCGTGCACCACCAAGGGTCTGCCGGCGGGCAGGACATCAGCCCCATGGGAGGCCATTACGAGGACTGCGCCTCGATCGGGCAGATGTGTGCCGGCTTCTGCCCCTCTTCCCCGGACCCCGGAAACTGCTACTGCAGTTGCGCTCAGATCACTGCGCACTGCCTCCACTCCCCGGCGCCGCCTTGCCACCTGTCCTGAGTAATCCGGACCCCCCGCGGGCCGACGGCTCCCGACCAGCCGGAGGTGAGTTCTGTGAGCGACTCCAACTGGTCGCACCTCACCGGCCTCGACCGCGCCATGGCGTCCTCCGCGGGAGATCCCTCCGTCGTCGTCGGGCTGCTGGACGGGCCCGTGGACGCTCGTCATCCGGGCTTCGCCGAGGGATCCCTCGTCGCCCCGGCCCCACCACCGCCCGACACCTCCTCGGCCCGGCACGGGACGGCCGTGGCAGGGGTCCTCGCCGCTGACAGGAACGGCACCGCACCGGGCATCTGCCCAGGCTGCCGGGTGTTCGTCCGACCGATCTTCGATCCTGACGGGCCGGCCACCTCCCGACCGCGTGACCTGGCTGACGGCATCGAGGAGTGCGTCGTGGCAGGCGCGCGGATCATCAACATCAGTGCAGGTTTCAAGCAGGGCGGCTTTCCCGTCGAGGTCCTCGGACACGCCCTGGACCTCGCCGGGCGGCGGGGCGTCATCGTGGTGGTGGCGGCAGGAAACCAGGGCCGGGTCAGTGGCTCGCCCCTCGTCTCCCACCCCCACGTCGTTCCTGTCACCTCGTGCGACGGAGCCGGGAGACCTCTCCCGAACGGCAATCTGTGCGCCTCCGCGGGGCGCCGCGGAGTGCGTGCCCCGGGAGTGGAGGTGGAGACCCTTGCGCCGGGGGGCGGAGTGCTGCGGCTGAGCGGTACCAGCCTGTCGACCGTGCTCGTGACCGGCGCGCTGGCCCTGGCATGGTCGGTCGCCCCCGCGGCGCCGGCCGCCCTCCTCCTCCAGGCGCTGTCAGGTCCCCCGTCCGCCAGGCGGCGGATCGTTCCGCCGTTGCTGAACGCGGTCACCCTTGTCCGGGCCGCGTCGTCGACAGTTCCGGAGCCGTGGCCATGAACGCAGACGGATCGCCGAAGGCGGTAGGGCGCGAGGCCAAGGCCTCCCCCACGACAACCGATGCGCGAACCCCCCGTTTCCGGGTGCGCCTGCCGGGTTTCGTCATCGAGGAGGACGTCGGCCTCGGCGACGCGATCAAGAGAGCGACGGCGTCGGCAGGGATCACACCCTGTGGCAGCTGCCGCGAAAGGGCGGCCGCCCTCAACCGCTGGATGCGCTTCACGTCTCGCTAGCGAATCCCCCTCACCACCCCTACGGGAGAACTGATGGACCTCGACGCAGACGCTGCTTCCCACGAGCCGACGGCCACACCTGCGGCGGCGGAGGACAGTCCGCTCAGCCCGATGACCGCGGAGCCGACCGAGGTGTCAGCCCCGCATGTGCCGCTCGACACGGGGGCTCCACCGGAGAGGGCCCGCCCGTTCGTGTACGCGATCGGGCGGATCGACGCGCGCTTTCCCAGCCTGAGCATCGAGAAGGAGTTCGCCCAGGCCACCGGCCGCGCGGAGACCGCGAGCCTGACCAACCGTCAGGCCGCTCAGAGCGTGCTGTCGGATCCGGCGAACCGCTACCTCGCCCGCAGGATGTGCTGGGTGTTCACGATCGAGGGCATGGACACCTACCTGCTGGTCCCCCGGGACGAGACGGACCTCGATCTGCTCCTGGGCGCACTGCGCCCTTCACCCTCCCGGTCGGACACCGACGTGGCGATCGGCACGCTCGGCCCCTTGGCGCCGTCCGAGAAGTGCGGCGGTCTCGTCGTCCCCATGGTCATCTTCGACCAGATCTACTCCTTCGACACGGAGTCCTTCGTCGCCCAGATCCCTCCTCCTGACGGAGTCGACGCAGGCGCGTTCCAGGAGACCGCGAGCGAGTTGTTCAACAGGATCACCCAGCTGGCTGACAATGCCGGAAATACCGACGAACACCGCGCCCTCAACTACCTGACGATGCGCTATCCGGAAATCTACGCGGAGACCGCCAGGCAGCATGCCCGGAACTCGTCCCTGACGAACGTGGAAGCTTTCCCCTCACCTTTGTCAGGCGTACGAACCGTGATCACCGCCGTGTTCACCTACACCCACCGGAGCACCAACTTCGTGGAGAAGTTCGCGGCGCAGGTGGACACCACCGAGGTGTTCCCGTTTCTCGCGACACCCGGTTTCAGCCCCTACTACGACCACTGAAGAAGCAGCGATGACGACCGGCCGAGAGTCCTCAGGCGAGAAGACCGCGCGCGCGGCAAGGGCCGCCGCGTTGCTGCAGCGGCCCCCGAATGCGCCTCAGCCGGACAGGGCGGACATCGCCGTCGACTGCACTGCGTACTGGGACGCCGCCCAAGCCTTCTACGAGCAGGGGCAGGTGGCCTACACGGCGAACGACTACAAGGCAGGGGACTTCCACGTATCGGTCGGTGACGGTTTTCGACGGCTGGCGCTCCTGTGTTCGACCATCGACGCTCGGGATCCCACGCTCGCCGGGGCGCCCTCAGCCGGCGACGTGCCTGATTCCCCCCTGTCCCTCACCGATCTCCTCGGCCGCCTGAACGAACTCCAGGAGCTCGCCACGGAGAGGGGCCGGCCGACCCGCCCGGGCGGACTGCCGGCAGCGCTCGAACACGAACACCACTGCCTGCAGTTCGCGCGAGCCGCCTCGTTCTACGCCTCCCGCGCGGCGCAGGCTTTCGCCGCCGGCGATGTCCTGTCGGGCAACCACTACCTGCACGAGGCTCAGGCCCACTGGATTCTGTTCAATCTCTGCATGAGCTCCACGCAGGCCACGGCGCGCAGCTAGGACATGTCCGGCCGATCATGTGACTTCTCCGTGCCCAAGTCGTTTCTGTGAGCATGGGGCGGGGCGATCTGAGTGATGCCGAGTGGGAACGGCTGCGGCCGTTTCTGCCAGTCAGCAACGGGCGTTGCGGCCGGTGGCGGGATCACCGGCAGGTGATCGACGGGACTCTGCACCGGGTGCGGACCGGGGTGCAGTGGCGTGACCTGCCCGAACGCTTCGGACCGTGGAAGACCGTCTACGAACGCCACCGCCTGTGGTCGGCCGACGGCACCTGGGAACGTCTGCTCCAGCAGGTCTAGGCCGCGGCCGACGTCGCAGGCGAGATCGACTGGGACATCTCGGTCGACTCCACCATCGTCCGCGCGCATCAGCACGCCGCCGGCGCCCGCACCGACCCACCGCCGGCCCCGGGACCAAAAAGAGGGCCGCAGGCATGGAACACCAGGACGAGACGCCGTGGCAGAGCCTTCTCGCCCGCCTGGTGGAGGTGGTGCGGGAGGTGAGGGCCTGGGCCGCTCGCGGGGCGGGTTCACCACCAAGCTCCACCTGAGCGCGGACGGCCGCTGCCGCCCCCTGTCCCTGATCGTTACCCCAGGTCAGCGCCCGAATCAGCCCTAAATGATCGCAGCTTCCCAACTGAGGGCTCGGGCGCTGTCGTCACGGGCCGGCCGTCACGGCTTGCCCTGGTCGACTGCACCAGTAGCGTGGCTGAGGCCGGTGGGGGTGCGACATGTACACGGGTGCGTGGCCGGTCGGCGTGCCCGTCGTCGTGACGGACGGTCATCGGCTGAGTTGCAGGCGTCGCACGGGGGTGCGCCCATGGTCGTCCTCCGACCTCAGGCTCACCTTGCGAACAGAAGCTCCACAATCGGCTACGAGGAGATATCTTCATCACCCAAACGTCTGGGACTGGAAGGGCAGGGCCAAGTACCGCATGGCGTATGACCTCGCACCTCCCGAGCCCGCTGGGATGGTGGCCTCCCTGAGTTCGCTGGGCTACTCACTCCCTGATGCCGTCGCCGACTTGGTGGACAACAGCATCTCGGCCAGCGCGGAAACGATCGATGTGGAGTTCACCTGGGACGGGCGCTTCTCGTGGATCGCCGTAGTTGACGATGGTCATGGCATGTCGGAGGACGCCTTGGTCACCGCGATGACCGTCGCGGCCCGCTGGTCAGCAACAGACCGCACTTCCAGGGACCTGGGCCGGTACGGAGTGGGGCTGAAATCGGCTTCCTTTTCCCAGTGTCGCCTGCTGACAGTCAGCACCGCGGAAGTTGACGGCCCTTGGCGCTCGCGGACATGGGACCTGGGCGTGGTCGAACAGACCGGTGAGTGGCGCTTGCTCCGACAGCCGCCGGCCGAGGCCGAGAAGGCCTTGGAGCAACTCACCGCGGGACGGTCCGTCGGCACGATAGTTCTGTGGCAGCGGCTCGCCGGATACGGGGAGATCACCGCGGCCGATCGCAGGACCCAGCGGCAGTTCTACGATGAGGCTGAGAAGGTCCGTGGCCACCTCGGACTCGTCTTCGCCCGGTTCCTCTCCGGCTCGGCCGCGCTGACATTGCGTGTCACGGGCCTTGCCGTCGAGCTGTGGGACCCGTTCCTGTCCAATCATCCGTCAGTGCTGCATCACCCGGTGGAGAACCTGCCCCTCGAAGGGCACAAGGTCAGGGTCGAGCCGTACGTACTGCCGGGGCTGCAGCGGCTGACCTCTGCCGAGGCGGAGCGTGCCGGAGGTCCTAAGGGGTGGCTTCGGCAGCAAGGCTTCTACGTGTACCGCCGAAACCGCCTTCTTCTCGCGGGAAGTTGGCTGGGCATACGTGGGCTCCGGCGCGAGGAGAAGTACAACCTGGCCCGCATCGCCGTCGACATTCCGGCGGAGACCGACGCCCAATGGCAGGTTGATGTCCGAAAGGCGACGGTGGTGCCGCCGGTCGTGCTGCGCCAGCATCTTCAGCGCATAGCGCGCACGGTTCGGTCCGCCGCAGCCGAGACCGTCCGCAACCGGGGTCAGATAGCGGCACGGCAGCGCGCCGAGAACCTGTCATTCGCGTGGAACGTGCGGCGGGACGAGAACGTGGTCCACTGCCGGATCAACCGGAAGCACCCCTTGGTGGAGGCGGTACTACAGGAGGGGGGCGGCGATCCGGCGAACATCCAGGCGCTGCTGCGGTTGCTGGAGGAGACAGTGCCTGTGCCGGCGCTGCGAGTGCTGCACGAGACCGACACGGCAGATGATCCCGAACCCTTCGGTGGTCCGGGGAGGGCCACCGAGGAGGCGATCAAAGTGGCTCAGCGCATGTTCGATGTGCTTGTTGCCCAAGGCCGCTCTCCGGATGAGGCACGACAGGCCATCCGCACGACGCAACCATTCGACCAACTGAACGGATTCTGGAACAAGTGACCGCCCGGTCGGGGCGTACCCTCCTGTTTCCGTCCGTCAAGTCACATATCTCCAGGGGGAGGAATTCATGAATCCGGCAGTCAGCAAGGACCTGTCCTTTGCGCTGAAGGTGGCCATTCAGTTTCTTCCGGAAGACCGGCAGGCTACGTCAGACGAGGTGACCAAGGCTGTTGAGACGGCCAAGATGGTCGCCGGCCTCAATGGTGTAACGGTGGAGGCAGTCGATCTGCGCAAGCTGGTCGAGTCCCGCACCACCATCTTCCAAGAGAGTTCAGCAGGGCTGAGTGACAGTGAGAACCACGTCCGATGGCTGCCCGATGCCAAGAACGACCGTTCGTGGGCCTTCTGGACCCGGTATGAACGCTTTCTGAAGCATTCGCGAGGCATGCCACTCCAAGTGGTGAACAGCATCGACCGGACGACGGACGAGGTTCTCGGGGAGTTGGAGGATCCGCACCGGCCCGGCTCATGGCGTCGCATGGGGCTGGTGATCGGCCAAGTCCAGTCCGGGAAGACCGGCCAGTTCATCGGTCTGGCGGCGAAGGCTGCCGACGCCGGATACCGGCTGATTGTCGTCTTCGCCGGCGTCCTCAACGACCTACGTGCCCAGACCCAACTCCGCGTTGACGAGGGCTTGCTGGGCTTCGACACCCAATACCAGCTCCGGTCCGACCAAGAGGGCGCCGACCGCTACATCGGCGTCGGCGCCATGGCCGGTGAGCCTCGTCTTCACGTCGCATCGCTGACCAACAGCACCGAGAAGGGCGACTTCGACCGGAAGACCGCCTCCAAGGCGAACCTACCGATCGGCAACTTCCCCGTTGTTCTGGTAGTCAAGAAGCACCCGAAGATCATCGACTACCTGCGCACCTGGGTCACGGAGGTCCACGGCGTCGAGGACCCCAAGACGGGTCGCAAGATAGTGCAGGACATCCCGCTCTTCGTCATCGACGACGAGGCCGACAACGCATCCGTGAACACGGCCGGTGACGGTGCGGACCCCACCAGCATCAACGCCGCTATCCGCAAGCTGCTGACCAGTTTCGACAAGTCGTCCTACGTCGGCTACACGGCGACCCCCTATGCGAACATCTACATAGACCCGGATGCTGACCACGACAGCCTCGGCGGCGACCTGTTCCCCGAGAGCTTCATCCGTACATTGCGCGCGCCGTCCAACTACCTCGGTCCGGAGCGCCTGTTCGGTCTGCGTGCCTATGCGGAAGAGGAGGACATCGACCCACTGCCGCTGGTACGCCATGTCGACGACACCGAGAACTGGGTGCCCGAAAAGCACAAGTCCGGCTTCACAGTGACCGCCGAGCTGCCGGATTCGTTGCGGCGCGCCATTCACTCATTCGTGCTGACCTGCGCCGCCCGCCGCGCGCGGGGGCAGGTGGATGTCCACAACTCGATGCTGGTGCACGTCACCCGCTTCACGAAGGTCCAAGGGCAGGTCCGAGACCAGATCGACGACTACGTGAGGCTGCTCCGGAATGGTCTAAGGGACCGCTATGGAGCCGCGTCTCGTGCGCACATGAACGAACTGCGGCTTATGTGGGAGAGGGACCTCGAGCCCACCACCGCTTTCTTCACCGCGGACGAGGCCGAACGGCTGTCCTGGGAGCAAACCGCCGCCGAAATCCTCCCCGCGATCCAGAAGCTCGAGGTCAAGGCCATCAACGGGGTGGCCAAGGACGTACTCGACTACTACTCGAACCGCCACACAGGCATGTACGTCATCGCTGTCGGCGGGCAGAAGCTATCGCGTGGCCTCACCCTTGAGGGTCTTTCGGTGAGCTACTACCTGCGCTTCGCCAAGACCTACGACACCCTGCTGCAGATGGGCCGCTGGTTTGGCTACCGGCCCGGCTACGAAGACCTGTGCCGGCTTCATACGTCTCCGCAGTTGGTGGCGGCCTACGAGGAGATCACAGCCGCGACCGATGAACTCCGCCGGGACATCGAGGAGATGGCGGCGATCGGTTTCACGCCCCGTGAGTTCGGTCTCAAGGTTCGCACCTCCTCCTTGGGCCTGAGCATCACAGCTGCCAACAAGATGCGTCAGGGCACGCGGGTGCGGCTCAGCTTTTCCGGCGAACTCGCTGAAACGACCATTTTTCCTCTCACCAACGGGAACCCAAAGCACAACTTCGACAGCCTGCAGACATTCGTCGGCATGCTTTCGGCGCACACTGCACCGGAGGTCGACCCGAAGACTGGCAGTCTCGTGTGGTCGGACATCCCTGCAGAATTGGTGGCGTCCGGCTTCTTCGACCCCTACAAGTCCGCGCCGGAGGCTAACCGGATCCGTCCTGACGCCATCTCTGCCTACATCCAGCAGTGCGCCAAAGCCGGAGAGCTCGGCCGGTGGGCCGTCCGGATCGTCTCCCGACGGGGAGCGGATATGTCCGTCGACCTCGCGGAATACACTTTGGGCGCGGTCACACGAGCGGCCTCTAAGACTGCACGCCCGGACTCCACGAAACACACCATCAAGCGCATCCTGAACCCCAAGGACGAGTCGCTCGACCTCGACCCAGAGCAGTACGAGGCTGCTTGGGAGGCGACGAAGAAGGCCGCTGAAGGGCGCAAAAACCGCAACGGCGGACCGCTTGCACCGACCCTGCCCACAGGTGAGCCGCTTCGTTGGCAGCGCCGCCCCGACCAGGCTCACCTGCTCATCTACCTGATGGAGCCGCCGGAGGCGAACCCCGTTGTACCACTGATCGGGTTCGCCGTCAGCTTCCCCTTCTCCAAGGCCTACACCGCGACCGAGTACGTCGTGAATGCTCCCTGGTGGAAGGACGACTCGGACGACCTCGGTGACGAGGACGGGGCGGAAGACGCGTGATCAACGAAGCACTGTGGCAGGAGCTGGAGGCACCGCAGCCAAACCGAGGGCGTTCCACCCGGCGGTTGTTCCCTGAGAGCGGGCACGACATCCATGTTGGCGTGTCCCAGCCGGGGCGGCAACGCATGCTGCTGGTGAGAGGCGGTTCACGGGCGGTCGACCGTGCGCGCCCACTCCTTGCCGGCCTGCGGGAGACTCACGGCCTGAGTCTGTCCTGTAGTTCGGTGAGCAGTCGCGAGTTCGAGCTCCAGATCTCCCTGACCGCCGGTGAGCTGCGGGAGGTTTTCACCCCCCTCGCAGAAGACATCGCGCTTACCTCGAAAGACGCGTCACCGGAGACAGTTCTCGAGCGGGCGGTCCGACGTTTCACGCACTGGCAGCAGCTCATGCGCAGTGTCGGAGCGCACGGTCTGGGCAGAGAAGCCCGGCTGGGGCTCTACGGGGAGCTGCGCTGGCTTCGCCACCTGCTCGCTGTCCTCCCGACGCATGTGGCGGTGGAGGCATGGACCGGACCGGAAGGCAGCAACCAGGACTTTCAGCTGGCGCACGTCGCCATCGAGGTCAAAACGACTACTAAGAAGAACCCGAACACCGTCCGGATCGCCAACGAACGGCAACTCGACGATCGCGGCGTCAGCCGCCTGGTGCTCGTACACCTGGTACTCGACGAGCGCCGGGGCGGCCTAGGCGAGAGTCTCAACTCAGTGGTGGACGATATCCGCACGGCCGCCAGCGGCACCTCGGCATCCGCCCTGTTCGAGAACCGTCTGATCCAGACCGGCTATTTGCCGCACCAGCGGGACCTTTACGATGAACCGCGCTACACCCCTCGTCGAGCCGACCTGTGGACCGTCGGCAAGGGATTCCCGCGCATCGTGGAGACCGGCCTTCCCGACGGGATCGGCAACTGCGCCTACGACATCAGCGTGATCGCGCTTGAGAAGCACCGCACCACGACCGATGAGGTCACCGAGGTAATCAGAGGAACTGATGGCTGAGCTGCCCCTTGCCGACTACGCCCGTACGCTCACGGGCGACATACAGACTTTGGCAGAAGCGGAGGACGGCTCCATCCCGAGGACGTTCACCCGTTGGGTTCTGGAGCAGTTGGAGGAGTCCGGCTTTGTCTCCAACATGACCGTCGCCTACCACAGCGGGCACGGCGTCATGGTGTACGGCTTCGGATACAGCGACGACCGCTCGGTCCTCGACCTCTACACCACGGCTTTCAGCCTCGACCCCATGGTCGACAGGCTGACCAAGGCCGACGTGACAAGGCACTACCGCAGGCTGCTCGCCTTTCTGCAAAAGGCCGGCAGCATCCGGGGCAACTTCGATCAGCCCACCGAGGTGCACCAACTGTGCGAGGGCGTCGAGAAGCTGCTTTCCAACGCCTCCAAAGTACGCCTCTTCCTGTTCAGCAACTGTGAATCGGCGGCCCGCACGCAGCCGGAGCCCACCGAGTTCCAGGGCCTCCCCGTCGAGCATCACCTCTGGGACCTCGCCCGGCTCTACCGCCACCAGACGTCCGGTGCCGCTAGCGAGCCGATCGTTGTGCAGTTCGACCCGCCGATCAACTGCCTGTCGGTGCAGAGCGTCGAGCCTAATCTCTCCGTCACCCTCGCGGTCGTTCCCGGACGCCACTTGGCCGAGCTGTACGAGGAGCACCGCACGCGTCTCCTCGAACTGAACGTGCGCGCGTTTCTGCAGGCCCGCAGCACGGTCAACCGGGGAATCCGCCTTACCCTGCTCAATGAGCCGGGGCGGTTCTTGACCTACAACAACGGCATCACGGCAACAGCGACCGCCGCGGAATTTGTCGAGGACGCTGAAGGCAGGCGTGTCGGCATCCGCAGTCTCACTGGCCTCCAGATCGTGAACGGTGGGCAGACCACCGCCACCCTCCATCACGTCTTCAAACGGGACAAGAAGGACCTGGACGGTGTAAGCGTCCAGATGAAGCTGACGCTGATGGGCTCGGACGACCTGATGGCAATCGTCCCAAGCATCTCGCGGTACTCGAACACCCAGAACAAAGTCACGCTGGTCGATCTCTCGGCCAACGACAAGTTCCATGTCGAATTCGAACGGGTCAGTCGCACTCTGTGGGCGCCGCCAACCACCCCCGGCGGACCGCAGACACGCTGGTTCTACGAGCGGGCCCGTGGCTCGTACGCGGTGGAAGAAGCGAAGCAGCAGACATCCATCGTCGCTCGGCGCAAGTTCAAGGCCGAGAATCCAGCCGCCCAGCGATTCGCCAAATCTGACCTAGCCAAGTTCGTGAACGCTTGGAGCGGACTGCCGCACCTCGTCAGCCGCGGAGCGCAGAAGAGCTTCGCCGCCTTCCAGGCCAACGTCAAAGAGCAGCCCCCAGTCATCGATGCGGATTACTGCCGCCGAACGATCGCCATGGGCATCCTCTTCAAGGAAGTCGACAAGGTGGCCAAGGCGCACGACGCTGGAAGCCACAAGGCTCTGATCACGGCCTACACGACAGCCCGTCTCTGCGAAGAGACCGGTCGGCGTATCGACCTCGACCGCATCTGGCGGGAGCAGCAGGTTAGCGACGCGATCGTCCAGGCCGCCCATGATCTGTGTCCGCTGATCATGGACATGGTCATCCAGGAGGGCAAGCACGTCACCGAGTGGGCGAAGAGCAGCAAGTGCTGGGAGGAGGTCTCCCGCATCCCTTGGACTGTTCCGGAGGAACTGGCCGAGGAGCTGTTGGCGAGGCCTGTCGAGTTCGCGGTGGACACCCGGGAGGAAGAGGAAGAGCAGCTCTCCAGGCTCAAGCAGATCGAGCTGAGCGAGTGGGAGATGCTGGCCGACTGGGCACGGGAAACGCGTGCCCTAGAGCTGGCCGAGCAGCAGATCGCCACTACGATCGCTGCCAAGCTTGCGACCAAGGCCACCATCACGGCGGCCCAGGTCAGGAAGGCCTTGGAGGTCTACGACAACGCGATCGAAGAGGGCTTCAGCGCGTTCGCGCCATAGGACTGCGCCTGAGCCTGAGGGCCGGCTCCCGAGACGGAACGCTTTGGGGTCAGGCCCTCGCCAGCCTTGATCAGGGCGCGGCTTGGCCGTCGTCCTCCTCGCTGGAGGCCTGGCTGTACAGATCGGCTTCCAAGCGTTCGCCGACGCAGTGCTCGCACAGCGGGCACTGCGCGCGGCCGGGCTGTCTGACTTGCAATACGCGGGACAATCACACCAAGAGCGGCCGAACGCCGCGACGGCTCCTTGCCTGACCGGCAGAGAGGAAATCGACGCCGCAGAGAGAAGCTCCTGGACGAATCCGACAGACACTGGCTTTGGAGCTCTCCGAGCAGCAGCTTGCGGCGACGATCGCTAAGAAGCTGGCCCCGCGAAGGCAAGATCAGGCCCCGGCGGGCGTGCCCCGGAGGTGCGCAGCAGGCGCTCAGCGTCGGTAGCAGTCTGCTCGCTACCCTCCAGCGCTGGCCCCGTGCGACGGACCCAGCGCCCCTCCTTAGCAGGTCCGAGGATGGCGTCAGCGGTGCGGCACAGCGCGGTCCCGCCATCGCGTCCGAAGTAGCAAAGGTAACCTGTGTTGGTGTTTTCTCAGGAGGCGTCATGACGGAGATCGCGGAATCCTCGCGCAGCCCATACAAAGTGAAACTGGTACGGGGTCCGTTCCTGCGCCTGGAACCGCACCCGGAGGAGTGCGGGGATGACACGGCCTTCTTGCACTACGCCGAGCAGCTGCGTTCGGAAGGAAAGCTGCTGGCAGCCGACCTGTTCTGCGGAGCCGGCGGTCTGAGTTACGGCCTGCAGTCTGCCGGGTTCCGTGTCGTCCTGTCCGCCGACCACGACCGTGAGGCTCTGGAGACGCACCGGCACCACTTCGGCGGGCTCACCTTGGACTGGGACCTGGGCGATGCGGACCGTGTCAAGCATGTGGCCGAGCTAGTCAAGCAGGCCGGTATCACCCTGCTCTCCGGCGGGCCACCATGCCAGCCGTTCTCCAAGGCGGGACGCTACAAGATCAGACATCGCGTGCGAGAAGGGCAGCGTGACCCCTATGACGAGCGCCGGGACCTTTGGCGCTCATTCTTGGAGGTTGTCCGTCTCGCCCTGCCGCCTGCCGTCGTCATGGAGAACGTTCCAGACATGGCACTCGACCGTGAAATGTTCATTTTGCGGACGATGGTCCATGAATTGGAGTCCCTGGGATACGCCGTCGAGGAGCGTGTCGTTGATACCTGGCGCTATGGCGTGCCGCAGTTCCGACAGCGGCTGATACTAGTAGCCCTGCGCGACGGGCATCATTTCGAATGGCCCGATGAGACTCCGGACAAGGTCACGGTATGGAACGCCATCGGGGATCTGCCTGAGGTCGAGGGTGGTTGGCGCCCAGAGGGTGGCGCGCACGGATGGAAAGAGTACGCACAACCCCTCACCCGCTTCCAAAAGAAAATGCGCCAGCAGGTACCGAGCACAGACGCGGGCAAGGTTTTCGACCACATCACGCGACCAGTTCGAGAAGATGATGAAATCGCATTCGAGTCCATGTCTACTAGCACCCGGTACTCGGACCTCCCCGAGGAATTGAAGCGTTATCGGGACGACATTTTTCGCGATAAATACAAGCGTCTTGACGAAGACGGCCTGTCGCGAACTATCACAGCCCATATCGCTAAGGACGGATACTGGTACATCCATCCCCGGCAGAACCGCACACTGACCGTTCGCGAAGCGGCCCGCTTGCAGACGTTCCCGGATGGATTCCGCTTTGCGGGCCCCCCCTCAGCCGCATTCCGGCAGGTCGGTAACGCTGTGCCTCCGTTCCTAGGCGAGCATCTCGGCGGTGCAGTCATGGCTGCCCTAGACGAAGCGCGACCTGCCGGGCCGACCACCCAGCACATCGCCGAAACCTTGGCCACCTGGTTCACAAGCCTGTCGCATCGCAATCTCCCATGGCTCACGGCCTCATCGCGCTGGCAGGTCATCTCTGCAGAGATCCTGCTGGACAGAATGCCACCTCAACAGTCCCGCCCCCTCTGGCCATTGCTAGCGCGCTGGACCACGCCTAACGACACACTCACCGCAGAGAAGGAACTACTTGAGATTTCCCGATGGATCGGTCGGGAGAAGCGTGGCGAGCAACTTCTCGCTGTAGCCACCGAACTCGTCGGCGCTCCTCACATGCTTTCCGATGATGAGTTGCTGCCCAAAGTTGCCGGCATCAGCCAGGCCGTGGCCGACCTGGCCATTCTGACCGTACCCGTCAGCGCTAACGACGATCAGGCGGATGGAGGCGATGATTCCGAGTCGGAAGAACCAGTGCTCGCACGCCAGGGGGTTCTTCGTGTCGCTGCGCGGATGTCCGGTGAAGACGTCCACCGGCGCAACCGTCTGACCGACGGACGCCTAGCCGTGGCACGCCTGATCGGTTACGGCGCAAACGCCCGCAACGCGCATCTGGGACTGCTCGAGCTCGCCACCAGCCTCTGCCGACCCGCTGACCCGCTGTGCGTCGAATGCCCGCTGCAGAAGCTATGCGCTGGCTCTAAAGCCGAAGAGCAGAAACAACAACTTCTCTACTGAGAGCACCGGTTGGTGGCTCACGTGTTCAATCCCAGCACCTGAGCCACCGCAGGGGCTTCCCTCTCAAGGACCGCCACGATGCGCAGCAAGGCTGCGTACTCCCCCGCTTGCATCGACGCGGCACGAAGCGCTAGCCCGGCATCTTTCATCGCGGCCGCTTCCTGTGATTCAGGACCATTCCATGCCGCCTGACGAGGCAAAGAGGGAACAGCAGTTCCGATTCCTGTGCCACGAGCAGTGTTGCGGTACGCCTCGTCCGCTCGGCTGCACAACTCGTTGATCGGCCGCTCAAGCATCTGGCGCAGCTGAATCGGGACGGTTACGCGAACCTTAGCAACGTTGATATTGAATGCGCCGTCTAGATCTGTGTCAAAGTCCAATGAAGCGCGAGCCAACTTGGTGTGTTCGTCGATGCCACGAATGCCGTTCCAGCCACCCCATTGCACGAGGCGATCTGCTCGATAGATGTAAAGTCCCTGCTGGCGGTTCCACTTCAATGGACCTGACAGGCGCTCAAATTGTTCTGGTGAGCTAAAATTCTCCTTGGCGGGCAGCACGTAGCGATTCATTTGCACAGTTCCGCTGACTTTCCCTATGGTTACTTCGAACCGTTGGCTGGGAAGGTCCGTGCGTGCAGGCTCGTGCGGGGCGAAGGGGTTCCACGGCTCAACCTCTTCACCGTTGACCGTGATGATGATCCTTCGTCCGCTGCCAGTTCCCTCAAGGAAGCGGTGAAAGACCATACCGAGGTGCGCAGCCGTGCGTTTGGCCATGGCATCCAGTCTCCGACGCGCCCAGCCGCCTTCGGGTCGGCTTTCTGGCAGAACCCGGTCCAGCTTGTCCCAGACGACCACCGTGCCGGTTGCCTCAGTGAGGTAGGCAACTGCACGATGAGGCAGGCCCTCACGCCCGGGGCGCAGAACCACCCATTGGTCCGATTCCGAGACCACGTCGAGATCGAGGGTACGGATGTACAGACGAGGTACATTGACCGACGTTCGCGTAGCAACGCTGACAGCACGGCACTGGGACAGCGATGCTGTTTTCAACCCCAGCCCGTAGCGCCCAAGTTCCCCTTGCGCGTAGTCGCGTCTACTCCCGTACCGGAGCGCTTCCGTCAACTGACTTTCACTCATGCCAGCGCCGTCGTCAGCAATCAGAACGTACGAGTCGGGGCCGTCAAACTCTATGAAGATGTCTACATGATCGGCGCCTGCAGAAACGCTGTTGTCGACAAGATCTGCAACGGCGGCAGGGAAGTCGTAACCGATATCCCGCAACGACTCGGTGAGACGAGCCGCGGAGGGGGTGATGCTCTCAAACTTCGGTGGAGTCATAGATCAGGTGCTCCGAGACGTAGACGAGGGCGTCCAGGATCCCACACCACACCATCAGACATGCCGTGGGCCCGGGTTGCGAGGACTCACCGTAGTCGCGGGACCGGGACGAGACCGATGCCGGCGGGAAAACGGCTGGTCGGCAGCGCTCCGAATGGGAGAGCACTGACCGCCCCCCATCAGGGCACATCACGGTCGGCACTTCACATCGCGCAGAAAGCAGAGATCCCCCTATCCGCGAAGCGCACTTGCCGCGATCCGTCTTCGACGGCTGAGTGAAGTCTTCGCCGTCAACGGGAGTTAGGACTTGTCCGGCCGATCATGGGTGCGGGCTGTCGGGCATGATGCCCGGGTGAGCATCATCGTGAAGTTCTTCGTGGCGCCGGACGACACGTCAGCGAGCCTGGCCCTCCAGTCTGGGCCGGGACGGGCATTCGAGTCGCTCTCCTTCGGCAACTTCGATCCCGAAGAGGCCGTGGTCGAGTGGGAATGCCTTCTGACCGGCGGCACCTTTGAGGAACTCGTCGAAGCCGGTGAGCCTCGCATCGTCGCCGGCCAGGGCAGTGACAGGTGCGTCGTCTTCGCGCTCTCGCCTCGCCTGTCCACTGCGCTCGCGGACGCCACGCACTCCAGGTTGAGGGACCAACTCGCTTTGGAAGGAGCGATTGCATGACAGACCGACTGCTGACCGTGGGCCAGGCCGCCGAGCTCCTGGGCACCACTGAGCGGTTCCCTCGTCGGCTCATCGCCGAACGCCGGATCGTGTTCCTCAAAGGTAGGGCGTCATGTCCGCATCCCCGAAAGGGCCTTGGAGGAGTTCGTCGCTGCCCATACCGTCCAGCCGATCGTCGCTCGTCGCCGATTCGGGGCGGTGGCCTGATGGCGAACACCAAAGGGAAGCGTCGTCGTTTCGGTGCAGTGCGCAAGCTGCCGTCGGGGCGGTTCCAGGCTCGCTACCAGGGGCCGGACGGCCTGACACGATCGGCTCCCGAGACGTTCGCCTCGCAGACCGATGCCGATCGGTGGCTCGTCCGCAAGGAAGCGGAGATCATCGACGGCAAGTGGAAGAACCTGGACGACAAGGTTCTCTTCGGGGTGTACGCCGACGCCTGGTTCAAGGAACGCGACTACGCGGCGACCACCCGCGAACGTAACGGCAGCGCGCTGCGACTTCACATCCTGCCGACTTTCGCGGACGTTGTCCTGAGTGAGATCACGACACCGCAGATCCGCCGCTGGCGTGCCGGCCTCCTGGAGTCCGGTGTCGGTGAGCCGACGGTCGCCAAGGCGTACCAGATCCTCCGCGCCATCATGAACACCGCGGTCGACGACGAGCTGATCCAGCGCAACCCCTGCCGCATCAAGGGCGCCGGAGCAGCCAAGACGGCCGAGCGGCCGTTCCTCGACGTCACCGAGGTCTTCCAGCTCGCCGACGCCGTGCCGGCGCGCTTCCGGGTGCTCATCCTGCTGGCGGCCTTCACCGGTCTCCGCTTCGGAGAGCTCGCCGCGCTTCAGCGCCATGACGTCGACCTCGACCGGCGAACCGTCGCCGTACGGCGTTCGCTGGCCGAGACCCGTACCGACGGCATCCTGGTCAAGACGCCCAAGAGCGCGGCCGGTGTGCGCACCGTCGCCTTCCCGGCCTCGCTGGCGGAAGTTCTGGCCACTCATCTCGCCGTCTACGCCGAGCCTGGTCGGACCGGGCTGGTCTTCACCGGAGCCCGCGGTGGGCAGCTGCGCCGGAACAACTTCCGCCGACTGTGGCTGCGGGCCCTGAAGACCACCGGGCTCAAAGACGTCCACTTCCACGATCTGCGCCACACCGGGAACACCCTCGCCGCGACCGGCGGCGCCACGACGCGTGAGCTGATGCAGCGGATGGGGCACTCGTCGGTGCGGGCCGCGCTGATCTATCAGCACCTGGTGAACGGGCGTGACCACGCCATCGCCGCCCACGTCGACGAGCAGATCAAGAAAGTCCGGCCGGGCGAGTCCGGCGACGCTTCTGGCACGTAACTGGCACGGCGCCCCTCCCCCGCCTCCACGGCCGAAGAACGAACAAGGCCCAGGCTCCCGGTTCAGTACCGGTGACCTGGGCCTTTGTCGTGCTACCTGCTGGTGGGCGCGGACGGTTTCGAACCGCCGACATCTGCTTTGTAAGAGCAGCGCTCTACCCCTGAGCTACGCGCCCGTGCAAGGAAGCAACAGCGTACATGGCCCACGGGTGGGTCCCGCAAACCGATACGGGGCGGGGGGTAGCCCCACCACGGGACGGTGGGTCGCCGGATCGTCGGGGGGTGTGAGGCGTCCCTATCGTGGGGGCACAGTCAGCGCTTCACCTGGGGGTTCGATCGTCATGGCAGCTCGCCGCCGCATCCGCATGCTCCTCGCCTCGGGCGGGGCCGTCGTCGTCGCTCTCGGGGTGGCGGGGTGCGGGTCCGCGGACGTCGAGGGGGCGCCCGTGGAGTCGAAGAACTTCGCCCTCTCCGGGACGACCCTCACCATCGACTCCGACGACTCCGACCTGGAGATCGTGCCCGCCGACGTCCAGGACGTCCGCGTCAGCCGGCAGGTCGACGGGTGGGTGTTCATGGGCGACGGCCCCGACGCGACCTGGCGGATGGCCGACGGCCGGCTCACCCTCCGGCTGAACTGCGACGCGCTCGCGTCCAGCTGCGGGGCCGTCCACCGCATCCAGGTGCCGCGCGGTGTCTCCGTGAATGTGGAGGACGACAACGGCAAGGTGACCGCCGAGGGCTTCGCCACCCCTCTGAAGATCCGGTCCGACAACGGTGACGTCGTCGTCCGCCGCGCCACCGGCGCGCTCGACCTGGGGAGCGGCAACGGCAATGTCGTCGTCGAGGACGCCTCGAACTCCACCGACGTCGCCGCCCGCACCGACAACGGGGACGTGCGGCTCGCGCTGGGCGCCGTACCGAGGCGGGTCGAGGCGGTCACCGACAACGGCAACATCGACATCGCGCTGCCCCGTGCCACCTACGACGTGGACGGTCGAAGCGACAACGGAGACGTCCGGATCGACGTGCCGACCGCGAAGGGCGGCGGGCACGTCGTGACCGCGCGCAGCGACAACGGAGAAGTCACCGTCCGTGCGGTGAACTGATCGGCCCGTGTGTTCGTCCTTACCCGGTGGGAGAATGAACCGAACCGGACACGGCGGACACGGGAGTGGGAGTGGCGGCGACTCACACGAGGGGCAGTGCGACGCGTGCCGTGTCCGGGGAGCGCCCGGCGGCCTCCGCGGGGGCGGGTCGCGGCGTGCTGCGGCTCATGGTGGCGCTGCCGCTGCTGGGTCTCGCGCTGCTGCCCGGCGCCTTCGCCGGTGGTGGCACGCGGCGCTGGTTCGGCGGGCGCGGGGAGAGTCAGCGGGCCGAGGCCCAGGCCGCGAAGGACGACGCCGCCGCCGCGTTCTACGAACTCGACACCGCCCAGCGCGATCTGCGGATCTCGATCGAGACCATCACGGCCGTCGACGACTCGCCCGGCGCCCGCCGGGCCGTCGAGGAGTTCGGCGCGCTGGGGCGGCGGATCGACGAGGTGAGCCACGCCTACATCACGGCCGTCGACGCCCACGATCTCGACCGGGACGAGCTGGACGCGGCCACCGCCGTCCGGGCCCGCGGCGAGCTGACCCGCGCCAAGGACGAGCTCGTCCGGGTCAAGGGGGAGCTGGAGCGCTTCGAGCAGGGCCTCGGGCCGCTGCTGGACAAGGCCGAGACGCAGCTGGCCCGGCTCGCCCCCGCCGTGGAGCGGGCCCGGCAGGCGCTGCGGGGCGCGAGCACCGCGCTCGACGCGGTACGGGAGTCCGGGCTCCGTGCCGACGACCTCGCCGCCCGGCTCGCGGCCCTCGGGCCCGAGCTGACCCGGCTCAACGAGGGCGCCGGCCGGCACGGCGTCGCCGAGACCCTCCAGCGCGCCGACCAGGTCCTGCGGGACGCGGAGGCGGTCCGCACCGAGGCCGAGCGGCTGCCCGAGCGGGCGGCCGAGACGGACAAGCGCCTGGTGTCGCTGCGTACGCGCGCCCAGGCCCTCACCACCCGGGCCGGTGCCGTCGAGCCGGTGCTCTCGGAGCTCCGGCGCCGTTTCTCGGCCGCCTGCTGGCAGGACCTCCAGCACGTTCCGGACCAGGCCGCCGAGACCGGGCGGCAGGCCGAGGAGAAGCTGCGGGAGGCCGCGGCGGCCCGGGCCGAGCAGCGGTGGCCGGATGCCACCAGCCTCCTCGCCACCGCCCGGGCCCTGCTGAACAGCACCGACGAGGCCGTGTCCGCCGCCGGCGACCGGCTGCGGAGGCTCGACGCGGTCGCCAAGGACCCGAAGCAGGAGATCGACCGCACGCGGTTCGCGGTGCGCGACGCCCAGCGCCTGGCCATGGACGGCCGCACCACCCCCGATCCGCGGCACGCCCGCCCGCTCGACGACGCCGTCGGCCGGCTCGATCGCGCCGTCGAGGGTCTGGACAGCGGCCGGCACCCCGACTACTGGCACTTCCTGACCGAGCTGGAGGCCGTCCGCGCGACCGCCGCGCGCGTCGTCGAACAGATCCGTGAGGAGCGGGGCGCCGGCCACCACTGAGACGCTCCCTGGACGGCCTCGCACGTGTGCCGGGGCCGTGGCGCCCGCTAGCCTGGGCCCATGCCTCGCTACGAATACCGCTGCCGGACCTGCGGCGACACGTTCGAACTGAACCGGCCGATGGCCGAGTCGTCCGCGCCCGCCTCCTGCCCCGACGGGCACGACGACACCGTCAAGCTGCTCTCGGCCGTCGCCGTCGGCGGCACCGCGAAGGGCGGCGCCGCGCCCTCCGGCGGGGGTGGGGGCGGCTGCTGCGGTGGCGGCTGCTGCGGCTGACCGCGCCGGCGCCCGACGGAGCACCCCGGCCGCCGGCCGTACGGCCGTCCCGGCCGGGGCGCGCCCTCAGCTGCCCAGGTACCGGAGGACCGCCAGCACCCGCTTGCTGTAGCCCTCGCCGCCCTCGCCGCGGCCGGTCAGCTCCAGCTTGTCGAAGATCGCGTTGATGTGTTTCTCCACGGCGCTCTGAGACACGTGCAGCCGGGCCGCGATCGTCGCGTTCGTGTGCCCCTGTGCCATCGCCGCAAGCACCTCGCCCTCGCGCGGGGTCAGGCGGGACAGCGGGTCGGTGTGGGAGGAGCGGACGAGCAGGCGGCGGACGACCTCCGGGTCGAAGGCGGTGCGGCCCTCCCCCACCCGTTCCAGGGCGTCCAGGAACTCGTCGACCTGCGCCACCCGGTCCTTGAGCAGGTAGCCGACCGCGCCCGTGTCGCCGGTGAGCAGCTCGGTCGCGTAGCGCCGCTCCACGTACTGCGAGAGCACGAGCACCCCGACCTCGGGGCTGCTCCGCCGGATCTCCAGGGCTGCCCGCAGGCCCTCGTCGGTGTGGGTCGGGGGCATCCGGACGTCGGCGACGACCACGTCCGGCGGGTCCGCGCGGACCGCGGCGAGGAGTTCGACCGCGTTGCCGACGGCCGCCGTCACCTCGTGGCCCTCCTCCACCAGGAGCCGCACGAGCCCCTCGCGCAGCAGGGTCGAGTCCTCCGCGAGGATCACACGCACGGCAGCTCCGCCCTGATGACCGTCGGGCCGCCGACGGGGCTGTCGACCGCGAGTCGTCCGTCCAGGGCAGCGGCCCGGCTCGCCAGGCCAGCCAGGCCGCTTCCGGAGGCGTCCGCCCCGCCGGTTCCGTCGTCGCTCACGCGTACGTTCAACTCCTGCTCCTCCAACGAGACATGGATGTCGATGCGGGTCGCCCCCGCATGCTTGGCGACATTGGTGACGGCCTCCGAGACGACGAAGTAGGCGACGGTCTCGACCGCTCTCGGCAGGTGCCGCGGCACCTCGTAGACGAGGCCGACGGGGAGCGGGCCGCGTTCCGCGACCGTCTCCAGGGCGGCCCGCAGGCCCGACTCGTCCAGCACGGCCGGGTAGACCCGCCAGGCCACCTCGCGGAGTTCTGCCAGGGCGCGCCGGCTCTCGTCGTGGGCCTGGAGGAGCAGTGCGTCGGCGCCTTCCGGATCGCGGCCGCGCAGCCGGCGGGCCCGGCCGAGGAGCATGCCGAGGGCGACGAGCCGCTGCTGCACCCCGTCGTGGAGGTCGCGCTCGATGCGGCGGCGCTCGTCGTGCACGGCGTCCATGACCTCCGCGCGGCTGGTGGCGAGTTGGGCGATCCGCGCCTCCAGTGCCTCGGCGAGGCTGGGGCCGAGGAAGCGGCGGGCCAACTGGCCTTCCAGGGAGGCGACTCCGAGGGCGCCCTGGACGGAGAGGAAGAGCAGGAAGAGCCCTCCGAGGCTGCCGAGGGCGACCAGTCCGGGGAAGGCGATGTCGGTGACCAGCCAGCCCCAGAGGATGAAGGTGCCGAACCCGATCCCGTAGCCGGCGCAGACGAGGACGACGCCGCCGAGGACTCCGAGCGTCCAGCGGGCGCAGAGGTAGCGGAGGGCGGCCGCGTCGTCCTGGCCGCTGGGGAGCCGGACGTCGAGGAAGCGGTCGAGCCGTCGCCGTTCCAGGGCGACGAGGCCGCGGGCGGCGGCGGCGGCGCGGCGCAGGACGGCGCGCCGGCCGTGCGGCCAGGGAAGGACGGGCAGCAGGGCGAGGACGGTGGCGACCAGGCCGAGGAGCTCGGCCACGGCGGTGGCGGCGCCGAGGGCGAGCCCGGCGGCCGTCCGCAGCAGGCGCGCGGTGTGCCCGGCGAGAGTACTCATGATCGGTCACGCTAGCCGCAGGCGCCGTGTGTGCGCACTGCGGTTGTCCACACCTTGTCGTGCGGTCGCCATCAGTCCGCGGTGGGCTCCCGATTCCTAGCGTGGAGGCCATGGAGACCTGGATCAACGACCTCATGGAGACGCTCGGCGCCCCGGGTGCGGGCATCGCCGTAGCGCTGGAGAACCTGTTCCCGCCGATTCCGAGCGAGGTGATCCTGCCGCTGGCGGGGTTCGCCTCGGCGAACGGGCGGATGGACCTGATCGCCGCACTGCTGTGGACGACGCTCGGTTCGGTCGTCGGCGCGCTGGCGCTGTACGGGGTGGGGGCGCTGTTCGGCCGGGAGCGGACCCTCGCGATCGCGGCGAGGCTGCCGCTGGTCAAGGTCGCGGACATCGAGCGCACGGAGGCGTGGTTCCTGCGGCACGGCACCAAGGCGGTGTTCTTCGGCCGGATGGTGCCGATCTTCCGCAGTCTGGTGTCGGTGCCCGCGGGCGTCGAGCGTATGCCGCTGCCGGTGTTCCTCGTCCTGACCACGCTGGGCAGCGCGTTGTGGAACACCGCCTTCGTGTCGGCCGGTTACGTGCTGGGTGACAACTGGGAGGAGGTCACCGGGTACGTGTCGGTCTACTCGAAGGCGGTGCTCGTGGTCGCGGCGGGCGCGGTGCTGTGGTTCCTGGGGCTGCGGTTGCTCAGGCCCGGTCGGGGAGTGCGGCGGGGGAACCGTTGAGCGAGGTGACGGTCTGCGGGGGCACGGTCGAGCGGTGGGCCCGTACCGCCGCGAGGAGGCGGCGCAGGATCTCCTCGCCGGCCGCGACACCCCGCTCGCCGAGGGCGTCGAGGTGGGGTGCGGTCCACTGCGTGTCGGCGAGTTCGCCGTGTCCGGGGCGCCAGGCCCGGTCGGCGGCGAGGAGCAGGTCGGCGTCGAGGAGGGAGTCGCCCGCGGCCAGGGTGAGGGTGGCGCCGGCGCGGCGGGCGACCTCGCGCATCGCGGCGCTCTTGGTGAGCGGCTTGGGCACGGCGTAGACCTTGCGGCCCTGGAGCGACACGGTCCAGCCGCGGCCGTCGGCCCACTCGCCGAAGCGCCGGAGCCACTCGTCGGGCAGGCGCTCGCGCTCGACGACGAGGTAGGCGAAGAGGTCTTCGGCGACCCGGTGCTTGCGCACCCAGGAGAGGTCGGTGGTGGCGGTGAAGTAGGCGCGGATCTCGGCGAGGGGCGCGCACTCGTCGGCGAGCCGGCGCACGACCGCCGCGTGCCAGTCGGGGTCGCTGACGCCGTCGACGAGGATGTGGCCGCCGTTGGCGCAGATCGCGTACGTCGGGGCGGGTCCGGGGAGCTGGATGCGCTGGTACTGCTTGCGCGTGCGGGTCGTGGTGGGGACGAAGACGGCCTCGGTGGCCAGCTCCTCCAGGAGTACGGCGGCGTCCTCGGTCATGAAGGACAGCGGCTTGCTCTCGTGCACCTCGATGCTGAGCAGCCGGGGCGCCTGCGCGTCGGGCATGCCGAGGGCGAGGGCGGCCGTGGAGTAGATGAGGGTCCGGTCGAGGTCGCTGGCGACCATGATGGTGGCGCTCACTGGGAGACCACCGCCTTCCCGTCGGCGCCGGTGGCGCCCCGCGTGTACTGAGGGTGGATCAGTCCCACGCAGGTGTACGGGAGTTCGTCGACCTCCTCGACGGGCACCCCTCGCTGTTCGGCGAGCAGGCGTACGTGGGCGAGGTCGGCGCCGGCGCCGCGCTGGGCGAGGATCTTCCAGGGGACGCGGCGCAGCAGGACCCGGGTGGTCTCACCGACACCCGGCTTGACCAGGTTGACGTCGTGGATGCCGTACTCCTCGCTGATCCGCTCGACGGCTGCCCAGCCCTCCCAGGTGGGGGTCCGGTCGGCGCTCAGCAGCTCCTTGACCTCGGCGTCGACGGAGTCGGCGACCTCGTCGAAGCGTACGGTGACGGCGTCCAGGAAGTCGTTCGACACATCGGCGCCGGCCAGCTCGCGGTAGAACTTCCCGCCGTGGAAGTCGTCGGGGCCGACCAGGTCGGCGCGCAGCACGGTGCGCGATATGAGGCCGGAGACGGTGGAGTTGAGGCAGGCGGAGGGGATGAGGAAGTCCTCGCGGGTGCCGTAGGTGCGCACGCAGGAGCCGGGGTCGGCGAGGACCGCGATCTCCGGGTCGAAGGCCGGGCCGCCGTGCTTCTCCCGGTGGGCGTCCAGGGCCTCGGCGAGTTCGCGGGTGATGGCGCCCTTGCCGGTCCAGCCGTCGACGAAGACGACGTCGGCGGGGTCGTGGTGGGCGGCGAGCCAGCGCAGTGCGTTGGTGTCGATGCCGCGGCCGCGGACGATGGAGACGGCGTAGTGCGGCAGGTCGAGGCCGTGGCGCGCCTGGGCCCAGCGGCGCATGAGGACGCCGACGGGGGTGCCGGCGCGGGCGAGCGAGACGAGGACGGGGGTGCCGGGGCGTTCGGCGAGCACGGTCTCGGTGACGGTGCCGACGGCGCGGGCGATCCGGGCGGCGGAGGTCTCCAGGGCCGCCTGGAACAGCTCCTGGTACCGGGCGCTGGGCTGGTACTCGACGGGCAGCGACTCGGCGTAGTGGGCGCCGCCGCTCTGGATGGCCTCCTCGCGCTCCTCGGTCGGAGCCTCCAGCTCGACGTCCGAGAGGTCCTGGAGCAGCCAGCCGACCTCCTCGGGGGCGTACGAGGAGAAGGCGGGGCCGCGGAGGGGCTCGGGCAGCATGGAGCTCCTTTCGGGAGCTTCGGTGGCGGGAGCGGGCACGTACGAGGGGACGACGGCCAGGACCACGTGCGGGACGTGGGCGGCGAGCTGGGCCAGCAGGCCGTCGGGGGCGTGCAGGTCGGGGGTGTCGGCGACGGAGTCGACGACGGCGACGACGGCGTCGAAGCCGGCTCCCGCGACGTTGTAGGCGTAGCGCTCGCCGGGTCCGTCGGCGGGGGCGTCGTGGGCCGGGAAGACGAGCCGGGTGCGGATGGCGTAGCCGGGGTCGTCGACGGCGAGGACGGGCGAGCGGGTGGTGGTGGAGTACGCGACGTCGTGTCCGGTCCGCTCCAGTTCGGTGCCGAGCCGCAGCGGGGCGTACATGAGCTCCTCGAAGCCGAGGACGAGCACGCGGGGCCGCGGCGCGCCGGGGGCCTGGGGCAGCGCCTCGGCGACCTGGGCGGCCAGTGCGGGCAGGGCGGCCTCCAGGCGGGCGCGGTGCTCGGGGGTGAAGCCGTGGCGGCCGCCGTCCGGGACGCCCTCGGGCCAGTCCAGGACGACGCGGGAGGCGGCGGCGCGGGGCGCGGGGGCCGGGGCGGGCGCGGTCTCGTGGCGGGCGACGAGCTCCTGGCCCTTCTCCAGGACGCCGTCGGGCAGGGTGACGGTGCCCGCGGCGAGGGTGAGGAGGTCCACGCGGGCGCCGATCTCGGCGGCGAAGGCGGTGAGCCGGTCGCGGTCGGCGGGGGTGCGCATGTCGACGAGGGCGACGATCACGTAGCGGTCGCGCGGGTAGCGCGCGTGCAGGTCGCGGATGGTGTTGAGGACGGTGTTCCCGGTGGAGAACTCGTCGTCGACGAGGACCAGGGGTCCGTCGCCGGCGAGCAGCTTGGGGTCCTCGGGGAGGAGCAGGTGCGAGGTGGCGTGCGAGTGGGACTCCTCGAAGCCGCCGGCGGGGGCGACACCGTCCACCGGCCGGCGGGTGGAGTGGAGGTAGGGGGCGAGGCCCAGGCCGTCGGCGACGCTGTGGCCGAGGCCGGTCGCGGTCTCCGCGTAGCCGAGGACGACGGAGCGCGCCGCGTCCTCGTCGCCGAGCAGGTCGCGTACCCGTACGCCCAGGGCGTGGCCGGCGTCGCGGACCACGGAGGGGCGCTGGGGCACGTGCTTGCCCAGCACGTTGGAGACGAGCAGATGGGCTCGCCTGGGGTTGCGGCGCAGTGCGAGGCCAAGGAGGCCCGGAAGCTGCTCGTCGCCGTTCAGTTCGACGCCGAGCCGCTCTGCGACCCACGTTCCCGACCACACCACGTCTTGGTTCACCTTCCGTCAGCCGGACAGTCCGGCGGTGAGCAGATCCACGAAGCCGACGTCCTCCTTGGCGACGCCGAACACCTCGGCGCGCAGGAGGGTGCGCTCGGCCCACGCGCGATGCGGCTTCACTTCATTCATTTTGTTCGTATATGCCGACCGCAGCACCCCGCCGCCGCCCTGCTCCGGACGCAGGATGTCCTGGGCGTCACTGAACTCCTCGTGGCTGACCACGGAGAGTGCGTGGACCGGGGTGACGTGGGTGGGGTGGATGCAGGTCTTGCCGAGCAGTCCGTTGGCCCGGTCGAGTTCGATCTCGCGGAGCAGTCCGTCGAGGTCGTGCTCGATGAGGGCGGTGCGCAGGTCCTCGGCGCGGCCCTCCAGGAAGGGGCTGCGGCGCAGCTGGGGCTTGAACATGCGCTCGCCGAGCCGGAAGTACTCCCAGACGGGGCCGGTGATCGTGAAGCCGGTGCCGTCGGACCGGCCGAGGACGTTGACGACGTCGGCGATGACGTGGGCGACGAGCCGGACGTCGTAGGCCGTCATGTCGGGCGAGCGGCGCAGTCCGTACGCGGAGCAGAAGTCGGTGACGCCGAGGCGCAGGGCCAGGACGCGGTCGCGGTGCTCGTTCACGAGCGTGGCGATGCCGGCGAGGGTGGCGGCGCGGGTCTCCAGGTGCAGGAGCTCGGGCGACTCGAGGACGGGCATGGCGAAAAGTCGCCGTCCGCAGGCGGTCTCGGCGGTGGTGAGGGCGTCGAGGAAGGCACGCCCGCGGGGCTCGTCGAACTTCGGCAGGACGAAGCCAGAGAGCAGGCGGACGGTGTCGCCGAGGCGGGCGGTCAGGTCGGGGATCTGGCCGGGCTCGCGGACCCGGATGAAGAGCAGCGGCAGGTCCTCCGGAGCACCGGTCTCGCCGGTGGCGAGCTGGGCGAACTGCTCGACGAGGTTGGCCTCGGCGGCCTCGACGTCGGCGTCCGCGATGGAGTCCTCCAGGCAGAGCACCATGGAGACGACCCCGCGGGCGGCCTGTTTGCGCACGTCATCGGCGAGGCGCGGCCGGGTGGCCGGGCTGTAGAGGGTGGCGCCCAGGGCGACGGCGAGGATGTTCGCGGGCGAGTCGGCCGTGAACTCGGCCGGCTCCTGGTGGAACAGCCCTGCCCGCGCGGCGGACGGGATGTGCCCGAAATGACGCAAGATAACTCCCCCGACTGCTGCTGCGGGCCCTGAAGACATGTGGCCGGTAATAGTACGTAGGTGTGGGTGTCCTTAGTTCCCTTCGCGCATGAAATCCAGGTAACTCATCCGCATCCACTGCATCTCCCCCGGATCGGTACGGGCCCCCGCGTTGTCCCTGGCCGGGCGGGGAAGGCAGGATGACGCCCATGACGCACGCGATGCTGAAGGGCTCCAACGTCCCTCTCGACACCGCGGCCGTACGGGCCGTGCTCCGCTGGACCCCGGGCCCCGGGGTCCCCGACGTGGATGCCTCGGCCCTGCTCCTCGGCGCAGACGGGCGGGTGCGGTCCGACGAGGACTTCGTCTTCTACAACCAGCCGCGCCACCCTTCGGGCCTGGTGCGGCGGCTGCCGAAGAAGCGGGTGGCCGAGGGCCTGACCGACACGGTCGAGGCCGATCTCGGCGGACTCGACCCCTCGGTCGACCAGGTGGTGATCGCCGCCTCCTCGGACGGCGACACCTTCCGTTCCGTCCGTGACCTGCGGATCCTGGTGTACGACGCGGTCTCGTCGGAGCAGGACCCGCTCGCCGTCTTCGACGTGACGGCGGAGACGGGCGAGGAGACGGCGATCATCTGCGGCGAGCTGTACCGGCGCGGGGACGCGTGGAAGTTCCGCGCGGTGGGACAGGGCTACCCGACGGGTCTCGTGGGGCTCGCCACCGACTTCGGGATCTCGGTCGACGAGGCCGCGGACGAGGCAGCGGCGCTCGCGCAGGACCCGGACCCGGGGCAGGACCTCGACGCGACCGTGGCGCACGTGCCCGGCCCGTCGCCGGCTCCGGCCGCCGTGCCGCCCCGGCCGTCCGCTCCCCCGGCCTACGGCTACCCGCAGCCCGGCGAGGGCACCGGTCCCGCGTACGGCTACCCGCAGCCGGCCTCGCCCCAGCCCGCGTACGGCTATCCGCAGCCCGCGGCGGCCGCCGCGCCCGCCCCCGACCCGAATTTCCGGATGCCGCCGATGGGCCCGCAGTTCGTCCGTCCGTAAGTCCACGGGTCACGCCTTGGTCTTGTAGCCGCGTCCCCACTGCAGGCCCCAGCCGTACAGCCGGTCCAGTTCCGCCTGGAAGCCGTAGACGAACTTGACCTCGCGGCGGACGACCAGCTCCTCCTTGACCCGCTCCACCGTGAAGACGGCGCAGGAGCGGGCCTGCGGGGCGCGCTCGTCGAGTTCGATCTCGACCCGCGGGCCGTTGCTCGGGTAGAGCGTGACCTTCGCGTGCGTGCGGTCGAAGGCGGGCGTCTGGTCGTAGATGTAGACGAAGAACAGCAGCCGCTTGATCGCGTCCCGGTGGTCGAGGTTGACGAAGATCGTCTCGCCGGACGAGCCGCCGAAGCGGTCGTCGCCGCTGAGGTTCACGTACGGCGGCGAGTTCAGGGAGCCGAAGAAGCCGCCCAGCGGCTGTACGACGCCCTTGCTGCCGTCCGCGAGCTCGTACATGCAGCCGAGGTCCAGGTCGACGTTGACCACGCCCTGGGTGTGCGCCTGGACGACCTCGGGCTTGAAGAGCTTCGAGGGGTGGCGCAGCAGCCGGCCGCTCTGCCGGGAGCGGCCCTCGATGTCCGAGGTGCGCATCCGCCAGGAGAGGTTGACCCGGAGGTTGCCGGTGGCCGCGCCCTGCTTGGTGAGCGAGACCGCCGGACGGCGCTTGGTCAGTTCGATCGCGTTGGTCGAGGCGCTGCCCGAGTCGAACTGCGCCACCCTGCCCGGAAACAGGCCGTCCCAGAAGGCCATGCGTCCCCACCCCCCACTCGTGACTGGTCCCCGCCGACAGGGCGGGGACACGCGACGGGGCGGCCGGGTGCACCGGCCGCCCCGCAGTGAAGCGTTCCTCGTTGCCGGGGGTGTCACACCCCGGACGAGACCTCGGTCTTGTCGTCCGAGGCGTCAGCTTTTCCCTCGGCCGCCGCGATCGCCTTGTTGCGGCGGACGGAGGACCAGAAGGACCAGCCGATCAGTGCGACACCGATGAGGCCGGTGACGACCTCGGGGATCTCGTACTGGATGGTGACCATGAGGATCACGGCGAGCGCGCCGATGGCGTAGTGGGCGCCGTGCTCCAGGTAGACGTAGTCGTCCAGGGTGCCCTGGCGGACCAGGTAGACCGTGAGCGAACGGACGTACATGGCGCCGACGCCGAGGCCGAGCGCCATCAGGACGATGTCGTTGGTGATGGCGAAGGCGCCGATGACGCCGTCGAACGAGAACGACGCGTCGAGGACCTCGAGGTAGAGGAACATGAAGAAGGCGGCCTTGCCGGCCAGCTGCACGGCGGAGACCTTCTTGCCGCTGCGCTTGGCCTCCTCCTCCGCCTCGTGCTCGCGCTCTTCCTCCTCCTCGAGCTTGTTCTCGAAGTAGCCGGAGAGACCGCCGACCACGAGGTAGGTGATCAGACCGGCGATGCCGGAGATGAGGACCGTCTGCGCCTTGTCGACGTGCGCGCCACCGTGCTGGTGGGCGTGGGTCGCGAAGGTCATCGAGCTGACCAGCAGGACGATGAGGGCGATGCAGACCGACAGCATGTCGACCTTGCCCAGCTTGGCGAGCGGACGCTCGATCCAGCGCAGCCACTGGATGTCACGGTCCTCGAAGATGAAGTCGAGGAAGATCATCAACAGGAACATGCCACCGAAGGCCGCGATCGACGGGTGTGCGTCGGTCACGAGCTCCTGGTAGCGGTCGGCATCGTTGAGTGCCAGGTCGACGGCCTCGATGGGCCCGATCTTGGCGCTGATGGCGACGATCACGACGGGGAAGACCAGCCGCATGCCGAAAACGGCGATGAGCACACCGATCGTGAGGAAGATCTTCTGCCAGAAGGCATTCATCTTCTTCAGGATTCCGGCGTTGACCACCGCATTGTCGAAGGACAGCGAGATCTCGAGGACGCAGAGGATCGCGACGATCCCGAACGCTTCCCACCCCCCGTAGAGCACCGCTGCGACCAGGCCGAGCGCCGTAATGGCAAACGACCAGCCGAAGGTTTTCAGAACCACTGGCTACCCCATCGTGTTATGTACGCGGCTTTACGAAACGTTGACCCCGAAGTCTAGAGCGATGCCCCGGAGCCCGGACGCGTACCCCTGTCCCACCGCCCGGAACTTCCACTCGCCCCCGTAGCGGTACAGCTCGCCGAAGATCATCGCGGTCTCCGTCGAGGCGTCCTCGGAGAGGTCGTAGCGCGCGAGTTCCTGTCCGTCGGCCTGATTCACCACGCGGATGAAAGCATTGCTGACCTGGCCGAAGGTCTGGCCCCGATTGTCGGCGTCGTGGATCGAGACGGGGAAGACGATCTTGTCGCAGTGGGCCGGCACCCGGTTGAGATCGACGATCAGCGACTCGTCGTCGCCGTCACCCTCGCCGGTGAGGTTGTCGCCGGTGTGTTCGACGGAGCCCTCGGGGCTCTTGAGGTTGTTGTAGAAGACGAAGAACTCGTCCCCGAGCACGCGACCCGCCTGGCACAGCAGCGCGCTGGCGTCGAGGTCGAAGGGCGCGCCGGTGGTGGAGCGCGCGTCCCAGCCGAGGCCGACCAGCACCTGGGTCAGGTTGGGTGCGGCCTTGGAGAGGGAGACGTTGCCTCCCTTGGCGAGCGTGACGCCCATGATGTGGTTCCTCCCCGGTGAGAACTGCTGCGTGCGGGCCCGTGCGCGCGCGACCGGCCGGTGACGCGCGTACGGCCGATGAGGCACGTCCGGCGCCGCACGGAGAGTGCGGCGCCGGACGGGGTCGGTGCGTGGCTCAGACGTTGACGCCGAAGTCCTGCGCGATGCCGCGGAGCCCGGAGGCGTAGCCCTGGCCGACCGCGCGGAACTTCCACTCCGCGCCGTTGCGGTACAGCTCGCCGAAGACCATCGCGGTCTCGGTCGAGGCGTCCTCGGAGAGGTCGTACCGGGCGATCTCGGCACCGCCGGCCTGGTTCACGACGCGGATGAACGCGTTGCGGACCTGGCCGAAGGACTGCTGGCGGTTCTCGGCGTCGTAGATCGACACCGGGAAGACGATCTTGGCTACATCGGCGGGCACCGTGGCCAGGCTGACCTTGACCTGCTCGTCGTCGCCCTCGCCCTCGCCGGTGAGGTTGTCACCGGTGTGCTCGACCGAGCCGTCGGCGCTCTTCAGGTTGTTGAAGAACACGAAGTCCTGGTCGTTGCGGACCTTGCCCTCCGCGCTGACCAGAATGGCGCTGGCGTCGAGGTCGAAGTCCGTCCCGGTGGTGGTGCGGACGTCCCAGCCGAGACCGACGGTGACGTCGGTCAGGCCAGGGGCCTCCTTGGTCAGCGAGACGTTGCCGCCCTTGCTGAGGCTGACTCCCACGAGTCCCTCCATGTGGTTTTCAGGGGCAGCGCCCCCGTCGTGCGTTGGCATCGGATCAACGAGTGGATCCTAGTGACGGGTTCCCGGCCTGGACAGGCGATTCGCCCCGATGTTCCGCAGGTGTCGACGGCTGCGGGGCGGGCCGGGGGGCCGTCCGGTGGACCGGCGGGCCTCAGAGGGTGTCGAGGGCCTTGAGGTAGTCGTTCAGGTCGCGGGCGTCCGGCAGGGCGTTGACGACGCTCCAGCGGACCACGCCGTCCTTGTCGATGATGAAGGTGCCGCGCACGGCGCAGCCCTTCTCCTCGTCGAAGACGCCGTAGGCGCGGGACGCCTCGCCGTGCTTCCAGAAGTCGGAGAGGAGCGGGTACTCCAGGCCCTCCTGCTCGGCGAAGATGCGCAGGGTGTGGATGGAGTCGTTGGAGACGGCGAGCAGCTGGGTGTCGTCGTTGACGAACTTCGGCAGGTTGTCGCGCAGCTCGCACAGTTCGCCCGTGCAGACGCCGGTGAAGGCGAAGGGGTAGAAGAGCAGGACGACGTTCTTCTCGCCCTTGTAGTCCGAGAGCCGGACGGTGCGGCCGTGGTTGTCCTTGAGCTCGAACTCGGGGGCCTTGGTGCCGACCTCGATCGCCATGACGTACGCGTCCCTCCACTGGACCGAACAGGTGAGGCACCAGCCTACGCAAGGGACCCCCGCCGGCGGTGCCGGCGGGGGTCCCTGCTGCTGTGGGGTCAGCGCTTGGGCGCCACCAGGCGGCTCCCCGCCCAGTCCTTGGCGACGCTGACGCTCTTGGTCTGGGAGAGACCGGCGGTCTGCGCGGCATCGCTGATGTCGCTCGGCTCGATGTAGCCGTCGCGGCCGGTCTTCGGAGTCAGCAGCCAGATCACGCCGCCGTCCTCCAGAAGACCGATGGTGTCCACCAGTGCGTCGGTGAGGTCTCCGTCCTCGTCGCGGAACCAGAGCACGACGGCGTCGGCGACGTCGTCGTAGTCCTCGTCCACCAGGTCCGACCCGATGATGGACTCGATGCCTTCACGGAGATCGAAGTCGACGTCTTCGTCGTAACCGATCTCCTGGACCACCTGTCCGGGCTCGAACCCCAGCCTCGCTGCCGGGTTGGTCCGCTCCTCCGCGTGGTCCGCGGTCGCGCTCACGGCTTGCCTCCTGATCATGTATCGGAAAATGCTTCGGCCACGCGCGTACGCGCGGCGCTGGCCGTAGTCCACACGGGCTGGGCGGATCGCGCAAGTACCCGGCCGTCGAGACCGCCGAAACGGTGACGTTTGGGGCCGTCTCGCCGCAACTTCCGGGCCGGATCCACTCCGCTCCGTGACACGGCACACACTCTTCGCCCTGGTTTGTGGTCTCGTGCGGCTTCAGTCTGCCGAACGCGCGGACGAAACGCATGCGCGGGATGGGCGTAAGGTTGCGATTTGACCCCACCAGGCGCCCCACGGGGGTTACCCCTCGGTAGAGATGACGTTTGACACCGACGGGGTACACGATGGACTTCCCGGCCTCCCCGTGGGCTCCACCGAACAGCGAAGGAACAGCGTGGCTTCCGGATCCGATCGCAACCCGATCATCATTGGCGGCCTTCCCAGCCAGGTCCCGGACTTCGATCCCGAAGAGACCCAGGAATGGCTCGACTCCCTCGACGCCGCCGTCGACGAGCGGGGCCGGGAGCGGGCCCGCTACCTGATGCTCCGCCTGATCGAGCGGGCGCGCGAGAAGCGCGTCGCCGTGCCCGAGATGCGCAGCACGGACTACGTGAACACGATCGCCACCCGGGACGAGCCCTTCTTCCCCGGCAACGAGGAGATCGAGCGCAAGGTCCTCAACGCGACCCGGTGGAACGCGGCCGTGATGGTCTCGCGCGCCCAGCGCCCGGGCATCGGGGTCGGCGGCCACATCGCCACCTTCGCCTCCTCGGCCTCGCTGTACGACGTCGGCTTCAACCACTTCTTCCGGGGCAAGGACGAGGGCGACGGCGGCGACCAGATCTTCTTCCAGGGCCACGCCTCCCCCGGCATCTACGCCCGCGCCTATCTCCTCGACCGGCTGAACGAGTCGCAGCTCGACGCCTTCCGCCAGGAGAAGTCGAAGTACCCGAACGGCCTGTCCTCCTACCCGCACCCGCGGCTGATGCCGGACTTCTGGGAGTTCCCGACCGTCTCGATGGGCCTCGGCCCCCTCGGCGCGATCTACCAGGCCCGGATGAACCGGTACATGGAGGCGCGCGGCATCGCCGACACCTCCAAGTCGCACGTCTGGGCGTTCCTCGGCGACGGCGAGATGGACGAGCCGGAGTCGCTCGGCCAGCTGTCCATCGCCGCCCGCGAGGGCCTGGACAACCTGACCTTCGTCGTCAACTGCAACCTCCAGCGCCTGGACGGGCCGGTCCGCGGCAACGGCAAGATCATCCAGGAGCTGGAGTCGCAGTTCCGCGGCGCCGGCTGGAACGTCATCAAGCTGATCTGGGACCGCTCCTGGGACCCGCTGCTCGCCCAGGACCGCGACGGCATCCTGGTCAACAAGCTGAACACCACGCCCGACGGCCAGTTCCAGACGTACGCGACGGAGACCGGCGCGTACATCCGCGACCACTTCTTCGGGGACGACCAGCGGCTGCGCTCGATGGTCGAGGGCATGTCGGACCACCAGATCCTGCACCTGGGCCGCGGCGGTCACGACCACAAGAAGATCTTCGCGGCCTTCGCGGCGGCCAAGGCCCACAAGGGCCAGCCGACCGTGGTGCTGGCGCAGACCGTCAAGGGCTGGACGCTGGGCCCGAACTTCGAGGGCCGCAACGCGACCCACCAGATGAAGAAGCTGACGGTCGACGACCTCAAGCGCTTCCGCGACCGGCTGCACATCCCGATCACGGACAAGCAGCTGGACGAGGGCTACCCGCCGTACTACCACCCGGGTCGCGACTCGGAGGAGATCCAGTACATGCACGACCGCCGCAAGGCGCTGGGCGGGTACGTCCCGACCCGGGTCGTGCGGGCGAAGCCCCTGGACCTGCCCGAGGACGCCACCTACGCGGCGGCCAAGAAGGGCTCGGGGCAGCAGTCGATCGCCACCACGATGGCCTTCGTCCGCATCCTCAAGGACCTCATGCGGGACAAGGAGATCGGCAAGCGTTTCGTGCTGATCGCCCCCGACGAGTACCGCACCTTCGGCATGGACGCGTTCTTCCCGAGCGCCAAGATCTACAACCCGCTGGGCCAGCAGTACGAGGCCGTGGACCGCGAACTGCTCCTGGCGTACAAGGAGTCGCCGACCGGCCAGATGCTGCACGACGGCATCTCCGAGGCGGGCTGCACGGCGTCGCTGATCGCCGCGGGTTCGGCGTACGCCACGCACGGCGAGCCGCTGATCCCGGTCTACGTCTTCTACTCGATGTTCGGCTTCCAGCGGACCGGCGACCAGTTCTGGCAGATGGCCGACCAGCTCGCGCGCGGCTTCGTGCTCGGGGCGACCGCCGGCCGCACGACCCTGACCGGCGAGGGCCTCCAGCACGCGGACGGCCACTCGCAGCTGCTCGCGTCGACGAACCCGGGCTGCGTCGCCTACGACCCGGCTTTCGGCTACGAGATCGCGCACATCGTCAAGGACGGCCTGCGCCGGATGTACGGCCCCGAGGCCGAGGACGTCTTCTACTACCTCACCGTTTACAACGAGCCGATCCAGCACCCCGCGGAGCCGGCGGACGTGGACGTCGACGGCATCCTCAAGGGCATCCACCTCCACCGTCGCGGCGAGACCGGCTCGATCCCCGCGCAGATCATGGCCTCCGGTGTCGCGGTGCAGTGGGCGGTCGAGGCGCAGCGGATCCTGGCCGAGGAGTGGAACGTGCGGGCCGACGTCTGGTCGGCGACGTCCTGGAACGAGCTGCGCCGCGAGGCCGTGGACGTCGACCGGCACAACCTCCTGCATCCCGACGAGGAGCAGCGCGTCCCGTACGTGACGCGGAAGCTCTCCGGAGCCCAGGGTCCCTTCGTGGCGGTCTCGGACTGGATGCGCTCCGTCCCCGACCAGATCTCCCGCTGGGTCCCGGGCGCCTACACCTCGCTGGGCGCGGACGGCTTCGGCTTCGCGGACACGCGCGGTGCGGCCCGCCGCTACTTCCACATCGACGCCCAGTCGATCGTGCTGGCGGTCCTCACCGAGCTGGCCCGTGACGGCAAGGTCGACCGCTCGGTCCTGAAGCAGGCCGTGGACCGCTACCAGCTGCTCGACGTGGCGGCTGCGGACCCGGGCGCCGCCGGCGGCGACGCCTAGGTATCGCCCGGGCAGGACCTGCGTTCCGTCCGGGGACCTCCGCGCGGACGCGCGCCCGCCGAGGGCCTTCCGCGCCGGGCATCCGCCCGGACGGTCGCGAGACGAGCGTCACGCCTGGTGAGGGGCGGTGGGACCGATGGTCCCGCCGCCCTTCGGCGCTCCCTACGATGCCTCGCATGAGGGAACACTGGGAGGCGCGGACCCAGACGCCGCTGCTGGCGCTGGCGGTGGCGTTCGGCATCGCCTACGCCGTACGGATCGTGCTGCCCGACGCGGATCCGTGGGTCCACTCGGTCTGCTCCCTGACCGAGTGGATCGTCTGGGTGGCCTTCGCGCTGGACTACCTCGTCCGCCTGGCCCTCGCACCGGCGAAGTGGGCCTTCGTCCGCGGCCATCCGCTGGACCTGCTGGCGGTGCTGCTGCCGCTCGTGCAGCCGCTGCGGCTGCTGCGTCTGGTCTCCACACTCCTCCTGGTGGGCCGGCGGGCCCGGATGGCCCCGCAGATAACGCTCACCACGTACGTGGCGGGCGCGGTGGTCGGGCTGATGATGTTCGGCTCGCTGGCCGTCCTGCACGTGGAGCGCGACGCGCCGAACGGCAACATCAAGACCCTCGGCGACGCCGTCTGGTGGTCGTTCACCACGATGACGACCGTGGGCTACGGGGACCACGCGCCGACGACGGGGCTCGGCCGGATCCTGGCGGTGGGTCTGATGCTCTCCGGGATCGCGCTGCTCGGTGTGGTGACCGCCAACATCGCCGCCTGGTTCATCTCCCGCTTCGACCGGGACGACGAGGCCGAGCGCCGCCAGACCGAACTGCTCGAAGCGCTGACGCGCGAGGTGAAGGAGCTGCGGGCCGAGGTCGCGCGCCTGGCGGCGCCGACCGGGGTGCCGCCGCAGGGCGACACGGCTACCGCTCCCAGATCTTGAACGCCCGCACCTGGTGGGGCGACTGCGGCACCCAGGTGCCACCGCCCGGATAGGTCTCGAAGGCGCCGGTCTCCGCGCACTCCGCCGACTGGAAGGTGGTGACCGGTCGCCCGGTGCGGTTGGCGAGGGACTGGGCGGTCGTACCGGCCGGGAGCGGGACGCAGCTGTCGATGTCGGTGTCGGACAGCTCGCGGGCCAGGGCCCTGCCCCGGAACTCGGTCCTGGGCCAGAGACAGAGCTGGCCGGGCCCGCAGGCGCCGAGCCGTGGCCCCGGCGCCGCGGTGGTCACGGCACCGGCCGTGGCCGCGGGCAGGGCGGTGAGCAGGGTGGCCGCCGCCAGGGCGGCGACGGTGAGAACGGTCTTCGTACGCATGATGCTGAACCCCCGGAATCGTCACTCTCTGTAATCAGAACTCTGCGGCAGTGACTCTCCGCTTGGGAAGGGGGGCCCGCGCAGGTCCACCCGGACGGGTGACGACCCCGCCGGGCGGGCGACGTCCCGGGTGACGCCGGCCGGACGCCGACGCCCCGCCGAAGGGGCGCGGCTCGCGCCGGGCGCCACGACCCCGCGCACAGGACGGCGGCCCTCCGATCCGCCCCGCCGGACAGGGCGCGGCCCCACCGACGAGCACTCCGGACAGCCCACGGCCCCGCCGGACGAGGTCCGGCGGGGCCGTGGGCGTCTCCGCGTCCGCGCCTCCGCGAGGGGCGGCGCGGACGTCGGTGTGCGACGTGCGGGGCGGTCAGATGTGGGCGGCGCCCGCGCCGGCCTCCGCGTTCTCGCCGCGCTTGGTGAGCGTGGCGACCAGGGCGGCGACGACCGCGACGATTCCGGCGACGGTGAACGCCAGGCCCATGCCGTCCATGAACGTGTCGTGGATGACGCCGCCGATCTTGTCGGACAGGTCGGGGGTCATACCGGGCGCCTTGGCCAGCTCCGGCGGGACCATGCCGAACTCGGCGGCCTGTTCCAGCCGCGGGTCGGCCGGGACCGGGATGCCGGCGTCCTTCCAGTTCTCCGCGAACGCGCCGGAGACCTTGGAGGACATGACGGCACCGAGCACGGCCGTGCCGAGCGCGCCGCCGACCTGCATCGCGGCCTGCTGCAGACCGCCGGCCACGCCGGAGAGCTCCAGCGGGGCGTTGCCGACGATGACCTCGGTGGCGCCGACCATGACCGGGGCGAGGCCCAGACCGAGCAGGGCGAACCAGAGGGACATGGCGAGGGTGCCCGTCCCGGAGGTGAGCGTGATCATGCCGAACATGGCGACGGCGGTGCAGACCATGCCGCCGACCAGCGGGATGCGGGGGCCGAACTTGGTGATGAGCGCACCGGCCAGCGGCGAGGAGACGATCATCATCGCGGTCAGCGGAAGCAGGTGCAGGCCGCTGTCGACCGGGCTGAGGCCCTTCACGCCCTGGAGGTAGAAGGTCACGAAGAACAGGCCGCCCATGAAGGCGAAGGCCATGAGGACCATGAGGACCACACCGGCCGACAGCGGCACGGAGCGGAACATGCCCAGCGGGATGAGCGGCTCCTTGACCTTGGTCTCCCAGAGGGCGAAGAGCAGGAAGAGCAGGATCGCGCCGCCCAGGAAGCCCCAGGTGTTGCCGCTCGCCCAGCCCCAGGAGTCACCGGCCTTGATGATGCCCCAGATGAGGGAGCCCATGGCGCCGGAGAGCAGCAGGATGCCGAGGATGTCGAAGGAGCGCGGGGCGTTCTCGGCGCGGTGATCCTTGAGGATCACCAGGCCGAAGAGGAGCGCGACCACGCCGACGGGCACGTTGACGAAGAAGACGGACTGCCAGCTGACGTGCTCGACGAGCAGGCCGCCGACGATCGGGCCGCCGGCGGTGGAGGCGCCGATGACCATGCCCCAGATGCCGATCGCCATGTTCAGCTTCTCGGCGGGGAAGGTGGCGCGCAGCAGGCCGAGCGCGGCCGGCATCAGCAGGGCACCGAAGAGACCCTGGAGCACGCGGAACGCGATCACGAGGCTGATCGAGTCGGAGAGGCCGATCGCACCGGACGCGGCGGCGAAGCCGGCGATGCCGATGAGGAAGGTCTGGCGGTGGCCGAACCGGTCACCCAGCTTGCCGGCGGTGATCAGGGCGACGGCGAGGGCGAGCAGGTAGCCGTTGGTGATCCACTGGACGTCGGCGAGCGAAGCGCCGAGGTCCTTCTGGATGGCGGGGTTGGCGATGGCGACGATGGTGCCGTCGAGGGCCACCATCATGACGCCGATCGCGACGGCGAACAGAGTCAGCCAGGGGTGGCCGCGCAGTCCCTTCGCCGGAGCCGGCGCGGGGCTCCGGTCGCCCCCCTGACCCTGCGGGGCCTTTTCCACGGTGATCTGACTAGTCATGCCGGAAGGCTAATGTCAGCGACTGACAATTGACAAAGCCATTCACGCGTCGGTAACTGACATGTTGCTCACAGGTACGCTGAGCAGCACGAAGCGTCGGAAAAAGGGCGGAAAATGGACCATGGCGTGACGGCTTCCGGCCTGCGGGAGCGGAAGAAGCAGCGGACACGCGACGCCTTGCTGCGCGTGGCCCTGGAGCTGTTCACGACCAAGGGGTACGAGCACACCACCGTGGACGAGATCACGGAGGCGGTGGAGGTCTCGCAGCGCACCTTCTTCCGGTACTTCGCGTCCAAGGAGGAGGTCGCGTTCGCCGTGCAGCAGATGGTGGAGGAGCGCTTCGTCGGGGCACTCGCCGAACGGCCCGCCGAGGAGGGGCCGCTCGACGCGATGCGCAACGCGGTGCTGAGCTCCTGGGACACCATCGGCGAGGCGGTCATGGAGGTCATCCCCGTCGAGCTGTACCTGCGGACCTACCGGATGATCGAGTCGACGCCGGCGCTCCTCGCCACCCACCTGCGCCGCTCCACCGAGATGGAGGAGAGCATCGCCCGCCTGATCGCCGAGCGCGAGGGCCTCGACGTGGACACCGACCCGCGGCCCCGCATCGCGGTGGCGGCCTTCAGCGGCGTGATGCGGGTGACGGGCCAGCTGTGGGGACGGGGTACCGACCTGACGCTGGAGGCGATCCGCGAACTGACGGAGCGCTACCTGGACCAGCTGGGCCCGGCCCTGGCCCCGCACTGGCGGTCGTAGCGCCTGCCGGCGGGCGCGAGGGGCGCGGCCGTCCACGGTCCCCGTCCGCCGGTCCGGGGTCGCGACCGCCTCCCCGCGGCCGCGCTCCTCCTCCGCCGGTCCGGGGTCGCGACCGCCTCCCCGCGCCCTCGCCCCTCGCCCGCCGGCCACGCGAGGCCGTCGTATGCGGCCGAGCGCCGCTCCACGGACACCGCCCGCCGGGGCGCGCCCGGCCCTGCGGGGCGTGCGCCCGCGCGTACCGAGCGTCACCCCACCTCCTGGGCTCTGTGATCCCCGTCACCCGCCTGCCCGGCGCGCCGGGCGCGTCTCCTAGGGTGTCCCGCAGTGACTTCCTTCGACTCCTCCCCCACCCTTCCGGTCTGGCGCATGCTGCTCGCGCTGGCCGTGGTGTTCGTGCTCCTGGCGACCACCGGCTGGACGACGATCCGGCATCAGCGCGGGCCAGGGGATCCCCGGGCGCTCGCGCTCAGCGCCTGGGCGCGCGACCGCGTCGGTCACCGGGCCCTGCCCGACCCGACCGCCCCGGCCCGGACGATCGCCTCGTTCTTCGGCTCGATAGGCCCGTCCCTGGGCGCCCGGCTCGCCGACGCGCACCCGCTGGTCGTCGGCAACCTCAACGGCGCGCCGGTCACCCTGCGCTACCGCGCCAACCGGCTGTCCCTCACCCGCGCGCTCGCCGCGGAACGGGGTCGCGTCGACGACCCTCGGCTGAACGCGAGCGGCCGCCACGAGGCACTGCGCCGGGTGCACCGGTTCATGTCGCTGATGCGGCGGGACCGGCAGATCCTCGCCTTCGACCCCAGCGGCGCCGGGCGGACGGCCGAGGTGCTCGGCGACCTGGACCGGGCCCCGCGGGTGTCGGTGATCGTGCCGGGCGTCGACACCAACCTCCTCACCTTCCAGAAGAGCCGGCGCAAGTACTCGGCCCCCGCCGGGATGGCGGAGTCGCTGTACGCCGCCGAGCGGAGCGCGGCACCCGGCTCGGACACCGCCGTCATCGCCTGGGCCGACTACACCGCGCCCGTCGGGGTCGGCATCGACGCGGCGATGGGCCGGCTCGCCGAGAACGGGGCCGTGCGGCTGGTGGAGATGACCGACGCGCTCCCCGGCACCTCGCGCGTCAGCCTGTTCTGCCACAGCTACGGCTCCGTGCTCTGCGGGGTCGCCGCGCGCCGGCTCCCGACCCGGGTCACGGACGTCGCGGTGGCCGGATCTCCCGGCATGCGGGTGGAGAGCGCGGCCGGCCTGTCCACCCGGGCCCGGGTCTGGGCGATGCGGGACGCGGACGACTGGATCCAGGACGTGCCGAACCTGGAGGTCGGCGGGGTCGGGCACGGCGCGGACCCGGTGGCGCCGGAGTTCGGGGCGCGGCTGCTGTCCGCGGCCGGGGCGACCGGCCATGCCGGCTATTTCGAGCCGGGTACGGAGAGCCTCGACAACTTCGCCGCGATAGGCGTCGGTGCGTACCAGCGCCTGACCTGCGCGAGCGCCGACAGCGCTTGCCGCCGTGGAATCTCCGGCGCGGAAGTGAACTGACGCGCGTAGAGCGCACGGCATCGCGCCCTCACGCGGGGGGCGACGCACAGGCGTCGGCCGCATACGATGAGGCACATGGGTGATGTGCTGGCCGGAATTCATGCCACCTGGGAGTTCGAGAGCGACGCCGTCGTCATCCGCTTCGAACGGGGGATCCGCGCACCGAGACTCTTCCAGGCGCTGCGCGAAAGACGTATCCCGCACGAGGCGTTGGCGTCGGTGACCCTCGCCCCGGGCAAGCGGGGCACCGTCGTGCTGCACGCCGTGCCGCGGCCGGGATCCGATCCTCTGATGGAGGCGGCGGCGGGCCAGCTGAAGGACGTCTGCGACCCGTACCGGCTGGTGCTGCCCGCCGAGCGCGAGACGCTGGCCGAGTACTACCGGGACGAGCTGCGGTCGGTGCTGGCGGACCGGCCGGGCGGCGCGGACGACGGGCCGGCCGACGGATTCCTGGTGGCGGCCCCGGAGGGGCCGCAGTCCTTCAAGGCGTACGACGGGAAGGCGACGTTCGACGGGAAGGCGGAGGTCGCGTTCCGCTGGTTCTGGACCGGCGCGTCCTCGGAGAAGTGGAAGGCGGGCGACCAGACCTTCCCGGTACGGGAGCTCAGCGGGATCGAGTGGCGCTCGCCGGACGTGTTCGACGGGTACCTGCGGCTGCTGCCCCGCAACGGCGAACCGCAGCACGCGCAGGCCGACCGGGACCCGGCGGCCGTCGTCTTCGGCCTCGGCTACGGCCCGGTCCACGAGTCGCTGCCGTTCGCGGCGTCGGTCCTCGCGGCGATCCGGGGCGCGGGGCGGGCGACGCCCCTGGAGGCCGAGCGGCGCGACCCGGCGGGAATCGCCGAACGGATCCGGCAGCTGGGCGACCTGCACCGGGCGGGCCTGGTGACGGACGAGGAGTTCACGGCGAAGAAGGCGGAGCTGCTGGCCGAGCTGTGACGGGGCGGGACCGGACGCGCGGGACCCGGAGCCGGGACCGGACGCGCGGGACAGGGAGCCGGGACGGGACGGGACGGCGCCCACGGAGGCCGGCCCGTCATACCCCGGTACGAGACCGGGACCGGCCCCTCGGTATGACGCGAGGAGCCGGCCCCGCTGCCTAACCTGAACAGGCCATGAGTACCGAACCCGCCACCTTCCGCGCCCGCGTCGCCCGACTGCTCACACCCGCCGGGGATTCCCTGCAGGCCGTCGGAGTCGCCCTCGCGACCCCGACCCGGCCGGGCGCCCCGCTGCTCGCGACGGCCTCGAAGCGGTGGCTGCGACTGCTGCCGTACGTCGTCGCCCTCGCCTTCGTCGCCTCGCTGCTCCCCTCCACCATCACCGTCCTCGTCAACGACTACGAGGTCGGCGGCGCGTCGGCGGGCGCGCTCGCCGTCGCCCAGACCGCGCCGCTGCTGCTCGCCGTCACCCGTCCGCTCCAGGCGTGGTGGATCATCGGGGCGGCCGACATCGCCGGGGCCTTCGTGACGCTGGGCGCCGACGGGCTCGACGGCCGCGCCTGGCCGTGGACACCACCGGTGGTGGTCGGCTATCTGGCGCTGATGCTCGCCCTGGGGCTGCGCGAGTCGCGCCGGGCCCTGTTCGGGGTGTGGCTGCTGACCGGAGCCGCCGGTCTCGGCCTCTTCCTCATCGCGCCGAAGCACACCAACGGCGTCCAGGTGCTCCTCTTCGTGCTGAGCGGGGTGGTCCTCCTGCTCACCGCGACACTGCGCGAGCGGGGGGACGCCCAGCGGCGGCTGGTCGAGCAGGAGACCATCAGCGAGGCTGAACGCGCCCGCCGGACCCTGCTGGAGGAACGGGCCCGGATCGCACGGGAACTGCACGACGTCGTCGCGCACCACATGTCCGTGATCACGGTCCAGGCGGACTCCGCGCCGTACCGCATCCCCGAACTCCCGGACGCCGCACGCGAGGAGTTCACCTCGATCGCGGCGAGCGCGCGGGAGTCGCTCGCCGAGATGCGCCGGCTGCTCGTGGTGCTGCGCAACGAGGGGACGGAGGGCGAACGCGCTCCGCAGCCGGGGCTCGCCCGGGTGCAGCAGCTGATCGAGGCGACGGTACGGGCGGGGGTGCCGGCCGAACTCTCGCTGGCGGCCGATCTCGGCGACGTGCCGCAGGCGGTGGACCTGTCCGCGTACCGGATCGTGCAGGAGGCGCTGGCCAACGTGGTCCGGCACGCGCCGGGCGCGGCGACCCGGGTGTCGGTGCGGTCCGACGACGGGGCGGACGGCGGAGAGGGCGGACGCCGGCTCCTGGTGCTCGTCGTCAACGGGCCGGCACCGGAGCGCACTTCGCCCCTGGAGGGTTCCGGCACGGGGCACGGGCTGGTCGGCATGCGGGAACGCGTACGGTTGACCGGCGGCACGCTGGACACCGGTCCGCTGCCGGACGGCGGCTTCCGGGTGGCCGCGCGCCTCCCGCTGACCTCGAAGGACACCTCGTGACCATCCGCGTGATCATCGTCGACGACCAGGCCATGGTGCGGGCGGGATTCGCCGCGCTGCTCGCCGCGCAGGCCGACATCGACGTGGTCGGCGAGGCGCCGGACGGGCGGCAGGGCGTGGACGTGGCGCGGTCCACGCATCCGGACGTCGTGCTGATGGACGTGCGGATGCCGGAGATGGACGGCCTGGCGGCGGCGCGCGAGATCCTGAACCCGCCGCCCGGCGTGGTGCACCGGCCGCGGGTGCTGATGCTGACGACCTTCGACGTGGACGACTACGTGTACGAGGCGCTGCGCGCGGGCGCCTCGGGCTTCCTCCTCAAGGACGCGCCGCCGGCGGACCTGATCGCCGCCGTGCGGGTGGTGGCGGCCGGCGAGGCGCTGCTCGCCCCGTCGGTGACGCGACGTCTGATCGCCGACTTCGCCGCGTCCCGCCCGGCGCCGCGCGCGGGCCGGGCCGCGCTGCGGCTCAACGGGCTGACGCCGCGTGAGACCGAGGTACTGGAGCTGATCGCCCGCGGGCTGTCGAACCAGGAGATCGCGGACCACCTGGTCCTCGCGGAACAGACGGTGAAGACCCACATCGGCCGGGTCCTGGCCAAGCTGGACCTGCGGGACCGCGCGCAGGCGGTCATCTTCGCGTACGAATCGGGCCTGGTCACCCCGGGCGACGCGACGCGCTGAGGGCCTGCCGCCGAAGTCCCGCCGGGCTCGCGGCGCCCGGGGACACGGACCGGGCCGTGCGGGGGACAGCCCCACCCCTCGCCGGGGGCCCGCCCCTCGTCCGCCCCCTACCCCGGTAGCACCGCACGGTTGGCCCCCCGGTGTGACGCTCCCTCACCCACCCTCTCCCTAACTTCCTCACGTCATCGACGAGAGAGACGAAGGGGAGGGGCCGGGACATGGGCCGCTACACGAGGACCTTGATCACCGCGGCGCTCACGGTCACCGCGGTCGCGGGGACGGCGGGCTGGGCGTCCGGCAGCGCACAGCAGGCCGTGACGGGGGTGCCCGTCGGGACGCGGGCCTGGATCGCGGACGGGCTGCCCGATCCGGAGCGCATGACACCGGACCGGGTCGGCGACTTCTTCGCCGGACTGACCGACCAGCGGCGCGAGGAGCTGGTCAGGGAGCACCCCTCCGTGGTGGGGAACCTCGACGGAGCGCCCCTCGCCCTGCGGTACGAGGCCAACGCCCGTACCGTCGGCGCCCGGTTCGGCGGCGCCCGGGTCCTCGCGTTCGACCCCCGCGACCGGGGGCAGGTCGCCCTCGTCTACGGAGACCCGGCGACCGCCCGCCACGTGGCCGTGATCGTCCCGGGCTCCGACATCGACGCCGGGAACGTCGCGCCGCTCGCCGCCATGGCGACCGGTCTGCGCGAGGCCACCCACGGCGACACCGCCGTCATCGCCTGGGCCGGGTACACCACCCCCGTGGGCGTCGGTCCGGACGCCGCCACCGGGAGGCTCGCCGAAGCGGGGGCCGAGCGGCTCGTCGGCCTCACGGACGGTCTCGCCGCCGTCGGCACGCCCACCCCGGCCGTGTTCTGCCACAGCTACGGCTCCGTCGTCTGCGGCCTCGCCGCGCACCGGCTGAAGGCCAAGGACCTCGTCGTCCTCGGCTCCCCCGGCATGCGCGCCGCCGACGCCGGTGCGCTCAACACCTCGGCACGCGTGTGGGCCGCCAAGGCCCCGACCGACTGGATCGACAAGGTCCCGCACGTGGAGTTCGCGGGGCTGGGGCACGGCCCGGACCCGGCCGCCCCGGCCTTCGGCGCCCGTCGCGTCGCCGCCGACGACGTCGCCGGGCACGGCGGCTACTTCGCCCCCGGCACCCGGTCCCTCCGCACCTTCGCCGCCATCGCCCAGGGAGACGCCCGATGAGCTCGCGCACGCACGGCACGCCGACGCACGCACCCGAGCGCCGGGAGGGGACCGCGAGAACGGGACGGATCGGGAGCCTGGCCGCCCGGATCGAGGCGCGGACCCCGGCGCACCGCGACCGCGCCGTCGACGGGCTGCGCGCCCTGGCCCTGCTCGCCGTGCCGACCGGGCACTGGCTGCTCGGCGGGTTCACGCTCTCCGCGGACGGGGCGATCCACAACGCCAGCCCGCTGTCGGCCTTCGGCCCCTTCGCCCCGGTCAGCTGGGTCCTCCAGATGCTCGGGATCTTCTTCCTGGTCGGGGGCTGCTCCTCCGTCCTGTCCTACGGCAGGCGCACCGGCTCCTCCCGCGCCTGGCTCCAGGGGCGGATCGCCCGGCTCGGCCGGCCCGTCCTCGGGGTCACGGCCGTGTGGGCGCTGCTTCTCCCGCTGCTCCACCTCGGGTTCGGGGTGCCCGGCGACACGCTGCGGACGGCGTCCACCCTCGTCGTCCAGCCGCTGTGGTTCGTCGGGGTGTACACCGTCGTCACCGCGCTCACCCCGCTCTGCGTCCGCGCCGCCGAACGGGCGGGCGTGTGGGCGGCGGCCCCGCTGCTCGGCGCGGTCGCGGTCGTCGACCACCTGCGCTACGGGCCGTACGCGGATTCCATGCCGTCGTGGCTGAGCGCGCTGAACATCCTCCCCGGCTGGCTCTTCGCCTACCAGCTGGGCGTCTCCTGGGGGCTGGGCAGGGTCACCCGGCGGCACGCCTGGGGTCTGCTCGTCGGCGGCGCCGCCCTCTTCGCCGCGCTCCTCCTCTTCTTCGGCTACCCCGCCTCGATGGTGGGCGTCCCCGGCGAGGCCCGCACGAACTCCCACCCGCCGTCGCTGCTCGTGCTGGCCCTCGCCGCCACCCAGAGCGGACTGGCGGTCCTGCTGCGCGACCGGCTGGGCCGGCTGCTGCGGCGGCCCGCGCTGTGGGCGCCGGTCGTGGTCGTCAACCTGTCGGCGATGACGATCCTGTGCTGGCACCAGACGGCGATGCTCGCCGCGGCGATCCCCGCCTCGTACGCCGGGGAGCTGCCCGGGCTGACCACGGCGCCCGACACGCTCGGCTGGATCGTCGCCCGGCTGGCCTGGATGCCGCTCTTCGCCGGGCTCCTCGTCCTCGTCGGCCGGTACGCGCGCGGCTTCGAGTCGCCATGGGCCGGGACCGGCACGGCCCGCCGGGCGGCGGCGGGGCTGCTGGCGGCGGGGTTCGCGGTCTTCGCGCTGGGACTGGCGTGAACCGCGCGACGCGCCCCGGCCGCACCCGGGTCCCGCCGGGGCGGCGCGACGGGCGAGGTCGCCGGCCGCCCCGTCGCACCGGCCTGCCCCGGGAGCTACTCGCGGGCGGCCGCGGTGGAGCTCATGTCCGGGTACCGGTCGCCCGCCACCTGGCCGGCGATCGGCTCCAGGGCGGCCAGTTCGGCGTCCGTGAGCGAGATCCGGGTCGCCGCCGCGTTCTCCAGCAGCCGGGACCGCTTGCGGGTGCCGGGGATCGGGACGACGGTCAGGCCGTGCACGGCGGACCGCTGCTGGACCCAGGCGAGGGCGATCTGCGCCGCCGTCGCGCCGTGCGCCGCCGCGATCTTCAGCACCGGCTCCAGGAGCGCCGCGTTGCGCACAGCGTTCTCGCCGGTGAATCGCGGCTGGTGACGGCGGAAGTCGCCGCCCGAGAGGTCCTTGGAGGCGTCCGCGAAGGCTCCGGTCAGGAAGCCCCGGCCGAGCGGCGAGTACGGCACGAGGGTGACGCCCAGCTCGGCCGCCGCGCCGACCGCGCTGCGCTCGACGTCGCGGGAGAAGAGGGACCACTCCGACTGGAGGGCGGCGATCGGGTGCACCGCGTACGCCTCGCGCAGCTCCGCGCCGGTCACCTCGCTCAGGCCCAGGTGCCTGACCTTGCCCTCCCGCACCAGCTCGGCCATCGCCCCGACCGATTCGGCGAGCGGCACGGCCGGGTCGCGGCGGTGCATGTAGTAGAGGTCGATGGTCTCGACGCCGAGGCGGCGCAGGCTGCCCTCGACGGCCTGCCGGACGTAGGCCGGGTCGTTGCGGATGCCCCGGTGGTGGGGGTCGTCGGGGCGCCGCTCGATGGCGAACTTGGTGGCGAGGGTGATCTCGTCGCGGTGCGCGGCGACGAACGGCGCGAGGAAGCGCTCGTTGGCGCCCTGCCCGTACACGTCCGCCGTGTCGATCAGGGTGACGCCGGCCTCCAGGGCCGCGTCGAGGGTGTCGCGGGCCGCGGCCTCGTCGGTGTCGCCGTAGAACTCGCTGATGCCCATGGCACCGAAGCCCTGGACACCGATCTCCGGGCCGTCGGTGCCCAGCCGGGTCGTGGGAATCCTGCTCATCGGGTCATGCCTCCCCGTAGTGACTGATCTTGATGTCCAGAACGGCGAGCGTGTCCTGGAGCTCGGCCATGCGGGACACCACGTCCCGCCGCGTGGTCTCCAGCAGCTCGCGCCGCTCGGCGAAGGTGTGATCGCCTTCCCGCACCAGCTCCGCGTACCGCACCATCGACGCGACCGGCATCCCGGTCAGCCGCAGCTTGCCGACGAAGGCCAGCCACCGGAGGTCGCGGTTGGTGAAGCGCCGCTGGCCGGTGTGCGAGCGGTCGACGTGCGGCATCAGCCCGATCCGCTCGTACCAGCGCAGGGTGTGCGCCGTCAGACCGGTCCAGGCGGCCACCTCGCTGATCGTGTAGCGGTCCTGGCCGTCCGGCCTCGGATGGGTCGGAGTGGTGCTCTCGATCACGCTCATGACCTCCACGCTAAAGACTTGGAGTGCACTCGAAGCAAGTAGGTTCATGGTCCCAGTAGGCTCGGGTGCATGCAGAGCCTGGCGATGATCGAGAACTGGCCCGTCCCCACCGCGGCCGCCGCCGTCGTACGCGCGGACGGCACCGTGACCGGGTCGCACGGCCCGACCGGACAGCGGTTCCCGCTGGCCTCGGTCACCAAGCCGCTGGCGGCCTACGCCGTCCTCGTCGCGTACGAGGAGGGGGCGATCGACCTCGACGAGCCCGCCGGGCCCGAGGGCGCCACCGTCCGCCACCTGCTGGCCCACACCTCGGGCCTGGCCTTCGACGAGCCGCGCGTCATGTCCGCGCCCGGTGCCCGCCGGATCTACTCCAACACCGGCTTCGAGGTGCTCGGCGACCATGTCGCCAAGGCGACGGACATCCCCTTCGCCGAGTACCTGCACCAGGCGGTCCTGGAGCCGCTGGGCATGGCGGCGACGACGCTGGACGGCTCGCCCGCGAAGGACGCGGTGTCGACCGTCGACGACCTCGTGCGGTTCGCCGCGGAGGTGCAGGCGCCGCGGCTGCTCGACGCGCGGACCGTGCTCGACGCGATGACGGTCACCCACCCCGGTCTCACCGGCATCCTGCCGGGCTACGGGCACCAGCGGCCCAACGACTGGGGGCTCGGTTTCGAGATCAGGGACTCCAAGTCGCCCCACTGGACGGGGTCCGGCTCCTCGCCGCGCACCTTCGGGCACTTCGGCCAGTCGGGCACGTTCCTGTGGATCGACCCCGACGCCGCCGCCGCGTGCGTGGCCCTGACCGACCGGCCCTTCGGGCCGTGGGCGGTCGAGGCGTGGCCGCCGTTCACCGACGCGGTGCTCGCCGAGCTGCGCGGCTGACCCCCGCGGGGGCCCGGGCGCCCCGCGGCCTCAGCCGCAGTGGGCGGGCGGGAGCGATCCGTCGGTGCCGACGAGGGTGACGAGCGCCTGCCCGGTCGGGCTCACGGCGTAGGCGGCCGTGCAGACGATCTGCTGGACGGCGACCTCCTCCAGGTCGTGGACCAGCAGCTGCGTCGACAGCCGGATCGCCGGGAGGCCGTCCGCGTCCGCGTCCGTGTCCGCGTCCTGCCTGGCGCGGTCCATGATGAACCCGTGCTTCTCGGTGCGCGGCACCGGGACCAGGGAGTCGAGCCCCGCGGCCCGCTCCTCGGGCGTCGGGCCGTACTGGAGCTGGGCGAGGATCTTCTCGGTGGCGATCCGCGGCCGGTCCGCGGCCGGCCCGGCACCGCCCGAGGAGCCCGGATCGGGCGAGCCCTCGCCCGCGTCGCCGACGGCGCCGCCGTCCAGCACGCCCTCCTCCGGCCCCGGCGGGTCCACCCGCCGGGCGACGGGCACCAGACCGCCGGCCCGGTCCACGAAGAAGAGCAGGATCCGGGACGACGGGGACGGCTGGACGGCGATCGTCGCCGCGTCGCCGGCCTCGACCACGTCGCTCTTCTGTATGCCGCAGCCGCCGAGCACGGCGGCCAGCGCCAGTGCGGCCGCGGCGGTCCGGGTCCGTCCGGGGTTCACAGCGGGATCCTGAGGGTGAAGACGGCACCGCCTCCGGGCCGGTTGGCGGCCTCGACGGTGCCGCCGTGCAGCCGCGTGTTCTCCAGGGTGATGGCCAGCCCGAGGCCGCTGCCGGACGAACGGGTACGGGCCGGATCGGCCTTGAAGAAGCGGTCGAAGACATGGGGCAGCACGTCCTCGTGGATGCCGGGCCCGTGATCGGCGACCTCCGTGACCAGCCAGGATCCCTCGGTGGAGAGGCGGACCGTGACGGGCGGGCGGCCGTGCCGCAGCGCGTTGCCGACCAGGTTGGCGACGATCACGTCGAAGCGGCGCGGGTCGAGGCGCGCGCGAATGCCGGACGGGAGGTCCGTGTCGATCGTGTCGGCGTCGGTCCAGCGACGGCTCTGCAGGGTCTTCCGGATCGAATCGGCCACGTCGACCTCGTCCGTGTGGAGTTCGGCGGCGCGGGCGTCGAAGCGGGAGATCTCCATGAGGTCCTCGACGAGGTCGGCGAGCCTGCCTGTCTCGGCGCTGATGAGGCGCACGGCCCGGGCCGTGTCGGAGTCGAGCCCTTCCGCGTCCTCGTCGAGGACCTCGGTGACGGCCAGCATCCCGGCGAGCGGGGTGCGCAGTTCGTGCGAGACGTCGGAGGCGAACCGGCGGGCGCGGGCCTCGGCGCCGCGCAGTTCGGCGACGGAGCTCTCCAGTGCTGCCGCGGACTCGTTGAAGGTGCGTGCCAGGTCGGCGAGTTCGTCGGTGCCGCGGGCCTGGATACGGGTGTCGAGCTCGCCGCGCCCCATGCTGTGCGCGGCCCGGCGCAGTTCGCGCACGGGGCGCAGGACGCTGCGGGCGGCGAGGAGGGCCGGGACGAGCGCGACGAGCAGCGCGGGCAGGGCGCCGTCGCGGGCGGCGGTGACCATCGCCTCGATGTTGGCCTCCTCCTCGTCGAGTTCGAGGACGGCGTAGAACACCAGGCCGGTGCGGTGGAACGCGGTGACGCGGGGGGACGGCTGGAAGACGGCGGGCACGGCGATGGTGAGGTACGGGGTGCCTCCCCGCAGCACCCGCTGGAAGCTGCCGTGCGGGGTGCCCTGGGCGCGGGCGCGCAGTTCGGGGGTGATGACGGTGGAGGTCGGACGTTGGGCCGAGGAGACCCGGACGCTGCCGTACTCGGCGTAGACCATCCAGGGCCGGGGCTTGCCCAGCCGGGCGATCCGCTGCAACTGGACGGAGAGCGCGGTCTGGTCGACGGGGAGCGGCGTCTCGAGCCGGCCGATCTCGTCGCGGAAGGCGGAGACCGCGGTGTTCTGGGTCTGTTCGAGGATGGCGTTGCGGGCGGCCCGGTAGGTGAGTGCGGCGGTGGTGCCGCAGCCGACGGCGGCGACGAGCAGGAAGGCGAGGACGAGCCGGGTCCGCAGTCCGAAGGGCCGGGCCCACCAACGGCGGGCGGGCGGGCCGGTGCGCTCGCGCGGGGCGCGCCTCACAGCGGTCCGAACCGGTAGCCGAAGCCGCGCAGCGTCTGGATGTAGCGGGGCGTCCCGGGGGTGTCCTCGATCTTGTTGCGGAGGCGGCGGACGCAGGCGTCGACCAGCCGGGCGTCACCGTGGTAGCTGTGCTCCCAGACGTGTTCGAGGAGCTGCTGGCGGCTGAAGACCTGCTCGGGGGCCGCGGTCAGGTGGAGCAGCAGCTTGAGTTCGGAGGGGGCGAGGGCCAGCCGTTCCCCGGACTTGGCGACGGTGAGCCCGGCCCGGTCGACGGCGAGGTCGCCGTGGAACTCGATGGCGGGCCGTCCGCCGCCGGGCTCCTCGATTCGGCGCAGCACGGCGCGGATGCGGGCCTCGATGACCTCGGTGCGGGCGGGTTTGACGATGTAGTCGTCGGCACCGGCCTCCAGGCCGACGACCACGTCGAAGTCGTCGCCGCGGGCGGTGAGCATGATGATCGGCAGCTGGCTGGTCTCCCGGACCCGGCGGCAGACCTGCACGCCGTTCATGCCGGGCAGCATCAGGTCGAGCAGCACGAGGTCGGGGCGGAACTCGCCGAGCGCGGTGAGACCGGCCTCTCCGGTGGCGGCGGCCCGCACCTCGTGTCCCCGCCGCCGCAGGCCGAGTTCGACCCCTTCGCGTACGGAGGGGTCGTCTTCAATGAGGAGCACGCGAGGCATCTGGCGAGTATCCCAAGAGTGTGCGAGCGCCCTCCCCGTGGGGAGGGCGGACGGAACCGCTCGCGGCTGCGGGCCGGAGCGGTGGACGGCGGGGCGCGGTACGGGACGGACGGCGGGGAGGTCGGGTCAGGGGCGGCGGGCGAGGCCGCGCAGCCGGCCGGTCGTGCCCGTCAGCAGGGTCTGGAGCTCGGTGAGCCGCAACGGGCGGGCCAGCAGGGCGAAGACCCCGAGGACGGCCAGGGCGCCGGCCGCGTCCGCGGCGACCGCTCCCGCCGGGCCGACCGCGTCGGCGACGAGCAGTCCCGTCCCGGCCGCCGGGACGGCCGCGGCCAGCAGGCGGGCCAGCGCGGGCAGGGCGCGGGGGTGTGTCCGCTCCGTGCCGGTGCCCAGCCGCCGGGCGAGGGCCCAGGCCGTCAGCGCCCAGCCCGCCCACAGGGCGGTCGAGTACCCGGCGGCCATGCCCGCCACCGCCCAGTGCGCCGGGAGCAGCGCGTAAGCGGTCACCGACAGACCGGCGTTGAGTCCGGCGATCACCAGGTTCAGGAAGAAGGGGGTACGGGTGTCCCGCAGGGCGTAGAAGGCGCGGGTGCAGACGTACTGGCCGGACAGCGCGATCAGGCCGGGGGCGAAGGCCATCAGGATCCAGGCCATCGCCCGGACGTCGTCGGCGTCCGTCCTGCCGTACTGGAACACCGTCGCCATCAGCGGCGCGGCCAGTGCGAACAGGGCGCACGCGGCCGGCACGATGCCCGCCGCGCTCGTCCGCAGCGCGTACGAGACGTCCCGCCGCACGCCCGCCAGGTCACCGTCGGCCGCCGAGCCGCTCATCCGGGGCAGCAGCGCGGTCACCAGGGACACGGTGACGATGCCGTGCGGCACGGCCCAGAGCAGGTAGGCGTTGTTGTACGCGGCGAAGCCGAAGCCTCCGGCGCCGCCGCCGGCTCCCGCCTGTTGTCCCGCCGCCGTCGCGAGCCGGGTCGTCACCCAGTAGGCGGCCTGGTTGGTGAGGACCAGCAGCACCAGCCAGCCGGCCGAGCGCAGGGGCGCGGTGAGCCCGCTGCCTCGCCAGTCGAAGCGCGGGCGCCAGCGGAAACCGGCCGCGCGCAGGGACGGTGCGAGGGCCAGGGCCTGGAGCGCGATGCCCGCCGTGGTGCCCCAGCCGAGCAGGGCGGTCTCGCCCGGGGTGAGCGCGCCGCCGCCGGTCGTGGCGGTCACCAGGTAGAGCGCGAACACCGCGATGACGACGAGGTTGTTGAGGACCGGCGTCCACATCATCGCGCCGAACCGGCCGCGCGCGTTGAGGACCTGCCCCAGCAGCGTGAAGAGTCCGAGGAAGAAGATCTGCGGCAGGCAGTACCGGGCGAACGCCACGGTCGTCGACTCCTGCGCGCCGGTGTAGTCGGTGTAGGCGTCGACGATCGCGGGCGCCGCGAGGACGGCGCCGGCCGTGAGGGCCAGCAGTGCCAGTACGCAGACGGTCAGCAGCCGGTCGGTGTAGGCGGCGCCGCCGTCCTCGTGCTCCTTGGCCGCCTTGACCAGTTCGGGGACGAAGACGGCGTTGAGGGCTCCGCCCAGGAGCAGCATGTAGACGATCGTGGGCACGGAGTTGCCGACCGCGTACCCGTCGGAGACGAGTCCGACGCCGAGTGCCGCCGCGACGACGGCGGAGCGTACGAATCCGGTGGCGCGCGAGACGAGGGAGCCGGCGGCCATGAGCGCGCCGCTCCGCAGCACGGAGGAGCCGGTCTTCGCGGGCGCGAGGGCGGTCGCCGTCATCGACGGGCCAGGTAGGCCTGGAAGGCCCGGTACAGCGCGTGGTTGGTCGTGCCGTTCAACGGTGTCTCCCACTCCCCCAGTGTCTCGACGGCCTGCCCGCCCGTGCCCAGCTTCCAGCGGAGCAGGCCGTGGGCGCGGTCGCCCGGATCGAGAGTGGAGGGTATCCCGCGCATGTCGTAGACGGCCGCGCCGTGCGCGTGGGCGTCGAGCATCATCCGCCACTGCAGGGCGTTGGAGGGGCGGACCTCGCGGCGGTGGTCGGCGGAGGCGCCGGTCTGGTACCAGACCCGGCCGCCGACGGTGATCATGGTGTGGGCGGCGAGGATCTCGCCCTCGTGGCGGGCGAGGTAGAGCTTCATGCGGCCCGGCTGCTCGGCGTTGAGGACCTCGTACTGGCGCTGGTAGTAGGTGAGCGAGCGGCCGAGGCGGAACCCGTCGCGCTCCTCGGTGATCCTCAGCAGCCGGTAGAACTCCGGCAGGTCGGCGGCCGAGCCGATGACGGTCTCGACCCCGGACTTGCGGGCCTTCCGGACGTTGCGCCGCCATTCCTGGTTGAGGCCGTTCCAGAGGTCGTCGGTGGTGCGGCCGGCGAGCGGGACCTGGTAGACGAAGCGGGGCTGCGCGTCGGCGCCGTCCTCCGAGTCGCCGCCGCAGCGGCGCCAGCCGCGGGCCCGCAGCCGTTCGGCGACGGCGGTGCCGAGCGGGTCGACCTCGCTGGCGAGGACGTCGGCCAGCTTCCGGCCGGGCCCGGTGCCCGCCTTGAGGGTGGCGGCGTCCCAGCGGCGGAAGGCGGGCGTGGGGCCGATGCGCACGGCGAAGGCGCCGGCGGTCCGCAGATGCCGCAGCAGCGGGGTGAGCCAGCCGTCGAGGTCCGGTGCGGACCAGTCGGCGACGGGCCCCTCGGGGAGGTACGCGAAGAACTTGCGGGTGCCGGGGAAGGGCCGCAGCAGGACGAGGGCGACTCCGGCCGGCTCCCCCGACTCCCCGTCCCAGCCGACGAGCTGGTGCCGCCAGCCGTCCTTCACCCGTGCCCAGGAGGGGAGTTGGAGGAAGCTGGGGCCGTCCGCGCCGGTGGAGCGGGAGGTCAGGAAGGTGCGGTACGCCTCGGGGGTGACGATCCGAAGTCGCGTATCCCGCACGGTGGGTGCGGCCGTCACGAGCAGCGCTGACACAACGGGAGCCTCCTTGTTCCGCCCCTCGTTCGGGGGGCGCACAGGATGCTCACAGCCGACTTTGACCGGTCCGCGCGTCGAATGTGACCGGACGATGACCGTTCCGCCATAGCCGTCGTCACATGGGCCGGGGCGGGTGTCCGGGGCGGGGCGGCGACCTAGAGTCCGGAACATCCCACACTTTTCCGGAGGCTTCCGTGGTTCCCGTGTATCCCGTCCGCACCCGCATACGTCCGGTGCTCGCGGCCGTCGCCCTCAGCGTCTCCCTCACCGCCTGCACGGCCGGTGCGGTGGGCGCGCCCCGGGAGGGGCAGGACGCGAAGCCCGGTGGAGCGGCGGATCGTCCGGTGAAGGTGAGCGTCGTGTCCCCGGCGGCGGGGCGGCCGGTGACGGTGACGGCGAAGGACGGAACGCTGACGTCCGTGAAGGTGGCCGACGAGGACGGCGCGGTGCTCGCGGGGCGCACCGAGGCCGGCGGGGCGTCGTGGGTCTCGGACCGCAAGGCGGTGCCGGGTGCCTCGTACACGGTCGAGGCGACGACGCGCAGCGCCGGCGGGAAGGAGACGACGACCCGGTCGTCGTTCACGACGAAGAAGGCCTCGCTGGTCAACAAGCTGACGCTGGCGCCGGGGAAGAACACGACGGTCGGGATCGGGCAGCCTCTGTCGATCGTGTTCGACCGGCCGGTGGCGAACAAGGCGGAGGTGGAGAAGGAGCTCAAGGTCACCACCTCGAACGGCACGGTCGGCTCCTGGGGCTGGGTGAAGGACTACTCGGGCCGGGACCGGGCGGACTGGCGGCCCGAGGTGTACTGGAAGCCGGGCACCGAGGTGACGCTCGACGCCCGGCTGAACGGGACGGACTCGGGCGGCAGCTGGTTCGTCCGCGACTACCGGACCGGCTTCAGGGTCGGCGACGCGCAGGTGGTCAAGGTCGACCTGGACGCCCACCGGCTCACCGTGGAGAAGAACGGGCGCGCGGTGCGCACCATCCCCGTCTCGGGCGGCACGCCCGGCGGGGACAAGCGGTCCTGGCGGGGCACCGCGGTGCTGATGGCGAAGGAGGGCACGATCAACATGAACTCGGAGACGGTCGGGCTCGGCGACGCCTACGACAAGATGGTCGACTACTCGATGCGGCTGACCTGGTCGGGCATGTACGCGCACGCGGCGCCGTGGAACGCGGCCTACTTCGGCCGGGCGAACCACAGTTCGGGCTGTATCGGCATGAGCACCGAGAACGCCGCCGCCTTCTACGCCATGGTGAAGGTGGGCGACCCCTTCGAGATCAAGGGCGCGGAGACCAAGGGCACGGTGGCCGAGGGCAACGGCTACGGGGCGTGGAACGTGAGCTGGGAGAAGTGGCGGTCGAAGAGCGCGCTGGCGAACTGACGCCCGCGTGAGCGCGCCCGCCCGCGGCGCGGGTCAGCGTTCCCGCATCTCCCACAGCAGGACCTCGGCCTCGGCGGTGGCCAGCAGGGCGAGGTTCGCGGATCCCGTCACCCGGGCCGCGTCGCCGGGGCCGAGCTCCTCGCCGTCGAGGCGGACGGTGCCGCGCACGACGTGCGCGTACACGAGGCCGGCGTCCGGGACCGCGGTCCGTTCGCCCGCCGTCAGGCGCCGGACGTGCAGCATCGAGGCCGCCTCCGGGAGCGCGTACGGCGTGGAGTCGGCGATGCCGCGGACGATCTCGTACGAGGGCTCGCCGCCCGGTTCCAGCGGCGCCAGCCACATCTGGACGAAGACCAGCGGCACTTCGGCGTCGTTGCGCTCCTCGTGCCGCACTCCCCCGGCGGAGCTGAGGCGCTGCACGTCCCCGGGGCGGACGACGGTGGTGTGGCCCGCCGAGTCGTGGTGGGTCAGCTCGCCCTCGACGACCCAGGTGACGATCTCGGTGTGGCTGTGTGGGTGCTCGGCGAAGCCGGCGCCGGGGGCGAGCCGCTCCTCGTTGCAGGCGAGGACCGCGCCGAAACGGAGGTTGTCGGGGTCGTAGTGGCCGCCGAAGGAGAAGGCGTGCCGGGTCTCGATCCCGGCCTCGGGATCGCCCCCGGGGTATCGGTCGCCGGCGCGCTGGATGCGAATCACGGGGCCACGGTACGGGGTCCGGCCGGGGCGCGGGCCCGTCCCCGGCGGACGCGGGGACCGGCCGCGAGGCGGCCGGGACGAGCGGGGCAGGAGACGACCGGGCGAGCGGTCCGGGAGGGCCGGCCGCGTGGGGCGGGAGTCCCGCGGCGAGCGGGAGCGAGGGCGCCGCGGAAGGTGCCGGGCCGTCCCGGCCGGCGGGCCCGGCGGGACGGTGGGCCCGCCGGGCCCGCCGGACCTGCCGGTCGGCGAAACCGCCCCGACCCCGCACGGCGCCGTCCCGATAAGGCAGTCTTGTCCCCGTGTCTGAACCCGCGAACGCCGCTCACCCGCACACCGCCACCCTGAAGCGCCTCGAACAGTCCTCCGGGCGGCTCGCCGCCGACGCCATTGCCCGCATGGACGAGACGCTGCCGTGGTACCGGGCGATGCCGCCCGAGAACCGGTCGTGGATCGGCCTGGTGGCCCAGGCCGGCATCGCCGCGTTCACCGAGTGGTTCCGGCACCCGGAGACCCCTCAGGCGATCTCCACGGACGTCTTCGGGACCGCGCCGCGGGAGCTGACCCGGGCCATCACGCTGCGGCAGACCGTCGAGATGGTGCGCACCACCATCGAGGTCATGGAGGTGGCGATCGACGAGGTCGCCGCACCCGGCGACGAGTCGATCCTGCGCGAGGCGCTCCTGGTCTACGCCCGCGAGATCGCGTTCGCGACCGCCCAGGTCTACGCCCAGGCCGCCGAGGCACGCGGCGCGTGGGACGCGCGGCTGGAGTCGCTGGTGGTCAACGCGGTCCTGTCCGGGGAGGCCGACGAGGGCGCGGTCTCACGGGCCGCCGCCCTCGGCTGGAACTCCCCCGACCATGTCTGCGTCGTCCTCGGCACGGCCCCCGACGGCGACAGCGAGCTGACCGTCGAGGCGATCCGCCGCGCCGCCCGGCACGCCAAGCTGCAGGTCCTCACCGGCGTCCTCGGCGACCGGCTCGTGGTGATCGCCGGCGGCAACGACAACCCCCTCCAGGTCGCGAAGGCCCTGATCGGGCCGTACGCGGCCGGGCCCGTGGTCGCCGGACCCGTCGTCCCCGACCTGCTCGCCGCGACCCGCTCGGCGCAGGCCGCCGCCGCCGGACTCAAGGCGTGCTCGGCCTGGCAGGACGCCCCGCGGCCGGTTCTCGCGGACGATCTGCTGCCGGAGCGCGCGATCGCCTCCGACCCTTCGGCCCGCGAACAGCTGGTGGAGGAGATCTACAGACCGCTGGAGGAAGCGGGCTCGGCCCTCCTGGAGACGCTGAGTGTCTATCTGGAGCAGGCGAGCAGCCTCGAAGGCGCCGCCCGGATGTTGTTCGTCCATCCCAACACCGTGCGCTACCGGCTCCGACGTGTGACAGATGTCACCGGCTGGTCACCCTCCGATGTCCGATCCGCGTTCACGCTGCGAATCGCCCTCATCCTGGGGCGCTTGGCCGACGGTGATCCGCAGTCCTAGACTTTTGTCGAACACCAACAATTCCCCCGACGGTTCTTCGTCCCTGTCCCCACGGGCGCACCGGACCGTCCACAAGAGAGAGTGTGAGGGTGCTCGTACTCGTCGCTCCCGGCCAAGGCGCTCAGACGCCCGGCTTCCTGACTCCCTGGCTCGAACTGCCCGGCGCCGCCGACCGCATCGCGGCCTGGTCCGACGCGATCGGGCTCGACCTCGCCCACTACGGCACGAAGGCCGACGCGGACGAGATCCGCGACACCGCCGTGGCCCAGCCGCTGCTGGTGGCCGCCGGTCTGCTGTCGGCCGCCGCTCTCGGTGACCTGGCCCCCGGCGCCGTCGCGGGCCACAGCGTCGGCGAGATCACCGCCGCCGCCTTCGCCGGCGTCCTCGACGACACCGCCGCGCTGCGCCTCGTACGGACCCGTGGTCTGGCGATGGCCGAGGCCGCCGCGATCACCGAGACCGGCATGTCGGCGCTGCTCGGCGGCGACCCCGAGGTGACCGTCCCGCATCTGGAGAAGCTCGGCCTGACCCCGGCCAACGTGAACGGCGCCGGCCAGATCGTGGCCGCCGGCACGCTGGAGCAGCTGGCCGCCCTGGAGGCCGACAAGCCCGAGGGTGTGCGCCGCGTCGTGCCCCTCAAGGTGGCGGGCGCGTTCCACACCCACCACATGGCCCCCGCGGTCGCGAAGCTCGAGGCCGCGGCCGGCGAGCTGACCGTCGCCGACCCGTCGGTCACCTACGTCTCCAACAAGGACGGCCGGACCGTCGCCACCGGCTCCGAGGTCGTCTCGCGCCTCGTCGGCCAGGTCGCGAACCCGGTCCGCTGGGACCTGTGCATGGAGACCTTCAAGGCACTGGGCGCCACCGCGCTGATCGAGGTGTGCCCCGGCGGCACCCTGACCGGGCTGGCCAAGCGCGCCCTGCCGGGCGTCGCCACGGTCGCCCTCAAGACCCCCGACGACCTCGACGCGGCCCGCACGCTTGTCGCCGAGCACACCGCAGCCTGACAAGGAGTGTCGAGAAGCATGTCGAAGATCAGGCCCAGCAAGGGCGCCCCGTACGCGCGGATCCTGGGTGTGGGCGGCTACCGCCCGGTCCGGGTCGTGCCGAACGAGGTGATCCTCGAGACGATCGACTCGTCCGACGAGTGGATCCGCTCGCGCTCCGGCATCGCCACCCGCCACTGGGCCTCCCCCGAGGAGACCGTGACCGCGATGTCGGTCGAGGCGGCCGGCAAGGCCATCGCGGACGCCGGGATCGCCCCGGAGCAGATCGGCGCCGTGGTCGTCTCCACCGTCTCGCACTTCAAGCAGACCCCGGCCGTCGCGACCGAGATCGCCGACAAGATCGGCGCCGGCAAGCCGGCCGCCTTCGACATCTCCGCCGGCTGCGCGGGCTTCGGCTACGGCCTGACGCTGGCCAAGGGCATGATCGTCGAGGGTTCGGCCGAGTACGTCCTCGTCATCGGTGTCGAGCGGCTGAGCGACCTGACCGACCTGGAGGACCGCGCGACGGCCTTCCTGTTCGGCGACGGCGCGGGCGCCGTGGTCGTCGGTCCCTCCGACGAGCCGCACATCGGCCCCACCGTCTGGGGCTCCGAGGGCGACAAGTCCGAGACGATCAAGCAGACCGTGCCGTGGAACGAGTTCCAGGTCGGCGACGTGTCGAAGCTGCCCCTCAACGAGAAGGGCGAGATCAAGTTCCCGGCCATCACGCAGGAGGGTCAGGCGGTCTTCCGCTGGGCCGTCTTCGAGATGGCCAAGGTCGCCCAGCAGGCGCTGGACGCCGCCGGCATCGCGCCGGAGGACCTGGACGTCTTCATCCCGCACCAGGCCAACATGCGGATCATCGACTCGATGGTGAAGACCCTGAAGCTGCCGGAGAACGTCACGGTCGCCCGCGACGTCGAGACCACCGGCAACACCTCGGCCGCCTCCATTCCGCTCGCCATGGAGCGGATGCTGGCGACCGGACAGGCGAAGAGCGGCGACACCGCGCTCGTCATCGGCTTCGGGGCGGGTCTCGTCTACGCCGCCACGGTCGTTACCCTCCCCTAGGCACACCGGATCTCCCGGAAGCCCCTTACCGAAGCAATCACAGAAGGAGCGCCAACATGGCCTTCACCCAGGAAGAGATCGTCGAAGGTCTCGCCGAGATCGTGAACGAGATCGCCGGCATCCCGGCCGAGGACGTCGAGCTCGACAAGTCGTTCACCGACGACCTGGACGTCGACTCCCTGTCCATGGTCGAGGTCGTTGTCGCCGCCGAAGAGCGCTTCGACGTCAAGATCCCGGACGAGGACGTCAAGAACCTCAAGACCGTCGGCGACGCCGCGGACTACATCCTGAAGCACCAGGGCTGATTCGGTCCTTGCTGATTCGGTTCGCCACCCGGCGGTGGCGCCGTATTTCGACCATCACACACGTGGAGAAAGAATTCCTGTGAGCTCGACCAATCGCACCGTGGTCGTCACCGGTCTCGGCGCAACCACACCGCTGGGTGGCGATTCCGCATCGACCTGGGAAGGTCTGATGGCGGGACGCTCCGGCGTCAAGCCCCTCGAGGGCGACCGCTTCGCCGAACTGCCCGTGCAGATCGCCGCGCCCGCCGCGGTCGACCCGGGCGACGTTCTGCCCCGCCCCCTGGCCCGCAAGCTGGACCGCTCGGCGCAGTTCGCGCTGATCGCGGCCCGCGAGGCGTGGGCCGACGCGGGCTACACCGCGCCCGCCGGCGAAGACGAAACGATCGTGCCCGAGCGGCTCGGCACCGTCATCGCCTCCGGCATCGGTGGTGTGACCACGCTGCTGGACCAGTACGACGTGCTGAAGGAGAAGGGCGTACGCCGCGTCTCCCCGCACACCGTTCCCATGCTGATGCCGAACGGCCCCTCCGCCAACGTCGGCCTGGAGGTGAACGCCCGGGCGGGCGTGCACACCCCGGTCTCGGCCTGCGCGTCGGGCGCCGAGGCGATCGGCTACGCCGTCGAGATGATCCGTACCGGCCGGGCCGACGTGGTCGTGGCCGGCGGCACCGAGGCGGCCATCCACCCGCTTCCCATCGCGGCCTTCGCCAACATGATGGCGATGTCCAAGAACAACGACGCGCCCACCAAGGCCTCGCGTCCGTACGACACCGCCCGTGACGGCTTCGTGCTCGGCGAGGGCGCCGGTGTCGTCGTCCTGGAGTCCGAGGAGCACGCCAAGGCGCGCGGCGCGAAGATCTACTGCGAGGTGCTGGGCCAGGGCCTGTCGGCCGACAGCCACCACATCGCGCAGCCCGAGCCGACCGGCCGGGGCATCGCCGCCGCGATGCAGAACCTGCTGGACTCCACGGACCTGAAGCCGTCCGAGGTCGTGCACCTCAACGCGCACGCCACCTCGACGCCGCAGGGTGACGTCGCCGAGATCAAGGCGCTGCGCCAGATCCTGGGCGACGACCTCGACCACGTCGCGATCTCCGCGACGAAGTCGATGACCGGTCACCTGCTGGGCGGCGCGGGCGGCATCGAGACCGTCGCGACGGTCCTGGCGCTGCACCACCGGACGGCCCCGCCGACGATCAACGTCGACGAGCTGGACCCGGCCATCGAGGCGGACATCGTCCTCGGCGAGCCGCGCCCGCTGCCGCAGGGCACGATCGCGGCGATCAACAACTCCTTCGGCTTCGGCGGCCACAACGTGGTCCTGGCGTTCCGCACGGTCTGATCCGCGGACGGCGCCCGACGCTGACACGAGGCCCCTGCCGGCACCCGCCGGCAGGGGCCTCGTGCCGTCCACGGGCCGCGGGACACCGGCGCGGGCCCGGGAAGACCGCCCGGGCAGGACAGGGCGAAGCACCGCGTCCGACGCCGCGCGCCGCTCCGCCGGGGATGGCGGGACAGCCCTCAGACGACCTGGTGCAGCCAGCGGACCGGCGCGCCCTCGCCCGCGTAGCGGAAGGGTTCCAGTTCGTCGTCCCAGGGCTTGCCGAGCAGCTTGGCGACCTCGGCCTCCAGGTCCGTCTCGCCGCGCACCGAGCGGGCGAGCGCGGCGCGCAGCCGGTCCTCGGGGATCAGGATGTCGCCGTGCATGCCGGTCACGGCGTGGAAGATGCCGAGTTCGGGGGTGGCACTGTAGCGCTCGCCCTCGGCGGTCGGGCAGGGTTCCGCGGTGACCTCGAAGCGGAGCATCTGCCAGCCGCGCAGCGCGGAGGCGAGTCTGGAGGCGGTGCCGGTCTCGCCCCGCCAGGAGAACTCCGCTCTCCAGGTGCCGGGCGACGCCGGCTGACGGATCCAGTCGAGCTGGACCCTCGCACCGAGGACACCCGCGACCGCCCATTCGACGTGCGGGCAGAGCGCGCGCGGTGCGGAGTGAACGTACAGGACTCCACGTGTCGTCACCGGGACCTCCAGTGTGGGACGAGGTTCGCCTTCCCAGCGGCCTCAGTAAACAGCATCGGGAGCAAAACTCCACAAACCCCCGAAAAAGGGACAGCATGTGACGTGATGTAATTTACCGGAGCCGGTTGGCAAAGGTGCCTCTGGTTCGACGGGGGAAAAGCTACCGTGCCGCACCGCCCTTGGGGTGACGTACGGTCGGTCCGGGGGCCGGTGGACACCAAGCTTTCACTCGCCAGGACGCCGAACGGACGCCGGAGGAGAAGCCGAGGCATGCACGCCCGACAACGTTTTCGCACCGTCGTCGCCTCGGCGGTGGCGGTCCTGCTGTGCGCGGGCACCCTGTCCGGCTGCGACGCGGCCCCGCCGGGGGCCTCCGCGCCGTCCCGGTCGGCGAGCCCGAAGCCGAGGCCGACGCCCGTCTGGGACCGCTCCCCCGCCTCGGTGGCCGCCGTCGGCGACTCCATCACGCGGGCCTTCGACGCCTGCGGCATCCTGACGGACTGTCCGGAGGCGTCCTGGGCGACCGGCACGGACGCGGCGGTCGACAGCCTCGCCCTGCGGCTGCTCGGCCCGGAGCGGGTCGCGGGACACAGCTGGAACCTCGCCCGGTCCGGGGCCCGGATGGAAGAGCTGCCGGAGCAGATGGCCAGGGCCGGTGCCCGCGCGCCGGAGCTGGTGGCGGTCATGATGGGCGCGAACGACGCCTGCCGGGAGAGTCCCGAACGGATGACGCCGGTCGAGGAGTTCCGCTCCTCGTTCGAGGCGGCGCTGGCCCGGCTGCGGAAGACCGCGCCCAAGGCGCAGGTGTACGTGTCGAGCGTCCCGGACCTCAAGCGGCTGTGGTCGACGGGCCGGACGAACCCGGTGGGGCGGCAGGTCTGGAAGCTGGGGATCTGCGCCTCGATGCTGGCCGACGCGGAGGACCTGAGCGCGGCCGCCGAGCGGCGGCGCGCCACGGTGCAGGAGCGGGTGGTGGCGTACAACGCGGTCCTGAAGGAGGTCTGCGCGAAGGATCCGCGCTGCCGGTACGACGGCGGGGCGGTGTTCGCCTTCCGGTTCGACGGGGCGCAGCTCAGCCCCTGGGACTGGTTCCATCCGAGCCGGGACGGACAGGCGCGGCTCGCCGAGATCGCCCACCGCCGGGTGACGGCGGAGGCGCCGCCCGCGTAGGGTTCTGGATCATGAGGATCACGCAGGAGCCCTTCGGTTCGGCCGACGGGACGGACGTGCGGCGCTGGACCCTGGAGCGCGGCGGGATCCGCGTGCGGGTGCTGACGTACGGCGGGATCGTGCAGTCGGTGCAGGTGCCGGACCGGGACGGTGTGCCCGGTGACGTGGTCCTGGGCTTCCCCGACCTGACGGGGTACCTGAAGCGTCCGGAGCCCTTCTTCGGTGCCCTGGTGGGGCGTTACGCCAACCGGATCGCGGGCGGGTCCTTCACGCTCGACGGACGGACGCACCGGCTGCCGCTGAACGGCGGGCCGAACTGTCTGCACGGCGGGGAGCGCGGCTTCGACAAGAGGGTCTGGGACGCGCGGGAGATCACGGACGGCGTCCTGCTGTCCCGGGTCAGCCCGGACGGCGAGGAGGGCTTCCCCGGCCGTCTGGAGGTCTCCGCGGCGTACACCCTGGACCCGGACGGGGCGTTGCGGATCGCGTACCGGGCGCGGACCGACGCGCCGACGGTGGTGGCGCTGACGAACCACGCGTACTGGGATCTGGGCAGCGGCCCGCACCAGCTGCGGGTGGCGGCCTCGCGCTGGACGCCGACCGACGCGACGGGCGTGCCGACCGGCACGTTCGCCGAGGTCGCGGGCACGGAGCTGGACTTCCGGGCGGGCCGGCCGCTGTCGATCCCGCTGGACCACAACTTCGTCCTGGACGAGGGCGGTCCGGACGCCGTCGCGGAGCTGTACGCGCCGGACACCGGCCGGACGGTCACGGTGGAGACCACCGAGCCGGGGCTCCAGGTGTACGCCGATCCGAGGCTGGGCGGCGTCGCGCTGGAGACCCAGCACTTCCCGGACTCGCCGAACCGCCCGGAGTTCCCGTCCACGGTCCTGCGGCCGGGCGAGGTCCTCGTCTCGACCACCCGCTTCCGCTTCGGGACGCGCTGAAGCCCCGGGGCGGATGTCAGGTTCCGCCCCGGGACCGCTCAAGGGGGTCGGCGCCGGCGGTCAGATCTCCAGCGTGGCCGTCAGACGCGTGTCGCCGAGCGAATGCGCGGCCCTGACCTCGTACGTTCCGGCGACGAAGGTCCACGCGGACTTCTCCTCGTCCCAGATCTCGAAGGCGCGCCGGGCCAGCGGGATCTCGGCCTCGACGGACGCGCCGGGGCCCGCCTCGACGGACGCGAAGCCGGCCAGCCAGCGGACCGGGCGCTCGACCGTGTCGTCCTGCGGCGCGAGGTAGACCTGCACGACCTCGCGGCCGGGCCGGGCGCCGGTGTTGGTGATCCGGACGCGGGCGGTGTCCCCCGTGACCTCCAGGGCGTCGTACGACCAGGTGGTGTAGCCGAGGCCGTGACCGAAGGGGTACGCGGGCACGGCGCCGGCGCGGTCCCAGGCGCGGTAGCCGATGAAGAGACCCTCCGCGTAGTCGAGGACGCCGCCGGTGGGGGTGACCTCGGTGACGGGTGCGTCGGCGAGGGCGACCGGCCAGGTGGTGGGCAGGCGTCCGCCCGGTTCGGAGGCGCCGGTCAGCACGTCGGCGAGCGCAGCCCCGCCCTCCTGGCCCGGGAACCAGCTGAGGAGGATCGCCGCGACCTCGTCGCGCCAGGGCATCTCGACCGGGGAGCCGGCGTTGACGACGACGACGGTGTTCGGGTTGGCGGCGGCCACGGCCCGTACGAGGTCGTCCTGGCGGCCCGGCAGGGCCAGGTCCGTGCGGTCGAAGCCCTCGGACTCGACGCGCTCCGTCGTCGCGACGACCACGACGGCGGTGTCGGCGGCGCGTGCCGCCTCGACGGCTTCGGCGATCAGTTCGTCGGGGTCACGGCGCGGACCGAGGTGGACGAAGGAGAACATCACGGCCGCCAGCGGGGCCGCGAACTCCTTGTCGAGCGGGTGCAGCAGGGACACCTCGACCGTCTCGCCGGCGGTGAGCGTCACCTTGGCGCGCTCGACGGGAGCGCCGAAGAACGCCTCGAAGGGGTCGGTCTCCGGGCCCATCGTCTGGACGCCCTCGAAGAGGGTCTCGCCCGCGATGCCGAGGGTGAAGGCGCCTAGGCCCCGGGTGCCGAAGGAGTGCTCGCCGCTCTCGCGCGGGGTGAAGCTGCCGACGACCTCGATGGAGGCGAGCGTCTCGTGGGTGACCCCGGCGGGGAGGTCGTCGCCGATCCACTGGACCTGGCCGTTGGGCAGGGTGCCCTCGCCGAGGACGGCTCCCGCGGCGTCGCGGCAGACCGCGCGGAGGGTGAATCCCTGGTCGGCGGGCACGAGTTCGTCGCTCGGGTCGGCGCCCACGGTGTAGGTGAGCGTGCCCGGCGGGAGGGCGTCGGCGAGGCCGTCGAGCGGGGAGACGACGTGGTCGGGGAAGACCTGGGCCGAACCGCCGCCGAGGACGCGGGCGTCGCGGGCGGCGGCGCCGCTCAGGGCGACGGTGCCGGCCGCGGCGAGCGGCAGCGCGTCGCGCTCGTTGCGGACGAGGACGAGGCCCCGGCGGGCGACCTCGCGGGCGACCTCCGCGCCGTCGAGGGGCGCGGGCGGCTCGGTGACGACCGGGGGCGCGCCGTCGAGGGCGCCGACCCGGGCCGCCAGCCGAAGGACGTTGCGGGCTGCCTCGTCGACGGCCGACTCGGCCACCTCGCCGGCGCGGACGGCGGCGGCGAGCGCCTCGCCGTAGACGGTGTGCGGGCCGGGCATGGCGAGGTCGAGGCCGCCCTCGATGTCGCCGACGGTGGACCGGGCGGCCATCCAGTCGGAGACGTTGAGGCCGTCGAAGCCCCACTCGCCGCGCAGGACCTCGTTCACCAGGTGGCGGTGCTCGGTCATCGTCACGCCGTTGACCTCGTTGTAGGCGGTCATGATGCCCCAGGGGTGGGCGTTCTCGACGATGGCCTCGAAGGGGGCGAGGTAGAGCTCGCGCAGCGGGCGCGGGGCCACCCTGTTGTCCACGGTGAAGCGGTCGGTCTCGGCGTCGTTGGCGACGAAGTGCTTGACCGTGGTGCCGACGCCGCCGTCCTGGACGCCCAGGACGTAGCCGGTGCCGATCTCGCCGGTGAGGTGGGGGTCCTCGCTGTAGGCCTCGAAGTGGCGGCCGCCGAGCGGTGAGCGGTGCAGGTTCACTGTGGGGGCGAGCAGGACGTGGACGCCCTTGCGGCGGGCCTCCTGGGCGAGCAGGCGGCCGGCCCGGCGGGCCAGGGCCGGGTCCCAGGACGCGGCGAGGGCGGTCGGCGACGGCAGGGCGACGGAGGGGTCGTCGGCGGTCCAGCGCACACCTCGGACGCCGATCGGGCCGTCGGACATGACGAGGGACGCCAGTCCGATCTCCGGCAGGGCGGGGAGCGACCACATGTCCCGGCCGGCCAGCAGCCGGGCCTTGGTGTCCAGGTCGAGCTGGGCGAGTGCCGCGTCGACGGCCTGTTCGCGAACGGTGTCCGCAGGGGTCTCTGCCACGGCCGTACCTCCTCGTCGAAGTGCTGAGGGGGCCATGGTGACCCGACTCCCTGTAGATCGGTAGGTTACGTTACTTCTTCGTTATCTTGAGATGCCGTACGGTCCTGTGCGACAGGACTTCCACCCAGGGACCCGGGAAGGGGGCCACGGCGATGGTGCGGGCCAGAAGCGAGGAACGGCGGGCGGACATCGTGCGCGCGGCCCTCGAGGTGATCGCGGAGCGCGGCTACCGGGGCGCCTCGCTGGGCGCGGTCGCCGAGCGGGTCGGCCTCACCCAGCAGGGACTGCTGCACTACTTCCCGACGAAGGAGGCACTGCTCGTCGCGGTCCTCCAGGAGCGCGACACCTGGGACACCAGCGGCGGCCGCGGACGGGAGGGGTGGCGGCTCGACCTCGTCGACTCCCTCGTCGAGTACAACGCCATGCGGCCGGGGATCGTGCAGACCTTCTCCGCGCTGCTCGGCGAGAGCGTGACGGACGGGCACCCGGCCAGGGACTTCTTCACCGAGCGCTACACCCAGGTCCGCGAGGAGATGGCGAAGGTCCTGCGGCTGGAGTTCGGCGAACGGCTGCCCGGCGGGCTGACCCCGGAGCGGGCCGCGCCGCTGCTCACCGCGGTGATGGACGGGCTCCAGTACCAGTGGCTCCTGGATCCGGCGGCGGTGGACATGCCGGCGGCGTTCCGGGACTTCCTGCGGCTGCTCGGCCTGGGCACCGCGGACCCCGGGGGTCGCGTGGACGCCGGGGGCACGCACGGCCCGGACGCCGGTGACCCCGGGGACCTCGGGGACGACTGAGGGCGCCGTAGCGGGAGTTGCGATGGGGCCGGGATACTGCCCGGACCCGACGGAAGGACTCCCGTGTCACGGATGCGCCCTGTCTCGCTCTGTCTCGCCCTCGCCGCCACCGCGCTCGGCCTCGGAGGCCCGCCGGCGACCGCGGCGGACACCGCCGTCGCCCCCGTCACCGTGGAGGAGGCCCGGCTCGACCGGGCCGTACCGCGGGAGATCCTGCGCCGCAGCGGATTCGACTCCGTGGCACCGGAGTTCGCCGCCGCGCTCGCGGACACGGGCTCCTACCGGGAGGCCGAGCGCACGGTCGACCGCCAGGGCGCGCGGCTGTGGCGGCGGGCGGTCGACCGGGCCCAGGGACGCGGGCCGGCGACCGGCGACCTGAGCCGGGACGACGACCGTCCGCTGTACTGGGCACGGCTCGGGCTGACCCGCGCCCTGCGCTCCTGGCAGCCCGCCTTCGCGCTCGACGACGCCGCCCGGGCCCGGCTCCTCGACCGGCTCGAACGGTCCTCCCGGGGCCAGGACTCGATCCGCTTCACGGCGGGCCCGGGCGTCAAGCGGGTGCTGCTGACCGGCTTCGACCCGTTCACGCTGGACCGTGACACCCGGATCGGCAACCCGTCCGGCGCCACCGCCCTTGCCCTCGACGGGACCTGGATCCGGACGGCGGACGGCGGCCTCGCGCGGATCGAGACGGCCGTCTTCCCGGTCCGCTGGCAGGACTTCGCCGACGGGACCGTGGAACGGACGCTGCGCCACCGGCTGCCGGAGGCGGATCTGTTCACCACGGTCAGCCAGGGACGGGTCGGCCGCTTCGACCTCGAACGCCACAACGGGGCCTGGCGGGGCGGCTTCCCCGACAACGACGACGTGTCGCGCACGGAGACGGTCCCCGTGACCGACCCCGCGGCACAGCCCCAGTGGACGGCGACGACGCTCCCGTACCGCGCCGTCACGGCGGCGGACACCGGGCGCTTCCCGGTCTACGACAACACGTCGGTGACGGAGATACCGGCCGGGGCGAGCGAACCGGTGGTCAGGCCCGACGGGCCGACGCCCGGCTCCCTGGCCCGCTCGGGCGGCGGCGGGAACTACCTCTCCAACGAGATCGCCTACCGGGCCACCCTGCTGCGCGACCGGCTCGGTCTGGAGGACCTGCCCGGGGGCCATGTCCACACCCCGGTGCTCCAGTTCGGCGCGGACAACGCGGATCCTGCGACGGGGACGGTCACCGACCCCGCGTTCGTACGGAACCGGCTCGACATCATCGCCCAGGTCCGCGCCATCGTCGCCGTCGCCGTCGCCGCCGCCGGGTACGGCCGTCCGGAGGGGCCGGCAGGGCGGTAGGGCGGTTCAGGGGCGCGGGGCGGCCACGGCCTTCCTGGGGCTGCTCCGCGAGACGGCCGACGCCCCGGGCGGGTCCCGGGGTGTCCCGCGGGCCGGGCGCTTGGGATGATGGGGGTCATGATCGTCGCAGCCACCCAGTTCGCCCCGGTCGCCGGGGACATCGACGCCAACGTGCGCACCGCGGCCGGGCTGATCCGGGCCGCCGGGGCGGACGGGGCCCGCGTCGTCGTCTTCGCCGAACTCGCCCTGTCCGGCTACGAGCCGAGCCTGATCCGGGACACCCCCGCACTCGTGCTCGCCGAGGACGACCCCCGGCTCGAACCCGTCCGCGAGGCGTGCCGCGCGGCCGGGGCCGCGGCCGTGGTCAACGGTCCGGTGCGCGCCGCGGACGGCCGGCCGGGCGTCACGTCGCTGGTGATCGGGCCCGACGGCGCGCTGCTCGCGCGCTACGACAAGCAGCACCTGTACGGCGTCGAGCGGGAGGTCTTCACGCCGGGCACGCGGGACGGCCGGTTCGCCCTGGACGGTGTGGGGTTCGCACTGGCCACCTGCTACGACAACCGGTTCCCGGAACTGGCCGAGCGGGCGGCGGGCGACGGCTGCCGGGTCTACCTCGCCAGTTCGGTGCTCTCCGCCGACAACGACTCGTTCGAGAAGGTGTATCCGGCGCGCGCCCGGGACTTCGGCCTGTACGTCGTGCTGGGCAACGTCCTCGGCCGCAACGAGGACGGCGTGGGGTGCGGCGCCGCCGGAGCCTGGGGCCCGGACGGGGAGCGGATCGCGGACGCGGGCGGCGAGGTCGCCGGATACGTCCTGGCGAGCATCCCGGTCTGACACGTGCCGAGGCCGGGCGGCCGGAGAACCGGCCGCCCGGCCAGGGGCGTCGACCGCGGGGAGGCGGTCTCGGCGTCACCCGTCACGGACCCCCCGCCCGTCGACGGGTGCACCCGGCTCCGTCACGGGGCGCTGATGCCCAGCGTGTAGGCACCGGAGCCGCTGTAGGCGTGGACCACGTAGCGGTAGTAGCCGGCGGTCCCGTTGTAGCGGACGTCCTCGTCGGCGCCCTCGGTGCCGCCGACGGCCACATCGGCCCAGTTGGCGCCGTTCCACTTCTGCAGGTACAGGTCGAAGTCGGTGCCCGCCGGGCCGCGGAGGCAGCCCACGTGGGTGCCGGAGGTGGCGGAGTGGTAGTACGAGCCGTCCGGCTGCGCCTGGGCCTGGCCGGAGCCCAGCGTGCCCCGGTAGGTGTACTCGGTGCCGTCGCAGCCGGTGGGCGGTGTGGTGGTGCCGACGCTCAGCTGGTACGTCACCGTGTGGGTGGCGGAGCCCCTTCCGGTCACGGTGATCGGGTAGGTGCCGTCGGCCGTGCCGGCGGCGACCTGGACGGTCATCGTGGAGGAGCCGCCCGAGGTCACCGAGGTGGGACTGAAGGAGACCGTGACCCCGCTCGGCGCGCCGCTCGCGGAGAGCTGGACGGTCTGCGCGCTGCCGCCGGTGGTGGAGGTGTTGACCGTGGAGGTCGCCGATGCACCGGGCTGGACCGATCCGGAGGACGGGTTCAGGGCGAGCGAGAAGTCCGGCGTGGTGGTGCCGCCGCAGTCGGTCTCACCGGACTGGGCCGGTACGGCGACCGCGTTCCAGGCGGCCTTCACCGCGTTGCACTCGGCGCTGCCGTAGGTGTTCTTGGCGCTGGCCAGGGTCGCCTTGCGGGCCGCCAGGTGGTTCCAGGAGGAGGTCTTGCTCAGCAGGGCGCCCATGAAGATCTTGCCGGCCTTCTGGATGCCGATGCCGGTCACGGAGGACGGGCCGCCGGAACAGATGGGGCTGGCGGGCTTGCCGCCGCCCGGGTTGGAACCCTCGGCGAGCAGGTAGAACCAGTGGTTCTGCGGGCCGGCCGCCGCGTGCACCTCGGTGCCGGAGTTCAACTGGGTGTAGCAGTTCGGGTCGTTGCTGTGCAGCGAGGGGTTGTACATGTAGCGGATCGGCTTGTTGTCGCCGAGGAAGTTCAGCTTCTCGCCGACCGTGTAGTCCGGGGTGTCGTTGGGGTTGTTGGCGTAGTGCTCGGTGAGCGCTCCGAAGATGTCGCCGGTGGACTCGTTGAGCCCGCCGTTCTCGTTGCTCGAACCGGAGCTGCCCGGTGTCCGGTCGAATATCTCGTGGCCGTACTCGTGCGCCACGACGTCGATGCCGGTGAGCTGGTTGGTGCCGTTCTGGTTGCGCCCGTAGGTGGTCTTCGTACCGTCGTAGTACGCGTTCACCTCGCTCAGGCCGGCCCGCGCAGGGACCATGCCGCCCTGCCCGTTCTGGCCGTTGTAGCCGAACCACTCCTTGAGCATGGAGTGTTCCTTCTGCGCCGCGTACATGATGTCGACGCAGGCGGTGACCAGGTCGTTGGCACCGCCGTTGCCCCACGGCGAGGAGCCGGTGTAGGCGCTGCCGTTCTGCCCGCCGCACTTGAAGCCCGAGCGGTTCGGGTCGGTCATCGAGGAGGCGGCGGTGTCGATGGTGACGTTGCCGTCGTGGTAGCCGCGCCCGTCGGCGTGCAGGATCTTGTCGGTGGACCGGGCGACGCCGCCGGTCCGTGCGTCGACATAGGTGTCGAGCGCACTCGGGGTGTCCGCCGCGGTCCGGCCGACGACCCGGGTGTGCCAGGTCAGGACGGGCTTGTCGCCCTTGAGCAGCACGGTGAGTTCGGGCGTGCTCGCGCTCTCGACGGTGGCCAGCTGGGCGCGGGCGGTGGCGAGGGCCGCGGCGGCCGTCACCTTCGCCTTCGTGGGGATCCGGATGGCGGGTGCCGGGGCGGCGGCGATGTCGCGGACCTTGCCGGCGCTGTCCGAGAGGACGACGGCGTCCCCGCCGACGACGGGGAGACCGCGGTAGGTGCGCTGGTAGGCGGCGTAGTAGAGCCCGTTCGCCCAGGGGGTGACCGCGGTGCGGACGAGGTCTTCGTCGGCACCGTGGCGCAGCTCGTCGAGCCCGCTGTCCGCGGCCTTGTCGGCGGCGGCGAGAGCGAGGGACTTGCCCTGGCCGGGCGGCACGGGCCGGACCTGCGGGGCCGCGGCGGCGGGGCCGGCGAGGGCGGTCGCGAGGCTCGCCGACAGCGCGAGGGCTGCCACGGCCGCCGTGAGTCTGATGGAGTGCAACGTCTGCTCCGTTTCAGGGTGGGGGAGACGGATCGTCGCGCCGAGTATGGGCGTGGACATGGCCAGTTCGGGACATCCCACCGGTCATAAGACCCGCGTTATGGTGCCGCCGCCGCACCGTGCGTACGCTGCCCGGATGCAGCTGGAGTTGAGGCATCTTGAGGCTGTCTGCCGGATAGCCGACGCGGGAAGTCTGGGGCGTGCGGCGGTACGGCTCGGGGTCTCCCAGCCGGGGCTGTCGGCGCAGCTGCGCCGGATCGAACGGGCGGCGGGCGGCGAGCTGTTCTTCCGCGGCAGGGAGGGTGTACGGCCCACGCCGCTGGGCGAGTTCGTGCTGTCCCGGGCACGCCGGGTGCTGGGCGAGATGGACGCCCTGGCCGCTGGGGCACGGGCCGCCGCCCCGCACCCCTCGCTACGGCTCGGCTGCATCCTCCTCGTGCTCGTCGACGGGCTCATCGAGCAGTTGGAGCCGGTGATGACCGGCCGGGAGATCGCCGTGAGCCTGGAGCACTCGGTGACCACGCTGACGCGGATGCTCGGCGCGGGCCGCTACGACGCGATCGTCTACGGCGAGGTCAACGACCACGAGGTGCCGCTGCCGGACGGCACGCTGGCCCGGACGCTGATCCCGAAGGAGCCGTTCTGCGTGCGGATGTCGGCCGCGCACCGGCTGGCGGACCGGCAGCTGATCTCGCTGGCGGACCTGGCGGGCGAGACGTGGATGACGCTGGTGGAGGACGACGACGGCGGGCCGGAGGCCCTCGTCGACGCCTGCGCGAAGGCCGGGTTCACCCCCTCGCTGCGGTACCGGATCGCGGACCGCAAGATGCACTACGACCTGATCGCCTCGGGCCGCGCGATCTCACTGAGCCAGCCCACGGCGCCGCCGGCGGAGGGCACGGTGCTGCGGCCGCTGGAGGGCGAGCCGATCAACGGCCGGATCCGGCTGGCCTGGAACCGCGCGGCGGTCCCGGCCCGTGACGCGGACCTGCTCTACCGCGCGGCGGCCCTCGCGTACCTCGCGAACGTCGGCCACAACGCCTTCCACCGCACCTGGTGGGAGGCCCGCGCGGAACTGCACCCGGTCCTGGACCCGGTGCCGCAGCCGCTCCCGGACAGCCACCTGTAGCCCGCGGCGCGCGGCGGAATCCGCGGGGCCGGCTACTTGCCGGCGGGCGGCCGGACCGGGGCGGGGGCCGGTGCCGCGGGGCCGATGGCGTCGTCGGCCCCGTCGAGGGTTGCCGACTCCCCCGTCAGCTCGCGTGCCATCAGCGTGGCGCCGGCGACCGCGCCCGGCATCAGGAACACGGCCACCAGCGGGACCAGGAAGGAGAGGGTGAGAGGGACGCCGAAGCCGAGGGCCATCGCCCGGCGGCCCCGGAGCATGGCCAGCCGCTCCTTCAGCTCGACACCCCGGCGCTGGAGTGCGACGGCCGAGAGTTCCTCGGCGAGGAAGAAGCCCGAGACGCAGAAGCCGATCACGGGGACGACCGTCTGGCCGACGACCGGGATGAAACCGCACGCGAAGAGCAGGACGCCGAAGAGCACGACCCGCAGCAGTACCCGCACGCTGTCCCGCGCGGAGATCCACAGTTCGCGCCAGAGCGGGAGGCCGGACTCGGGGACGTCGCCGCCCTCGGCGCGGTCGACCTGCTCGGAGAGGGACTCGTAGAACGGCTGGCCGACCAGCAGCGTCACCGCGGTGAAGGTGATCACGGCGAGGAACAGGCCGAAGCAGAAGACGAGCCCGGTCAGGAAGCCGCGGAAGAGCCCCTGCCAGGGCGAGCTCCAGTCGTCGGCGAACGGCGTCGCCCAGCCGGTGAGGTCGTCGGCGCCGTAGCCGAGGCCGATGAGCGCCCCCGCGTACAGCACGAGCGTCACCAGACCGGGCAGCAGCCCGAAGCCGAACCACCGGCCGTGCCGGCCGACCCACTTCTGGCCTCGCACCAGGTAACGGAAACCCACCCCGAAATCACGCATGCCGATCACCCTATCCGGGGGCTCCGGACGCGCCGGGCGGCCCCCGCGCTCAGCCCGAGCAGGCGAGCGGGAGGGCCGCCGCGGCCGTGGCGGCCCGGACCGCGAGGACGACCGGATCCGTGCACTCCGGGCGCGGGGCCTCGGTCGGCCGGCGGAGGGCGTCGAGCAGCCAGGTCACCGCGGGGTCCGCCGGGCGCCGGGGACCGGTGTCGGCGAGCGCGTACCCGTGGACCGGGAACAGCCCGAGGACCCGGCGCCGTACGGGCACCAGCAGGCCCTGGTCGAGCAGCTGGTCCCGGGTCCCCTCCAGAACGTCCGGGCCCAGCCGCTCGACCCAGCCGCGCGGCCCGCGTCCCCGCTCGGCGAACAGCAGCCGTTCGAGGACGAGGTCGACGACCGGGTCGGGGCAGCGCCGTGCGCCGCGGACCACGATCTCGTCGTGCGAGACGCTGATCCTTCCCTCCAGGGCGAGTTCGAGGAGGGCGGCGCCGGCCGCGCCGAACCCCAGCTCCGTCCGGAACATCCGGGAGCGCAGCCTGGGGTCCTCGTGGGCGGCCAGGACCAGCCGGGCGGGCAGCGAGCACCGCGGTGCCGGTGGTGGCGCCATGCGGGTCAGACGCCCAGTCGCTGCTTGACGTCGGCGAAGAACGGGATGTGCCGGTAGTCCTTGGCCGCCTCGTCGTAGTCGGTGTAGGCGTTGGTGAACGCCAGCAGGCCGGCCTTGACGTCCGCCACGGACTCGCTGTGGATGCGCCGTTCCACGGTCACGATCTCGTCCAGGAAACGGGCCAGCACCGCGGGGAGCTCGGGCGCGAGGTGGATCCGGTCACCGCGCAGGGCGATGCCGCCGTTCTCGGACAGGTAGTTGAAGAGCAACTGGGAGGCGACGGCGTCGTAGTTGGGCCGGGGGATGCCCTCGACCGCGTAGCGCAGCAGGCGCTCCGCGAGCATGTACTCGTAGGCGCGCCCGGCCTCGTCGGCGGGAAGCTCGTCGTCGTTCAGGCAGACCAGCATCGAGGAGACGTCGACGCGGAGCTCCTCCAGGCCGGCGAGCGGCTTGAGCTTCTTGGCGTGGAGGTAGTCGGGAATGGGCATGTCGCCCTGCCGGTGGTGGAACTCGTGCAGCCGCACCCACCAGGCGGAGGCGGATTCGACGAGGTCGTCGTCGGCCCCCTGGATGAGCGGGAAGCTGCCCGGCGCCATGACCGCGTCGATCATCTTGCGGGTGATGCGGTTGTGGCGTTCCACGAACTTGTTGATGAAATAGAAGATCAGGTCGTCCGGGTCCTGACGGCCGTCGAGGTGGTTCTCCGGGAACAGCGCCACGACCACCCGGGATTCGAATCCCTCGGAGCACGCGGTGATGTTCACCGGCATGGTGTTGCTGGCGTACCGCTCGGCCAGCAGCGGGTGGGTCGGCAGCGTCTCGTAGGTCAGGTAGTCCAGGGACAGCCGGGGGAAGTACGAGGCATCGAAGTACGAGAAGATGTGCTGGTCACGACGGCTGTTGACATGGGCCTTGGTACGCAGCAGCCGGGGCTCCTCCGCGAACCCGCGCAGGTCCTCCATGAGGGCCCGCGCGATGGGCTGTTCACGCAGATGCGGGGATTTCTCCATCTGTTTCAGCAGTCCGTCGAGGAATTCGGGGTCGCGTGGGTCCGCGCTTCTGTCCAGGCCCTTGCGTATTCCGTCGACCTCGTCGATGACCCGCTTGATCTCTTCACTCATGTCACTCGCCCCTTCCGGTGGTGGGATAGTTCTGGCGTTTCCAGTACTCCAGGCCGCCGATCATCTCTTTGACCCGGAATCCGGCGGCCGCGAGCGCGGCCGCCGCCTTCGTGCCGGCGTTGCAGGCGGGACCCCAGCCGAAGGTCACGTAGAGGAGTTCGGGGTCGAGCGCGCCGAGGACGTCGGCGGTCATCGTGGGGTGCGGAACGCTGCGCGCGCCGGGAAGCGTCTCCTCCCGGTACGCGGCCTCCTGCCGGGCGTCGATCAGGACGAAGCCGGCCACCCCGTCGGACACGTCGTGGTGGACGTCGAAGGGGTCCGTCTCACAGGCCAGCCGGGCCCGGAGGAAGTAGTCGAGCGCCTGGCCGGGCTCGGCGGCGGGGACGGCCAGAACCCGGGACGCGGGCTGTGGCCGTCGGGTCGTTGTCGGTGCCGCGGCAGTGTCAGCCATCCGTGTCATCCATGAAGGTCATCCATCCGTTTCATCCATCCGTGTACTCCGTGTCGTCGGAGTCGGCGGCGTTCGCTTCGGCCGCTGTGGACGCGGCGCTCGCGTCGTTCTCGGCGAGCCAGCCCTCGATGAGGAACTTGCCGATGGAGTCGGCGCGGTAGACGTGCCCGGCGTCGATGCGGGCCCGCAGTTCCGCCGCCGTGAACCACCGCGCGTCCACCACCTCGGCACCGTCGACACGGACGGTGTCCGTGGCGGCCTCGGCGCGGTACCCGACCATGAGGCCCGCCGGGAAGGGCCATGCCTGTGAGCCCTGGTAGACGACGGACTTCACCTGGACGCCCGCCTCCTCGAAGGCCTCGCGCCGCACGGCGTCCTCCAGGCTCTCGCCGATCTCGACGAAGCCGGCGAGGGTGCTGAAGGACTGCGGCCCGGACTGGGCGTGCCGTGCCAGCAGGCAGCGCCGGGGCTGACCGGCCAGCTCGATCAGCATGATCACGGCAGGCTCGATGCGCGGGAAGAGGAGCTTCCCGCAGTCGCGGCAGACCCGCAGATGGCCGCCGTCCCTGGAGTCGGCGGGACCGCCGCAGGCACCGCAGAACCGCTGGTTGCGGTGCCAGTGCAGCAGGCCGCGCGCGTAGGCGAGCAGTCCGGCCTCGGCCGCGGTGATGCCGGCGACGAGCTGCCGGACGTCCTGGACGGCGTCGGCGCCGGCCAGGTCGCGGGCCCGGTCCTCCTCCAGTGCGGACAGGTCGGCCGCGAAGACCGCCTCGTCCCCGTCGAGTCCCAGGAACACCGCCTCGGCGGCCTGGTCGAGCAGCTCGGCCGCGTCGGCGACCCTCCGTACCACCGGTGTCCCGCCCCGCGTGAGGCACTGGTCGCGCCAGAGCGGGAGCACCCGGGTGCCGGGACGGGACGCCTGCGAAGCGACCCAGGCCGCGTCGGATCGGCGGTCGCCGGCCCGGTCCAGTTCAAGTCCGGTGTAGTGCACGGAGGGACTCCTGTCGTTCATGTCAGGTCGGCTCGGCTCACCCCTGGCCGCGCCACCGCGCCGGCGTCACGCGGGGTGACGGCGGCGCCCAGGGAGGCGAACTCGGCGGCCAGATCGGCCGGGCAGTCGTCCAGGAGACCGGCCACAGAGTCCCACACCACCCGGGCCGCCCTGACCAGCAGATCGTCCTGGGGCGGCGTCAGATAGTGCTGGAATCCGAGCATCTCGAGCGGCGCCGCGACCGCGACCAGCACGTGGTCGGGCAGCTCGATCAGCCAGCCGTCGAAGCGGTCCGCCTCGACGATGCGGCCGACGGTGGCGCGCAGCGACTCCATGTCCACGTCGTCCGCTTCGCGCGCGCGTCGCAGCACGGCGTCAGACCTCGTCCGTGTAGCGGATCGGCGTGTAGCCGGCCAGCTTCTCGAAGTCCCGGTAGAGGGTCTCGTAGTCCTTGTTGCGGACGAGGAAGGTGCCGCCGTTGTCGATGAGCGAGGCGCCCTGCTTGATCTCCTCGCCGAGCTCCACCTTCCACTTCATCGTGAAGTCGCTCTCGACCTCCGGGTCCAGGAGCTGCGCGACGACGCCGGGACGCTTGGGGATCACCGCGTCGAAGCAGTACATCTGCTCCTGGTCCCACGGGTGGCTGCGCACTCCGGCCTCGATCTCGAAGGCCAGGTTGAGCAGCGCGACCGCGTAGTTCTCCTGCATGGCCGCGAGTCCGGCCAGACCCTTGAACCGGGCGCCGACCTCCAGGAAGACCAGCTCGTCGTCCTTCGTGTGGAAGAGCTCCAGGTGGCTGCCGCCGTCCAGCCGGCCGAGCGCGTCCAGGACGGTCTCGGTGAAGGCCACCATGCGGTCGACCCGGGGGTCGGAGTCGATCAGGTTGATGTCGGCGTTGACCCGGCCCTTCTGCACCTCGGTGGAGTTGACCAGGTACTCGGTGACCCCGCGGAAGACCGTCTCGCCGTTCTGCGTCACCAGGTTGACGCTGTACATGGTGCCGTCGATGTGCTCCTCGTACTCGTACGAGCGCCCGAGGTCCGCCGGCAGGGCGAAGAACTCCTCCGCGGTGAAGACCTTGTGGACACCGTCGGCGGAGGCCGCGTCGACGGGCTTGAGCACGAAGGGGAGGCCGACCTCGGCGACGATCCGGTCCAGGTAGGCCACCGGGTCCGCCGCGCGGGCATCGGCGTCGAAGCGGCCGAACCTCGGCACCCGCAGGCCGGTGTCCGCCAGCCGCTCCTTCATCAGGCACTTGTCCCGGTAGGGCAGCAGCTCGTCGTAGGTGGGGCCGGGCAGTCCCAGCTCCTCGCGCAGTTCGCCCGTCAGCAGCAGGTTTCGCTCGTCGAAGCAGTGCAGGGTGAGTTCACCGGGAGCGCACTCCGCGGCGATCTTGCGCACGAGGGCCCGTACGGACGCCGGGTCCGCGATCGACGACTCGGTGTACGAAGGGTCGTCGAGGCCGCACGGGACCACGTGGATCTCGTGGAAGTAGTTCCGCTCCTCCTGCGAGACGTTGGCGCTGTCCTGCTCGGAGAAGATGCCGACGAACCGCACCTGGTCCGGCTCCACCAGCAGGTCGTGGCGGAACACCCCGAAGCCCCGGGTCGAAATCACGACGACCGTCTTCATGCGCTTTCTCCTGTCATCGTCTTGGTCTCGTCGGACGTCCCGGTGGTCCCGGCCGTCTCGGACGTCTTGGTCCTCACTCGCTTCTCCAGGGCGAGGAGCAGCGGGATGGCCAGCAGGCTCAGCGAGGCGAGGAAGACCATCGGCAGCACCTCGCCCCGGGCGAGGAGGAAGGTCAGCAGTCCCGGCGCGACGACCTCGCCGACGGTCCAGGACAGCTGGTAGGTGGCCAGGTAGCGGCCACGGATGGTGCTGGGGGCCATCGACACGCTCAGGGTGTCGAGGGCGGGGAAGGCGATGACCTCGCCGAGGGTGAAGACGACCATCGCGAGGAAGAGCCCCACGTAGGTCACCGCGTCCGGCGTCACGTAGAGGACGGCGAAGAGGACGAACGCGGCGGCGTTGAGCACCGCGGCGAGCATCACGGCGCGCGTCATCCGGGAGGACTCGGCCTTGCGGGCGACCAGGGTCTGGGTCAGGGAGACCTGGATCGCGTTGACCACGATCAGCGTGCCCGCGGTCCAGGCGGGCATCTTCAGCGCGTCGACGATGTAGATCGCCAGCAGCACCTTGATGAGCATCTGGGCGAACACCATGGTGGCGTTGACCCCGATGAGCAGCGTGTACGAGACGTCCCGCAGGACCGTTCCGTAGCCGGCCCGGGGCTGCTCCGGCGGGGCGGCCCGCTCCTCCGGGGCCGCGTCGAGGATCACGTCGGCGGTCGCCTGCGGCGTCTCGTGCGAGGTCTCCTGGGGTGCGGGCCGCCAGGTGTAGAGAAGGGTGGCCGCGAGGACGTAGCTGGCCGCGTTGCCGATGACGATGGCGTGGAGCGCGGTCCCCTCCCCCAGCGTGAAGGCGAAGGCGGCGAGCGCGCCGCCGATGCCCATCGCCGTGTTGCGCAGGGCCGTCATGAAGCCGAACCAGGTGGTGCGCCGGTCCTCGGGGGCGGCGAGCACCACCAGGCCGCTGCTGGACGTCCAGTACGTGGTGTGTCCCACCTGTACGAGGAAGACCACGATCACGATCTGCCACACGGAGTGCGCCATGAGGAAGCCGAGGTAGCCGAGGACCGAGACCAGGTTGCCCCAGGCCGCCGTGCGACGGGCGGTGAACCGGTCGATCAGCGGGCCCACGATCATCGACGTGGGCAGGGCGAGGAGCCGAGCCAGGGTCATCGCGGCGCCGATCGCGGCCAGCGACACCGAGGTGGTCCGGGCGAAGTACACCACCGTGAACGCCAGGATCAGTCCGGTGCCGAGGCTGTCGATCAGACTCGCGGAGACGAACTTTCCGTGCCCCTTCAACCGTGGGATGCCGAGTTTCCGGCCTATCGACTCGGGTTCGACGGTGGTTGCCACTTCCTGGCTCTCTCTCGCTTCGGTTCGTGCCTGACGGGTGCGGGTCAGCCCTGTTCGGGCCGGGTGACCACGCGGATCCGGTCGAGGAGGCCGTCGCACCGCTCGATGGCGGCCGCGGTGTCCTCGGCGGTGACGAGGACCTGGACGTGCCGGCCGTAGTTGTCGGTCATCGGGCTGATGACGTCGCCGGGCGCGAGGTACACGTCGACCCCGAGGACGCCGGGCAGTGCGCGGACCTCGTCCACGCCCTCGATGGACTCGACGACGCCGGGCCGGCCGTTGACCCACTTCGTCGCGCCGCCGAGCACCGCCCGGGGCCGCTCGTGCAGTTCGGTGACCAGGCGGAACGGCCAGCCGGCCGCGTACTGCTCCAGGTCGACGCCGTGGGTGACGGCCATGAAGTCGAGCAGCCGGTCACCGGCCACCCGGTCGTGGCCCTCGATGATCCGCGGGCCCTTGGAGGACAGCTTGATCTCGGTGTGGCCGACGCCGTCCTTGAGTCCGATGGTCGTCAGGAAGCCGACGACGTGGTCCACGATGGTCCGCTCGTCCTCGGGGTCGAGGATCGCGGGCAGCGCGTGGCCCATCTCGACGACGCCGTCGTGGAACTTGCCGGTGACGGAGACGACGATGTGGCGGCCCGCGAAGGAGAACGACTCGACGCTGTACTCGACGCCGTCGATGTACTCCTCGGCGATGAAGGAGGTGACGGGGTAGAACGTGGCCATGGGCAGGTCGTCGCGGTCGCGCAGCCCGGCCAGCTCCGCCCAGGCGGCGTCGGCCTCGTCCGGGCCCTCGATGATGGCGATGCCGCGGCTCGCGGTGCCGTCGAGCGGCTTGACGATCACCGGGTAGCCGTGGCGGGTGCCGAACGCGCGGATGTCGTCACCGGACTTGACCTCGGCGCAGCCCACCGACTCGAAGCCGCTGTGGTGCAGCCACTCGCGCATCCGGAGCTTGTCGTGCAGGCGGTTCGCCACCTCGTAGGAGGTGCCGACGAGGCCGAGCCGGTCGTTGAGCCGGCCGGCCAGCTCGGTGGCCTGCTCGACCAGCGTCATGACGGCCGTGAAGCCGTACGCCTCGTGGGCGGCGCGGACGATCGGCCAGGTCACGTCCCAGTCGAGGTAGTCGACCAGGAGCAGCGCGTCGGCCGCCTCGGCCTGCCCGGGCAGCAGCCGCTCCTTGTGCTGGAGGAGGACGACGCGCAGGCCGAGCGCCTTCGCCTTCTCAATGGCCTGCAGCCGCCCGCCGATGATCAGGATCGTGTTCATGCTGGCTGTTCCTCCGGTGGTCACGGGGTGGCGGTGGTCGACGTGGCGGGGGCGGCGCCCGTGGTGGTCCGCCGGTCGTCCTGAGCCTCGTCGTAGAGGGCCTCGACGATCACGTCGAGTCCGGCCGTCAGGCTCTCGTCGGACACGATCAGCGGCGGGAGGATCTTGATGACCTCGCTGTCCCGGCCGCAGGTCTCCACGATCAGACCGCGCTCGAAGCAGCGGCGGGAGATCTTCGCGCCGGAGATGCCGGCGGCGCTCACGTCGATGCCCCAGATCAGCCCGAGACCCCGGACCGAGGCGCGGAAGCGGGCGGTCACGTTCTGCTCCAGGTACTCCGCGACCAGGTCGCCCTTGCGGCGCACCTCGGCGCCGAACGCCTCGCCCGCGCCGTCCGCCCAGTGGGTGCGGATGGTCTCCGCGGCGGCGACGAACGCGAGCTGGTTGCCGCGGAAGGTGCCGTTGTGCTGGCCCGGCTTCCACACGTCGTACTCGGGCTTGACCAGCAGCAGCGCCATGGGCAGGCCGTATCCGCTGATCGACTTCGAGAGGGTGATCAGGTCCGGCCGGACACCCGCGCGTTCGAAGGAGAAGAAGGTGCCGGTGCGGCCGCAGCCGACCTGGATGTCGTCGACGATCATCAGCACGCCGTGGGTGTCGCACCAGGTCCGCAGGCCGACGAGGAACTCGGTCGGCGCGACGTACACGCCGCCCTCGCACTGCACCGTCTCGACGATGACCGCGGCCGGCTTCTCGACGCCCGAGCTGCTGTCCGACACCAGCCGGTCGAGCAGGTCGAGCGAGTCGAACGGGCCCATCGGGGAGTCGGGGAAGGGGATGTGGGTCGTCTTCGGCAGGGTGGCGTGCAGGCCGGCCTTGTAGAACTCCGAGCCGACCGCGGCCAGTGCGCCGGTGCTCACCCCGTGGAAGCCGCCGCCGAAGGCGACGACGTTGGTCCGCCCGGTGACGAGCCGGGCGACCTTGAGGGCGGCTTCGACGGCGTTGGTGCCGGAGGGGCTGCAGAACTGGACCCGGTGGTCCAGCCCGCGCGGCGCCAGGACGTGTTCCTGGAACGTCTCCAGGAAGTCCTGCTTGGCGGTGGTCGCCAGGTCGAGGGCGTGGGTGAGGCCGTCGCGCTCGATGTAGTCGATCAGGGCGCGCTTGGCGAACGCGGGGTTGTGGCCGTAGTTCAGCGCGCCCGCTCCGGCCAGGAAGTCGAGGTACCGGGTGCCGTCGGCGCCCGTCACGAACTCCTGCTGGGCGGTCTCGAAGGTGGCGGGGAAGGACCGGGAGTACGAGCGGACCACCGACTCCCGGGTGTCGAACACGGCGGCCGGGCCGCTGTCCTGCGTCATGACTGCCTCTTCGTGCGTGCGGGTCACCGCGGGCCTCCGGTCGGCGTCGGGGCCGGGAGGTCCCGGCCTATGTGGCGGGAGTGGGCGACGACGTTGCGCGGGTGGTCGCCCACGGGCTCGCCGTTGACGACGACCTCGCACCGCGCCTCGAGGCCGCGCCGGTGCGCCTCGGACGCCGTGTCGCCGGTGACGATGAACATGCCGACGGCGTCGAGCTGGTCGGCCCGGCCGCTGAGCTTCTCGCCTCGGGTCTTGCTGGCGCGGGCCGCGAGGGCGTCGGCGGGGAACTCGATCGAGCGGAACTCGGTGGTCCCCGGGCGCGGCATCACGAGCATCTCGACGGCGAACCGGTGGGTGCGCTCGGTGAAGGACAGATCGGGCCGGATGCCGCAGCCGACGTCGACCAGCACCTCGGCGAAGTCGACCCCGTAGGCCGCGCCGGTGGCGACCGGGGAGGCGAAGCCGGCGGAGCGGGGGTTGAAGTCGATCAGCTCGGCGGTCCCGTCCTCGGCCACCATGAACTCCAGGTGGGTGCCGCCGTGGTGGAAGCCGAGGGCTTCGTGGACGGCGCGCGAGGTCTCGACGATCCGGTCCATGTGCGGGTGGAAGTAGGGCAGTTGCGTGCCCTGCTCGACCACCGGGTCGGAGGCGAGCACGTAGCGGCCGGTGAGGGCGACGAAGCCGACCTCGCCGCGGTGCACCATCGACTCGACGGACAGCAGCTCGCCCTCCGCTCGCTCCTCCAGGACGAAGGCGCCGTGGGCCCGGATGTAGTCGCGCATCAGGGGGTTGACGACCTCGGTGCGCTCCACCGTCTCCATCGCCGCGCGGAGTTCCTCGGGCGAGGACACCTCGAAGCACAGGGCGCTGCCGGTGCCGTTGGCGGGCTTGAGCACGGCGGGCCGGTCGAAGCCCCAGGTCTCCCAGGCGAGCGCCTCGTCGAGCGGGGCCGTCCGCAGGGCGGTCAGGCCGGCCTCCTGGAGCCGGGCGCGGACCTGCGCCTTGTCGAGGATGCGGCGCAGGGTCGCGGGGTCGGTCGTCGGCAGGCCGGCGAGCTCGCGGAGGGCGGCCTGGTGGGGCAGCGCCCCCTCGAACACGCTGTGGGTGCCGACGATCTCGTAGCGGTTGACCAGGTACTTCAGGAGCGGCTCGACGATGGTGGGGTCCGTCCAGGAGGCGACCTGGACGTACTCGTCGACCAGCCCGTCCGGCACGGTGAACGGGCCCTCGGAGCACAGCGGGTTGCGGTTGAGGGCGACGATCTCGAAACCGCGGGCCTTGGCGGCCTGCGCGGTGACGAGCATCGCGTTCATCATCTCGAAGAGTACGAACGCTCTTCTGCGGGGCATCGGGTGCTCACTTCCCTGCCGGAACCGCGACGGCCCCGATGTCGGTCCGGTAGCGCATGCCGGGGAACCCGATGCGCTCGATCTGGCCGTAGGCGCGGGCGCGCGCCTCCTCGGGCGTGGTGCCGGCGCCGACCACGTGGAGCACCCGGCCGCCCGTGGTGCGCGGGGTGCCCGCGGTGTCGAGCCGGACGTTCGCGCAGAAGACGACGGCCTCGGCGGGGTCGACGCGGTCCAGCCCGCTCACCGCCTGGCCGACGGCGAAGGGGCCGAACGGCCAGCCGGCCAGGGCGTCCGCGGACCCCGGGTCGAGGCTGCCCTGGACGAGGGCGACCGAGCAGCGGGCCAGGCCGTCGGTCTCCAGCCGGTGCCGGCCCAGCTCGCGGGCGAGCACCGCCTCGCACAGCGCGGTGAAGTCGCTGCGCACCCCGGGCAGGACGACCTCCGCCTCGGAGTCGCCGAAGCGCGCGTTGATCTCGATGACGACGGGGCCGCGCGGGGTGAGCATGGCGCCGATGTACACGAACCCGGTGAAGTCCAGGCCCTCGGCCCTGAGTCCGCGCAGCAGCGGCTCGACCAGGGCGGCCCGGAGCTCCTCGCGCAGCTCCGGGCTGTCGTCCGGGTGGGGCGCGACGGAGCCCATGCCGTCGCAGTTCTTGCCGGCGTCGTTCTCCAGGGTGCGCTTGTAGTCGAGCCCGGTGGGGAACAGCAGGGCGCTGTCCCCGTCGAGCAGCGCGAACACCGAGATCTCGGGTCCGGTCAGGCGTTCCTCGACGACCAGCCGCAGTCCCTCGCCGCACTCGCGGGCGAATCGGTCGACGGCCGCCTCCGCTTCGGCCGTCGAGTCGCAGACCACCGAGCCGTCGCCGTCGGGGGTCAGCCCGTCGGTCTTGACGACGCAGCGGTACGGGAGGGTCCGCAGGTACTCCTTGGCCTTCTCGGGGTCGGTGAAGACCTCGAACTCGGGCACGGGGATGCCGTGGTCGGCGCAGAACTCCTTGCCGCGGGTCTTGCTCGACTCCAGCGCAGCGGCGGCCCTCGTGGGGCCGACGACCCGGTGTCCGGCGCGGCGCAGCTCGTCGACGTATCCCAGGGACAGGGCGTCGATGTTGGAGACGAAGACGAAGGAGACGGGGTGCCGCTCCAGGAACGACAGGGCGCTGGCCGGGTCGGTCAGCGAGACCGACGGGGCGGGCACGATGCGCGGGTGGTCGATCACGTCGCAGCCGGGGCCGTAGTAGACGGTCACGTCCGGGTCGGTGCGGGTGAACAGGTCGCAGATCGCGTGGCCGCGTCCGGTGCTGTCGACGACGAGGATCTTCTTCATGGACCTTGCTCGTGTGGTCACGGGGTCACCCCGCCGTCGACGGGGTGAGGGGGGCGGACGGCACGGCGGTCCAGTCACGGACGCTGTTGCCGACGTAGACGTGGGTGAGCAGGCCGCCCCACGCCTCGTAGTAGCGGTCGGCGTTGCCCTCCGCGAGGTCGTCGTTGCGGACCCAGGAGGAGTTCGCCCAGTCGCACTTGGGCCGGACGTGGTGCAGGTCGTGCTGCACGGTGTCGCCGACGAGGATGCACATCCGGTACGGGGCGTACAGCAGCGTCATCCGCAGCCACCAGCCGGTCCAGGCGGCGAGCCGGCCGGCCGCGCCCAGCGCCGCGGTGTCCGGGACGGACTCCCCGCAGAACCGGCCGAAGGTCAGCTCGTCGCGCTGTGCCTTGGTGAGCCGCTCGGCGTTGTCGTGGATCCACCAGCGGTGCTCGCTGAGCGTGTAGAGCAGGGTCTGGTTCTGGAAGAAGAACGTCAGCGGGACGAACCAGAGCAGCAGCCACTGCGCCCACCAGCCGGTGACCGCGAGCAGGGCGACGGTCGCGGCCAGGAAGCCGTAGGCCATCGCCATCCGGTACAGCGGCGACCGGGTCAGGAAGTTGGCCCGGATCCGGCTGAACAGGAAGGACCAGTGGTGCCGGGGCGAGAGCACCGCGCGCAGCAGGTAGCCGCGGAACTCCCGGCGGCTCAATCCGGGCCGGGCGCCGGTGCTCTGCAGGTACAGCGTGTCGCCGTCCTTGAGGGAGCAGGGGAAGGCGTGGTGGGTGAGGTGCTCCTGGCGGTTGCCGTCGAAGGGCGGGCGCCACAGCAGGGTGGTGATCAGTTCGCTGACGACCCGGTTGCCCTCCTTGGAGGCGGTGAACATCCGGTGCAGCGTCTGGTGGACGACGACGACGTCCAGCCGCCGCATGCCGCCGGCGGTGACCGGCCAGCTGATCAGCAGCACCGGGACGAGCACGTACCAGGGCTGGGTCAGGGCCCAGGCGCCGGCGGCGACGGACACGGCGGTCTGCACCGCGCCGGCGATCAGGGCCAGGGTGGGGCGCCACATGACGCGGGGCGCGGCGCCGGCCAGCGGCACGCCGGTCACCCAGGTCAGGAAGGGTTGCACGACGCGCGGCAGGCCGCGCATCGTCTCGCGTGGTTGCATCGTTGGCTCCTCGGTGGGCGACCGGGGCGTCAGCCGGCGTCTCGCGGATCGCGGACGCCGCCGAAGAGGGCGTCGTTGGTCTCGTGCGTCATGGGGCGGCTGAGGTCGTCCTCGCTGGCCAGCGTCATGTTGACGATCGTGCGGCGGCCGTCGCCGCGGATCGGGTACACGCGGTGCATGGTGGTGTTGGTCTTCACGACGTACGCGTCGCCGGGCTCCAGCGCGTAGGAGCGGACCTGGCTGCTGATCAGCGCGCCGTGGACGTCGGGGTTCTCCTTGTCCCAGGAGGTGTGCGAGACCGCCTGGACGAAGCCGCCCTCGGTGTAGTGCGGGGCCTCGAGGACGAGGATGATGCCGTAGGTGTAGTCGTCCCAGTGCCAGCCGTGGGTGTCGCCCGACTTCAGCAGGCGGCTGATCACGTAGTGCTCGCCGGCGTAGGGGCAGGTGTGGACCTTCTCGCCGACGACGCGGGAGACGAGGTCGAGGACCTGCGGGGAGAAGTAGAAGGCGTCGATCAGCGGGCCCTCGTCCTTGATGACGGGCTGGCCGACGGTGGTCATGCTGCGCGGGGTGCCGTCGGTGATCTCGAAGGTGAGGTCGTGGCTGACGCCGTAGCGGTCCATGATGCCGAATGCCTCGTCCCGGATCGGACCGAAGAGTTCCGGCGGAAGCAGTCCGCGAAGCGGCACGATGTGTTCCGCTGCGAATTTCTCACGTATTTCAGCCGTCGCCGCGGCGTCGAACTTCTCGGCGAAGTGGCGCCCCAGCAGGCCGTCCACCTCTTCCGCGGCCACGTGCACCGCACTTCCGTCGATCGTCATGCGTTCCCCCTCGTCGATTTTTTCGTGCGATTTCGGTGCGTTGCGGAGCGATCAGAGTCCGGCGGCGTCGGACGGACGCGTGAATTCCAGCGCGTGGACCATGAAGCGCTCGCCCTCGAATTCGGCGCGGCCGTCGGCCCGCAGCTTTTCGAGGTGGCCGAGCATGATGTCCTTGTGTTCCGCGTAGCTTTCCAGCGGAATGTCCATCTCGCAGACCTCGATGGTGCGCACCTCGTAGCCCTTGTCGCGCATCTCGGAAATCGTGCGCGCCACGTCGGCGAGCGAGGAGTGGGCCATGACCAGCCGGCCGCCGGGCACGAGCAGGTCGTCGATCCGGGCGACGACGGCGTCGTACATGCCGCGGCCCTCGCGGCCGGCGACCAGGGCGGTCTCCAGTCCGCTGTCGGTGGAGTAGCGCGGGTCGTACGGCAGGTGCGGCGGGTTGGTCACGACGAGGTCGGCCTTCTCGACCGGCGCGAAGGTGGCGAGATCGGCGGCGACGCAGGTCACGCGGTTGACGTCGAGCCCGTTGCGGGCGACGTTCGCGAGCGTGTCCCCGGCGGCGGCGGCGTTCACGTCCATGGCCGTGACGTGCGAGGCGCCGCCCGCGAGCAGGGCGACCGTGTACAGGCCCGAGCCGCAGCCCAGGTCGAACGTGGTGAGGCCGCGCGGGTCCGGGGCGCTCGGGTTGTTGAGGGCGGCGACCAGGCTCAGGCCGCAGTCGGTCGGGAAGAGCACCTCGGCGGGGTCCTCGACCTCGATGCGCAGCGGCCGGCCGCGGTACTCGAAGACGCCGTAGGCGGGGCGGGCGGCCCAGAGGGTGCCCTTTCCTCCGACAGGCAGGGACCGTCGCTCGACCGGCGTCGTGATCGGGGCAGCACTCATCGCAGCCTAGAACCTTTCGTTGGTTGGGCAGAGTGGAGGAAGACGCGTCGAAACAGCCGGAATGCCATGGAGGCAATTCCGGAAGAAGGCATGCCGAATTACACGCGCCGGACACAGGGAACCGCCGGGGCGAAGAGCGCGTGAATCAGCCGGTACTCACCGGGAAACAGCGGGAGAACGCACGGCCGTGGGGAAACGGGCCGGCAGGGGGCGGGCTACGCGGCCCGCACCGTCAGAACATGGACCGAGACGCTTCGGAGACGCCGCAGAATCGGCGGGCGTGAGCTCGGTCGGGACGGTGGAGAAGCATGGGGGGTGTCGTGCTCAAAGTGACTGCCTCCGGGTGAGGGGTAAACCGGAATCGGAGCTTACGGACGCAGGTGGCGCCGTACAGGGCGGCCCAGGATGGTGATGCGCCGGTGAGCGCGGAGTCGTACTGGTTTCTGAGCCGTCGCAGAAACTAGTGATCGCGAAAGGAGTTCGTCAACCCTCGTCATTCATATTCTTCAACCTGACAAACTCCACGGCATTGCCTTTGGCATATGCAGAGAGGGCCGCACCCCGGTCGGTCGGGGTGCGGCCCTCGTCTAGCGTACGCGGAACTCAGACGGCGAGCTCGACGGTGATGTTCCCGCGGGTGGCCTTGGAGTACGGGCAGACCTGGTGGGCCTTCTCGATCAGGCTCTTCGCGGTCTCGGCGTCCACGTTCGGGATGGCGGCCGAGATCTTGACGATGATGCCGAAGCCGTCGTCGTTCTTGCCGATGCCGACCTCGGCGGTGACCGTCGAACCGGAGACATCGGCGTTCTCGTTGCGGGCGACGACGCCCAGCGCGCCCTGGAAGCAGGCGCTGTACCCGGCGGCGAAGAGCTGCTCGGGGTTGGTGCCGGCGCCGGACCCGCCCATGGCCTTGGGCGGGTTGACGACGACGTCGAGCTGACCGTCGTCGGTGGCGACACGGCCGTCGCGCCCGTTCTGCGCGGTGGCGATGGCCGTGTACAGGACGTCGGACTGCTGTATGGACATCCGGGTCTTCCTTCTCATGGTTCGCCGCGACTCGCGCCCACGATCGCGACGGCTGAGGGAAGACTAGCCGGTCACCGAGACGATCATCTTTCCGGTGTTGTCACCGCGGAGCAGGCCGAGGAAGGCGTCCACGCCGTTCTCGATGCCCTCGACGACGGTCTCGCCGTACTTCAGCTCGCCGGAGCGCAGCCAGCCGCCGACCTCCTGGACGAACTGGTTCTGCAGGCCGTAGTGGTCGCCGACGAGGACGCCCTGGAGGCGCAGCCGCTTTCCGATGATCATGGCCATGTTGCGCGGGCCGGGCACCGGCTCGGTGTCGTTGTACTGCGCGATCATGCCGCAGATGGTGGCGCGGCCGTGCACGTTCAGCGAGGAGATCGCGGCTTCGAGGTGGTCGCCGCCGACGTTGTCGAAGTAGACGTCGATGCCGTCCGGAGCGGCCTCGCGCAGCTGGTCGCGGACGGGGCCGTTCTTGTAGTTGAAGGCGGCGTCGAAGCCGTACTCCTCGACGAGGAGCTTGACCTTCTCGTCGGAACCGGCGGAGCCGATGACCCGGGAGGCGCCCTTGAGCCTGGCCATCTGGCCGACCTGGCTGCCGACGGCGCCGGCCGCGCCGGAGACGAAGACGGCGTCGCCCTCCTTGAAGGAGGCGACCTCGAAGAGGCCGGCGTAGGCGGTCAGGCCCGTCATGCCGAGGACGCCGAGGTAGGTGGAGAGCGGGGCGAGCTCCGGGTCGACCTTCGTGGCGTGCTGCGCCGGGACGTCGGCGTACTCGCGCCAGCCCAGACCGTGCAGCACGTGGTCGCCGACGGCGAAGCCCTCCGCGTTGGACGCGACGACGACGCCGACCGCGCCGCCGTCCATGGGGTGGTCCAGCTTGAACGGCGGGATGTAGGACTTCACGTCGTTCATCCGGCCGCGCATGTACGGGTCGACGGAGAAGTGGAGGTTCTTGACGAGGATCCGGCCCTCGGCGGGCTCGCTGACGGGCGTCTCGCGCAGGGCGAAGTCCGCCGGGGTGGGCCAGCCGTGCGGGCGGGCGACGAGGTGCCACTCACGGCTGGACGCGGGAAGTACGGACATCTGCACGGCCTCCTGGGAATGCTTCACTCTGAGAAAACTTCAGGTTGCCAATACTTAACAACCTGAAACAACCATGCCCCTGGATATTTCATGTTGTCAAGTATCTGGGTAGGATGTGACCCATGACCACCTCACCCACCGACCCCCTGACCCTCGAAGTCGTCGAGCTGATCGGCACGGTCGTGGCGCGGTACTACACGGAGTACGAGCAGGCGGCGGCCCAGCACTCGCTGACCGGCGCCCAGGCGCGGGTCCTCGGACTGCTCTCCCTGGAGCCGGTCCCCATGCGCAGGATCGCCCAGAAGCTCCGGTGCGAGCCGTCGAACGTCACCGGGATCGTGGACCGGCTGGAGACGCGCGGTTTGGTGGAGCGGCGCCCGGACCCGGACGACCGGCGCGTCAAGCTGGCCGCGCCCACCCCGGAGGGCCTGGAGACCTCGCGCCGGTTGCGCGAGTCCCTCGACTTCGCCCGGGAGCCGCTGAGCCGGCTCTCGGAGGCCGAGCGCGCGCTGCTGCGCGATCTGCTCAAGCGGATGCTGGGCGAGAACGTGCTCTGACGCCCCGCCGCGCGTGACCGCCGCTCAGACGCACCACCACAGGAACGGCGTGCAGGGCTTCTCCGTCGGGCTGGGCGTGGGCGCCGGCCCGGTGGTCGGCGGCAGACCGCCCGAAGCGGTGGAGGAGGGGTCGCGCGAGATCGTGGCGGTCGGAGTCGGCCCACCGGTCGACGAGGACGCGGAGGCCGTGGGAGTGCCCGAGGGCCCCGCAGGCCCTCCGCCGGAGCCCTGCGACCCGCCGCCGCCCGTACCGGAGCCGCCCTTGCCCGACCCGCCGGAGGCCGGTGCGCGTGTGGCGACGGGGGACGCCTCGACCGGCTTCTCGACGGGCGCCGGCCCGTCGGACTCCTCGGGGCTCTGCGAGGGCTCGGGCGGCAGCGAGCTCTCGACGATGTCCTCTTCCTGCACGGCGGTGGCGGCCCCGCCCTCGGCCGGCTGCTCCAGGACCGACTTCGCCAGGCCCAGCGCGCCGGCGGCCAGTACCACCCCCAGCGCCCCGACGAGGACGGCGCGGCCCTTGCGGCCGCGCGATCGGCGGCCTCGGCGCGCGGCGGCGCGTCCCGTGGCGGCGGGTCCGACGGCCGCGCGCCGGGCGGCACGCCGGCCCCCCTGGGTGGGGCGCGGAGGCTCGAGCAGGTCCAGTTCGTAGACGTGCTCGGCCTCGGCCGCGTGAGCGGTCGTGTGGGGCGATTCGTACCGAAGCTCCTCGACGGGGGTCCCGCACCCGGCACAGGCGAGGGCGCCGTTGAGATGCCGCCGGCACTGGTGGCAGTAGTCCATGGCGCCCGCAGGCTATGTCGCGCCCGAACACCGCAGGTACCCCTGAACGTGAGGATCCTGTAAGGAAACCGCAGGTCCACGGCGTGCCGTCACCAAAGTCCCGCTTCGGGCAGGATGGGCGGATGACGTCAGCCGAGTCTCCGGGGTCCCGTTTCGGCCCCCGCTCCCAGGCCCCCGCCGGACCGGACTTCGGACCGCGCGAGTTCCAGCTCGTGCTGCTGCGCCGGATGGCCGACCACCAGCCGGAACTGGTCGACGACGCCCGGCGGGCGCTGGGTGCGAGCCGGGCCGAGATGCGGGAGGCCAACCGCAGGTGGCAGGCGTGGGCCCATGCCCGCCGGGGTCCCGGCGAACTCCACCGGTACCGCAAGGCGCTCGGCGAGCCCGAGTCCCGCCACAGCGTCGAGGCGTACGCGTCCGAGGTGCTGCGCTGGCCGCTGCCGCTCTGGCCCGAGCTGCGCTGGGAGGTCATGGTGGGCCCGCTCGGCGGCCGCGCTCCCGTCGCGGTGTGGGGCTGCGGCCTGGTCCGCGCCCCCGGCCTCCCCTCCCCCGCACTGCGCACCGAGGACGATCTGCGGCCCTGGAGCTGCACGCTGGCCGAGGTCGGCAACGCCTTCCCGCCGGCCCGGCCCCGCGACGGCAGCGCCCCGACACGGCTGCGCCTCGACTTCACCCTCCCCGACGGCACCCCGCGCGCCGCCGAGTTCACCTGGGGCCTGCTGCAGCGCCTCCTGTGACCCGTACGACGCGGCCGGCACACCCGGCACGGTCACGCACGCCCCATCAGCCCCAGTGGCCTCTCACGACCCGTACGACACCTTGTCCGACGTGCCCGACGTGCCCGACGCGTCCGACACGTCGGACGCGTCGGACGCGTGATCCACTCTCAGCTCGTACGCCTCACGCCTCCCGCCTCACGCCACCCGGCAGTCACTTCTGCCTCTGCGAGCTCTCCCGCCTCGTCCGACACACCGTCAGCAGGCCCGGGCCCCCGGCCGGCGCAGCTCAGCGCGCGCCGCGCCGCGCGGAGGCGGACGATGCCAACAGGACCGCGTAGACACCGCGAACCACCTCGCTCCGTGCCAGCACCGCACTCCGGAGGACTTGCCGTGACCGTCAGTCTCGAACAGCTGCGCCGTTTCCATGTCGCCGTCGATCTCGGGGCCGCCCGGACCCGCGTCTTCGTCAAGGGCGCCGGCCTCGTCGTCGACGAGCCCAGCGTGGCCGCCGTGAACACCCGTACCGGAGCGCTGATCGCCGTCGGCGCGCTGGCGGAGAAGATGACCGGCCGCACCCCCGACTACATCCGGGTCACCCGGCCCGTCTCCGGCGGCACCGTCGTCGACATCGACATGGCCCAGCGGATGCTGCGCCACCTCCTCGGCGAGAAGCTCCGCCGCCAGCTGCGCCGCAAGCCCCGGCTGCGCGCCGCGGCCTGCACCCCGCACGACTCGGACCCGCTCGCGCAGCGCGCGGCCGTCGAGACCCTCGTCGGTCTCGGTGCCCGCCGGGTCGAGCTGGTCGACACCCTGATCGCGGCGGCCGTGGGCTGCGGACTCCCCGTCGAGCAGCCCACCGCGACCATGATCATGGTGTGCGGGGCCGCCACCACCCAGGTCGCCGTGCTCTCCCTCGGGGCGATCGTCACGGCCGAACGCATCCCGGTGGGCGGCGACGCGATCGACCACGCCGTCATCCAGCACCTGCGCCACCAGCACGAGCTGATGCTGCCCAGCCAGTCCGTCCGTCCGCTCCAACTCGCCCTCAGCGGCAACGGCCTGACCCTCCAGGGCCCCACCTTCACCGAGATCCACGGCCGCGACGTGGCCACGGGCCTGGCCCGTTCGGTGACCGTCGACACCGCCGCCGTGCGCGACGCCATCCACACCCCGCTCACCGCCGTCCTCGACGGCATCGGCAAGATCCTGCGCGAGTGCCCGCCTGACCTGGTCGCCGACCTGGCCGAGCGCGGCATCATGATGGTCGGCGGAAGCGCCCTGCTGCCGGGCCTCGACCAGATGCTGCGCGAGGCGACCGGGATGCCGGTGCACATCGCCGAGCGGCCCGACGTCTGCGCCATCCTCGGCCTCGGCGCGATGCTGGAGGGCAAGATCCAGGCGATGGTGCTCGACCCGCTGGCCGACACGGAGTGATCGTCGGATACCCCGATTTCCGCACTTTCGCACCACAATGAACCCATGTCGCTCACCGACCGGGACGCGTCCGCTCCCCGCCTGCCGACGCTGCTGGAAGCCGTCCTCGGCGTCGGCACGGACCTCGAACTGCGCGCCACCCTCCAGCACATCGTGGACTCCGCGACCGAGTTGGCGGGCGCGCGCTACGGGGCGCTCGGGATCGTCGATCCCGAGCGCCGGCGGCTCACCGCCCTGTTCACGTCCGGTCTCACCGAGGCCGAGCGGAACAGGATCGGCGACCTGCCGGACGGCCGCACCGGGCTGATCGGCGTCCTCATCCAGGACCCCCGGTCGCTGCGCCTGGACGACCTGACCGCCGATCCGCGCTCCTCCGGCGTCCCGGAGGGCCATCCCGAGATGCGCTCCTTCCTGGGCGTGCCGATCCGGGTCCACACCGAGGTCTTCGGCAACCTCTACCTGACCGAGAAGCGCTCGGGCACCTTCACCGAGGAGGACGAGGCGCTGCTGCGGGTCCTGGCCTCCCAGGCCGGCATCGCCATCGGCAACGCCCGGCTGTACGAGACCGCCCGGCAGCGCGAGCGCTGGATCGAGGGCGCGGCCGAGGTCACGACCGCCCTGCTGGCCGGAAGGCCGGCGGCCGACGCGCTGACGACGGTCGCCGAGCAGGCCCGGCTGCTCGCCGACGCCTCGGCGGGGGTGGTCCTCCAGCCCACCGAGGAGGGCGGGATGGAGATCGTCGCGGCCTCGACGCCGGGCGACCCGGGCGAGCTGATCGGCACGGCGATCGCGCCCGGATCGCCCGTCCTGGAGCAGCTGCTCGGCGGGGAGCCCGTGTTCATCGAGGACTCGGCCACCGACCCGCGGATGACCACGCACGTACGGTCGCGGTTCGGGCCCTCGATGATGCTGCCGCTGCAGAGCGGCGGAAAGCTGATCGGCACCCTCGCGCTCCCCCGGCGCCGCGGCGGGCGCCCGTACACGGCGGTCGACCGGCTGCTCGCCTCCCAGTTCGCCTCGCAGGCGGCGCTCGCGCTGGTCCTCGCGGACGCCCAGCACAACCGGGAGCGGCTGGCGGTGTACGAGGACCGCGACCGCATCGCGCGCGATCTGCACGACCTGGTCGTCCAGCGGCTGTTCGCCACCGAGATGATGCTGGAGTCCACCCGGCGCCGGGCCGCCGGATCCGCCGAGGAGAGCTCCCTGCTCGGGCGGGCCGTGGACGAGCTGGACTCCACGATCCAGGAGGTGCGGACGGCCATCTTCGTCCTCCAGCAGCCACCGGCCGAGGTGCCGGCGTCGTTCCGGGGCCGGGTCCTGCGCGAGACGGGCGGCGCGGCGGCGCTGCTCGGCTTCCAGCCCTCGGTCCACTTCTCCGGGGCGGTCGACACCCTGGTCGACGAGGCCGACGCCGAGCGGATCCTCGCCACCCTGCGGAGCGCGCTGGCCGCGGCCCACCGCCGGCCGGAGGTCCGCGCCATCACCGTCGAGGTGTCGGCGCCGCCGCGGGGCCCCGCCCTGCGGGTCACGGACGACGCGCGGCCGCCCACCACGGTCAGCTGGCCGTGAGCGCCGGGCCCGCGCGCCGGCCCCGGACCGGGGCCCGTCCCGGGCCCCTCGAACGGCCCAGTCCGGCGCGCCACCGCCGGACCCGCGATCTTGACTGGTGGCGTGGACACCGTCGCGAAGCCCCCCGCAGCCGCCTACCGGAACCTGGTGATGGCCACCATCGGATTCACGCTCACCTTCTGGGCCTGGAATCTGATCGCGCCGATCGCGAGCTGGTACGGCGACCGGCTCGACCTCAGCTCCTCCGAGCAGTCGCTGCTCGTGGCCGTGCCGGTGCTCGTCGGCTCGCTCGGCCGGATCCCGGTCGGCGCCCTCACCGACCGGTACGGCGCCAAGAGGATGTTCCCGCTGGTGTCGGCGCTGACGATCGTGCCGGTCCTGCTGCTGATCCTCGCGAAGGACTCGTACGCGGCGATGCTCGCCGTCGGGTTCCTCCTCGGCCTGGGCGGGACCACGTTCGCCATCGGCATCCCGCTCGTCAACTCCTGGTTCCCGCCCGCCAAGCGGGGCCTCGCGCTCGGCGTCTTCGGCATGGGCATGGGCGGCGTGGCGCTGTCCGGCTACTTCACCCCGCGCATCGCCAAGCACGGCGAGAACCTGCCGTTCATCGTCGTCGCGTGCGCGCTCGCCGTCTACGCGGTCCTCGCCTTCCTCCTCGTCACCGACCGGCCCGACCGCCCGGTGCCCACCGACTCCCTGGCGACCCGGCTCGGCCGGGCCGGCCGGCTGCGGGTCACCTGGGAGCTGTCGGCGCTGTACGCGATCGGCTTCGGCGGCATCGTCGCCTTCGGCGTCTACCTGCCGACGTACCTGAAGACCTGGTACGAGCTCGACCCGACCGACGCCGGCACCAAGGCCGCCGGGTTCGCGCTGGTCACCGTCGTCTTCCGGCCGTTCGGCGGCTGGCTCTCCGACCGCGTCCACCCGGCCCTCGTCACCTCCGGCGCGCTGGGCTTCGCCGCCCTCCTCGCCATCGTCCAGGCCTTCGACCCGCCGCTGAACCCGGGCGGAACGATCGCGCTCCTCGGCATGGCCGCCGGGCTCGGCACGGCCAGCGGCTCGATCTTCGCGCTCGTCTCCCAGGTCACCCCGCAGCCGCAGGTCGGCAGCGTCACCGGCATCGTCGGCGCGATGGGCGGACTCGGCGGCTTCGTGCCGCCGCTGGTGATGGGCGCGATCTACAGCGCGAAGGACTCGTACTCGATCGGCTTCATGCTCCTGTCCGACCTGGCCCTCGCGGGCTGCGTGTACGCCTACGGCCGGATGCGGAACATCACCCCGACCGCGGACGGCGAGCGGCCCGGAGAGGTGAGCAAGGTCGCAGCCCGGCGCCCCTGAGGCGCGGGCAGAATTCCTCACGGCATCCCCGACGCGAGGAGATCGACCGATGAGCCCGCTCTTCCCGGCCCTGGCGGCCGGCCCGGACCGGCCGCACGACCGACCCGCGCTGCGCTTCGGCGCCGAGGCGCTGACGTACGGGGAACTCGCCTCGGCGGCGGGGACGCTCGCCGGCCGGATCTCCGGGGCGGGCCGGGTGGCGGTGTGGGCGACGCCGACCGTGGAGACCGCGGTGGCCGTGGTCGCGGCCCTGCTGGCCGGGGTGCCGGCCGTCCCGCTGAACCCGCGCACCGGTGAGCGGGAGCTGGCGCACATCGTCGGCGACAGCGCGCCCGGCCTGGTCCTGGCCGGTGCGGCGGACGACCTGCCCGCCGGCCTCGCGGGGCTGCCGCGCGTCGACGTGCGGACGAGCGGGGGCGGGAGCGCCGGGCTGCCCGAGCCGGCGGACCCCGAGGCCCCCGCCCTGATCGTCTACACCTCCGGCACCACCGGCCCGCCGAAGGGCGTCGTCCTCTCCCGCCGCGCGATCGCCGCGTCGCTGGACGCGCTGGCGGACGCCTGGGCGTGGACGGCCGACGACGTGCTGGTCCACGCGCTGCCGCTGTTCCACGTCCACGGCCTGATCCTCGGCGTCCTCGGCCCGCTGCGGCGCGGCGGCTCGGTGCGGCACCTCGGCGCGTTCTCGGTGGAGGGCGTGGCGCGGGAACTCGGCGCGGGCGGCGGCACCATGCTGTTCGGCGTCCCGACGATGTACCACCGGATCGCCGACGCGCTGGCCGGCGACCCGGCGCTGGTGCGGGCGCTGTCCGACGCGCGGCTGCTGGTCTCGGGTTCGGCGGCGCTCCCGGTGCACGACCACGAGCGCATCGCGGCGGCGACGGGACGGACCGTGGTCGAGCGGTACGGCATGACCGAGACCCTCATGAACACCAGCGTCCGGGTGGGCTCCGGTCCGCGCCCCGGTTCGGTGGGCGTACCGCTGCGGGGCGTGGAGCTGCGCCTGGTGGAGGACGACGGCACCGAGATCCCCCTGTCCGACGGCGAGAGGGTCGGCGAGATCCAGGTCAGGGGCCCGAACCTGTTCACCGCCTATCTCGGCCGGCCCGACGCGACGGCCGCCGCCTTCGACGGGGACTGGTTCCGCACGGGCGACATGGCGGTCCGCGAGTCCGACGGCTCCGTGCGGATCGTGGGCCGCCGGGCGACGGACCTGATCAAGAGCGGCGGGTACAAGATCGGCGCGGGCGAGATCGAGAACGCGCTGCTCGACCACCCGGCGGTGCGGGAGGTCGCGGTGACCGGCGAACCCGACCCGGACCTGGGAGAACGCGTCGTGGCCTGGGTCGTGCCCGTGGACCCGGAGAACCCGCCGTCGGACGGGGAACTGGCCGCGCACGTCGCGGGACTGCTCGCCCCGCACAAGCGGCCCCGGGTGGTCCGCCGGCTCACCGAGCTGCCGCGCAACGACATGGGCAAGGTCATGAAGAAGGCACTGCCGGGGGCCCTCCATGGCTGAGCGGTTCACCGCCCGCGAGGCGATCGCGCTGGTCACGGACGACTTCACCGACCACGCGCCGGAACGTGCCGCGGACGCCGGGCCGGACGGGACGCGCGAGGCGGCCGACGGGCCGCTGGGCTGGGCCGGTTACGACGCGTCCCGGGCGCGGGCCGCCGCGCGCACCGGCGAGGAGGAGTCCGTCGTGTTCGGCACGGCTCGCGTCGACGGCCGCGCGTGCGTGCTGCTCGTCTTCGAGTTCGGCTTCCTCGGCGGTTCGCTGGGCGGCGCGGCCGGGGACCGCCTGGTCGCCGCCTACCGCACGGCCCGGGAGCGGCGGCTCCCCCTGGTCTCGCTCGTGGCGACCGGCGGCAGCCGGATGCAGGAGGGCATGGTCGCCCTGACCCAGCTCCAGCGCGTGGCCGCCGAGACCGTCCTGCTGCGGGAGTCCGGTGTCGCCCATGTCGCGGTGCTGCGGGACCCGTCGACGGGCGGCGGCTGGGCGACGGTCGGCGCGGGCGCCGACGTCGTACTGGCCCTCCCGGACGCCCAGGTCGCCTTCGCGGGCTCCCGGGTCCGCCCGCCCGGCGCGGACCCGGCCGCCTACACCGCCGAGGAGCAGTGGCGGCACGGCCATGTCGACGCGCTGGTCCCGCCGGCCGCGCTGCGCGAGACGGTGGCGCGGTGGCTGCGCCTGCTCGCACCGGACGCCCGGACACCGGAGGCCGGAGCCGCTCCCCCGCCCGCCGCGCTCACCGAGGCGGATGCTCCCCGCACCGGCTGGGAGGCGGTGACCCGGGCCAGGGATCCGCGCCGGCCGCGGGCCGCCGCGTACCTCGACGCGTACTTCGAGGAGCGTGCGGCCCTGCGCGGCGACCGCGCCGGCGGGGTGGACCCCGGGACGGAGTGCGGCTTCGGGCTGCACGAGGGACGGGTCGTGGCGTACGCCGCGCAGGGCGGCACCCCGACCCGGCCCGCGGGATTCCGCACCGCGGCCCGGCTGGTGCGGCTCGCGGGGCGGCTCGGGATCCCCGTGCTGACCCTCATCGACACGCCCGGCGCCGCCAACGACGCCGAGGCCGAACGGGCGGGCGCGGGCCCGGCCATCGCGGAGGCGTTCGCGGCGATCGCCGGGGCCCGGACCCCGGTCACCTCGCTCCTGATCGGCGAGGGCGGATCCGGCGGCGCCCTCGCCCTGGCCGCGCCCGGCAACACCTGGACCACGCCGGACGGTTACTTCTCCGTCATCGCGCCCGAGCTCGCCGCCGCCATCCTCAAGCGCGCCCCCGAGGAGGCCCCGGAGACGGCCGGCCAGCTCCGGCTGCGCCCGCAGGACCTGGTGGAACTCGGCTGCGTGCGGGGGATCGTGACCCGCTGAGCGTCCGGCCCCGCACGGCGAAGGCCCGGTACGGCTGCGCGCCGTACCGGGCCCTGCTCGTGGCGGGGCGGGGCGGGGCCTACTTCACCCCCACCGCCCGGATGATCTCCTGCGTCACCGCACCGCCCCGGTCGTCGCTCGCGCCGGCGCGCAGCGACACCGAGCCGGCCCGGTCCGGAACCCGCAGCTCACCGGTCCAGGCGGCCTTCTTCCCGGCCGCGGCCTTCAGGGCGACCCGCGTCCAGGTCTTCCCCTCGTCGTACGAGACCTCCAGGGTCCCGCCGGTGATCCTGCCGGTGTCCGACGCACCCTCCACGTACTCCGCGAAGATGCCGACGGGCAGCTTCCGGCCGCCCCGGACGTCGCCGGCGAGGTCGGTGTCGACGTCGAAGCCGAGGTTGAGCAGCGGCAGGTAGGTCCTCCGGTCGTCCGGGGTCTCCTTGGACCGGAAGGTCCACTCGGCGTGGCCGCGGGTGGAGAGGCGCCAGCGCGCCGGATCGAGCGTCGTGTCGGTGACGACCTTGTACGTCGCCTCCTCGGCCGGGGCGTCCCAGGCGTAGGCGCCCGAGCTCATCTTGCGGTCGACGCGGACCCCGTTGACGTACACCTCGGTGTACTGGGTCATCGAGTCGTCGCTCCACACGTTGCCGAAGCCGGTGTGGTCGGGGCCCGAGTCGCCCCACCCGGGGGTGTTGAAGCGCAGGTCGTTGCCGCTGCGCTCCTGCCCCCAGCCGAGCCCGGTGCCCAGCCACGGGTGCCAGACCGGCTCGAACCATTCCAGCGTGCGCCGGCTGCCGCCCTGGTAGGAGTTGGTGCCGCCGCGCTGCTCCAGCGACTCGCCGAGGTCGACCGACTCGTGCCAGCGCTGACCGGTGCCGGTGGAGACGTACTCGGTGCGCTCGGCGGGGAAGGCGATCCACTCCTTGAACCCGAAGCCGATCGGGAAGGTGTCGGTGATCGAGTAGCGGAACTCGCCGCCGATCTCCTTCTTGGCCGTCGGCATGTGGAACGTGGAGTCGATGGTGGCGAGTTCGTTCTTGCCGGGGCGGAAGACGAGGTCCCGGCCGATCGCGCCGGGGTGCCCCTCGGACAGGTCGTAGGTGTACGGCGTGTAGCGGGTGCCGGTGAGGTCGAGCCGGGTGCCACGGGCCGCGGCGGCGGCGATCCGCGCCGCGTCGGCGGCGTTCACGGAGGCGACGGCGAGCGGCCGGTCCTGGTAGTCGGCGGTGCCGAACCAGGTCATCAGCCGGCCGCGCTGGTCGTCGGTGACGAACAGCGCCGTGGCGCCCGCGTCCTGCGCGTTCTGCGCGAGCTGCGGAGCGGGCAGCGCGCCGGCCCGGACGAGGACGGCCTTGCCCTTGACGTCCTTGCCCGCGTACTCGGCCGCGGTGCCGGTGCCGGCGTCGACGACCCGGAGGCGGTGCCGGCCTTCGAGCAGGGCGGCACCGGGCTGGGCGGCGGCGTCGGACAGCGCGTGGCCGTCGGCGCTCGCCTCCAGGATCGGCTTGCCCAGGCGCCAGACCGTCCGGTACTCGAAGGTGCCGGTGGCGGGCTTGGTGGTGGGAGCGGCGAAGATCGAGTCGTACTTCGCCGGCACCTGGTAGGCACCGCCGTAGTGGGCTCCGTTGGCCTGGCGGTCGAACTCCATCAGCAGCTGACGGGTCTCGGTCCGCCGCTCGACCTCGGCCCGGATCTCCCGCAGCTGCCGGCCGTCGAGGGTGATCTCGCGGTCCCGGTCGAGGGTGATCTCGGGCGCGGTGAGGAAGCCGAGTCCGAGCGAGTCCCTGCCGTGCGAGCCGCGCACGTCGAGGAAGGTGTCGACGGTGTACGTGCCCGGCTTCAGGCGCAGTTCGAGCGTGCCGGACTCGCCGACCGTCGCCGGGAACGGGTCCACGCCCTCCGTGAGGTGCTGGACGCCGAGGAAGGCGGGGGTGGGGGCGCCGTCACGGTCCTTGACGTGGACGGTGAGGGTGTAGCGCTCCTCCTCCTTGACCAGGCCGAGCGCGGTGTGCGCGACCGGGGTTCCGCCCGCGGAGGCGACGACGCGTCCGGTGGACTGCCCGACCGGCGCCTTGGTGCCGTCACCCGTCACGGTGGTCCGGGCGGTGCCGTGGGCCGGAACGGTGAGGGTGGTGTCGGCCAGGGTGGCGACCCCGGCCGGGACTCCCTCGACGGCGAGGCTCAGTTCGACCGGGCTGTCGGAGGAGTTGGCGTACGTGACGGTCCGGGTGACCGGCTTGCTGTCCTCGTACGGCCAGGAGACGAAGCCGAGGTCGGCGGAGCCGGTCGCGGTCACCTGCGCGGCGACGGCGGCGCCCACGTCGACCCGGCCGGCGCCGAGCGCGTACGGGGAGTCCGTGAGCGTCTTCGACGAGGACATCAGCGCGTCCTTGAGCTGCGCGCCGGTCCAGTCGGGGTGCTGCTCGGCCAGCAGCGCGGCGACGCCCGCGACGTGCGGGGTGGCCATCGACGTGCCGCTCATGGACGTGTACAGGCCGGTCCCGCCGACCAGTTGGGAGCGGGCCGCGAGAATGTCCACGCCGGGCGCGGACAGGTCGGGCTTGAGTGCCTGGTCGCCGTGGCGGGGGCCCTGGCTGGTGAAGTACGCCGGTGCGTCGCCGGAGTCGACGGCACCGATGGTCAGCGCGGAGTCGGCGGCGCCGGGCGAGCCGATGGAGCCGGGGGCGCCATAGTTGCCGGCGGCGATGACGAACAGGGCCCCGGTCTCGGCACTCAGGGTGTTGACGGCCTGGGCCATCGGGTCGGTGCCGTCGCTGGGTTCCTGGGAGCCGAGGCTCATCGACACGATCTTGGCGTCGATGTCCTTGGCGGCCCACTCCATGCCGGCGATGATCTGCGACTCGCTGCCGGAGCCCTCGTCGGAGAGGACCTTGCCGACGGCGAGCGCCGCACCGGGCGCGACGCCCTTCTCCTTGCCCTCGGAACCGGCGCCGCTGCCGCCGACGGTGGAGGCGACGTGGGTGCCGTGGCCGTTGCGGTCGGCGACCTCCTGTCCCTCGATGAAGGACCGGGACTCGGTGACCCGGCCCGCGAGGTCGGGGTGGGCGAGGTCGGCGCCGGTGTCCAGGACGGCGACCTTGACGCCCTTGCCGGTGAAGCCGGCGTCCCACGCCTTGGAGGTGCCTATCTGCGCGTTGGACTCGGCCATGGCGGCCTTGACCCGTCCGTCGAGCCAGACCTTGCCGACGGCGGAACGCGCGGCGGGGCCGGTGAAGGACTTCCAGAAGGCGGCGGGGTCGGTGGCACGCACCGCGGCGCCGCCGAGGCTGGGCAGCGCGCGGACGGTCTCGGCACCGCGCGGGGCGGCGGCGCGGGCGGCCTTGCCGTAGGTGACGATCAGCGGCAGTTCGTCGGTGACGCCCTGTTCGATGAGTCCGCTGACGTCGAAGAGCCGCCGGTCGAGGACCCCGGAGTCCAGATGGCGGCGGGCCTCGTCGGGCACGACGGTGACGCGGCCGTTCACGATCTCGCTGCGGACGCCTCCGGTGGCGCCCTCGGCCCGGTCGACGCTGACGGCCTTCCGGCCGCCGCCGAGGTCCGTGACGGTCACCCGGTCACCGGTGACGAGCGTGACGGTGGTGCTGCTGCCCTTGGTTCCGGTGAAGGTGTCCGGTACAGGGCTGCCGGTCGCTCCGGCCGCGGCGGTCTGCCCGGCCGAGAGCATCACGAGGGAGAGGCCGGCGGCGAGCAGCCCGGCTCTCCCTCTGACGGAAGGTCTGGTCATCGACGCACTCCTCGGACACCCGGGGGAAGGGTTTGTTCCGGGTGCCGCGACGAGTCTCGGCCGTTCGCGTCCGGTTGAGTCCGGCTCGGCCTGGCGGGTACCTGCCGTGGCGGCCAACCGCCAGAGGGGCGGCTGCCGTTGAGCGATCGATCGGACCGGAGGACCTGCGGCGCGGGGCGGGGTGGGCACGCAGGACGTGCGGCGGGAGGCGCGGCCGGACGGAAGGTCGGGGGACCAAGGGGGCGTCTCGCCGATCGTGCCGGTTCAGGGATCGGGGGTGTCCTGTCGTCCGGTCCGGGAGCCCGGCCCGATCGCCAGGACACCCCGTGGGCGGTGGCACGTCGGCGGAGCGGCCCGGTGGTCGCGCCGCCGACGCGTCACGGCGTGGGATCCAGCGCGTCGTAGCGGCGGAAGCCGCGGCCGCGGAGCGCCAGGAGGCCGACCGCCAGTACGCACGCGAGTCCGCCGCCGGTGATCGCGACGGTCGGCGAGGTGAGGTCGGCGACCGAGCCCGCGAGGAAGTCGCCGAGGCGCGGGCCGCCCGCGACCACCACGATGAAGACCCCCTGGAGCCGACCGCGCATCTCGTCCGGCGCCGCGACCTGCATCATCGTGTTGCGGAAGATCATGGAGACGGTGTCCGAGTACCCGGCGAGCGCGAGGAACAGCAGCCCGAGCCAGAGGTTGCGGGTGAGGCCGAAGACGGCGATCGCCGTCCCCCAGCACGCCACCGCGAGAAGGATCGCCTGTCCGTGGTGGCGGATGCGTCCCTGCCAGCCGGACAGCACCCCGCCGAGCAGCGCCCCGGCCGCGGGGGCGGCGGCGAGCAGGCCGGTGGTGCGGGCGTCGCCGTCGTACCAGAGCACGGCGACGACCGGGAACAGCGCCCGCGGGTGGGCGAGGATCATCGCGCAGAAGTCGGAGAAGAAGGTCATGCGCAGGTTGGGCCGGGTGGCCAGGAAGCGCAGCCCGTCGAGCACGGAGGCGCGCTTGGCGCCGGTCCGTTCGGGAAGCATCGACGGCAGCCGCCACATCGCGTAGAGCGCCGCGGAGAAGGCGACGGCGTCGATGAGGTACGCGGTCTGGAAGCCGCCGAGGCCCACGAGGAGGCCGCCCAGGCTCGGGCCGACGAGCGTGCCGAACGTCGTCGTCATGGAGTTGAGCGCGTTCGCGGCACGCAGCTGCTCCGCCGGCAGCAGACGGGGGATCATCGAGGTGCGGGCGGGTGAGTTGAGCGCCGCGCAGACCGACTGCAGGGCGACGATCGCGTACAGGAACCAGACCTGGTGGAACCCGGCGAACGCGGCGGCGGCGAGGGCCGCGGAGAGCACGGCGGAGCCGGTCGCGCTGGCCAGCCCGAGCCTGCGGCGGTCGACGGTGTCGGCGATGGCGCCGCCGTAGAGGCCGAAGACGACCAGCGGCACGAGCGAGAAGAGGCCCACGAGCCCGACGGAGAAGGGCGAGCGGGTGATCTCGTAGACCTGGAGGGAGACGGCGAGGGCCGTCATGCCCTGGCCGACCCAGGAGACGGTGTTGCCGAACCAGAGGCGGCGGTAGTGCGCGGAGGTCCGCAGCGGGGTGAGGTCCGCGAGGACGCGGCCGCGTTCGGGGGCCCGGGTCTCGGTCACGCGACGTCGAACCGGAGCTCGGGCCGGGTCCAGTAGATCCCGCCGGCGGGTTCGACGGCTCCGGTCCGGCGTGCCCCGGTCCGCAGGTAGAACTCCTCGGCGGGCGGATGTGCGACGACCCGTACGGACGTCAGGCCGGCGGCGCGGGCCTCACCGGTCATGTGCTCCATCAGCAGGCGTCCGGTGCCGTGTCCCTGGGCGTCGTCGGCGACGAAGGCGAGGTCGAGCTCGGCCTCGTCGAGGAGGAGGGCGTAGAAGCCGACTGTGCGTCCTTGGCCGTCGACGGCGACGTGGACGCAGTGGTGCTCGATGTACGGGCCTCCGACGACGTAGCCGTCGACCATGACGGCGTAGTCACCGCGATACGCGCCGGACTTCCTGACGAGCTGGGTGAGGCGACGGGAGTCCTCTGCGGTGGCGCGTCGGACGGTGATGGCGGGCATGGAGGGAGTATAGGGATGGAGGGTAAAGGAGTCCTTACAGTTTCCTCCTGGTATGTACAGAACCCCAGGTCGGGACGCACCCGCCCCCGGCGGCGGCCCACCGCGCGGCCCGTCGTCGCTCGGGCGCCGGTCAGCCGCAGGGGCTCAGGTCGTCCGGGTCGACGTCGTCGAGCCGGGCGGCCAGCGCGTTGAGCTGGGCCCGCAGGCCGCGGATCTCCTCCAGCGACATCCCCGTCGCGGCGGCGATCCGCCGCGGCACGCCGAGAGCCTTGTCACGCAGTTCGGCGCCGGCCTCGGTGGCGCGCGCGGTGACCGAGCGCTCGTCCTCGGCGCTGCGCCGCCGCTCGACGTACCCGGCCGCCTCCAGCCGCTTGAGCAGCGGCGACAGGGTGCCCGAATCGAGCCGCAGGTGCTCGCCGATCCGCTTCACGGGCAGCTCGCCGTACTCCCAGAGGACCAGCATGACCAGGTACTGGGGGTAGGTGAGTCCGAGCTCCTTGAGCGCACCGCGGTAGACCCCGTTGAACGCGCGGGTGGCGGCGTGCAGCGAGAAGCAGATCTGGTGGTCGAGCCGGAGGAAGTCCTCGTCCCGGGTCGTGTCGAGCGTCTCCATGGCTCCAGGTTACGCGAGGGCCATTGAGTTGTGCACAATTGAATTGTGCGATACCAATGACTCAGCACACCGCACCGGCTCCGCACGAGGACAGGAAGAGACACCCATGAACGCGATCTACACCGCTGTCGCCACCGCCAACGGCCGCGAGGGCCGCGCCGTCAGCTCCGACGGCCACATCGACCTCCCCCTCGCCCACCCCCAGGCGCTCGGCGGCAACGGCCAGGGCACGAACCCGGAGCAGCTCTTCGCCGCCGGCTACGCCGCCTGCTTCGCCAGCGCCATGGGCGTGATCGCCCGCCAGGAGAAGATCGACGTCAAGGACGTCTCGGTGACCGCCGAGGTCAGCATCGGCAAGGACGAGGCCGACAGCGGCTTCGGTCTCGCGGTCGTCATGCGCGCCGAGTTCCCCGACCACCTCCAGGGCGAGCCGGGCCGCGCGCTGCTCGAGAAGACCCACGCCTTCTGCCCGTACTCCAAGGCCACCCGCGGCAACATCCAGGTGGAGCTCGTCATCGAGTAGTCGCCACCCCGGCCACGTCCGCCCCCGGTGCAGCCCCACGCACCGGGGGCGTTCGCCGTTCCTGGGCCCGGACGGCACCGGCCAGGGGACGGAAGAAGCGGCTCGCGAAGGGGTGGCCGGCACACGGGCCGTGTCATCCGGGTGATGTGGGGCGTGTCGGGCCGGCTGCTCGCGCCCGCCGTCCGCAGACTGGGGTGAGATGCACGAGGCGGACGCCGTCGCCCTCGCGGTGGCGAATCGCCCGGCCGGCGATCGCGCAGGCCAGAACGATTCTGCTTCACCGAGCGTTGGTGGGGCGGGTGGGACTCGAACCCACGGCCGACGGATTATGAGTCCGCTGCTCTAACCGGCTGAGCTACCGCCCCTCAACGGCGTGGCGCGTACAAGTGTGCGCGCCGTCTGCCGCAGCATAGCCGCTCATACGATCTCCTGCTGTGGCGCCCGGCAACCACGATCAAGAGGACTTCGCCCCGGACGAGATGGTTCCCGGGCAAAAGAAAAAGGACCCCGAAGGGTCCTCTTTCCGATCGCTCCCCCGGCTGGACTCGAACCAGCAACCCTCCGGTTAACAGCCGAATGCTCTGCCAATTGAGCTACAGGGGATCGCGCTCCCCCGACTGGACTCGAACCAGTAACCTGCCGGTTAACAGCCGGCTGCTCTGCCAATTGAGCTACAGGGGATTGCTGCGTTGCACCGAACGTACCCACCTCGGGTGTCCCGGGCGGCGCTCGTTCGCTGCGACACATACATTAGCGCAAGCAGGGGGGTGCTCCGCCAATCGGTATGCCGCGCGCTCTCGTGGGCACCAGTGAGGCATCAGGGAACTTCCAGGGAAGGGTGGTGCCGCCGTGCGGTACAAGCTGACGTTCGTCGTGGGACTGGCCCTCGGTTACGTCATCGGCACACGGGCCGGGCGCGAGCGCTACGAGCAGATGAAGAAGTCCGCGCGGGAGCTCTCGCAGAACCCCGCCGTGCGCAACGCGGCGGAGTCCGCGGCGCAGACCGGCCGCCAGGTGGCCGGCAAGGCGCTCCACGCGGTGAGCGACAAGGTCGGCGACCGGCTGCCGGACTCGATGACCGAGCGGATCCACGCCCTGCGCCACCACAACGGCCAGGTGACCGAGGACGAGTGGGGCGTCAGCAACACCTGACCCCCGCACGCGGACCGTGGGCAAGCTCACGCGGCGCCGCTCACCTGACCCGGGGCCGCGCACCGTCCGGACGCCCCACGGCCCCGGGGCGCCGGGCCGGTTCCGGACCGTGCGCGAAAACGCGTCTCCTACCCCGCGGGCGCTCCCCCTACTCCTCCGCGTGCGGCAGAATCTCTTGCCATGGGGATAGTCGCGGGTTTGGACAGCTCTTCGGGGTTCACACGCATCGTCGTCTGTGACGCGGACACGGGTGCCGTGCTGCGGCAGGGCTATGCCCAGCATCCCGGCGACCCGAAGGCCACCGACGTCGACCCGCAGGTCTGGCTGCTCTCGCTCGGCGAGGCGGCCACCGGCGGTCTGCTGGAGGGGGTCCAGGCCATCGGCGTCTCCGCGCAGCAGCACGGACTGGTGCCGCTGGACCAGCAGGGCGGTCTCGTCAGGCCCGCGATGATCGGCAACGACAAGCGGGCGCAGGTCGCCGCGGCCGATCTGGTCGAGGGGTTCGGCGGGCGGCAGGCCTGGGCCGAGGCGGTCGGGTCCGTCCCGCAGGCCGGGCAGCCCGTGGCCAAGCTGCGCTGGCTGGCCCGGACCGAACCCGAGAACGCCCAGCGGGTCGCGATGGTCCTCCAGCCGCACGACTGGCTGGTCTGGCAGCTCCTCGGCCGCCCCCTCCGGCGCACCACGGACCGCGGCGCCGCGTCCGCCACCGGCTACTGGTCGGCCGGCGCCGGCACCTACCGTCCCGATCTGGTCGAGCTGGCGCTCGGCCACATGGCCATGCTGCCCGAGGTCCTCGGCCCCGCCGAGGCCGCCGGGACCACCCCCGAGGGCCTGCTGATCTCCGCCGGCACCGGCGAGACGATGGCCGCGGCGCTCGGCCTCGGGCTCGGCCCCGGTGACGCGGTCGTCTCCCTGGGCGCCTCCGGCTCGGTGATGGCCGTGCACCACGAGGCGCTCACCGACCCGCAGGGCATGATCACCTCGTTCGCCGACGCGACCGGCATGCACCTGCCCGTCGTGCACACCTCCAACGCGGTCCGGACGCTGCGCGGCACCGCCGAGATGCTCGGCGTGGACAACCTGGAGGAGTTGTCGGCGCTCGCGCTGAAGTCGACCCCCGGCGCCTCCGGTCTCGTCCTGCTTCCCTACCTGGAGGGCGAGCGCACCCCGCAACTGCCGCACACGGCCGGCACCCTCAGCGGTCTGCGCCGCGAGTCGATGAAGCCCGAGCACCTCGCGCGGGCCGCCTTCGAGGGCATGCTCTGCGCGCTCGCCGACGCCATGGACGTGCTGCGCGGACGCGGCGTGGAGGTGCGGCGTGTGTTCCTGCTGGGCGCGGCGGCCGAGCTGCCCGCCGTGCAGGCGCTCTCGCCGGCCGTCTTCGGCGCACAGGTCGTCGTCCCGCAGCCGGCGGACTACGCGGCGCTGGGCGCCGCCCGGCAGGCCGCGTGGGCCCTCGGCGTCTCGCACGGCAGGCTCTCCCCCGGCGCGCCGCCGGCCTGGCAGGGCGCCGCGGCCCAGGTCTTCGAGCCGGGCGAGGAACTGGCGGTGGGTCAGGCGGTGCGGCAGCAGTACCGGGCCACGCGGGAGCAGATCCACCCGGGCGCCTTCGACGCCTAAGGGCTGTCCCGTAATCCGCGGTGGGTCGGCGCACGGCGTCGGATGCGGTGCATCGCAAGGCGGAGGACCGTCCTCATACTGGGCGTATTCGGGCGATCCGACAACGCAGCGAGGTGCCGTAGCCGACGTCGTGCGCCCGCCGGGGATTACGGGACAGCCCTTAGCCGTCGCGCTCCGTGGCCGCCGGCCCCGGAGCCCGGCTTCGCAAAGGCTTGACCAGGTCGGCAAAACCCGGTCGTAACGCCGTGGGGCCACGGGCGATAGTAGAACCCGTGCTCATAAGACTCCTCCGAACCCACCTCGGACCGTACAAGAAGCCCATCGCCCTGCTGGTGCTGCTGCAGCTGCTGCAGACCTGCGCCTCGCTCTACCTGCCGACCCTCAACGCCGACATCATCGACAACGGTGTCGTGAACGGGGACACCGGCTACATCCTCCGCTTCGGCGCCCTGATGGTCGCGGTCTCCGTCGTCCAGGTCGTCTGCAACATCGGCGCCGTGTACTACGGGGCCCGGACCGCGTCCGCGCTCGGCCGCGACGTCCGCGCCGCGGTCTTCGAGCGCGTCCAGTCCTTCTCCGCCCGCGAGGTCGGGCACTTCGGCGCCCCGTCGCTGATCACCCGCACCACCAACGACGTCCAGCAGGTCCAGATGCTGGTGCTGATGGCGTTCACGCTGATGGTGTCCGCGCCGATCATGTGCGTCGGCGGCATCATCATGGCGCTGGGGCAGGACGTGCCGCTGTCGGCGGTGCTGCTCGCGGTGGTCCCGGTCCTGGGCATCGCGGTCTCGCTGATCGTGAAGAGGATGCGTCCGCTGTTCCGCACCATGCAGGAGCGGCTGGACACGGTGAACCGGGTGCTGCGCGAACAGATCTCGGGCAACCGGGTGATCCGGGCGTTCGTGAAGGACGACTACGAGCGCGACCGCTTCAAGGTCTCCAACACGGAGCTGACCGACGTGTCGATGGCGACCGGCCGGCTGATGGCGCTGATGTTCCCGACCGTGATGACGGTCGTGAACGTCTCCAGCATCGCGGTGGTCTGGTTCGGAGCACACCGCATCGACAGCGGCGAGATGGAGATCGGCGCGCTGACCGCCTTCCTCGCCTATCTGATGCAGATCGTGATGGCCGTGATGATGGCCACCTTCATGTTCATGATGGTGCCGCGCGCCGAGGTGTGTGCCGAGCGCATCGAGGAGGTCCTCGGCACCGAGTCCAGCGTGGTGCCGCCGGTCGCGCCGGTGCACGAGCTGCGGCAGCGCGGGCATCTGGAGGTCAGGGCGGCGGACTTCCGCTACCCGGGCGCCGAGGAGTCGGTGCTGCGGAACGTGGCCCTGGAGGCCCGGCCCGGCGAGACCACGGCGATCATCGGCTCGACCGGCTCCGGCAAGTCCACCCTGCTCGGACTGGTGCCGCGGCTCTTCGACGTGACCGGCGGCGAGGTCCTGGTCGACGGCGTGGACGTCCGGACGCTCGACCAGGCGCTGATGGCGCGGACGGTCGGACTCGTCCCGCAGAAGCCGTACCTCTTCTCGGGCACGGTCGCGACGAACCTGCGGTACGGGAAGCCCGACGCGACCGACGAGGAGCTGTGGCACGCCCTGGAGGTGGCCCAGGCGGCGGACTTCGTACGGGAGCTGGAGGCCGGCCTGAACGCGCCGATCGCGCAGGGCGGCACCAACGTGTCCGGCGGGCAGCGCCAGCGGCTCGCCATCGCCCGGACGCTGGTGCAGCGGCCGGAGATCTACCTCTTCGACGACTCGTTCTCGGCACTCGACTACAAGACCGACGCGCTGCTGCGGGCCGCGCTGTCCGAGGAGACGGCGGACGCGACCGTCGTGATCGTCGCCCAACGGGTGTCGACCATCCGGGACGCCGACCGGATCGTGGTCCTGGACCAGGGCCGGGTCGTGGGCACCGGACGCCATCACGAACTGATGGCAGGCAATGAGACGTACCGGGAGATCGTGCTCTCCCAGCTGACCGAGGCGGAGGCAGCCTGATGGCCGGTCCTGGCGGACGGATGATGGCCGGCGGCGGCCCCGACCAGAAGTCGATGGACTTCAAGGGCTCGGGCAAGCGACTGCTGCGGCAGCTGGCGCCCGAACGGAGCGCGCTCTGGCCGATGGTGATAGCCGGCGTGCTCAGCGTGGCCGCCTCGGTGGTCGGCCCCAAGATCCTCGGCAAGGCGACCGACCTGGTCTTCGCGGGCGTGGTCGGGCGGCAGATGCCCGAGGGCGCCACGAAGGCGCAGGCGATCGACTCGCTGCGGGCCGAGGGCAACGGCGGGATGGCGGACATGCTGTCCGGGGTCGACTTCACCCCCGGTCAGGGCATCGACTTCACCGCGGTGGGTCAGGTGCTGCTGTGGGCGCTCGCCGTCTACGTGGTGGCCGGCCTGCTGATGCTGGTCTCCACCCGGATGTCGATCAAGGTGATCAACCGCACCGTGTTCCGGATGCGGGAGGACGTGCAGGCGAAGCTGGCCCGGCTGCCGCTGTCGTACTTCGACAAGGCCAAGCGGGGCGAGGTGCTCAGCCGCGCCACCAACGACATCGACAACATCTCGCAGACCCTGCAGCAGTCGATGGGCCAGCTGATCAACTCGCTGCTCACCATCGTCGGCGTGCTGGCGATGATGTTCTGGATCTCGCCGCTGCTGGCGCTGGTCGCCCTGGTGACGGTGCCGGTGTCGGTGGTCGTGGCGGCCAAGGTGGGCAAGCGCTCGCAGCCGCACTTCGTGCAGCAGTGGAAGTCCACGGGCAAGCTGAACGCCCACGTGGAGGAGATGTACACCGGTCACGCGCTGGTGAAGGTCTTCGGGCGGCAGGACGAGTCGGCGGCCGACTTCCGCGAGCAGAACGAGGCGCTGTACGAGGCCGGCTTCAAGGCCCAGTTCAACAGCGGCGTCATGCAGCCGGTGATGTTCTTCATCTCGAACATCAACTACGTGCTGGTCGCCGTCGTCGGCGGTCTGCGGGTGGCCTCGGGCACCCTGTCGATCGGTGACGTGCAGGCGTTCATCCAGTACTCCCGGCAGTTCTCGATGCCGCTGACGCAGGTCGCGTCCATGGCGAACCTGGTGCAGTCGGGCGTCGCCTCGGCCGAGCGGATCTTCGAGCTGCTCGACGCCGAGGAGCAGGAGCCGGACTCCCCGGTCGGCGAGCGGCCCTCCGAGTCCGCGGCCGGCAAGGGCCGGGTCGAGCTGGACCACGTGTCCTTCCGCTACGAGGCCGACAAGCCGCTCATCGAGGACCTGTCGCTGACGGTGGAGCCGGGGCAGACGGTGGCGATCGTCGGACCCACCGGCGCGGGCAAGACGACGCTGGTGAACCTGCTCATGCGGTTCTACGAGGTCACCGGCGGCCGGATCGCGCTCGACGGCGTGGACGCGGCGTCGATGTCCCGCGAGGACCTGCGGTCCGGCATCGGCATGGTCCTCCAGGACACGTGGCTGTTCGGCGGGACGATCGCCGAGAACATCGCCTACGGTGCGAGCGGCCCGGTCACCCGGGAGCGGATCGAGGAGGCGGCGCGGGCCGCGCACGCCGACCGTTTCGTCCGCACGCTGCCGGACGGCTACGACACCGTCATCGACGACGACGGGGCGGGCGTCAGCGCCGGCGAGAAGCAGCTGATCACCATCGCGCGGGCGTTCCTGTCCGACCCGGTGATCCTCGTCCTGGACGAGGCGACCAGCTCCGTCGACACCCGGACCGAGGTCCTGATCCAGAAGGCGATGGCACGTCTCGCCCACGGGCGGACCAGCTTCGTGATCGCGCACCGGCTCTCCACGATCCGGGACGCCGACGTGATCCTGGTGATGGAGAACGGCTCGATCGTCGAACAGGGCACGCACGACGAGCTGCTGGCGGTGGACGGGGCGTACGCGCGGCTCTACGCCGCCCAGTTCGCCCAGGCGGTCGTCGAGGTCGACTGACCCCGTTCCCGGTGCCGGGCGTCCGTCCGGCACCGGGGACCTCGCACGAACCCGAGGGCCACGCCTCAGTCCAGATAGCCGCGCAGCTGGTCGGCGAAGGCGTGGTCCCGGAGCTTGTTGAGGGTCTTGGACTCGATCTGGCGGATGCGTTCGCGCGTCACGCCGAAGATCCGGCCGATCTCCTCCAGGGTGCGGGGCCGGCCGTCGTCGAGGCCGTAGCGGAGCTGGACGACCTTGCGTTCGCGCTCGCCGAGGGTGGAGAGGACCGCCTCCAGGTGCTCGCGCAGCAGCAGGAAGGCGGCGGACTCCACCGGGGAGGCGGCGTCCCCGTCCTCGATCAGGTCGCCCAGCGCGACGTCGTCCTCCTCGCCCACCGGGGCGTGCAGGGAGACCGGTTCCTGGGCGAGTCGCAGCACCTCGCCGACCCGTTCGGGTGCCAGGTCGAGCTGGGCGGCGACCTCCTCGGGCGTCGGTTCGTACCCGCGCTCCTGGAGCATCCGGCGCTGGACCCGGACGACCCGGTTGATCAGCTCCACGACGTGGACGGGGACGCGGATGGTCCGGGCCTGGTCGGCCAGCGCGCGGGACATCGCCTGGCGGATCCACCAGGTCGCGTAGGTCGAGAACTTGTAGCCGCGCGCGTAGTCGAACTTCTCCACCGCGCGGATGAGGCCGAGGTTCCCCTCCTGGACCAGGTCGAGCATCGTCAGCCCGCGCCCCACGTACCGCTTGGCGACGGAGACGACCAGGCGCAGGTTCGCCTCGATGAGACGGCGCTTGGCCATCCGGCCCATGACCACGAGCCGGTCCAGGTCGAGGGCGAGCCGGGAGTCGAGGTCGGTGGCGGAGGCGAGCCGCTCCTCGGCGAAGAGCCCGGCCTCGACGCGGCGGGCGAGCTCGACCTCCTCGGCCGCGGTGAGCAGCGGGATGCGGCCGATCTCGCGCAGGTATTGGCGGAAGAGGTCGGAGGAGGGTCCGCTCCCGCCGGTTTCGACGCGGCGCGGGGCGGGTGCCTCGGTCTCCTCCAGGGGCTCCGTCTCGGCCGGCGCGGCCGCCGCGGCGGTCTCCGTGGGGGCCGTCTCGTCGGTGAGGCCGGCCGGATCCGGCCCGGCCTCGGGGTCGTCGGACGCGAGGGGGACGGCGGACCCTACGGGCTCCGGTGCCTCGGGGTGGTGGGCGGCCGGACGCTGTCCGGGCACGGCGTGGGTCGGGGGCAGGGTCCGGGTCTGCACGGGGGCGACCTCCAGGGTGTTCGCTGCCGGTTCGGGGGCGTGCGACAGCGGGACGGGCGCGGCCGGGCCGCCACTGTCCGTCCCGTACACGATGAGCGGAACCGCGGGGGCACGCTCCGAGGGCTCAGGCACCGCCCACCAGTGTGGGGTACGACACATCACCGCCACGAGGGGCGTGCGGTGACTTTTTGAATGCGGACGACTACGAAGGGGGACTTCCCGGACGACGGCCGGTGCGCGGCGGCGTGCTGCCGCCGGTGCCGTCGCGGGAGGGCGCGGGTCGTCCGGCGGCCGCCCTCGTGCCCCCGGACGCCGACCGCGCGCGGTGCTGCCGGAGCCCCGGCCCCGGGGCCGCCTGTGCGGCTCTCAGAGAGCGGCCGCGCCGTTGTTCCGCAGGGACTGTCCGTACTGGGTGAGCACCCACAGCTCGTTCTGCACGGCCGCCTGCCGCTCCGGGTCCCCGTGTGCGCCGAGGCGCGCCAGGGAGCCCTGTACGTCCCGGATGCGGCGGTCGACCGCGCGCAGGCGGACGGTGACGAGCTGGTCGCCCGCGTAGGCCTCGTCGACGGTCTTGGCGAAGATCGCCTCGACGGCGAGTTCGGTGACCAGCGCGCGGACGGTGTCGTTGGGCGCGGCCTCGCGGACGGTGGCCAGGTAGTCCGAGGGCGCGTCGGTGGCCCCGCCCGCGTCCTGGATGCACTGGCGGACGGTCGCGTAGGGCGGTGCGGTGAACTCGTCGACCCCGTAGGCGTCGAAGGCGGGCGAGACCAGCTCGGGGCGCTGGAGCGCCAGCTTGAGGAGCTCGCGCTCGGTGCGGTGGGCCGGGCTGCGCAGGTTGAGCGCGGGGCCGGCCGGGGCCTGGGGGGCCTGCATCGGCGGGGGCGCCGTGCGGTTCTGCGCGGGCGCCGGGCCTCGGCCGCCGCGGTCGCGGGCCCAGCGGGCGACCTGGGCGACGCGCCGGACCACGAACGGCGTGTCGAGGATGCCGAGCATGCCCGCGAGCTGCACGGCGACCTCGTGCTGCGAGGCGACGTTCTTGATGCGGGCGACGATCGGGGCCGCCTCGTCGAGGGCGGCGGCCCGGCCGGCCGGGGTCTCCAGGTCGTAGCGGCGCACGATCTGGCGCAGGGCGAACTCGAAGAGCGGGGTGCGCGGCTCGACGAGGTCGGCCACGGCCTGGTCGCCCTTGGCCAGCCGCAGGTCGCAGGGGTCCATGCCGTCCGGCGCGATGGCGATGTAGGTCTCCGCGGCGAACTTCTGGTCGTCCTCGAAGGCGCGCAGGGCGGCCTTCTGGCCGGCCGCGTCGCCGTCGAAGGTGAAGATCACCCGGGCCGATCCGTTGTCCATCAGGAGCCGGCGGAGGATCTTGATGTGGTCGCCGCCGAAGGCGGTGCCGCAGGTGGCGATGGCGGTGGTGACGCCGGCCAGGTGGCAGGCCATGACGTCGGTGTAGCCCTCGACGACGACGGCTCGGCTGACCTTGGCGATGTCCTTCTTGGCCAGGTCGATGCCGTAGAGCACCTGGGACTTCTTGTAGATCGGCGTCTCGGGCGTGTTCAGGTACTTGGGGCCGTTGTCGTCCTCGCGCAGCCGGCGGGCGCCGAAGCCGACGACCTCGCCGCCGACGTCCCGGATCGGCCACATCAGGCGGCCCCGGAAGCGGTCGATGGGGCCCCGGCGGCCGTCCTGGGAGAGCCCGGAGAGGATCAGCTCCTTGTCGGAGAAGCCCTTGCCGCGCAGGAAGCGGGTGAGGTGGTCCCAGCCGGCCGGGGAGTAGCCCACGCCGAAGTGTTCGGCGGCGGCCTGGTCGAAGCCGCGCTCGGCGAGGAACTTCCGGCCGATCTCGGCCTCGGCGCCGCCGAGTTGGTCGGCGTAGAACTGGGCGGCGACCTTGTGGGCCTCGATCAGCCGGATGCGCTCGCCGCGCTGGTGGCCGGGGTTGTAGCCGCCCTCCTCGTACCGCAGCGTGATGCCCGCCTTGGCGGCGAGGCGCTCGACCGTCTCCGAGAAGGAGAGGTGGTCGATCTTCATCACGAAGGCGATCGTGTCGCCGCCCTCCTGGCAGCCGAAGCAGTGGAACAGACCCTTGCCGGGGCTGACCTGGAAGGAGGGCGACTTCTCGTCGTGGAAGGGGCACAGGCCCTTGAGGTTGCCGCCGCCCGCGTTGCGCAGTTGAAGGTACTCGGACACGACGGAGTCGATCGGGACCGCGTCCCGTACCGCCTTCACGTCGTCATCGTTGATCCTGCCTGCCACGCATGAATCCTACGGTGCCGGGCGGCTTCTCAGGTCAGGCCGTCGAGGGGGACCGAGGGGTCCGCGAGGGCGTCCGGGTCCACCGGGGCACCGGATCGGATGAGCTGCTGGATCGGCTCTGTGACGTCCCACACATTCACGTTCATCCCGGCGAGCACCCGGCGGTCCTTCAGCCAGAAGGCGATGAACTGACGCTTGCCGGCGTCGCCGCGCAGGACGACCTGGTCGTACGAGCCGGGCGGGGCCCAGCCCGAGTACTCCATGCCCAGGTCGTACTGGTCGGAGAAGAAGTACGGCACCCGGTCGTAGCTGACCGGGCGGCCGAGCATGGCGCGGGCGGCGGCCGGGCCGCCGTTGAGGGCGTTGGCCCAGTGCTCGACGCGCAGCCGGGTGTGCAGCAGCGGGTGGTGCGCGGCGGCGACGTCGCCGGCCGCGAAGATCTCCGGGTCGGAGGTGCGCAGGGACTCGTCGACGGCGATGCCGCCGCCGTGGGCGCGGTCGACCAGGGCGAGGCCGGCCGACTCGGCGAGGGCGGTGCGCGGCGCGGCGCCGATGGCGGCGAGGACGGCGTGTGCGGGGTGCTCCTCGCCGTCGTCGGTGCGGACCGCGAGGACCATGCCGTCCTGGCCGACGATCTCGGTGAGCCGGCCGCCGAAGTGGAAGCGGACCCCGTGCTCGGCGTGCAGGTCGGCGAAGAGCTGGCCGAGCTCCGGGCCGAGGACCTGGTGCAGCGGGGTCGGCGCGGACTCGACCACGGTGACCTCGGCGCCGTACCCGCGGGCCGCGGCGGCGACCTCCAGGCCGATCCAGCCGGCGCCCGCGATCACCAGATGGCCGTTGTCACGGCCGAGCGCGGCCAGCACGTGGCGCAGCCGGTCGGCGTGGGCGAGGCGCCGCAGGTGGTGGACACCGGCGAGCCCGGTGCCGGGGATGTCGAGGCGGCGGGGCTCGGAGCCGGTGGCCAGCAGGAGCCGGTCGTAACGGATGGTGGTGCCGTCGCCGAGGCGGACCGTGTGCGCCGTGCGGTCGACGGTGGTGACCGCCTGCCCGAGGTGCAGCTCGATGTCGTTCTGGGCGTACCAGGCGGCCTCGTGGACGAAGACGCTGTCGCGCTCGTCCTTGGCCATGAGGTAGCCCTTGGACAACGGCGGTCGTTCGTAGGGATGGTCGCGCTCGTCGCCGATGAGGATCACCCGGCCGTTGAAGCCCTCGGCGCGAAGGGTCTCCGCGGCTTTGGCCCCGGCGAGGCCCCCGCCGACGATGACGAAGGTCTGATCTGCGTCGACCACGTGATGCCTCCTCGTTGCGACCGCTTCCACGCTACGCCTCCGGCCGTTCGGCGGGCCGTTCCGCCTCGGGCCTTGCAGCGAGCGTCCCGCACGGAGCGTGATGGCGGAAGGGGGCGTGACCTCGTCGGCCGGTCAGCCGTGGCGGGGGTGGAGCCGGGCGTGGAGGGCGCGGGCGGAGGCGTCGGTGAGGGAGGAGATCTGGTCGATGATCACCCGCTTGCGCGCGCGGTCGTCGCCTGCCTCGTCGAAAAGCGCGCGGAACTGCGGGTCGAGTTCCTCGGGAGCGCGGGCGGTCAGCGCCTCGGCGAGCTCGGCGAGGACGATGCGCTGGTCCGCGCGGAGCGCCTCCTGCTCGGCGCGCTGCATCACGTACCGGTCGGCCACGGCCTTGAGGACGGCGCATTCGTTGCGGGTCTCCCGCGGGACGACGAGCTCGGCCGCGTAGCGGGTGAGGCGGCCGGTGCCGTACCGCTGCCGTGTGGCGCCCTCGGCGGCGAGGCAGAAGCGGCCGATCAACTGGCTGGTGGCGTCCTTGAGACGGGCCTGGGCGACGGCCGAGCCGTCGTAGCCGTGCGGCCACCAGTCCTGTCCGGTGAGCCGGTCGAGGGCGTCGGCGAGCTCCTGCGGGTCCGTGTCCGGCGGGACGTAGCGGCCGAGGGCGACCGCCCAGATGTCGGCGCGCTCGGGCTCGGCGAAGAGCATGTCGGGGTCGATGTGGCCGGCGTGCAGGCCGTCCTCGAAATCGTGCACGGAGTACGCCACGTCGTCGGACCAGTCCATGACCTGGGCCTCGAAGCACTTGCGGTGGCCGGGCGCGCCCTGGCGGGCCCACGCGAAGACCGGGAGGTCGTCCTCGTAGACGCCGAACTTGGACGAGTCGGGGTCCTCGGGGTGACCGCCGCGCGGCCAGGGGTACTTGGTGGCGGCGTCGAGCGCGGCGCGGGTGAGGTTGAGGCCGACGCTGACCAGCTCGCCGCCGGCGGGGTCGGCGACGAACCGCTTCGGTTCGATGCGGGTGAGCAGGCGCAGCGACTGGGCGTTGCCCTCGAACCCGCCGCAGTCCTTGGCGAAGTCGTTGAGGGCCTGTTCGCCGTTGTGGCCGAAGGGCGGGTGGCCCATGTCGTGGGAGAGGCACGCCGCTTCGACGAGGTCGGGGTCGCAGCCGAGGGCGGCGCCGAGTTCGCGGCCGACCTGGGCGCACTCCAGGGAGTGGGTGAGCCGGGTGCGGGGGCTGGCGTCCCAGGCGTGGCCGCGGGTTCCGGGGGTGACGACCTGGGTCTTGCCGGCCAGTCGCCGCAGCGCGCTGGAGTGGAGCACCCGCGCGCGATCGCGCTGGAAGGCGGTGCGGCCGGGCCGTTTGTCGGGTTCGGCGGCCCAGCGTTCGGTGGCGGTGTCGTCGTAGCCCGGGGTGTCCGTGTTGCCTTCCATGCACCGAAGGTAACCGGAGGGACCGACACCTGGGGGCAGGGCGTGCGTTTCGCACCGGGACGGGGCGGCCGGACGGGCGGGCGCCCGCCCCCGCCGGACGGCGGGGACGGGGCGCCCGCCCCCGCCGGACGGCGTACGGAGCCGGGCGGCCGTCAGGCGGTGGCGAGTTCGCGCGCGGGGACGACGGGCCTGCGCAGGGCCTCGTCGTAGCGGTGCAGGATCAGCCGGGCCAGGGCCGGGTGGTCGCCGAGCGGGGCCGCCGCGATCCAGGGGGCGTGGGCTGCGCTGCGGGTGGCGAACAGACCGGGTGCGGTGAAGCAGGAGGCGACGGCGACCCGGTGCCGGCCGCGGGCGGCGAGGGACCGCACGGCGTCGGGCACGGTGGGCGCGGCGGCGGAGGCGAAGGCGGGGACGACGGGCACGTGGCCGAGCCGCTCGGAGAGCAGCCGCGCGGTGCGGCGGATGACGGCGAGGGACTCGGGGTCGCGGGAGCCCGCCGCGGCCAGGACGACGCCGGCAGACGGCGAGGCGTCGTCCCGGGCGGTCCAGCCCGCCTCGGCGAGCCGGTCGGCGAGCGCCTCGACGAGCAGGGGGTGCGGGCCGAGCGGGAGGGCTGTGCGGATCCGCAGGCCGGGTGCGGCGGCGGCAGCGGCGGGCAGGTCCTGCTTGACGTGGTGGCCGGGCCCGAAGAGGAGCGGCACGACGACGGCGTCGGCGGCGGCACGGCCGCGCCCCCCGGCGGCAGCGGCGAGACCGGCGAGGGTGTCGTCGAGGAGCGGCGCGTTCAGCTCGATGTGCGCCAGGCGGACGTCGAGGCCGGGCCGCAGGTCGCGGACGCGGTCCAGCAGCGGGCCGAGGGTGGCGCGCGCCCGGGGGTCGCGGCTGCCGTGACCGACGGCGACGAGGGTGGGGGCGGTGCTTCTCATGGGCCTGCGCGTTTCGTCGGGGACGTGGAGACCTTCGTGAGTCATTCGGCCGCCGCGCCCGTTCAGATGCACGCGGCCCAGTTGGGCGCCGAGCTGTGCGGTGATCCGTCCCAGCAGCTGGGCAGTGCTGTCGAACGTGCTGTCCGGCTCCGTCATGGACCGATCCTGACCCCGGCACGTTGCCTGCCCGTTGCGCCGGGGTCACGAGTGTTTACCGCCCGCTCACCGGGGGCCCCGCGGAGGTGTCAGGCGCCGGTGTCCAGCCAGACCCGCAGCGGCGCGAAGGAGGAGAAGCCGGCCGCGTGGGCGGGCGCCAGGTCGTCGCCCGACTCGTAGCCGACGACCGGGCGGTCCGGGTCGGTCAGGCCCAGGCAGCCGGCCCATACCTCGGCCGGGTCGGTGCCCTCCACGGCGAAGAGGTTGGACACGCCGGTCACCGGGCCGCTGTCGCTGAGCACCGCGCCACCGGCGATCACGCCGTCGGGGCGGTATCCGGCGACGATCGTGGTCGCCGGGTCGGCGAGCAGTTCCGGGCGGAACAGCGCGGCCTCCTCCGCGTCGCCGCCGCTCCAGGACCGCGCCCACCCGGCGAGGTCCGCCGGGGTGCGGACCGGGCTCCACCGCAGGCCGGCGGCGCCGTCGGCGGCGGGTGCGGGACGTCCCGCCGGGCGGTGGATCCACTCCGCCTCGAACAGCAGCAGGAAGCCCTCGGCCGCCAGGTCGAGGCGGGCGAAGCTGTCCTTGACCGAGGCTCCGGGGGCGCCGCGGTCGATGCCGTCCAGGACGTCGCGGACGCCCGCGTCGGCGGTCAGCGTGACGGCGTCCGGGTAGTAGGTCGGCGTGCGGCGGGCGTTGGTCCACACGCGCGGGGCGAAGGTGCCGGGGCGGCCGTGGGCTCGGCACATCGCCTCGCACCACTCGGCGTTGTTGCGGACGGCGTCGTTGATCATCTGTGGATCGTACGACCGCACCCCGCGCTTCTCGTCATTCTTTTCCTTCCCGAGCTTCCACACTGCGGAATATATTTTCCATCATGAGAATGACTCCTCCGGCGCTGCACCGGCGTGCCGTCGCCGAACTCGTCGGCACCGCCGCCCTGGTCGCCGTCATCGTCGGTTCCGGCATCCGGGCCGACGCGCTCAGCCAGGATGTCGGGGTCCGGCTGCTGGCCAACTCCCTCGCCTCCGCCCTGGGACTCGGACTGCTCATCGCCCTTCTCGGCCCGCTCTCGGGCGCCCACTTCAACCCGGTGGTCACCCTCTCCGAGTGGTGGTCGCGGCGCCGCGAGGCCGGCGCGCCGGACGTCCGCGAGGTCGCCGTCTACATCGCCGCACAGCTCACCGGGGCCGTGGCCGGCGCCCTCCTCGCCGAGGCCATGTTCGGGCGGACGCCCGGCACCTGGTCCACCCGGGCCCACGCGGACGTCTCCCTCCTGCTCGGCGAGACCGTCGCCACCGCCGGGCTCGTCCTGATCGTCCAGGGCCTGCGGCACATCGAGCGGCCCTCGCTCGCCCCGGTCGCGATGGCCGCGTACATCGCGGCGGCCATCTGGTTCACCTCCTCGGGCTCCTTCGCCAACCCGGCCGCCACGGTGGGCCGCTCCTTCTCCGACTCCTTCACCGGGATCGCACCCGGCTCACTGCCCGGCTTCATCGGCGCGCAGTTCCTCGGAGCCCTGCTGGGCATCGCCCTGGCCACCGTGCTGTACGGCTCAGGGCGCGCGGGGGCGGCAGGTCCGGCGGCGCCGCGCCCCGCGGACCCGGGCGACCCGGCCGTGCCCGGCCACGCCGCACGCGCCTCCGAGTGAACCGAGAGGCCGGATTCTGCGTCGGTTGAGGTGACGGGGCAGGCAAGATCCACGGAGGTACGTCCATGCGACGCGTACGCGTTCCCGCCCGGCTGAAGAGGGCCGTGCGGCTGCTGCCGCGCGACCGCCGGGCACGCCGCCGTACGGTCCAGGCCGTCATGCTCGGCACCGTGCTCGCGCTCGCCCCGGCCACCTGGATGCACGCCACCGCCGACGGGCGGCTGCGCACCACCGCCGACGTGCCCGCCCAGGACGTGGCCCTCGTCTTCGGGGCCGGCCTGTGGAAGGGCCGCCCGACGCCCTACCTCGCGCACCGGCTCGACACCGCCGCGGAGCTGTACCGCACGGGCAAGGTCAAGGTCGTCCTCGTCACCGGCGACAACAGCCGGACCGCGTACGACGAACCCGACGCGATGCGCACGTACCTCACCGGTCACGGCGTGCCGGACACGCGGATCGTCAGCGACTACGCGGGCTTCGACACCTGGGACTCCTGCGTGCGCGCGAAGAAGATCTTCGGTGTCGACCGGGCCGTCCTGGTCACGCAGGACTTCCACATCCGGCGCGCGGTGGCGCTGTGCGCGGCTGCGGGCGTCGACTCCTACGGAGTCAAGGTGGTCGAGCCCCACGACGCCACGTTCTACTACGGCGGCACCCGGGAGCTGTTCGCCGCCGGGAAGGCGGCCCTGGACGCGGCGCTGCGTCCGGACCCGCACTTCCTCGGAGACCGCGAGAAGGGCGTGACGGAGGCGCTGGCCTCGGCCCGATAGGCGACCGCGGGGCGGCCCCCCGGCCTCACCCGCGACGAGGTCGGCGGCGGAGTCCGACGTACCGGTCCCGTAATCGGGCGCGCCCCCTCCCGTAACACGCGCGTCGCACGCTCTCGTACATGTCCGAGGCTGTCACCACCCCCACGCACTGCCCCTACTGCGCCCTCCAGTGCGGCATGTCGCTGCGCCGCTCGCCGGAGGGGACGGGCTCCGTCGAGGTGGTCGACCGCACGGACTTCCCGGTCAACCGGGGCGCGCTGTGCGGCAAGGGCCGCACCGCCCCGGCCGTGCTCTCCTCCCGGGTCAGGCTGACCGAGCCCCTGGTCCGCTGCCCTGACACAGGTGCGCTGAAGTCCGCCACCTGGGAGGAGGCGCTCGCCGCCGTCGCCGACGGCCTGCGCCGGACCCGCGCCGACCACGGTCCGGACGCCGTGGGGGTCTTCGGCGGCGGCGGTCTCACCAACGAGAAGGCGTACGCGCTCGGCAAGTTCGCCCGGCTCGTCCTCGCCACCTCCCAGATCGACTACAACGGCCGCTTCTGCATGTCCTCGGCGGCCGCCGCCCACCAGCGGGCCTTCGGCCTCGACCGGGGACTCCCCTTCCCCCTGGAGGACATCCCGCGCACCGGCTGTGTGATCCTCGTCGGCTCCAACCTCGCCGAGACCATGCCGCCCGCCCTGCGCTACCTCACCGAGCTGAAGGAGAACGGCGGTCGGCTGATCGTCGTCGACCCGCGCCGCACCAGGACCGCCGAGCAGGCCGACCTCCACCTCGCGCCGCGCCCCGGCACCGACCTGGCGCTCGCCCTCGGCCTGCTCCACCTCGTCGTCGCCGAGGGACGCGTGGACGAGGAGTTCGTCCGCACCCGCACCCAGGGCTGGGAGGCCGCGCGGGCCGGGGCGATGGCCCACTGGCCCGAACTGGTCGAGCGGATCACCGGCGTCCCCGTGCCGCTGCTGCGCGAGGCCATGCGCATGTTCTGCGACGCGGAGAACGCGATGGTGCTCACCGCGCGCGGCCCGGAGCAGCAGTCCAAGGGCACGGACACGGTCGGCGCCTGGATCAACCTCTGCCTGGCGACCGGGCGGGCCGGGCGCCCGCTCTCCGGCTACGGCTGCCTCACCGGGCAGGGCAACGGCCAGGGCGGCCGCGAGCACGGCCAGAAGGCCGACCAGCTCCCCGGCTACCGCAAACTCGACGACCCCGCCGCCCGCGCGCACGTGGCCCGGGTCTGGGACGTGCCGGCGGAGTCGCTGCCGGGGCCGGGCCGCAGCGCGTACGAACTCCTCGACGCCCTGGGCGGCGACGTGCGGACCCTGCTCCTGATGGGTTCCAACCCCGTCGTCTCGGCCCCGCACGCCGGGCACGTCGAACAGCGGCTGCGGTCGCTCGACTTCCTCGCCGTCGCGGACGTGGTCCTGTCGGAGACGGCCGAACTGGCCGACGTGGTGCTGCCCGTGACCCAGTGGGCGGAGGAGACCGGCACCACGACCAACCTGGAGGGCCGGGTCCTGCTCCGCCGGCGCGCGCTCACCCCGCCGCCGGGTGTCCGCAGCGATCTGGAGGTGCTGCACGCGCTCGCCGCGCTGCTCGGCTGGGAGAAGGGCTTCCCCACCGACCCGGAGGAGGTCTTCGACGAGCTCCGCCGCGCCTCGGCGGGCGGCCCCGCGGACTACTCCGGCATCAGCTACCGCCGTATCCAGGAGGAGGACGGTGTCTTCTGGCCCTGTCCAGAGGTCCCGCGGACGCCCCCGTCCGACGGTGCGCCGGATGCCGTCGGGGCTCCGGACGCCCCGGCTGATGCCGCGACGGACGGGCGCCCGCACCCCGGCACGCCCCGTCTCTTCCTCGACGGGTTCGCCACCCCCGACGGCCGGGCGCGGTTCGTGTCCGTCGTCCACCGGGCGTCCGGCGAGGAGACCGACGAGGAGTACCCGGTCGTGCTGACGACGGGCCGGGTCGTCGCGCAGTACCAGTCCGGCGCGCAGACCCGGCGGGTCGAGGAGCTGAACAGCGCCGCGCCCGGCCCCTTCGTGGAGCTGCACCCGCGGCTGGCCGAGCGGATCGGGGTCGGTGACGGCGAGCGGGTCGCGGTGGTCTCGCGGCGCGGGCGGGCGGTGGCGCCGGCCCGGATCACCACGGCCATCCGGCCGGACACCGTCTTCATGCCCTTCCACTGGCCGGGCGAGGGCCGGGCGAACACCCTCACCAACCCCGCCCTCGATCCCGTCTCGCGGATGCCGGAGTTCAAGACCTGCGCGGTCCGCCTGGAGCCGGCGTGACCCAGTCGCCACCCGCGACCGGGGGACCCAGCGGGACCCCCGGCGCGGCGAGGTAGACCCACGCGGGCACGGCCGCCCCGTCCCGGAGCCGGACCACCTCCCGCTCCACCCGCTCGTACAGGTTGAGCGGATGGCCCGGCCCGCGGTACTCCTCCAGCCGGTCCAGCACGTCCAGGAGCCCGGCGTACGCACCGGGCGCGGCGGTCACCAGCTCGCCGGTGATCCGGCCGTCCCCCGGCACGGCGTACGGATAGCCGGGGCCGTCGTGCAGCACCGCGCCGGCGAGCCGTGCGGGCTCCTCGGCGGCCGTGCGCCCGAGCAGGAACCGGTCGTGGTTGCGCCGGCCGGGACGGAGCGTGCCGTAGACGAAGAAGGGCAGCTCCCGCCCGGCCGTCACGGGGTGGTGGCCGTCTCGGACGCGATCCACTTCACGTAGGCGGCGGACGCGCGGACGACCGGGGCGGCGAGGATCTCCGGGGTCTCGTAGTCGTGGGCGGCGAGCAGATGGGCCTCCAGCGCCTCGTAGCGGGCCTCGGTGGTCTTGAGCACCACCTGCCACTCCTCCGTCGTCTCGATCGCCCCCTGCCAGTGGTAGACGGAGGTCACCGGTCCGGAGATCTGGGCGCAGGCGGCGAGACGGGCCTCGACCGCCCCGCGCGCGAGTTCCTGGGCCTTGGCGGGGCTGTCCGTGGTGGTCAGTACGGTCAGAGCCGTGGGTGCGTGGGTCACCCCGCCACGGTACTCAGGAGCGCGTCCGGGTCACCGCGGGAACCGGTCGCGTACGGCCGCCCCGTCGACCGCCGACGGGGCGGGGCCGTGCGGCCGGATCAGCGGCTCAACCGGTGTACGGGCTGACCGACTTGGCGTCCCGCAGTGCACGCGCCCACCACGCGACCTGGTCGAGCAGCACCTTGGCCGCGGCGTCGGGGCCGCTGGGGTCCTTGGGGCTGCCGTCCGGCTCGAACAGCCCGTGGGCGTGGTGGAACGAGACGGTGTCGCGGACGGTCACGGCGTGCATCTCGGCGTAGACCTGGCGCAGTTGCTCGACGGCGCGCAGGCCGCCGGACATGCCGCCGTAGGACACGAAGCCGACGGGCTTGGCCTGCCACTCGGTGAAGTGCCAGTCGATGAGGGACTTCAGGACGGCGGGGAAGGAGTGGTTGTACTCGGGGGTGACGACGACGAAGGCGTCGGCGGCGGCCAGGACCGGGGAGACCTTGGCGAGTTCGGCGCGGACGTCGGGGCCGGGGTGAGGGGAGAGCGAGGTCGGCAGTGCGGTCTCGGCGAGGTCGACGACATCGACGGTGAAGTCGTCCCGCTCGGCCGTCCGGGAGAGGAACCAGTCGGCGACGACCGGGCCGAAGCGGCCTTCGCGGTCGCTGCCGACGATGACGGCGAGCGTGAGCGGGGCGGAGTTCGCGGAGTTCGTGAGGTCCATGCGGACGACCTTCCTACCTCAAGCCCGCTTGAGGTCAAGGGGCCGGATCCGGAACCGGGAGTTCACTTGCCACCGGCCCGGCAGGAGACCCCGGGACACCCCCTACGGTGGTGGCATGACCGAGGCTCCCCCCGCACCCCTGCACATCGAGATCGACGGCCGCCCGGTCGCCGACCCGGAGACCCTCGCGGCCCTCACCAGCGGCTACGGGCACTTCACCGCGATGCAGGTGCGCGGCGGACGGGTCCAGGGCCTCGGGCTGCACCTCGACCGCCTCGACCGCGCCACCCGCGAGCTCTTCGGGCAGGGTCTCGACGCGGACCGCGTCCGTTCCCTGCTGGTGGGGGCCCTGGAGGCGGCCGGGCGCCGGGACGCGGCGGCGCGGGTGTACGTCCACGAGGGGATCCGCACGGTGGTGACGGTCCGCGAGCCGTTCACGGCAGACCCGGCCCCGCAGAGCCTGAAGTCGGTCGGCTACCAGCGGCCGGCGGCCCACATCAAGCATCTCGGCGGCTTCGGCCAGCGCTTCCACGGGGACGCCGCGCGGCGCGCCGGCTTCGACGACGCCCTGCTGACCGCCCCGGACGGCGAGATCGCGGAGGGAGCGATCACCAACATCGCCTTCTGGGACGGAACTTCGGTGATCTGGCCGTCGGCGCCGTGCCTGACCGGCATCACGATGTCCCTGCTGGAGGCCCGGCTGCCCTCGGTGCGGCGCCGCGTGACGCTGGCGGACCTGCCGGACCTCCGGGCGGCGTTCGTGACGAACGCCCGGGGCGTCGCCCCCGTGCGCCGGATCGACGACGTCACGTTGGAGGTGGACGGGACGCTGATGGCACGGGTGGACGCCGCCCTGGCCGCAGCCCCCTGGGACGCGCTGGAGCCGGGCGCGGAAGGCTGACGGCCGCGTGCCGCGGACCGGGCGGAAACCGCGTACGGGGAGCGTCCGGCAGGCCCGACACGCCGGTCACCCGTTCGGCACGAATCGCCGGCGGGGACCACACAGAACGCCCCGACCTGCGCAAACACCTGAATGGCAAGGCGACACACCGCACCGTTCGGAGTAATTCTGATTCTCCATCAGCAGGCGCCGGGCCCGCCGCGGCACTTACCTCGGTCTCAGGAAGACCGACAGCGCGCCCCGGAGGACCTCATGCGCACCACTGCCCGCCTGCTCACCGGTACCGCCTTGGCGGTCGCCGCGATCGGCGCCTTCGCCGCGCCGGCCGCGTACGCCGAGAACTCCGGTCACCACGAGACCCTGGAGGTCTTCCCGTCCCCCGCCTCGCCCGGCACCACCGTCACGGTGAACACCCTCGCCTGCGGCAAGCACGGGCACGGTGTCGGGGACGCGCAGTCCCTCGGCGCGGGCGACTTCCAGCTGAAACCGAGCACGCACAAGGAGGTCGTGGTCGGTCAGTTCACGGTCCCGGAGCACGCCAAGCCCGGCTCGTACGGCATCAGCGTGGCCTGCGACAACGGCAAGACCGCCCGTGGCGAGCTCGTCGTCAAGCACAAGAGCCCGAGCGGGCACGTCCAGACCGGTGTCGGGGGCAGTGTGGGCCCCGACACCGCCCAGATCACGGCAGGCGTGGCGGTGCTGGCCGCGGCTGCCGTCGGCGGTACCTGGCTCCTGCGTCGCCGGGCGAGCGGCGCGCAGGGCCGCTGAGTCGTACCGCAACGCCCTGCCCCCGCCGTGCGCCCTTCGGGGCCCGGCGGGGGCAGGGCCACATCTCTCGCACCCGAGAGGGAGAACCGTGAGCAGCAGGACCAAGGGCTGGGGCGTGGCGATCGCCGCCTGCCTGGGCATCTGGCTCGTCCAGAACGGCTCCGAGGACGTCACCCCGCCCATGCCGTCCGCGGCGCAGGCCTTCGCCGCCGGGCCGAACGCGCACACCGACGCGGCCGCCGACCCGCTGCCGCCGTCCGAGCCGGTCCGGCTGCGCATCCCCGAGATCGACGTCGACACACCGATGACGTCGCTCGGACTGACCGCGCGGGGCGCGCTCGACGTCCCGCCGGCGGACGACCGCAACCTCGCGGGCTGGTACCGGAACGGCACGACCCCCGGCGCCAAGGGCACCGCGATCGTGGCGGGCCATGTCGACAACGCGCGCGGCCCCGCCGTCTTCTACGCGCTCGGCGCGCTCAAGAAGGGCAACCGGATCGAGGTGGACCGCCGGGACGGGCGCACCGCCGTCTTCACGATCGACGCGGTCGAGGTCTACGAGAACGAGGACTTCCCGGACACGAAGGTCTACGGCGAGGCCGGACGGGCCGAGCTGCGGGTGATCACCTGCGGCGGCGGCTTCTCGCAGAAGTCCGGCTACCGGGGCAACGTGGTGGCGTTCGGGCACCTCATCGGCGTGCGCTGAACGACGGTCCGGGTGCGCGCGGCCCCAGGACGCGCGGTCCTCTCAGGACCACTGGTCGAAGGCGAGCTTCGCGACGAGCGAGAAGACCACGACCAGCAGCACCCCGCGCACGAACTCGGAGCCCTTCCGCAGCGCCATCCGCGCGCCGATCATGCCGCCGGCCAGGTTGAAGAGGGCCATCACGGCCGCGAGCTGCCAGAGCACCGTGCCCTGGTAGGCGAACATCGCGAGCGCGCCGCCGTTCGTGCAGACGTTGACGATCTTGGCGGTGGCGGAGGCGGTCACCAGGTCGAGGTGGAGCACGGCGGTGAGCGCCAGCACCAGGAACGTGCCGGTGCCGGGCCCGAAGAGGCCGTCGTAGAACCCGATGCCGCCGCCGACCAGCACGATCGCGGTGACGACCCGCGCCCGGCCGACCGGCGCCCCGTCCTGGTGCCGGGTGCCGAAGGTGGGGCGCAGCATCACGAACGCGGCCACGCCGAGCAGGACGACCATGATCACCGGACGCAGCACGTCGCTGCTGATCCCGGCGGCGAAGAAGGCACCGGCCATCGATCCGGCGAGGGCGGCGAGTCCGATCCGCAGCGCCGTCCTCACCCGCACCGGCGCCTTGCGCACGTACGTGACCGCGGCGCCCGACGTGCCGACGATCGCGACCGCCTTGTTGGTGCCCAGGATCTGGGCGGCCGGGAGGTGCGGAAGACCGAGCAGCAGGGCGGGCAGCAGGAGCAGCCCCCCACCCCCGACCACGGCGTCGATCCAGCCGGCCACCAGCGCGGCGGCGCAGAGCAGGACGAGCGTGGTCACGGTTATCTCGGGCATGGCCACGACCCTAGGAACAAACTGGCTGTGCCGTCCATCAATCCCGGGAGAGTTGAGCCACGTCTGAGGTTGTGACGTGCTGCTCCCGGTCCGGCGCGGGCGGCGCCGCGGGATCGACGGCGACGGTCAGGAAGGTCGCGGCGAGCGCCCCGGCGCCGAGGAGCGCGGCGGCGAGCCGGCGGCGGGCGGCCTCGGGGGCGGGCAGCCGCGCGGCGCGGTGCCGGCGCGCGGAGCGGACGGTGAGGGCGGTGGCGGTCGGGGCGTCACTCATGGCTGAAGTCCTCGGAGTGGATGCGCCGGGCCGGCACTCCGGCCCGGACGAGGGAGTCGGTCGCGGCCCTGGCCATGCCGGGCGGGCCGCACAGGTAGACGTCGTGCTCGGCGAGGTCGGGCACGAGGTTGCGCAGCGCCTGCGGGGCGAGCGGGTCGAAGGAGGCGTCCGAGGGGCCGAGCAGATAGTGCAGGGCGGCCTGCCGCTCGTGGGCGATCCGCTCCAGTTCCTCGCGCAGGACGAGACGGTCCGCGTCCGGGGCTCGGTAGAGCAGCGTCACCTCGCCGGGCCCCCCGGGCAGCGTCTCGAAGAGCGTGCGCATGGGGGTGATGCCGACGCCGCCGGCGAGCAGGAGGACCCTGCGGCGGGTGCGGCGGTGCGCGGTGAGCGCGCCGAAGGGGCCGGTCGCCAGGACCCGCGTGCCCGGGCGCAACCGCCGGATCCGGCGCGTGTGGTCCCCGAGCGCCTTGACCGTGATGCGCAGGGTGTCGTCGCGGACGGGCGCGGAGAGCGAGAAGGGCAGGGCGGTCCGCCAGAGCCTGCGGGAGAGGAAGCGCCAGCGGAAGAACTGGCCGGGCTCGGCGCACAGCCGGTCCAGGTCCCGCCCGCGGACGATCACGGAGACGACGTCCGGCCCCTCGTCGCGGACCTCGGCGACGCGCAGTTCGTGGCGCAGCGCCTGGCGGACCGGGACGACGAGCCGGTACCAGGCGAGGAGCACGGCGACGCTCGCGTGCGCCATCGACCAGAGCCAGACGGCGAGGACGCTCCCGGCGACGTCCGGGCCGGCGAGCTGGTGCACGAAGCCCAGGGCGGCGGCGAGGAGGCCGAGCAGATGGACCGCCCGCCAGGTCTCGTGCCGCAGGCGTCGCCGGGCGGCCCGTGCCGAGGTGACACCGACGGCGACGAGGAGGACGGTGCCCGCCGCCGCGGCGGCGAGGGCGGGATAGCCGAGCAGTCCGCGGGTGGCGGCGACCAGGTCGGTCCGGGTGTGCACGGCGTAACCGCAGAGCGCCAGCAGCGCGTGGGCGCCGATCAGCCCGAGGACGTACCGGCCGCCCAGGGCGTGTCCGCGGGCCAGCCGGTCCGCGCCGACGCCGTGCTCGATCGCCGGGATCCGGGCCATCAGGAGCAGCAGCACGAGGACGCCGTAGCCGGCGAGCAGTCCGGTGAGATGGGCGGCGGTGGCGAAGAAGGCGTCGAGGCGGGCGGACGGGCGTGCCTGGACGCCCCAGCCGAGCGCGACGACCCCGGCGCCCCCGACGACCGCGTGCCGCAGCCGGTCGGGACGGACCCTCGGGGCAGGAGCGGGGACGGGTCGGGCGGTGGGGACGGCGAAGCGGTGGGCGCCGTCGTGGAGAGGGGTGCGTACCTCGGTCGTCACATCCCGACCCTAGGTCCGCCGGTATACGAGAACCCCCAGGTCAGCCGCTCCCCCGCGATCCTTAAGGCGCCCTTGAGGAGGTCCTGACCGGCGGTTAAGCCTCACACCGGCGCCTGAGGCGTCCGTGAGGGGCGCGCCCCTCACAGCGCGCTCCCCCCGGGGCTGAGATCAGCGTTCCGTACGGGAAACAGACGGGATGCCGACGGGTAACACCCGCCCCGCACTCTTCGGAACATGAGTACACGGATCGTGGTGGTCGGGGGCGGAACGGCGGGCGCCCGGCTCGCCCAGCACCTGCCGGTCACCCTCCTCGGCGAAGAGCCGCACGCACCGTACAACAGGGTGCTGCTCGCGGACGTCCTCGCCGGGCGGTACGAGCCCGAGGTGATCGCGCTGCCCGCCCCGCGGGAGCCGGTGCGCCGCGGGGTGCGGGCGGTGCGGATCGACCGCGCTGCCCGCACCGTCCGGTGCGCGGACGGGACGGAGGTCGGGTACGACCGGCTGGTCCTGGCGACCGGCTCCAACCCGGTGCTGCCGCCGCTGCGCGGCCTGCGCGGCGGCCGACTTCCCTCGGGTGTCCATCCGTTCCGTACGCTCGACGACTGCCTGGCGCTGCGGGAGGCCGTACGGCCCGGGGTCCGCGCGGTCGTCATCGGCGGCGGCCTCCTCGGGGTCTCCGCGGCCCGCTCGCTGGCCGCACTGGGCGCCGAGGTCGTGCTGACGCAGCAGGGCGAGCGCCTGATGGAGCGCCAGCTCGACGAGCGGGCCTCGGGGTTGCTGCGCGGTCACGTGGAATCGCTCGGCGTGGAGGTGCACACCGAGTGCCGGGTCAGCGGACTGCACCAGCGCGACGGGGCGGTCACGGCCGTCGAACTCGCCGACGGCTTCGTCCTGGACGCCCAGGTGGTGATCCTCGCCTGCGGGGTCCGGCCGCGTGTCGGCCTCGCCCGGGACGCCGGCCTCGACGTCCGCACCGGCGTCGTCGTCGACGACGAGCTGCGGACGTCCGATCCGTACATCCACGCGATCGGCGACTGCGCCGAGCACGACGGCCGGGTCTACGGCCTGGCCGGCCCGGCCCTGGAACAGGCGGACGCCCTGGCATCGGTCCTGGCGGGCACCGACCCGGCCAGGACCTCCCGGGGCGCCAGCGACGCGGACCCGCCGCGGCCCGCCATCCCTGCCTACACCGGCACCCGGGCGCTGACCCGGCTCACCCTCGGCGGGCCCGTCTCCCTCGATCTCGCCGCCTTCGGCGAGGCGGACGCACAGCCCGGCGACGACGTCGTGCAGCTGACCGACGCCACCCGCCGCGCCTACCGCAAGGTCGTCGTCCGCGGCGACCGGCTGGTCGGCGGCGTCCTGCTGGGCGATCTCGCCGCGGTCGGGGCGCTCGCCCGGGCGTGGGAGGGCGACGAGGCCCTCCCGCACGCTCCCCTGCTTCACCTGCTCACCCATGACGGAGGCTCCTGAGATGTCGACCACGCCCGCGCACACCCCCACTGTCGTCCTGGTCGGCCACGGAATGGTCGGCCAGCGGTTCCTCGAGGCACTGGCCGAGCGGGGCGTCACCGAGCGCGCCCGTGTCGTGGTGCTCTGCGAGGAGCCCCGGCCCGCGTACGACCGGGTCCAGCTGACCTCCTACTTCAGCGGCCGCACGCCCGACGAGCTGTCGATGGTCGAGGACGGCTTCATGGCGGAGCACGGCATCGAGCTGTACGTCGGCGACCCGGCGGAGTCCGTCGACCGCGCCGCCCGTACGGTCACGGCCCGGTCCGGGCAGGTCTTCGCGTACGACACGCTCGTCCTGGCCACCGGCTCGTACCCCTTCGTCCCCCCGGTCCCCGGCAAGGACGCCCGCGGCTGCTTCGTCTACCGGACCATCGAGGACCTGCTCGCGATCGAGGACTACGCGAAGACCGCGACCACCGGGGCCGTGGTGGGCGGCGGCCTGCTCGGCCTGGAGGCGGCGGGGGCGCTCAAGGGCCTCGGGCTCGACACCCACATCGTGGAGTTCGCGCCCCGGCTGATGCCGGTGCAGGTCGACGAGGGCGGTGGCGCCGCGCTGCTGCGCACCATCGAGCAGATGGGCCTGAGCGTCCACACCGGCACCGGCACCCAGGAGGTCGTGACCGAGGACGGCGCGGTCACCGGGATGCGCCTGTCGGACGGCTCCGAAGTGGCCACGGACATGGTGGTGTTCTCGGCCGGTGTCCGGCCCCGCGACCAGCTGGCCCGCGACTGCGGCCTCGACGTGGGCGAGCGCGGCGGTATCGCGGTGGACGAGCAGTGCCGCACCTCCGACCCGGCCGTGTTCGCGATCGGCGAGTGCGCGCTGGCCTCGGACGGCCGGGTCTACGGTCTGGTGGCGCCCGGCTACGAGATGGCGCAGACCGCGGCGGCGACGATCGCCTCGGCCGAGGAGCACTCCTTCACGGGTGCGGACATGTCGACCAAGCTGAAGCTGCTCGGCGTGGACGTGGCCTCCTTCGGCGACGCGCACGGCACCGCCGAGGGCTGCCTCGACGTCGTCTACTCGGACTCCCGCTCCGGCGTCTACAAGAAGCTCGTCGTCGACGCCGACGGGGTCCTGCTCGGCGGTGTGCTGGTCGGCGACGCCGACTCCTACGGCATGCTGCGGCCGCTCACCGGCACCGTGCCGCCGGTCTCCCCCGAGCAGCTGGTGCTGCCCGCGGGCGCGGGCGCGCCGGTGGCGCTCGGCCCCTCGTCGCTGCCGGACGACGCGGTCATCTGCTCCTGCCACAACGTGACCAAGCACGCCATCACCGAGTGCACGACGCTGCCCGAGGTCAAGAAGTGCACCAAGGCCGGCACCGGCTGCGGCAGCTGCGTGAAGGTCATCCAGCAGCTGCTGCCGGCCGCCGCAGACCAGGGGCTGTGCGGCTGCTTCTCGTACACCCGCAGCGAGCTGTACGAGATCACCCGCACCCTGCGGCTGACCTCCTTCGCCGCGCTGCTCGACTCCCACGGTCGGCCCGAGGCCCGCGGCGGGGACGGCTGCGAGGTCTGCAAGCCGACCGTCGGCTCGATCCTGGCCTCGCTCAACAACGGCTACATCCTCGACGGCGAGCAGGCCTCGCTCCAGGACACCAACGACCACTTCCTGGCGAACCTGCAGCGCAACGGCTCGTACTCGGTGGTGCCGCGCATCCCCGGCGGCGAGATCACCCCGGACCGGCTGATCGTGATCGGCGAGGTGGCGCGGGACTTCGGGCTCTACACCAAGATCACCGGTGGTCAGCGGATCGACATGTTCGGCGCCCGGGTGGACCAACTGCCCGCGATCTGGACCCGGCTGGTCGACGCCGGCTTCGAGTCGGGCCACGCGTACGGGAAGTCGCTGCGCACGGTGAAGTCCTGCGTGGGCCAGACCTGGTGCCGCTACGGCGTCCAGGACTCCGTGAAGATGGCGATCCAGCTGGAGCTGCGCTACCGCGGCCTGCGCTCCCCTCACAAGCTCAAGTCGGCGGTGTCCGGCTGCGCCCGCGAGTGCGCCGAGGCCCAGTCGAAGGACTTCGGCGTCATCGCGACCGCGAGCGGCTGGAACCTCTACGTCGGCGGCAACGGCGGCGCGACCCCGCGCCACGCGGACCTGCTGGCGCAGGACCTGTCGGACGCCGAACTGGTCCGCCTGATCGACCGGTTCCTGATGTTCTACATCCGCACGGCCGACCGTCTGGAGCGCACCTCGACCTGGCTGGAGCGCCTGGACGGCGGCCTCGACCACCTCAGGGACGTGGTCGTGCACGACTCGCTGGGACTGTGCGACGAGCTGGAGGCGCTGATGACGGCGCACGTCGCGGACTACCAGGACGAGTGGGCGCAGACCCTGGACGACCCGGACCGGCTCCGCCGCTTCGTGTCCTTCGTGAACGCGCCGGACGCCCCGGACCCGTCGGTGCGGTTCGTGCCGGAGCGCGACCAGATCAAGCCGGACCTGACCATCCTGACCATCGGAAACCGCCTGGAAGGAGCCTCCGCCCGATGAAGCTCGAACTCTCCCACGACACCGAGGCCGACGCGTGGACGGCCGTCTGCGACGAGAACCGGCTCACCCCGGGCCGGGGCGTTGCGGCGCTGCTGCCCGACGGCCGGCAGGCCGCGCTCTTCCGGGACCGGTCGGGGCGCGCGTACGCGATCGACAACCGGGACCCGTTCACGGGGGCGCAGGTGCTCTCCCGCGGGCTGCTCGGCTCGGCGGGCGGGCGGCCGTTCGTCGCCTCGCCACTGCTGAAGCAGCGCTTCGACCTGGAGACGGGCCGCTGCCTGGACGACGACGAGGTGGCGGTGGCGGTGTTCCCGGTCCGCTCGGTCTGACCGGGAGCACCGGGCCGGCCAAGGCGCCCGGGGGACGTGGCGTCGTAGGCTGTGCGGACTTTCCTACTCCGGAGTAAGAACAAGGGAGTCCGCATGGCCGCGACCGTCGACGGTGCCTGGGGCATCCGCAACATCCCGGACCAGCGGGGCCGTACGGCCGTGGTCACCGGAGCGAACAGCGGCATCGGCCTGGTCACCGCCCGCGAACTCGCCCGCCGGGGCGCCCGGCTGGTGCTCGCCTGCCGCAGCGAGGGGCGGGGGACCGAGGCCGCCGACCGGATACGGCACGAGATACCGGGCGCCCGCGTGGAGTTCCGGCCGCTGGACCTGGCGGACCTGGCGTCCGTACGCGCGTTCGCGGCCGGGCTCCCCGACGAGCGGCTCGACCTGCTGGTCAACAACGCGGGCGTGATGGCCCTGCCGTACGGACGGACGGCCGACGGCTTCGAGACCCAGTTCGGCGTCAACCACCTGGGACACTTCGCGCTCACCGGCCTGCTGCTGCCCCGCCTGTCCGCGGCGCCCGCCGCCCGGGTCGTCACCGTCTCCAGCGGATTCCACGCGCTGTCCGACCTCGACATGGGCGATCTCAACAGCGAGCACGGGTACCGGCGCTGGATCGCGTACGGCCGCTCCAAGACGGCCAACCTGCTCTTCGTCCACGAGCTGGCCCGGCGGCTGCGGGAGGCCGGCTCGGGCGTCGTCGCGGCCGCGGCCCATCCCGGCTACGCGTCGACCGGCCTGCTGACGGCGGGGGTGCGGATGGAGGGCCGCCGCACGGCCGAGCGGATCGCGGCGCTCGGCAACCGGATCCTCGCCCAGCCCGCCGAGGCCGGCGCGCTGCCGACGCTCTACGCGGCGACCGCCGACGGCGTGCGTCCGGACTCGTTCACGGGACCGTCGTTCCTGATGTGGCGGGGTGCGCCCGCGCCCTCGTGGCGCGCGAGGTGGACGCTGGACGACGTCGCCGGCGAGCGGCTCTGGACCGCGTCCGAGCAGCTCACCGGCGTGACGTACGGGACGGCGCGCTGACGCGCCCGTCCGGTCAGCCCTGGACGACCGCCGGGTCCATCCACACGACCTCCCAGTGGTGCCCGTCCACGTCCGCGAAGGAGCGGCCGTACATCGTGCCGTAGTCGATGGGGTCCTTGGCGGGCGAGCCACCGGCGGCGAGGGCGCCGTCGGCGAGCTCGTCGACCTTCTCGCGGCTCTCGGCGCTCAGGGCGATCAGGACCTCGGAGCTCTTGGTAGCGTCGGCGATCTCCTTGCCCGGCGCGGTGAACTCCTTGAACCGGGGCTCGGTCAGCAGCATGGCGAAGATGGTGTCGCTGATGACCAGGCACGCGGTCCTGTCGTCGCTGAACTGCGGGTTGAAGGAGTAGCCGAGCCTGGTCCAGAAGCTCTTCGAGGCTTCGAGGTCCTTCACGGGCAGGTTCACGAAGATCATCTGGGGCATGGCGCTCTCTCTTCTCTCTGGTCCGTGCGGGATGTCGGTGCTCTCAGGAGGTAGGACGGCGGGCCGGGTCGAAACTCATCGCCGTTCCCTGGAGTTCTTTCCGGACCGGCCCCGGGTGCGCAGCTCGGCGCCCGGGCCGCCCGCCGGCGCGACCGGGGCGGGGGCGGGCAGCGTGGCCCGACGGCGTCAGGACGCTTCCGGAGTGCGATGGGTCCAGCGGCTGAGGGTCCCGCTGTCCTCGTCGTGGGTGAGCCAGCTGCCGTCGCCGAGCGGCCGGGCGAGGCCGTGCCGGGTGCCCGGCGGGTAGGCGACGGCACCGCGGACCTCCAGGGTGCGTGCGTCCAGGAGCCAGTGCCGGGTGTCCTGGTCGTCCTCGCCGTACTCGGCGCCGGTGGAGACGAGGACCGTCTGCGCGTCGACGAAGCCGCAGGCCCAGTCCCAGGGGTTCTCGTCCACCTCCTCCCGCTCGGCGAGGACCGTTCCGTCCAGGGCGTGGAGCCGGACGTCGGCTCCGTAGTGCTCCATCGTCAGATAGCCCTCGTGGTCCGGATGGACGTCCATGAGGATCCGGTCCAGGTTCTCGTTCAGGTCCCAGAAGACCGGTTCCGCGCCGTCCAGGCGTGCCCAGTACAGCAGGATCCCGTCCTGGCCCATGCCGACGCTCAGCCCCATGTGCACCCCGTCGGGGTGGGCGACGTGGTGCGACCCGGCCGCGGCACTGTCCTCCAGAGGCAGCCGCGCGAGTTCGCGGCCGTCCCGGGCGTCCAGGACGACCCACATCTCACACCAGTCCTGCCCGTCCTCCTCGACGACGTGCGCCCAGACGAGCCGCCCGTCGTCGGAGACCCGGCAGGAACCGTGTTCGAGGCCGCGGCAGACCTGCTGCTCGTCCCCCGTGTGCGGGTGGCCCGACTCGGGTCCCCAGCAGCCGTGCCGGTACTCCCACAGGGTCGCGCCGCCCGCGGCGACGGCCCGTACCGCGCGCTGGCCCGAGAAGACCGCGAAGGTGCCGTCCGGGCTCACCGAATGGACCCCCCGGTCCCAGCCCGGCCAGGGCACCGGGAAGACCCCGGCCGGTGCCGGCTCCCCGGCCAGGAGTCCGTCGAGGTCGTACACCTCCAGGTCGGGCCCGTTCGGCAGGAGGGCGCGGCGCGCTCCGCCGGGGCGGCCTTCGAAGGCGTGACCGTGGATGAGGGCCTCGCCGCCCGGCAGCGGGACCGAGTCGTGCAGGTGTGCGGAGATCGACATGTCCTGAAGGTAGCGAGGGCCTCTGACAACGCCCTCGCCCCACCCGTACCGGAGCCGTCCGGGCCACCCGTGCACCGACCGCGAGCCGACGCTTCCCCTTCACCGGCTGTTGCTGCACAGTCAACTCGGTACTCCTAGGTTCCGGAAGCGCGCGACCCCGCCGCCGACCGGTGCGGCGGGGCGGTCACCACCCCTCTGGAGTGAGACGTGGAGCGACGCAGTTTCCTGCGCGGAGCGGTCATCGGCACGTCGGCGGCCGCCTTCGGCGGCGCCCTGTGGCAGAGCGCGGCCTCGGCCGCACCCGCCCAGCCCGGCACGGGCCCCTACGGAGCACTCGGCGCCGCGGACGCCAACGGCATCCTGCTGCCCAGCGGTTTCAGCAGCCGGGTGATCGCCCGCTCCGGCCAGACGGTCTCCGGCACCTCGTACACCTGGCACAACGCCCCCGACGGCGGTGCCTGCTTCGCCGACGGCACGGGCTGGATCTACGTCTCCAACTCGGAGATCAACCCGGGCGGCGGCGCGAGCGCGGTGCGGTTCGACTCCGCGGGCACCGTCACCGGGGCGTACAGCATCCTGTCCAGCACCCGGCAGAACTGCGCGGGCGGCAGGACCCCGTGGAACACCTGGCTGTCCTGCGAGGAGGTCAGCCTCGGCTACGTCTACGAGACCGACCCGTTCGGGGTGAACGCCGCCGTCCGCCGCGACGCGCTGGGGCGGTTCAAGCACGAGGCGGCCGCAGCCGACCCGGTCCGCAAGGCGATCTACCTGACCGAGGACGAGACGAACGGCTGCTTCTACCGCTTCCTGCCCACCACCTGGGGCAACCTCTCCGCCGGCACCCTCCAGGTCTTCAAGGCCGGCACCGCCACCTCCGGCACCTTCACCTGGCAGAACGTCCCGGACCCGGACGGCTCGCCGACCGTGACCCGCGACCAGGTCTCCGGCGCCAAGCGCTTCAACGGCGGCGAGGGCTGCTACTACGCCGACGACACCGTCTGGTTCACCACCAAGGGCGACAACCGGGTCTGGCAGGTGAACCTGGCCGCGGGGACCTATGAACTGGCCTACGACGACTCGCTGGTCAGCGGCGGCGGCGCGCCGCTGACCGGGGTGGACAACGTCACCGGCACCTCCTCGGGCGACCTGTTCGTCGCCGAGGACGGCGGAAACATGGAGATCTGCGTCATCACCCCGGACGACGTCGTCGCGCCGTTCCTCCGGATCAGCGGCCAGTCCGGTTCCGAGATCACCGGACCGGCCTTCTCCCCCGACGGCCGGCGGCTGTACTTCTCCAGCCAGCGCGGCACGAGCGGCAGCTCCTCGGGCGGCATCACCTACGAGGTGACGGGCCCGTTCCGGGCGTAGCACGGCGAGGCTCCCGGCGCCCCTTGCGCGCCGCCCAGCAGGGCGGCGCCGAGGGGCGTCAGCGTGTGCAGGACCGCGTTGCCGTGCCGCAGGGTCGCGACCAGCCCTGCCTCGCGCAGCACACCGGCGTGCTGGCTGGCCGAGGCGAGCGACACGCCCGCCCTGCGCGCCAGTTCGCTGGTGGTGCCGCCGTCGCCGATGGCGTGCAGGACGGCGGACCGTGTGGTGCCGACCAGCTTCGCCAGCGAGGACCCGCCCGGTTCGCGGACGGTCGGCGCCTCGCAGTGGGTGATCGGATAGACCAGGACCGGCGGCAGCCCGGGGTCGCGGAGCACGACGGGTGTGCCGCGGCAGAAGTACGAGGGCTGGAGCAGCAGCCCCCGGCCGTCGAGATGGAGGTCCCGGTCCACGGGATAGTCGGCCTCCAGGACCGGGGCGCGCCAGCGGAGCATCCTCGGCAGCGAGGCGAGGAGTTCCTCGGCTCCGCCGTCGAGCAGGGCCCGGCCGCGCATGGCGCGGTCCGCCTCGACGCGCGCCCGGATGTGGGGCAGGTACGGCTCCACGGCGGCCCGGTGGTAGCTCCGCAGGGCGCCGATGAGGCGACTAAACGATTCAGCACCTCCCTCGGCGAGCACGCGCAGCGAGTGGGGCACGGTCCGGCCGCCGGGCCGGGCGGACCCCAGCAGCGCCAGTTCCGCGCGGAGCCGCTCCGGCGACGTGGCACGGACGGCCTGGAGGCCCTCGTCGAGCCCGCCGAACCCCTCCGCGGGGGTCAGGAAGTCGGGAAAATATCCGCGACTGGGAACCAGCGCGGCAAGCAGCCGGGTCTCACCGTTCAGCCGGGTCCGCGTTTCCGAGCGCCATTCTCCGTACACGACGGGGCCGCGACGGTCCCTTAAACGGTGAAAACTGAGAATCGTTTCCCACAGAACGTCCGGCCGGCCCGCCATCCGGACCCCGGCCAAGTCGTTTCCTGTGAAATGAATCCGCAGCATCGAACCCCCACCTGTGCACTCGCAACCACCCCCTGCAAGGAGTATGCACACCATCACAGGACGTTACCAGGGTGTTTCAGCCACACTTGAAAAGCATCGCGGAGACCGGGGGCAAACCGAAAAGCTGTGCGTGTCGGGCAGGAAACCTTCAGGACCGAGGTGACGTGACGAAGACCGTGGGGGGCTTCGGGCGTCCGGCGGCGGTCGGCGAGGGTTGCGGCTCACTTGCCCGGCAAGGGTAATGGGCGCGGCCACCGGGTGGGGATCCGGTGGCCGCGCCCGCCTCGTTCTTTGCGGGTCGAATCGCGAAAAGGTTCAACAGCGAATAATTAAAACCGCCGACATTGAACACGAACTTACACGCGGTCGACGTCCGGGTGATCACGACCCCGCACGGTGCCACGGGACGAAAGACGACGGGGCGGACACCTCCGCACAAGGTGTCCGCCCCGTCTCTCTTGCGACCCGGAGCCGCCGCCCATCGGTGAGGGTCGGGGACGAGCGGCGGCTCCGGTGGCCTTTTCGCGCTACTGAACCTGCGGTCAGCGGCTGTCGCTGCCGCTCGACTCGGCCGCGGCGCGGCCGGCCTCCAGGCGCGCCACCGGGATCCGGAACGGCGAGCAGGAGACGTAGTCGAGGCCGACCTCGTGGAAGAAGTGCACCGACTCCGGGTCGCCGCCGTGCTCGCCGCAGACACCGAGCTTGATGTCGGGGCGGGTGGCGCGGCCGGCCTCGACGGCGCTGCGCACCAGCGCGCCGACGCCGTCCTTGTCGATGGTCTCGAAGGGGGAGACTCCGAAGATGCCCTTCTCCAGGTACGCGGTGAAGAAGGAGGCCTCCACGTCGTCCCGGGAGAAGCCCCACACGGTCTGGGTGAGGTCGTTCGTGCCGAAGGAGAAGAACTCGGCGGCCTCGGCGATCTGACCGGCGGTCACGGCCGCACGGGGCAGCTCGATCATGGTGCCGAGCGCGAGCTTCAGCTCCACCCCGGTCTGCGCCTGGACCTCGGCGATGACCTGCTCGGCCTCCTCGCGGACGATCTCCAGCTCCTGGACGGTGCCGACGAGCGGGATCATGATCTCGGCGCGCGGGTCGCCCTTGGCGTCGATCCGCTGGGCCGCGGCCTCGGCGATCGCCCGGACCTGCATGGTGAACAGGCCGGGGATGACCAGGCCGAGGCGGACACCGCGCAGACCCAGCATCGGGTTCTGCTCGTGCAGCCGGTGCACGGCCTGGAGCAGGCGCAGGTCGTTCTCGTTCGGGTCCTTGCGGGCCTCGGCGAGGGCGACGCGCACCGACAGCTCGGTGATGTCGGGCAGGAACTCGTGCAGCGGCGGGTCCAGCAGGCGGACCGTGACGGGCAGCCCGTCCATGGCCTCGAAGAGTTCGACGAAGTCCTGCTTCTGGCGCGGCAGGAGGGCCTCCAGGGCCTCCGCGCGCTCCTCGTCGGTGTCGGCGAGGATCAGCTTCTCGACCATCTCGCGGCGCTCGCCGAGGAACATGTGCTCGGTGCGGCACAGGCCGATGCCCTGGGCGCCGAAGCGGCGGGCCCGCAGGGCGTCCTCGGCGTTGTCGGCGTTGGCCCGTACGCGCAGGCGGCGTACGCGGTCCGCGTAGGCCATGATCCGGTGCACGGCGGCGACCAGCTCGTCGGCGTCGTCGGCGCCGGCGTGCATACGGCCCTCGAAGTACTCGACGACCGGGGAGGGCACGACCGGGACCTCACCGAGGTACACCTTGCCCGTGGAGCCGTCGATCGAGACGACGTCGCCCTCCTCGATGACGTGGCCCGAGGCGGTGGTCATCCGGCGGCGCTTGGTGTCGACCTCAAGCTCCTCGGCACCGCAGACACAGGTCTTGCCCATGCCGCGGGCGACGACGGCGGCGTGCGAGGTCTTGCCGCCGCGCGAGGTCAGGATGCCCTCGGCGGCGATCATGCCGTCCAGGTCGTCCGGGTTGGTCTCGCGGCGGATCAGGATGACCTTCTCGCCGGAGCGCGACCACTTGACGGCCGTGTAGGAGTCGAAGACGGCCTTGCCCACGGCCGCGCCCGGGGAGGCGGCGATGCCGCGGCCGAGCAGCTCGGTCTTCGCGGCGTCGTCGAAGCGCGGGAACATCAGCTGGGCGAGCTGGGCGCCGTTGACGCGCTGGAGCGCCTCGGCCTCGTCGATCAGGCCCTGGTCCACGAGCTGGGTGGCGATCCGGAAGGCGGCACCGGCGGTGCGCTTGCCGACCCGGGTCTGCAGCATCCACAGCTGGCCGCGCTCGATCGTGAACTCGATGTCGCAGAGATCCTTGTAGTGGGTCTCCAGCGTCTCCATGATCTGCATCAGCTGGTCGTACGACTTCTTGTCGATCGACTCCAGCTCGGCGAGCGGCACGGTGTTGCGGATACCCGCGACGACGTCCTCGCCCTGCGCGTTCTGGAGGTAGTCGCCGTAGACGCCCTGGTGGCCGGAGGCGGGGTCGCGGGTGAACGCGACACCGGTGCCGGAGTCCGGGCCGAGGTTGCCGAAGACCATGGAGCAGACGTTGACGGCGGTGCCGAGGTCGTGCGGGATGCGCTCCTGGCGGCGGTACAGCTTCGCGCGGTCGGTGTTCCAGGAGTTGAAGACGGCCTCGATGGCGAGGTCCATCTGCTCGCGCGGGTCCTGCGGGAAGTCGCGTCCGGCCTGGGCCTTGACGATCTTCTTGAAGTGCTTGACGAGCTTCTTCAGGTCGCCGGCGTCGAGGTCGGTGTCGACGGTGACCTTCTTGGCGGCCTTGGCCTCCTCGAGGGCTTCCTCGAAGAGCTCGCCGTCGACGTCGAGAACGGTCTTGCCGAACATCTGGATGAGGCGGCGGTACGAGTCCCAGGCGAAGCGCTCGTCGCCGGCCTGGGTCGCGAGGCCGGTCACCGACTCGTCGGAGAGGCCGATGTTGAGGACGGTGTCCATCATGCCGGGCATGGAGAACTTGGCGCCGGAGCGCACCGAGACGAGCAGCGGGTCGTCGGCCTGGCCGAGCTTCTTGCCCATCTTCTGCTCGAGGGCGTCGAGGTGCGCGCTGACCTCGGCGCGGAGCGCGACCGGCTCGGAGCCGCTCTCGAGGTAGACCTTGCACGCCTCGGTGGTGATCGTGAAGCCCGGAGGCACCGGCAGGCCGAGGTTGGTCATCTCGGCCAGGTTGGCGCCCTTGCCACCGAGCAGGTCCTTCAGGTCCCTGTTGCCCTCGGTGAAGTCGTACACGAACTTCTGATCTTTGTTTTCCGACACGGGTCTCGACTCCTCGAGCACTCGGTGGCTGCCCTGACGGCGAGGAACATACCCAGATCGAAGGCTTCTGGGGAGGTACGCCTACCGGTCACCCGGACTTAACCACCCGTCCGCCAGCAGATCGAAAGTAACCGACGGGTAGCTTCCGCTTTCAGGCTTCGAACCCCACTTGACCGAAAGCAGGGCTATGGCGCTCATCTGAGCGACGAAGTGAGCATCTGCGTTCAACTCTTGAACGCAGAAAGGGTGGCACCCAGTGCCACCCCTCCAGAAGTACAACGCCTCGTAATTCGCTCATCTGAGCACCACCCTGATCAAGGGTGGTGAGGATCACGCCGTGGAAATGGCTTGATTCCCACGATCCGGACGTGATCACGTCACGTCCGGAGCTCCCTCAGCCACCCGACGTGTCCAGCTCGGCGTCCTCGCTCACTCCCGCGCAGTCGTACGGGTCCTTGAGCCAGCCGTCCGGCAGCACGACCCGGTTGTTGCCCGACGTACGGCCCCGCGGCCCGTCCGCCCCCAGCGGCCACGGCTGGTCCAGGTCGAGCTCGCTCAACTGAGCGCTCAGTTCGTCCAGGGACGAGGTGATCGCCAGCTTCTTGCGCATCTCCGAACCGACCGCGAACCCCTTCAGGTACCAGGCCACGTGCTTGCGGAAGTCGATGACACCGCGCGACTCGTCGCCGAGCCACTCCCCCAGCAGCCGCGCGTGCAACACCATCGCCTCCGCGACCGCGCGCAGCCCCGGCTGGGCGTACGCGCCGGTGCCCTCGAAGCCGGCGACCAGGTCGGCGAAGAGCCAGGGGCGCCCCAGGCAGCCGCGCCCGACGACCACGCCGTCGCAGCCCGTCTCGCGCATCATCCGCAGCGCGTCGTCCGCCGACCAGATGTCGCCGTTGCCGAGCACCGGGATCTCCGGGACGTGCTCCTTCAGCCGGGCGATGGCGTCCCAGTCCGCCGTGCCGCCGTAGTGCTGCGCCGCCGTCCGCCCGTGCAGGGCGATCGCGGTCACGCCTTCCTCGACCGCGATCCGCCCCGCGTCGAGGAAGGTGATGTGGTCGTCGTCGATGCCCTTGCGCATCTTCATCGTCACCGGCAGGTCGCCCGCGTTCATCACGGCCTCGTGGAGGATCGCCCGCAGCAGGGGCCGCTTGTACGGGAGGGCCGAGCCGCCGCCCTTGCGGGTCACCTTGGGGACCGGGCAGCCGAAGTTCAGGTCGATGTGGTCGGCCAGGTCCTCGTCCACGATCATCCGCACCGCCTTGCCGACCGTCACGGGGTCGACGCCGTAGAGCTGGATCGACCGCGGCTTCTCGCTGTCGTCGAAGCGGATCAGCTGCATCGTCTTCTCGTTGCGCTCCACCAGCGCCCGGGTCGTGATCATCTCGCTCACGAACAGGCCCTTGCCGCCGCTGTACTCGCGGCAGAGGGTGCGGAAGGGGGCGTTGGTGATGCCGGCCATCGGCGCGAGCACCACGGGCGGCTGGACGATGTGCGGCCCGATGGCGAGAGGGGAGAACGCGGTCATCCCCCCATTGTCCCGCACGGCGACGGTCATTAGTTAGCCGTACTATCCGCATATGCCCGAGCTCACACCCGGACGCCGGCGGATCGTCCTCGCGATCTGCTGCATGAGCCTGCTGATCGTCAGCATCGACAACACGGCACTGAACGTCGCCCTGCCCGCCATGCAGCGCGACCTGCACGCCTCCGTGTCCGGCCTGCAGTGGACCATCGACGCCTACACCCTGGTGCTGGCCTCGCTGCTGATGTTCGCCGGCTCCACGGCCGACCGGATCGGCCGCCGCAAGGTCTTCGTCACGGGCCTGGTCCTCTTCGTGCTCGGCTCGCTGCTCTGCTCGCTCGCGCCCAGCCTGGAGGCCCTGGTGGCCTTCCGGATGATCCAGGCGGTCGGCGGATCGATGCTCAACCCGGTCGCCATGTCGATCATCACCAACACGTTCACCGAGCCCGCGGCCCGCGCCCGCGCCATCGGTGTGTGGGGCGGAGTCGTCGGCGTGTCCATGGCGGCGGGGCCGGTCGTCGGCGGGCTTCTGGTGGACTCGGTGGGCTGGCGGGCCGTGTTCTGGGTGAACCTGCCGGTCGGGCTCGCCGCGCTGCTGCTGACCCTCCGGCACGTCCCGGAGTCCCGGGCGCCCCGGCCGCGACGTCCCGACCCCGTCGGCCAGCTGCTCGTCGCCGCCCTCCTCGGCTCGCTCACGTACGCGATCATCGAGAGCAGCCCGGTCTTCGCCGGGGTCGCGCTCGCCGCGCTCGCCGGGGTCCTGCTGTACGAGCCGAGGCGTCACGAGCCCCTGATCGACCTGCGGTTCTTCCGGAGCGCTCCGTTCAGCGGCGCCACCGTCATCGCGGTCTGCGCCTTCGCCGCCCTCGGCGGCTTCCTCTTCCTGAACACGCTCTACCTCCAGAACGTGCGTGGACTGTCCGCCCTCGACGCGGGCCTGTACATGCTTCCGATGGCCGCGATGACCCTCGTCTTCGCCCCGCTGTCCGGACGGCTCGTCGGCGCGCGCGGCCCCCGCCCCTCACTGCTCGTCGCGGGCACGGCGATGGCGGCCGGCTCCCTGCCCTTCGCGGCCTTCGCCGCCGAGACGAGCGATCCGCTGCTCTTCACCGGGTACGTGGTCTTCGGCATCGGCTTCGGCATGGTGAACGCGCCGATCACGAACACCGCCGTCTCCGGCATGCCCCGCGCCCAGGCGGGAGTGGCGTCGGCCGTGGCCTCCACCAGTCGCCAGGTCGGCCAGACGCTCGGCGTCGCCGTGGTCGGGGCGGTCCTGGCCGCGGGTGTCGGCCGCACCGGGGACGCGCAGGGTTTCGTGGAGGCGGGCCGGGCCGGATACTGGATCATCACCGGCTGCGGGGTGTGCGTGCTGCTGGCCGGGGCACTGACCAGCGGCGCGTGGGCGCGCCGCACGGCGGAGCGCACGGCGGCACGGCTGGAGCCGGACGGGGCTCACACCGCCGCGAGCGCCGTCCCCTCCTGACCCGACCGCGCGCGGCGCCCGGGCCCGCCGTCCGCCGTCACGAGGCCGGCCGCCGTACCCCCGGCGCCCCGGGCCTCGGACTCCTCGCGGAGCGCCAGGTCCCGGAGGCGCTCCAGGCCCGCGCGGGACTCCTCGTCCATCGGCACGTAGGTCACCAGGCGCGGGCCGGACGCCGGGCCCAGCCAGAGGTTGGTGTGCTCCAGCCGGAGCATCCCGACCCGGGAGTTGCGGATGTGCTTGACCCGGCCGGCCGTCCCGGCCACCTCATGGCGCTCCCAGATCTCCCGGAACTCCGGCGACGCCGACCGGAGCCGCTGCAGCAGCGCCTTCCAGGCGGGCTCGGCCAGATGCTCGGCCATCGAGGCGCGGAACTTCGCGGCCATCATCTGCTTGACGTCCGGCAGCTCCGACACGGCCGCCGCCCAGTCCTCGTCGGTGAAGCAGAGCCAGATGCAGTTGCGGTCCTCGCGCGGCAGGGCGTCCAGGTCGCAGAGCAGCCGCCCGTACGTGCGGTTGTAGGCGAGGATGTCGTACCGGCTGTTCTGGATGCAGGCGGGCAGCGGCTCCAGCTGGTCGACCATCTTCCGCAGCGCCGGGGTCACGGTCGGGCAGGGCCCGCCGGGGGCCGGGTCGACGGCTCCCGCGAGGGAGAAGAGATGGGACCGCTCGGTCGCGTCGAGGAGCAGCGCGCGGGCGAGGGCGTCGAGGACCTGCGGGGACACCTGGATGTGCCGTGCCTGCTCCAGCCAGGTGTACCAGGTGACCCCGACCGCCGAGAGCTGGGCGACCTCCTCACGGCGCAGGCCGGGGGTACGGCGCCGGCGGCCGCGGGGCAGACCGACCTGCTCGGGAGTGATCCGCTCGCGGCGGCTGCGCAGGAAGTCGGCCAGTTCGTGCCGCCGCACGTCCGTCTCGGTGCCGTGCGTGGCGTGGATGCCGGGAGCCGCCATGGTGGTCATGCCTCCAGGGTGCCGGGGTGCTCAGCCCATTGCCAGGTGGAGCTGGTACCAGGATAAGGAGACTCTGGTACCACTCTGAGGAGAGGCGCATCGTCGAGGGCATGGCTACGAGAGTCCTCTCCCCCGACGCCCGCACCACGGGCGGCGTCGTCGACCGCGCTTCACCCGTCCTCGGTTCGTCCGGCCTGTTCACCGTGCTGCTGGGTGCCGCGCTGCCGTTGATCGACTTCTTCATCGTCAACGTCGCCCTGCCCACCATCGACCACGATCTGGCGGCCGGTCCGGCCCTGCTGGAACTCGTCGTCGCCGGGTACGGGCTCGCGTACGCCGTCCTGCTCGTCCTCGGCGGGCGGCTCGGCGACCTCTTCGGCCGCCGCCGGCTCTTCCTCGCGGGCATGGCCGCCTTCGGTCTGACGTCGCTGGCCTGCGGGCTCGCGCCGGACGCCTGGACCCTCGTCGGGGCGCGCGTGGCACAGGGTGCCGCGGCGGCGCTGATGCTGCCGCAGGTGCTCGCGACCATTCACGCCTCGACGACGGGGGCGCGGCGCGCCAAGGCGCTCAGCCTGTACGGGGCGACGGCCGGCCTCGCGATGGTGGCCGGCCAGATCCTGGGCGGCGTGCTGGTCGCCGCCGACGTCGCGGGCAGCGGCTGGCGGGCGATCTTCCTGGTCAACGTGCCGGTGGCGCTGGCCGGACTGCTCCTCGCGGTGCGCACCGTGCCGGAGACCCGCTCGGACCGGCCGGCGCCGGTGGACGTCCCGGGCACCCTGCTCCTGACCCTCACCCTGCTGTCGCTGCTCGCCCCGCTGACGGAGGGCCGGGCCTCGGGCTGGCCCCTGTGGACCTGGGTCTCGCTGGCTGTCTTCCCCTTCGCGGCGGCGGCCTTCTGGCGGGTGGAGCTGCGGGCGGACCGCCGGGGGCGCACGCCGCTGGTGCCGCCGAGCCTGCTCGCCCTGGTCTCGCTGCGTCGCGGCCTGGCCCTGGTGCTGCCGTTCTCGATCGGCTTCGGCGGCTTCATGTTCGTCATCGCGGTGGCGCTCCAGCAGGGCCTGGGCATGGGCGCGGTCGTCTCGGGCCTGGCGCTCGTGCCGATGGCGGTGGCCTTCTTCGGCGCCTCGCTGGCGGGTCCCCGGCTGGTACGGCGCTGGGGCAGCCGGATCGTGACGGCGGGCGGGCTGCTGCAGGGGCTCGGCGTCGCGCTGCTGGCCCTGACGGTCTGGCGCTCCTGGCCGGACCTGTCGGCCTGGAGCCTGCTGCCGGGCATGGCGGTCGCGGGCTTGGGCCAGGGACTGCAACTGCCGGTGCTCTTCCGGGTCGTCCTGTCCGAGGTTCCGGCGGAGCGCGCGGGGGTGGGCAGCGGGGTCATGGTGACCACCCAGCAGTCGGCACTGGCCCTCGGGGTGGCGACCCTGGGTTCGCTGTTCCTGTCGCTGGCGGCGTCGGCCGGCGTGCGCGACGCGCTGGTGGCGACGCTGCTGGTGCAGCTCGCCGCGGTGGCCGTGACGGTCGCGCTGAGTCTCCGGCTGCCGCGTCGAGTGGGCTGAGGCGCTGTGGGCGGGCTTCGTCCGGCCGCTCCGGCCGCTGCGGCCGCGAAGGGGGCAGGGGCCCGGGTCACATGGTGACCCGGGCCCCTGCCTTTCCGAGTGGACTGCGGCTACTGCTCGCCGCCCGCGGCTGCCGGGGTGTTCCCGGTGTCCGCGGTGCTCGTGGTGCCCTGCGTGCGTTCGCGCATCTTCCGGAGCAGTTCCTGCTTCTGGTCGACGGCGGCGCGACGGTCGGCGTCGCGGTTCTCGACGGCGCCTGCCTGGTCGGCACGGGACAGCTTCCTGCGCTGTCCGCCGACACCGAGGAGGTTGTTGCGGCCCTTGGCCATGCGGGATTCCCATCAGTGAGAGGTGCGTCGGTCGGTCGTCTTGCGCTGCGCGGGCGGGGGCCCGCGGCGCTCTCACTCGTAGATCTGGAAGAACAGGGACTTGGCGGACATGGAAGACATGGCCGCGACGCTACCGCGCCGGGTGGGTCCGGTCATCCGCTTTTCGCCGGTGCTGCGCGGGGCCGCGGGGTGGCGTGCGGGGGTGACGCGGGGTGGAGAATCCTCGATGGAATGACAAAGATTGAAATCTGTCAGCCGTCATGTCATAGTCGTCATGTGTCACCCGACCGCTTCTTCTCAGAGGAGACCGTCATGAACCGCACCCTCGGCACCACCGGTCCGCGCGTCTTCCCGCTCGGTCTCGGCTGCATGGGCATGTCCGCGCTGTACGGGGAGAGCGACCGCGCCGAGTCGATCGCGACGATCCACGCCGCCCTCGACGCCGGCGTCACCCTCCTCGACACGGGCGACTTCTACGGCATGGGGCACAACGAACTGCTGATCAACGAAGCCCTCCGCACCGCCCCGGCCGAGGCCCGCGAGCAGGCGCTGACCAGCGTGAAGTTCGGCGCCCTGCGCACGGTCGAGGGCGGCTTCACCGGATACGACGGCCGGCCGGCCGCGGTGAAGAACTTCGCGGCCTACTCGCTCCAGCGCCTGGGCACCGACCACATCGACATCTATCGCATCGCCCGGGTCGACCCCGACGTCCCGATCGAGGAGACGGTCGGCGCGATCGCCGAACTGGTCGAGGCGGGGCACGTCCGCCACATCGGCCTCTCCGAGGTCGGCGCGGACACGCTGCGCCGGGCGGCGGCGGTCGCCCCGATCGCCGACCTGCAGATCGAGTACTCGCTGATATCCCGCGGGATCGAGGAGAAGATCCTGCCCGCGGCCCGCGAGCTGGGCATAGGCGTCACGGCGTACGGCGTGCTCTCGCGCGGACTGATCAGCGGCCACTTCTCCCGGGACCGCGAGCTCGCGCCGGGCGACTTCCGGGGGATGAGCCCGCGCTTCCAGGGCGACAACCTCGGCCGAAACCTCGACCTGGTGGACCGGCTGCGCGCCGTCGCCGAGGCCAAGGGCGTGACGGTCGCCCAGACCGCCATCGCCTGGGTGCTCGCCCAGGGCCCGCGGCACGGCGTCGACATCGTGCCGCTGATCGGCGCTCGCCGCCGGGACCGTCTCGCCGAGGCGCTGACCTCCCTGGACGTCACGCTGGACGCGGCCGACCTGGACGCGATCGAGCAGGCCGTCCCGGTGGGCGCGGCGGCCGGCGACCGCTACCCGGCAGCGCAGATGGCGCACCTGGACAGCGAGCACTGACCCCGCCGGCCGACAGGTACTGTCCTTCCATGTCGTCCGAGACCCTGACCGCAGAGCGCATCCTCGAAGCCACCGAGGAGGTGCTGCGGCGCTACGGGCCGGCCAAGGCGACGGTCGTCGACGTGGCCCGGGTGCTGGGGGTCAGCCACGGCAGTGTCTATCGCCACTTCCGCACGAAGGCCGCGCTGCGCGAGGCCGTCACGGAACGCTGGCTCTCCCGGGCCGAGGGCGCGCTCGCCGAGGTGACCGCGGCCACCGACCGGGCGGCCTCCGAGAAGCTCCGCGACTGGCTCGCCACCCTCTTCGCGGCCAAGCGCCGCAAGGCCGGCGACGACCCCGAGCTGTTCGCCACCTACGGCGTGCTGATCGACGAGAACAGCGGAGTGGTGGAGGACCACGTCTCCGCGCTCATCAGCCAGGTGCGCACGATCGTCGAGGAGGGCACCCGGGACGCGGAGTTCACCGCCCCCGACGCGGACGCCACGGCTCGCGCCGTCTTCGACGCGACCGCCCGCTTCCACGACCCCGCCTACGCTCCCGAATGGCAACGCCCCTCGATCGACGGCGAGTTCGACGCCGTGGTGGACCTGCTGCTGCGCGGCCTGCGCGCCTAGGGGGTGTCTTGTCGATCACACCGCGAGCCCGGCAAGATCGGCAAGACACCGCCTAGGCAGCCCGGACAGGACCCAGGAGGCGTCGTGCCACGTCGATCGGACCCGGCCGCCGGCCGGATGCCGGGCACCCGGCGAGTGAGGCGGGCCGCCTTCCCGGTGTCCCGCCGGCAGGGCGGGGAGCCGGCGGCCGAGGGTGGGACCGGGGCCTCCCTCGGGCGGGACTTCCGGTGGCTGTGGGCGGCGAACGCGGTCAGCACCTTCGGCACGTTCTTCGCCTTCGACGCGTTCGCGCTGATCGCGATCCTCGTGCTGGACGCCGGACCGGCCCAGGTGTCCGCGCTGGCCGCGACCGGGGTGGCGGTCGGCGCGGTGGTGGCGGTGCCGCTCGGCCCGTGGGTGGAGTTCCGGCGCAAGCGGCCGGTGATGATCACCGCCGACCTCGTGCGGTGCGCGGCCCTGCTCAGCGTGCCCGCCGCGTACGCGCTCGGCCTGCTCGGCTTCGCGCAGCTCCTGGTGGTGTCGGTCGTCATGGCCGCGGCGGGCATCACCTTCCAGGCGGCGGCCGGAGCCTGTCTGAAGGAGCTCGTCCCGCGCGAGGGCCTGCTCGCCGCGAACGGGCGGCTGGAGGCGACGACCTGGACGGCCACCATGCTGGGGCCGCCCCTCGGCACGGCCGCGATCGGACTGCTCGGTCCGGTGACGAGCGTGGTGGCCGACGCGGTCAGTCACCTGCTGTCGGCGGCGGGCATCCGGGCGATCGGCCGTGCGGAGGCGCGCCCCGAGCGGGCCGACGCCCCGTCGCGGCTGCGGGCCGGCGAACTGCTCGACGGATGGCGTTTCATCCTGGCCGACTCCGCGCTGCGTCCCCTGTTCCTCAACGCCCTCCTGGTCAACGGCCTGATCATGGCGACCTCGCCGTTGCTGGCCGTCCTCATGCTGGGCCCGCTCGGCTTCGCCCCGTGGCAGTACGGCCTGGTCTTCGCGGTGCCCTGCCTCGGCGGCCTGGTCGGCTCACGGCTGTCCCGCCGGCTCGTCGCCCGGTACGGCCGGCACCGGGTCCTGCGCGTCGCGGGGACGCTGCGGGCCTGCTGGCTGCCCGGACTCGCCTTCGTGGGGCCCGGGGTCCCCGGCCTGGTCCTCGTCGCGGCCGTCGAACTCGGGATGATCACCTGCATCGGGGTGTTCAACCCGCTGCTCGCCACCTCCCGGCTGGAGCTCACCCCACCGGACCGGGTGGTCCGCACCCTGTCGGCCTGGTCGGTCAGCGCCAAGCTCTCCATCGCGGCGATCACCGCGCTGTGGGGACTGCTGGCCGGACTGGCCGGCCCCCGTGCCGCGCTCGCGCTCGCCGGGCTGCTCGCCCTGGCGACCCCGTTCCTGCTTCCCCGGGCCTCCCCCGACGCGCACCCGGCGGCGGAGCCGGCCCCGGGGCGGTGACGCGAGAAGCCCCCGGTTCCTTCACGGAACCGGGGGCTTCGTCATGCGCACGCGCCGTGTGGACGGCGGGGCGTCAGCAGCCGAGCAGGCGGCTGCCCAGGTAGCCCTGGATCTGGTCCAGGGAGACGCGCTCCTGCTTCATGGTGTCGCGCTCGCGCACGGTCACCGCGTTGTCGTCCAGGGTGTCGAAGTCGACGGTGACGCAGAACGGCGTGCCGATCTCGTCCTGGCGACGGTAGCGGCGGCCGATGGCGCCGGCGTCGTCGAAGTCGATGTTCCAGTTCTGCCGCAGGTCGGCGGCGAGGCCCTTGGCCTTCGGCGACAGCTGCGGGTTGCGGGACAGCGGCAGGACGGCGACCTTGACCGGCGCGATGCGCGGGTCGAAGCGCATCACGGTGCGCTTCTCCATGACGCCCTTGGCGTTCGGGGCCTCGTCCTCGTTGAACGCGTCGAGCATGAACGCCAGCATCGTGCGGCCGACACCGGCGGCCGGCTCGATGACGTACGGCGTCCAGCGCTCGCCGGCCTCCTGGTCGAAGAACTGCAGGTCGTTGCCCGACGCCTTGGAGTGCGCGTTCAGGTCGTAGTCGGTGCGGTTGGCGACACCCTCCAGCTCGCCCCACTCGCTGCCGCCGAACTGGAAGCGGTACTCGATGTCGGCGGTGCGCTTGGAGTAGTGGGAGAGCTTCTCCTGCGGGTGCTCGAACCAGCGCATGTTCTCCTCACGGAGACCCAGGCCCGTGTACCAGTTCCAGCGCTGCTCCATCCAGTACTCGTGCCACTGCTCGTCCTCGCCCGGCTTGACGAAGAACTCCATCTCCATCTGCTCGAACTCGCGGGTGCGGAAGATGAAGTTGCCCGGAGTGATCTCGTTCCGGAACGACTTGCCCATCTGCGCGATGCCGAACGGCGGCTTCTTGCGCGAGGTCTGAAGCACCTGACCGAAGTTGGTGAAGATGCCCTGCGCGGTCTCGGGACGCAGGTAGGCGACGGAACCGGAGTCCTGCGTCGGGCCGAGGTGCGTGGAGAGCAGGCCGGAGAACTGCTTGGGCTCCGTGAAGGTGCCCTTGTTGCCGCAGTTGGGGCAGTTGAGGTCGGCGAGACCGTTCTCGGGGAGACGGCCGTGCTTCTCCTCGTACGCCTCCTCCAGGTGGTCTGCGCGGTAGCGCTTGTGACAGGAGGTGCACTCGGTCAGCGGGTCGGTGAAGGTGGCGACGTGGCCGGAGGCCTCCCAGACCTCGGTGGCCAGGATCACCGACGAGTCGATACCGACGACGTCCTCGCGCGAGGTGACCATGTAACGCCACCACTGACGCTTGATGTTCTCCTTGAGCTCGACACCCAGCGGCCCGTAGTCCCAGGCGGCCTTCTGGCCGCCGTAGATCTCACTGCAGGGGTAGACGAAGCCACGGCGCTTGCTCAGGCTGACGATGGTGTCGATCTTGTCGGCGGCCACGGTGCTCTCTTCATTACGACGACGAAGTGCGAATGCTTCAGATTACCGGCGCCCGCACCCCCCGTATCAAATCGGTTCGGCACCGGGCCCGCTCGCGGGCGGGCCGAGGACGCCGTGGCCGGGCCCACAGGAAGCACAATTGACAATCGTTTCCAGTTTTGTTGAAAATGAGTGTCATGAACGTACGCCGCCTCATACCCGCCACCGCCGTCGCCGGAGCCGTCACGCTCGGCCTCGTCTCGCTCTCCGCCTGCTCCGGAACCTCCGACGCCGCGGGCAAGAACAGCGACGGCAAGCTGGACGTGGTGGCGTCGTTCTACCCCATGCAGTACCTGGCCGAGCAGATAGGCGGGGACCACGTCGCCGTCACCACCCTCACCAAGCCGGGCGTCGAGCCGCACGACCTGGACCTCAAGCCGCGGCAGATCGGCGAGCTGGGCGAGGCCGGCTACATCCTCTACCTCAAGGGCGTGCAGCCCGCCGTCGACGACGCGATCAAGCAGGCCGGCGTCGAGCACACCGTCGACGCCGCCACCCTCACCGAGCTCGAGGCGCACGGCACCGCGGTCGGCCACGAGCACGGCGGGGAACACGGCGCCGAGGAGGGCCACGACCACGGCGAGGCCGGCACCGACCCGCACATCTGGCTCGACCCGGTGAAGTACGCCGAGGTCGCCAAGGGCGTCGGGGCCTCCCTGGAGAAGGCCGACCCTGCCAACGCCGCCGACTACCGGAAGAACACCGACGCGCTGGTGAAGAAGCTCGGTGACCTGGACACCGCCTTCGCGTCGGGCCTGCGGAACACGGCCACGAAGACCTTCATCACCACCCACTCCGCCTTCGGCTACCTCGCCGAGCGCTACGGCCTGGACCAGGAGGGCATCACCGGCATCGACCCCGAGTCGGAGCCGAGCCCCGCCCGCGTCAAGGAACTCCAGGACATCGCGAAGAAGGACAAGGTCTCCACCGTCTTCTTCGAGACCCTCGCCAGCGACAAGACCGCGAAGACCCTCGCGGGCGACACCGGCCTGAGGACCGACGTCCTCGACCCGCTGGAGGGAATCACCGACAAGTCCCGGGGCGATGACTACATCGAGGTCATGCAGTCCAACCTCGCCGCGCTGAAGAAGGCCCTCGGCGCCAAGTGACACCCACGCCCGGCACGCACGCATCGGAGGCACGCGTCATGGCCCTGGAACCCGTCATTTCCGTCCGCGGAGCCACGGCGGCCCTCGGCGCGCGCCCGGTGCTGCGCGGCGTCGACCTCACCGTGCACCGCGGCGAGGTCGTCGCCCTGCTCGGCGCCAACGGCTCCGGCAAGTCGACCGCCGTGCGCTCCGTCATCGGTCAGGTACCGCTGACCGGCGGCACGATCTCCCTCTTCGGCACCGAGCAGAAGCGGTTCCGGGACTGGGCCCGTGTCGGCTACGTGCCGCAGCGCACCACCGCCGCAAGCGGCGTGCCCGCGACGATCCGCGAGGTCGTCGCCTCCGGCCGGCTCTCCCGCCGCGCCTTCGGCTGGCTGACCCGTGCCGACCGGGCCGCCGTCGACCGCGCCATCGCGCTCGTCGGCCTCACCGACCGGGCCGGGGACTCGGTGAGCGCCCTCTCCGGCGGCCAGCACCAGCGCGTCCTCATCGCCCGCGCGCTCGCCTCCGAGCCCGAGCTGCTGATCATGGACGAGCCCATGGCGGGAGTCGACCTGGCCAGCCAGGAGATCCTCGCCTCGACCCTGCGCGAGCAGGTCGCCGGCGGCACCTCCGTCCTGCTCGTCCTGCACGAACTGGGCCCGCTGGAGCCGCTGATCGACCGCGCCGTCGTCCTGCGCGACGGCTGCGTCGTCCACGACGGCCCGCCGCCGCAGGCCGTCGGACAGCACGCGCTGCCCGGCCACGACCACGTACATCCGCACGCGGCCGGCGAGCCGCTCCGCACGGGACTGCTGACCTGATCATGGACTTCCTCGAGCCTGCCTTCATGCAGCGAGCGCTCCTCGCGGCCGTACTCGTCGGCATCACCGGCCCCGCCGTCGGCATCTACCTCGTCCAGCGCCGCCAGGCGCTGATGGGCGACGGGATCGGCCACGTCGCCATGACCGGAGTCGGTCTCGGCTTCCTGCTGAACTCCAGCCCCATCTGGATGGCGACGCTGGTCGCCGTCGCCGGCTCGGTGGCAATGGAGCTGATCCGCGCGTACGGCAAGACCCGCGGCGACCTCGCGCTCGCGCTGCTCTTCTACGGCGGCATGGCCGGCGGCGTCCTGCTGATCAACCTCTCGGACACCGGCTCCAACGCCAACCTGAACTCGTACCTCTTCGGCTCCCTGTCGACGGTCTCCTCCGAGGACGTCACCGCGATCGCCGTGCTGGCCGCCTTCGTGGTCCTCGTCACGGTCGGGCTGCGCCGCCAGCTCTTCGCGGTCAGCCAGGACGAGGAGTTCGCCCGCGTCACCGGACTGCCGGTCCGGGCGATGAACCTGCTGATCGCGATCACCGCCGCGGTGACCGTGACGGTCGCGATGCGGGTGGTGGGCCTGCTGCTCGTCAGCGCCCTGATGGTGGTCCCCGTGGCCGCGGCCCAGCAGCTGTCCCGGTCCTTCCGGACGACCTTCGTGCTCGCGGTGCTGATCGGCACCGGCGTCACCCTGTCCGGGACGATCACGTCGTACTACCAGGACCTGCCTCCCGGCGCGACGATCGTGCTGCTCGCCATCGCCGTCTTCATCGTGCTCACGGCGCTGGCCACGCCGCTGGCGAAGCGCCGGGCCCGGGCGGCGGAGGCGGCGGGCGCGGCGTCACCGGCGGCGGCGTGCGACGTGGCGGTTCCGGCCACACGGCGCGCGACCGACGATGCCACGCTCTAGCAGCCTGGCAGAATGGCGGGGGCAGACGACTCACAAGGAGGCCCCCGTGGCGACGGCAGGACCCCCCGTACGCGGGCGCTCGACGAAGCAGCGGGCCGCGGTGTCCGCGGCGCTCAACGAGGTGGACGAGTTCCGCAGCGCCCAGGAGCTGCACGACATGCTCAAGCACCGCGGCGACTCGGTCGGCCTGACCACGGTCTACCGCACGCTCCAGTCCCTCGCGGACGCGGGCGAGGTGGACGCGCTGCGCACGAGCGAGGGCGAGACCGTCTACCGCCGCTGCTCGACGGGCGACCACCACCATCACCTGGTCTGCCGCGTGTGCGGCAAGGCCGTCGAGGTCGAGGGCCCGGCGGTGGAGCAGTGGGCCGAGACGATCGCCTCGGAGCACGGCTTCGTGAACGTGGCGCACACGGTCGAGATCTTCGGGACGTGCGCGGACTGCGCGACCGAGTAGGACGTACGCGAAGGGGCCCGCACCGGACGATCCGGTGCGGGCCCCTTCGTCTGCCCGGTCGCCGCTACGCCTTGTCCAGTCCGGCGAGGTCCTCGGCCGAGACGCCGCCGAAGCGCCGGTCGCGGGAGGCGTACTCCACGCACGCGCGCCACAGGTCACGGCGGTCGAAGTCCGGCCACAGGACGTCCTGGAAGACCATCTCCGCGTAACTGCTCTGCCAGATGAGGTAGTTCGAGGTCCGCTGCTCGCCGCTGGGGCGCAGGAAGAGGTCCACGTCCGGCATGTCCGGGTAGTACAGGTACTTCTGGAAGGTCTTCTCGTTGACCTTGCCCGGGTCGAGCTTCCCGGCCGCCACGTCCCGCGCGATCGCCTGCGCCGCGTCCGCGACCTCGGCCCGGCCGCCGTAGTTCACGCAGAAGTACAGGGTCATGGCGTCGTTGCCCTTGGTCTGCTCCTGGGCGACCTGGAGCTCCTGGACGACCGACTTCCACATCTTGGGCATGCGGCCGACCCAGCGGATCCGGATGCCGAGCTCGTCCATCTCGTCGCGGCGGCGGCGGATGACGTCCCGGTTGAAGTTCATGAGGAAGCGGACCTCGTCCGGGGACCGCTTCCAGTTCTCCGTGGAGAAGGCGTAGAGGGAGAGGTTCTTGACGCCCATCTCCAGGCAGCCCTTGAGCACGTCCAGGACGACGCCCTCGCCGACCTTGTGGCCCTCGGTGCGCGGCAGGCCGCGCTCCTGCGCCCAGCGGCCGTTGCCGTCCATCACGCAGGCCACGTGGTTCGGCACCAGCTCGCCGGGGATCTTCGGCGGGCGCGCGCCGGACGGGTGCGGCTCGGGAACCTTGTACTCCCGCCGGTTCCGTCCGAGGATTCGTGCCATGGCCATGAGGTCAACTCTCCTAGCTTCGAGCGTCTAGCTCTTCTCTACGTACCGCAGCGAGCGCAGGCCGCGCTCCAGGTGCCAGTGCAGATAGGCGGACACCAGCCCGCTGCCCTCCCTGACGTGACGCGGCTCGCACGCGTCCGCCGTCGCCCAGTCGCCGGTGAGGAGCGCGCTGAGCAGGCCGATGGCCTCCGGAGAGGGTACGACGCTGCCGGGCACCCGGCAGTCGCCGCATATGACTCCGCCCGCCGCGACCGAGAAGAACCGGTTGGGACCGTGCATGCCGCACTTCGCGCAGTCCTCGAAGCTGGGCGCGTAGCCGTTGACGGCGAGCGAGCGGAGGAGGAAGGCGTCGAGGATGAGGTGCGGCGCGTGCTCGCCCCGCGCGAGCGTCCGCAGCCCGCCCACCAGCAGCAGGTACTGCTGGACGGCCGGCTCGCCCTCGTGGTCCGTGAACCGCTCCGCGGTCTCCAGCATCGCGGTGCCGGCCGTGTAGCGGGCGTAGTCGGTGACGATGCCGCTGCCGTACGCGGCGATGGTCTCGCTCTGCGTGCACAGGGGCAGCCCCCGGCCGACGAGTTCGCTGCCCCGCGCGAAGAACTGGACGTCCACGTGCGAGAAGGGTTCCAGCCGGGCACCGAACTTCGACTTGGTGCGCCGCACCCCGCGGGCCACGGCGCGTACGCGGCCGTGACCGCGCGTGAGGAGCGTGATGATGCGGTCCGCTTCGCCCAGCTTCTGGGTGCGCAGCACGATGCCGTCGTCGCGGAACAGACTCATGGGCCCATTCTCGCGTACGCGAGGGGGCTCCCGTGCGCGCCTTCGGCAGTGCATGTCCATGACGGCACCGGACTCCGCGAGCCGGGTGACCGGCAGGACGGTTCCCGGAAGGTCACGGCACCTCGCCGCGGCTGCGCGCGTTCGCGAGCGCGGTGGCCGCGCTCAGCCGCTCGGCGGTGGTGGCGACCCGGACGCCCTCCGGGTCGCAGTCCCATTCGCGGCCGCCGCCCAGGGGTCTCAGCTGGAGATACGGCCCCTCGTGCCCCATGACCGTGCCGACCTTCCCGGTGTGGATGTCGACGACGTACGACCCGATGGGCAGATCCATGGCCGGCTCTCTTCTCCCGGGGGCACGGCGGCCGACCGGCGCGCCGCGCCCTGCGTGCGATGTCCGCGTCCGACGAGCGGCCTCCCGGGGGATCGGCGGCGGGGGCGGGGACGTCCGCCCGGGCGAGGGCGGAACGAGTTCCGCCCGCCCGATTCCGTCCCGCCGCTCCACCGCCATTTCCGTCCCCTCCCGTACGGTTCCCGTTTCCGGCCGCTCCTGTTCTTCCTTCACCAACGGGCCCCTTCCCGAATCCAATTCCAGCTTTCCACCACCTGGGTGGCGCCGGATCCGTACAATCCGCGGATTCGCGCGTTCTCCAAACTCCTTGCCGGACAGGGGAGTCGATCCATGGCCAAAGGTCGACGTCAGGCGCCCGGAGGGCTCTCGGGGAAACACCGGAAGAACTCGGCGAGCCGGGCCGTTCCCCTCCGGATCCGGCCGGAAAGGCGAATGCGCGAAAGCCGCGGATACGCGGCCGGTCGGGGCCGGCGAACCGAAAGCCGCGACCGAAGCCGGGGCGGCGCTTCCTTCCGGGGCCGAGAGGCGCTCACGCTTTCGCATTCTCGAACCGGCGTTCCACGGACTCACCACAGGCCGTCCGGACTCGATCGCACTTATGGAACCCATAAGCCTGCCTTATGGGGTCATAGACGGGGGGCGGGTACCGGTCCGCGGAGTCGATTATTTAGGGTGACCTAAGTGACGGCACCTCTCGCCGTCACGCCGCTTGCGAAGGGAACCCAGACATGCCCCGCCCTCTCCGGGTCGCGATCGTCGGCGCCGGCCCTGCCGGGATCTACGCCGCCGATGCGCTGCTGAAGTCCGAGGCCGCCGCCGAGCCGGGCGTGTCGATCGACATCTTCGAGCGGATGCCCGCTCCCTTCGGCCTCATCCGCTACGGCGTCGCCCCCGACCACCCGCGGATCAAGGGCATCATCACCGCCCTGCACCAGGTCCTCGACAAGCCGCAGGTGCGCCTCTTCGGCAACATCGACTACGGCACCGACGTCCACCTGGACGACCTGCGCGCCTTCTACGACGCCGTGGTCTTCTCCACGGGCGCCATGGCCGACCGTGAGCTCCGCATCCCCGGCGTCGAGCTGGACGGCTCCTACGGTGCCGCCGACTTCGCCTCCTGGTACGACGGACACCCGGACGTGCCGCGCACCTGGCCCCTGGAGGCCGAGAAGGTCGCGGTGCTCGGTGTCGGCAACGTGGCCCTCGACATCGCCCGCATCCTCGCGAAGACCGCCGAGGAGCTGCTGCCGACGGAGATCCCGCCGAACGTCCACGAGGGCCTGAAGGCGAACAAGGCGCTGGAGGTCCACGTCTTCGGCCGTCGCGGCCCGGCGCAGGCGAAGTTCAGCCCGATGGAGCTGCGCGAGCTGGACCACTCCCCCAACATCGAGGTCATCGTCAACCCCGAGGACATCGACTACGACGAGGGCTCGATCGCCGAGCGCCGCAAGAACAAGCAGACCGACATGGTCGCCAAGACCCTGGAGAACTGGGCGATCCGCGACGCCGGCGACCGCCCGCACAAGCTGTTCCTGCACTTCTTCGAGTCCCCGGCGGAGATCCTCGGCGAGGACGGCAAGGTCGTCGGCCTGCGCACCGAGCGCACGGAACTCGACGGCACCGGCAACGTCAAGGGCACCGGCGCGACCACCGACTGGGACGTCCGGGCCGTGTACCGCGCGGTCGGCTACCTCTCAGACGAGCTGCCCAAGCTGCCCTGGGACACCGCCTCCGGCACCGTTCCGGACGAGGGCGGCCGGGTCGTCGAGGAGAGTGGCGCGCACATGGCGTCGACCTACGTCACCGGCTGGATCCGCCGGGGGCCCGTCGGCCTCATCGGCCACACCAAGGGCGACGCCAACGAGACGGTCGCGAACCTGCTCGACGACTTCGCCAACGGCCGGCTCCTCACGCCGGAGAGCCCGGAGACGGACGCGGTCGTCGCCTTCCTGGAGGGCAAGGGCCTCACGTACACCACGTGGGAGGGCTGGTACGCCCTGGACGCCGCCGAGAAGGCGCTCGGCGCGGCCGAGGGCCGTGAGCGCGTGAAGATCGTCGAGCGCGAGGACATGCTCCGCGCCAGCGAGGCCGTCACCCCCCGGTAGCACCCGCCCGGACCAGGCCCGACTCGTAGGCGATGATGACGAGTTGGGCCCGGTCCCGGGCCGCGAGCTTGCCCATGATGCGGCTGACGTGGGTCTTCGCGGTGAGCGGGCTCAGGCCCAGCGTCTCCGCGATCTCGGCGTTGTTCAGCCCCCGGGCGACCAGCGCGAGCACCTGGCGCTCCCGCTCGGACAGTTCGTCCGGGCCGCCCGCCGACCGTGCCGCGGGAGCCTCCGGGGCCGCCAGGACCCGGGCGATCAGCCGGGCCGTCGGCCCCGGTGAGAGCAGCGCCTCCCCGGCCGCCACCGTGCGGATCGCGTCGAGCAGCTCCGCCGGGCGGATGTCCTTCACCACGAAGCCCGACGCCCCCGCCCGCAGCGCCTCCACCACGTGCTCGTCCGTGTCGTACGTCGTCAGCACCAGGACCCGCACCCCGGCCAGATCCTCGTCGGCGGCGATCAGCCGGGTCGCGCCGATCCCGTCGAGTTCGGGCATCCGGACGTCCATGACGACCAGGTCCGCCCGGGCCGAACGGGCCAGCTCCACGGCCTCCCGGCCGGTCCCGGCCTGACCGACCACCTCCATGTCGGGCGCCGAGTCGACGAGCATCGCGAACGAGGCCCGCACCAGCGTCTGATCGTCCGCCAGCAGCACCCGGATCGCGCTCATGCCATGGCCTCCCGCCCCTGCAGCGGCAGGGCCGCCGCCACCTCGAAGCCCCCGGACGCGCGCGGGCCCGCGCTCAGTGTGCCGCCCACGCTCCGGGCCCGCTCACGCATCCCGAGGATTCCGTAGCCGGACCCGCCCGCGGCGCCGGACGCCGTGCCGTCGTCCGTGACCCGCACGGTCAGCACCTCGTCCGCCAGGCCGACGTCGACCCGCACGACCGCTTCCGGTCCCCCGTGCCGCACGGCGTTGGTCAGGGACTCCTGCACGATCCGGTAGGCGGCGGCCCCGACCGCCGCCGGCACCCGGGCCCGCCCCGTCCGCACCGTCAGGGCCGCGCCCGAGGCCCTGACGAGATCGGGCAGGCCGGCCAGGTCCGGCAACGGCCCCTCCGGCGCGGCCCTCAGCACGTCCAGCGTCGTTCGCACCTCGGTCCGCGCCTCCCGGCAGGTCTGCGCGATGCCGTCGAGGGCCTTCGCCAGTGCCTCCCGGTCCAGCCGGTCCGGATCGGCGACCAGGACGTGCGCGGCGACGGAGGTCTGGACGCCGATGAGGGTGATCGAGTGGGCGAGCAGATCGTGCAGGTCGCGCGCGATCCGCAGCCGCTCCTCGACGACCCTCCGCTCCCCCTCGCGGGCGGCCTTCTCCACGACGCTCTCCACCAGCTGCCGGTAGAGCCGGACGCTGGCGCCGAAGACGAGCATCGCGGTCACCCAGCCGGAGACCCGCAGCAGTTCCACCACCTCGTGCGGATTGACGAGGACCTGGACGGTGAGGGTGACGCCGACGACCAGGGCCCCGACCAGCAGCGTGCGGCGTGGCCGGCCGGTGGAGGCGACCGTGTAGAGCGCGGTCATCGAGGCGGGGATCGGCGCCAGGTGCATGTAGTCGAGCGCGTGGTAGGGCGCGACCACGGCGACCACCGCGATCAGCACCGGCAGCGGGGCGCGCCGCCGCCAGGCCAGCGGCACGTGGGCGGCGAGCAGCAGCGCCCAGCCGAGCGTGTCGGGGCGTCGGCCGTCGTCCACGGCGAGCGCCAGCACGGCGGCGACGACGGCGAAGCAGGCGGCGGCCGTCGCGTCGCACCGCACCGGGTACGGGGCGGCCTGCGGGTCACGGGTGAAGGCGGCTGCGAAGTCCACGGGGTTCATCCTCCCGGGCGGGCAGGGGCTCCGGGAGCCCCTGCCCGCCCGTGGTCGGTGTCAGACGCCGGCGGGCGTCCGTTCGGCCGGCGTCGCGGGCACGGCACCCGGACGGCGGGAGAGCGGTCCGGGCCACCACACCTTCCGGCCGAGCAGCACGCTCGCGCTGGTGACGAGGTAGGTACGGACGAGGAAGGTGTCGAGCAGCACGCCGACCGCGATCACGAAGCCGAGTTCGGCCAGCTGCACCAGGGGCATGTTCACCAGCACCGCGAAGGTGGCGGCGAGCACGAGGCCGGCGGAGGCGATCACGCCGCCGGTGGTGCGCAGCGCGGTCAGCGCGGCGGCGCCGGGCTCCGCCCCGTCCAGGCACTCCTCGCGCATCCGGTGCATCACGAAGATGCCGTAGTCGACGCCGAGGGCGACGAGGAAGACGAAGGAGAGGAGCGGCAGTCCGGGATCGGTGCCCTCGAAGCCGAAGAGGGGTTCGAAGAGCAGGCCGCCGATGCCGAGTGACGCGCCCCAGACGGCGACGACCGCGCCGACCAGGAGCAGAGGGGCGATCAGGCTGCGCAGCAGGACGACCAGGATGAGCAGGACCGCGACGAGGACGAGCGGCACGATCACCCTGCTGTCGCTGCGGCTGGTCTCGGTGAGGTCCAGTTGTTCGGCGCTGGGCCCGCCGACGTACACGCCCTCGCCGAGCCCGGCGCGCAGTTCCTTGATGGTGGCCGTCTCGGCGGCGGACTGGGGCGGATGGTCGGCGAGGACGGAGATCTCGGTCCAGCCCCCGCCGCTGCGGCCGCGCTCGGCGCTCTCGACCCCGTCGGTGGCCCGGGCGGTCTCCAGCGCCCGGGCCGCGCCGGTGGTCGGGGCGATGACGGTGATCGGCTGGGTGCCCGCCTCCGGGTAGGCGGCGGCCAGCGTCTTCATCGCGGCGACGGCCTCGGGGGTGGAGGTGAAGGAGTCCTCCTGCTTCAGCGCGCCGGGCAGGGCGAGGGTGCCGAGGGCGAGGGCGGCGAGCGCGGCGGCCCCGGTGAGCAGCACGGCGACCGGGCGGCGGCCCGCGGAGCCGCCGACGGCCGCGAAGAAGGAACGGCGCCCGGTCCTCGGCGCACTGCCGTGGGCCGGGATCAGCGGCCAGAACACCCGCCGGCCGAGGACGACGAGGAGCGCCGGGAGCAGGGTCGTCATGGCGACCAGGGCGCACAGCACGCCGACGGCGGCCGTCGGGCCCATGCCCCGGCTGCTGTTGAGGTCGGCGGCGAGCAGGCAGAGCAGGCCGGCGGCGACGGTGCCGGAGGAGGCGAGCACGGCGGGACCGCAGCCGCGCAGGGCGGTGAGCATCGCGTCGTAGGGGCGTGGCGTGCGGCGCAGTTCCTCGCGGTAGCGCGAGACGAGGAGCAGGGCGTAGTCGGTGCCCGCGCCGAAGACGAGGATCGTCATGACGCCGGTGCTCTGGCCGGAGACGCTGATGTCGAAGCCCTGGTGGAGGGCGTAGGTCACGGCCATGGAGAGGAAGTCGGCGGCGCCGGCGACGAGCAGGGGCACGAGCCAGAGGAACGGGCTGCGGTAGATGACGATCAGCAGGATCGCGACGACGGCGACGGTCGTGTAGAGGAGCGGTCCGTCGAGGGACTCGTAGACCTCGCCGGCGTCGGTGGCGAGGGCGCCGGGGCCGCCGACCTGGCCGCTGACACCGGCGCGGATGTCCTGTACGAGGGCGTCCCTGGCCTTCTCGTCCGTCCCCGGTTCGGTGCTGGAGACGGCGTAGAGGAGGGTGGTGCCGTCCTTCGAGGGCACGGGCCGCGGCGGCGAGGTGAGGGGGTGCTCGGCGGCGACCCGGGCGACCTCGCGGGCGGCGGTGTCGCGGTCGCCGGGGGTGAGACCGCCGTCGCGGTGGTACACGAGGACGAGGTCCGTGGAGTCGCCGCCGGGGAGCAGTTCCCCCAGGGTGGCGACCTGGGTGGAGTCGGCGCTCGCGGGCAGGTAGTCGACGGCCCGGTCGCGTTGCACGGCGCCGAGTTCGCCGGCGAAGGGCGCGGCGATCGCGAGCACGATCACCCACAGCGCGAGCATCCCCCAGGGGATGGCGCGCCGTCCGCGCCGCTCGCTGATGGTCCTGTTCGGGGCCCCCATCTCGGGCCTCCCTCCGGCACGGTCGTCTGGGTCGTTCCCAGACTCCCGCCGGTGCGGGCCGCTTTCGTCGGCCCGGGGAGCGAGACGCGGGGTACTGCCGGGGGCGGTGCCGGGCCGGCGTTACTCCCCCGGGAGTACGCGCCGGCCTGCTCCACGGGGAGCGCCCCGCGTAGCCCTCAGAGGAGCGTCCTGGCGGTGGCGAGCAGCCGGGCGGTGTCGTCGGCACACAGGGCCAGCGCGTTGCCGACGGTGCTCAGGACGTCCCGCTCCGCCGGGCTGTACGCGCCGTCCGCCAGCGCGATCCGGGCTCCCTGGAGCAGGATCGACTCGCGCCCGGAGGCGGCCAGGTGCGGGGAGAGCGGCTCCAGGGCCTCGTGGAGCTCGATGGCCAGGGCGGCGCCCCCGCCGCTCGCGTCCGGCAGGAAGCGGCCGGTGTCGGCGGCCAGGGCCTCGACGAGGTCGGTGAGCTGGGTGCCGGTGCACTCGGCGAACCCGGCCGCGCGCACCGCCGCGACCGCGGTGTCCACGGCCGTGCGGGAGGAGGCGCCGCCCGCGGCGAGCACGGCGAGGGCGACGGTGTGCACGGCGTCCCGCAGCATCGCGGAGAAGCGGCTCGTCGTCGGGTGGTCGAGCACTTCCGTACCGAAGTGGGTCTGACAAGCGGTGCACTCGACGACCGGTCCGGCCTGGCCGCGCGGCAGCACCGGGACGCCCAGCACGGCGAAGCGACGACGGCCGGTCCGGCGACGGTAGTTGCGGTCGCCACCGCACTCCTCGCAGAAGAACTCGCCGTCCCCGACGGTGTTCCAGGAGGTACGAATGCCGCAGACGCCCACTTTTCTCCCGCGTGATCCTCGGGCAGCTCGCACGTCGCACCTCCTCCACGGTCCGGCAGCACTGCCGGCGTTGGCGTGATGTTAGCCACATCCATGATGTGGCGTCAGCACCTCGTCAGCAGAACGCAACCGACATGGCCGAGACACGACACCCGCGGATCACCCGCCGGGCGTGCCCCGGGGCACGTCAGGAGGTGCGGGCGCGGCGGCGGTGCACCGCGTACGCGGCGGGGCCGCCGCCGATCAGCAGGGCCGCTCCGGCGACCCCCGCCGCACCCGGCCCGGACGCCGGCCCGGTGGTCGCCAGGTCGCCCTCAGGGGTGGACGGGGTGGGCTCGGGCGCGGCGGCCGGCGTCGCCGTGGGACCGGATCTGGCGGAAAGCCGCGCTGCCGGACAGGGGGCCCGGTCGTCCCGCGCGAAGCGGTCCGCGGCCTCGTCCCGGAGGTTCACCCCGCGGGTGGGGCGGCGCCCCTGGCGAAGGAGCCGCCGAGCACAACCTGAAAGGGTGACGCGGGTCGTGTACGGCGGCGGCCCCGCACTCCTCGGGGAGTGCGGGGCCGCCGGTACGGAGCGTCAGCGCGCGGCGCGGTTGACCGCCGAGATGACGGCCTTCAGCGAGGCGCGGGTCGTGTTGGCGTCGATGCCGATGCCCCACAGGACCTTGCCGTCGATGGCGCACTCGATGTACGAGGCGGCCTGCGCGGACGCGCCCTCGCTCATCGTGTGCTCCTGGTAGTCCAGCAGCCGGGCGTCCACGCCGATCGCCTGCAGGGCGGCGAAGAAGGCCGAGATCGGGCCGTTGCCGGAGCCCGTCAGGACGGTGTCGGCCCCGTCGACGACCGCCTCGACGGTCAGGGTGTCGGTGCCGTCCGTGTCCGAGGTGGTCTGGCCGGAGCGCAGCTGGATCCGGCCCCAGCGCTCCGCGGCGCTGTCCGTGCTCGGCAGGTACTCGTCCTGGAAGACCGACCAGATCGCGGCCGGGGTGACCTCGCCGCCCTCGGTGTCCGTCTTCTGCTGGATGATCTTCGAGAACTCGATCTGCATCCGGCGCGGCAGGTCCAGCTTGTGGTCGTTCTTCAGGACGTACGCGATACCGCCCTTGCCGGACTGCGAGTTGACCCGGATCACGGCCTCGTAGGAACGGCCGACGTCCTTCGGGTCGATGGGCAGGTACGGCACCGCCCACTCGATCTCGTCCACGGTCTTGCCGGCGGCGGCCGCGTCGGCCTCCATGGCGTCGAAGCCCTTCTTGATGGCGTCCTGGTGGGAGCCGGAGAAGGCGGTGTAGACCAGATCGCCCGCGTAGGGGTGGCGCGGGTGGACCTCCATCTGGTTGCAGTACTCGGAGGTGCGACGGATCTCGTCGATCTGCGAGAAGTCGATCTGCGGGTCGACGCCCTGCGAGAACAGGTTCATGCCCAGGGTCACCAGGTCGACGTTGCCGGTGCGCTCACCCTGGCCGAACAGGCAGCCCTCGATGCGGTCGGCGCCGGCCATGATGGCCAGCTCGGCCGCCGCCACCGCGGTGCCGCGGTCGTTGTGCGGGTGGACGGACAGGCAGACGTACGGGCGGCGGGTCAGGTTCCGGGACATCCACTCGAACCGGTCCGCGTGCGTGGACGGCGTCGAACGCTCCACGGTGGCGGGCAGGTTCAGGATGATCTCGCGGCCCTCCTCGGGCTGCCAGACGTCACAGACCGCCTCGCAGACCTCCAGGGCGAAGTCCAGCTCGGTGTCGGTGAAGATCTCGGGGCTGTACTGGTAGCCGAAGACCGTGTCGTCGCCCAGCAGCTTGTCGGCGTACTCCATGACCAGCCGCGTGCCGTCGACGGCGATCTGCTTGATGTCCTCCTTCGAGCCGCGGAAGACGACCCGGCGGAAGGTGGGCGCGGTGGCGTTGTACAGGTGCACGGTGGCGCGCTTGGCGCCGACCAGGGACTCCACGGTCCGCTCGATCAGGTCCTCGCGGGCCTGGGTCAGGACGGAGATGGTGACGTCGTCCGGGATCGCGCCCTCTTCGATGATCGACCGTACGAAGTTGAAGTCGGTGTCGCCGGAGGACGGGAAGCCGACCTCGATCTCCTTGTAACCCATGCGCACCAGCAGGTCGAACATCTCGCGCTTGCGGGCGGGCGACATCGGGTCGATCAGCGCCTGGTTGCCGTCGCGCAGATCCGTGGACAGCCAGCGGGGGGCCTTGGTGATCCGCTGCTCGGGCCAGGTGCGGTCGGGGATGTGCACGGCCTCGTAGCGGCCGTACTTGTGGATCGGCATCCCGGACGGCTTCTGCGTCTGGGTGGCGTTCGTGATGGGCGTGGGGCGGCCGACAGGCTGGGACATCGCGTAGGGCTCCTCGGGTCCAACGGGAGGGACGGCCGACTGTCGAACGCAACACCAGGTCCCGCGGGGAGGGGGTCGGCCTACGACTACAGGCCCTCGCCGCGGCAGCTAAGGAGAAGCAGCCCGAAACGCATGATGTGCCGCAGCCTAGCTCAGGGACGGTGGATCCGGACGTCCCGTTCCAGTATGCGGGACGGCCGTCGCGTCAAGGACGAAGAGTGACGGATCACTCCATTTCGCGGATCATGGTCGCCTCTAGTGACAGCGGCGTGACTCAGTGCCACATTTTCGACATGACCTCCCACGCGTGCCGTCACGCCCACCACCCCGTCTTCTGCACGATCGTGCCCCCGCACCTCCTGGAGCACCTGGCCCGGTCCGGGAACCCGGAGGTCGCGGCGGCCGCCCGGCGGACCCTCGTCGCCGACGCGGCGGCCCGCACGGCCCGCGTGCTGCCGCCCGCCGCCACGGCGACGGGCCCGGGGCCCGCGGAGCCCGCCCGCCCCCGGCGCACCGTGTACGACGCGGGACACGGCACCGACCTGCCGGGCACCGAGGTCCGGGCCGAGGGGCAGGAGGCGACCGCCGACGCCACCGTGAACCGGGCCTACGCCGGGCTCGGCGCCACCTTCGACCTCTTCCTGAAGGGCTTCGGCCGCGACTCGATCGACGGCGCGGGCCTCCCGCTCCTCGCGACGGTCCACTACGACCGGAACTACGGCAACGCCTTCTGGAACGGCGAGCAGATGGTGTTCGGGGACGGCGACGACGAGATCTTCCTGGACTTCACCCTCCCGGTCGACGTCATCGGCCACGAGCTGGCCCACGGCTTCACGCAGTACACCGCGAACCTGGAGTACTTCAGCCAGTCCGGCGCGCTCAACGAGTCCGTCTCGGACGTCTTCGGCTCGCTGGTGAAGCAGTACACGCTGGGCCACAGCGCCGGGGAGGCCGACTGGCTGATCGGCGAGGGACTGTTCCACCCGAACGTCGAGGGGACGGCGCTGCGCTCGATGAAGGCGCCGGGCACGGCCTACGACGACGACGTCCTCGGCAAGGACCCCCAACCGGGGCACATGGACGACTACGTCCGCACCAGCCGCGACAACGGCGGGGTGCACATCAACTCCGGCATCCCCAACCACGCCTTCTACCTGGTCGCGACCGAGCTGGGCGGCAGGGCCTGGGAGCGGGCCGGGCAGATCTGGTACGACGTGATGACCGGCGGCGGCCTCACCCCCGAGACCCGCTTCGCCGAGTTCGCCGCCGCGACGGTGACCGCGGCGCGGGCGCGGTACGGCGACGGGGAGGAGATCCAGGCCGTGCTGAAGGCCTGGTCGGCCGTCGGTGTCCCGACGGACTGAGTCGCCTGCTGGTAGACAGGGCCCATGCGGATTCGAGTGCGGCGCACCGGCGGTTTCGCGGGCATCGAGCGGTCGGCCGAGGTGGACACCTCGGCCCTGCCGGACGCGGCGGAGTGGCACGCCCTGGCGGTCACGGTCCTGGACCAGGGCGACGGTGACGGCCGGGGGGTGCCGGACGGCTTCCGGTACGAGATCACGGTGGACGACCGGACGGTCCGCTGCGGCGACCCCCGGCTGACGGAGGCCCAGCGGTCGCTGATCGCGCGCGTCCTCAAGGAGGGCGCCTGACCCGCTTCCGGCACGCCGGGGGCCTGAAGCGGGCCGATCGGGCGCCGGGCCCTGGCGGGTGTCCGCCGAGCCCTGGCGGGTGTCCCTAGAAGCCCAGCTTCCGCAGCTGCTTGGGGTCCCGCTGCCAGTCCTTCGCGACCTTGACGTGCAGGTCGAGGAAGACCGGTGTGCCCAGGAGCGCCTCGATGTGCTTGCGGGACTTCATGCCGACCTCCTTGAGGCGGCTGCCCTTCGGGCCGATGATGATGCCCTTCTGGCTGGGGCGCTCGATGTAGACGTTGGCGTGGATGTCGAGCAGCGGCTTGTCCGCGGGACGGTCCTCGCGCGGGATCATCTCCTCGACGACCACCGCGATCGAGTGCGGCAGCTCGTCGCGGACGCCCTCCAGCGCCGCCTCGCGGATCAGCTCGGCCACCATCACCTGCTCCGGCTCGTCCGTGAGGTCGCCTTCGGGGTAGAGCGGCGGGGACTCCGGCAGCAGCGGGATCAGCAGGTCGGCGACGAGGTCGACCTGCTTGTTGCCGAGGGCGGAGACCGGGACGATCTGCTGCCACTCGAAGCCCAGCTCCTTGCCGAGCTGGTCGATGGCGATGAGCTGCTCGGCGAGCGTCTTGGAGTCCACCAGGTCGGTCTTGGTGACGATCGCGACCTTCGGGGTCTTCTTGATCCCGGCGAGCTCCTTGGCGATGAAGCGGTCGCCGGGGCCGAGCTTCTGGTCGGCGGGCAGGCAGAAGCCGATCACGTCGACCTCGGCCCACGTGGTGCGCACGACGTCGTTCAGCCGCTCGCCGAGGAGGGTCCGCGGCTTGTGGAGGCCGGGCGTGTCGACCAGGATCAGCTGCGCGTCCGGGCGGTGCACGATGCCGCGGACGGTGTGCCGGGTGGTCTGCGGCCGGTTGGAGGTGATCGCCACCTTCTGGCCGACCAGAGCGTTCGTGAGGGTGGACTTGCCGGCGTTGGGACGGCCGACGAAGCAGGCGAAACCGGCCCGGTGGACGGCTTCGGATTCTTGGTTGCGAGCGCTCATGGGGGCCATTCTCCCCGATGCGCGGCGGCCTCACGTACCCAGAGGGGTCATCGGGGCCCGGCGGCCGCCCTGCGCCGCCGTACCCGGAGTCCCGTCAGGCCCGCCGCGGCACCGAGTACGACGAGCCCGGCGGCGGCCCACGGCAGCGCGAGGAACGACACCCGGCCGGATTCCCGCACGCCGGTGGCCGTCGCCGTCAGGGTCACCTCGCCCCGGTCGAACTGCGGCGATCCCGCCCAGCGCTCGGTGAGACGGATCTTCTGGCGGGGCAGGAGCTCGGACGGGACCCCCGTCGGCGTGCGTTCGAGGAGGGTGCGGCCGAAGAGGCCCTCCGCCCGGAGGGCGACGCGGGGGTTGAGGGTGACGTTCCCGCGGTTGTGCAGCGTGTACGAGATGAGGGCGCTGCTCTCGCCGGCACCGGGCACGAGGGGCCTGTCCTGGTCGAGGGTCACGTCCTCGACGGCGAGCGCGGGCATGGTCGGACCGTTGACCCGGAGGTAGACCCGGGCCCCGACGGCGCGCTGCACACCGACGGCGACCGCCCCGGCGCCGCCGGCGGCGACCCGCTCGTCGAGGGCGACGACGGCACCGGGATGGTCGCCCGGCTCGGCGTCGGCGGGAACGGCGAGGGTGTAGGGGACGGTCACGACGGAGCGGGCGGGGACGGTGACGCGGGTGCGCTCCGGAGTGATCCAGGCCCCGGCGCCCGTCTGCTTCTCCTGGCGGCTGCGGACGGCGAAACCGCCGTCCCGCTCGGTGTTGTAGGCGTCGGCTCCGTAGACCAGGAAGGTGAGGGGCGCGCCGGTCTTGTTGGCCACGGTGACCTGGTCGGTCACGGTCGTGCCGGGATCGGCGGACAGGTAGAAGTAGGGACGGCTGCCGAGCTCGGAGGCGGCCGGGTAGACGGCCCACTCCCCGTTGTCGGCGGCGTCGGCGGAGGGCGCGCCGAGCAGCAGCAGGGCGGCGGCGAGGACGAAGGCGCGGAGCTTGCGCACGGTGCGGGATCCCTGGGGTCGGGGCGGGCCGACCGGGTGCGCGCCCGGCCCGCCGTTCTGTTGGGGGTGTGGCCCGGTTCCTACCGGGTGGGTGTCAGCTCAGGGTCAGGGTCAGGACACCCGCGTACGTACCGGGGGCGGTGAACGCCGGCACGTCGAGGGAGACCTTCGCGTCGACGGTGAACTCGCCGCCGGTGACCGTGCCGTTCGGGGTCGAGGCGAGGGTGGCCCCGCCGCTGCCCACCGTTCCGGCCGAGCCGGGCACGCAGGTGCTGGGGCTGCCCGCCTTGGTGGTGCAGGACGGCGTCCAGCTGAGCCCGCCCGCGCCGATGGAGCCGCCCGCGCCGGTGAAGTCGGTGACCTTGCCGGTCAGGGACCAGCCCGCGGGGCCACCGCGGAAGTCCTTCACCGTCACCGTCTTCAGGTCGCCGGTCGCGGCGCCGCCCTGACCGAAGTCGACGGACGACAGCTGCACGGCGTCGCCGGCCTGGGTCATCGACAGCGCGCCCGCCTTCACGGCCGTGCTGAGCTTCTGGCTGTTCGGCGGCTGCGGGGTGTCGTCGACGACGGTGTACGCGACCGGTCCGGCGCCCTTCTCCGGGTCCCAGGCCGTGCCCTCGTACGCCACGACGCCCGTGGTCGCCTTGTCGTTGACCATCAGCCGGGCCGCGAACCCGCCCTCGCTGTCGGTCGTCACGGTCATCCGGTCGGCGGTCTCCGCCGCTCCGGACCGGCCGACGACGGTGACCTCGGCGAGCGGGGTGAACTTGGCGCCGGTGACGGTGACCCGGACGCCGGGTGCGCCGGAGGCCGTGCCGAGCGAGATGTTCCGCTCGTTCGCTCCCGGCTGCGGGCTCGCCGTGACCGTCTCGGAGACCGGTGCCGGCGGGTTGGTGACCGTGCAGGGGGTGTCCAGCTCCATGAGGTAGCTGGTGTGGATGTTGTAGTCGCCCGGCGACAGGGTGATCGCGCCGGGCGCGGTGACCGTGAACGTGCCGGTCATCGAGAACGGCGGGAAGGCGCCCTTGCCGGGGACCGGGTCGTTCTTCTTGGGCCCGGTGACGGTGACCGCGCCGGACTGGGCGCCGCCGAGGACGACCTTGCCGCTCGGGGTCATGATGTCGGCCGGCAGCGCCAGGTCGACCGGGTTGGAGGCGGCCGGCTTGGTGACCTTGTAGGTGACGGTGACCGTCTCGCCGACCTTAGGGGTGGGCTTGTCCACGGTGATCTGGGCCGTCGTGGTGCCGTCGATCGGCGGGATGCCCGCGATCGGCGGCGGCACGCAGTGCGTGGGGAAGTCCACCGCCTGGGAGGCGGTCGTGGCCGCGCCGGCCGGGCCGGCCAGGGCGCCGCCGGTGGCGACCGCGAGCGCGGCGACACCGAGGGCGGCGGTCAGACGCCGTCTTCGCGGCGGGGTTCGGAACAGTGCCATGTGTGCCCCTCCTGAGGGATGAGAGGGCGCCATTGACGGCTGCTCGCCAAAAGAAGTCAATGCCGTCGAAATCCATCGACTGATGACCCATCAGATAATGTCAAGATCACCTCACGGGAGCACGTTCGCCCAGGTCAGCACGGATACCGGCGTCGCCTGGGGCGACGCCGGACGGTCATGCCAAGAACGTTCGGGGGCTACGAGGCGGTGGTGGGCCGCGGGGCGCGAGCGCCCGCCCGGGCGGTCACCGGACGGCCGCCCCGGCGACGGGGGCGAGGGCGGTCGCGGGACCGCTCCGCGCGGTCCGGATGGTCGCGGTTCCGGTCGCGGCGAGGGCGGTATCGGCTCCCGAGGCGGCGCCTCTCATGGGTCGTACCCCTTCCGGTGAGGCACGCAGGGGTGCGGACGCTGCGTGAGGCATGGATCTGACGGCCCGTCGGACGAACCGCTGTCATTGACGCGCACCTGACCGGGGATGGCAAGAGAATCTCCGCCGGTTCCTCGCGGAGGCGCGGACCGCGGCGACGCGGAAGGGGGGTCCGGCGTCCTCGCCGGGCCCCCCTTCGATGCCGTTCCGTCCCGCGGCCTCAGCCTGCCGTGACCGCCGCGCGCAGCTGCCCGTCGGGGCCGGCGAGCAGCACCGGGGTCTCCGGGCCGCCGAGGTCACGGACCGCCGCGCGGTCGGCTTCGGAGGCGGCGTCGGCGCTCGAGACGACGGCCGCGGCCTCCAGGGACCGGGCTCCGCTGGCCACGGCCATCGCGACCGCGGTCTGCAGCGCGCTGAGCCGGAGCGACTCCAGGGCCACGGTGCCCGCCACGTACGTGCGGCCGGTCTCGTCGCGCACCGCCGCGCCCTCGGGCACACCGTTGCGGGCGCGGGCGCTGCGCGCCAGCGTGATGATCTTGAGGTCCTCGGCGCCGAGGTCGCCGTGGTCGCTGCTGAGTGTCATGCCATGAGCATAGGTCGGGGCGGGCGTTCAGCCCTGGGCGGCCTTGGCGAACTTCTCGACGACGATCTTGGCCACGCCGTCGAAGTCCTTGTGGCCGGAGGCGTCGGCGGGGACGTGCGCGAACCGGGTCATGCCGGTGCCGTGCGCCGCGACGAGCACGTTGGACTCGACCGTGATGTCGTACTCGGCGATGTTCATCTTCATGCGGAAGGTCTGCACCTGCTCGGCGCCCTGGGGAGCGGTGAGCTTCTGCAGGGTGATCTTCATCTTCATCCCCTCCATCTCCGCGGTGAAGCCGGGGCAGGTGTCCAGCGCGGTGCCGATCGCCTTCACGTGGTCGGCGGCGCCGGTGCCCGGGAAGGTCAGGACCTGCTGGTCGAGCGTGGAGTCGCCGTTCCCGCGCTCGTAGTGGACCGTGGCGCCGGTCGTGGCGCCGGCGACCTTGTCCGCGAGCAGGGTCGTGAGCGGTTCGCACGCCGGCTTGTCCGTCTTGTAGGTGGCCGGGTCCGACTCGGCCTTGCCGGCCTTCCAACCGGACGGCAGGTCCTTCGCCTCCAGCGCCGCGGCCTTCATCGCGTCGGCCGTCAAGGGCACGGCGGGCGCGGCCGAGGTCGGCTCGGCGGCGGTCGTCGCGGTGGCGGGCTTGTCGGTGCCCTTCGCGGCGTCGTCGTCGGAGGAGCCGCCGCAGGCGGCGGTGAGGGAGAGCGCCGAGACGGCGAGCACGGCGGCCAGGCCGTGACGTATGCGGGTGCGCATGCTGAAGGAAGCTCTTCAGGGCGTGAGGTGACGGGATCGGGAGCGCCCGCCGTCGCAGGGGGACGGCAGAACGGCAGGAGGATATACGGCACCGGTGACGTCACCGGGACCGGGCGGCGGCGCCTGGCCGCTCCGGTGCCCCGGCCTCGCCGTCAGCCCGCGACCGGGAACATCGCCCCGCGGCGGCCCTCCGGCGAGACCAGCCACTCCAGCTTCGCCGCGGTGTCAGCCTCCGGCAGAGGCGTGTGCATCACGATCGACAGGTCGGGCCGGGCCGGGACCCTGAGCTGAGTGGACTCCAGGATCAGCGAGCCGACCAGCGGATGCTCCAGCTCCTTGCGGATCTGGCCGCCGGGCATGATGTCCCGCCGCTCCCACAGTGCGGCGAACTCCGCGCTCGCCTCCTTCGCCTCCTCGACCACCGCCCCGAACCCCTCGTCGTCCGGGCACTCCGAGCACGCGGCCCGGAACTGCGCGACGACCTGCGGGGCCAGCTGGTCCCAGCCACCCGCCCGGGAGCGGTAGAGGGGGTCGGTGAAGAAGGCGATGAGGCAGTTCTGGGAGATCTCCGGCCGCATCCCGAGGACGATCGCGGCCGAGTCGTTGTACATCACCGTGTTCCAGTACGCGTCGATGATGTGCGCCGGGAACGGCATCCACGCGTCGATGAGCCGCTGGAGCCCCGCGCACATGTCGCGGGCCCGCGGATCGACCTCCGGGGCGGGCGGGTTGAGCCCGGCGAGGACGTACAGGTGGCGGCGCTCGGCCGGGCTGAGTCGCAGCACCCGGGCGACGGAGTCCAGGACCTGCGGCGAGACGGTGATGTCGCGGCCCTGCTCCAGCCACTGGTACCAGGAGACCCCGACGCCCGCGAGGACGGCCACCTCCTCGCGGCGCAGACCCGGGGTGCGGCGACGGGCGCCGCCGTCGGGCAGCCCGGCCTCGGCCGGCGTGACCCGGGCCCGACGGCTCATCAGGAACGCGCGCAGTTCGGCGAGTCGGCGCGTCTTGGCGGCTTCGCCCTCGACCGCAGCGACCACGTGCGTCCTCCCCCTGGGCTGCCTGGTGGTACCACCCACAGGATAAGTTCCCGCTCCCCACGGTTGTTCCCGTGCGCCGAGTGTGGTGGTCATGGCAACCGACACCACGACCGCGCCCGCTCCCCCCGCACCCGCCCCGCCCCTGACCTCCCGCTCCCGGCTCATCCTCTTCGTGCTGTGCGCGGCCCAGTTCATGGTGGCGCTCGACTTCTCCGTGCTGAACGTCGCGCTGCCGGTCCTCGGCGCCGACCTCGGTCTCGACCGGTCGGCGCTGCAGTGGGCGGTGACGGCCTTCGCGCTCCCGTCCGGCGGCTTCCTGCTGCTCTTCGGCCGGACCGGAGACCTGTACGGCCGCAGGAGGGTCTTCCTCGCCGGTCTCGCGCTCTTCGGCGCGGCCTCCCTGCTCGCCACCTTCGCCTGGGACCCCACGTCGTTCCTCACGGCCCGCGCCCTGCAGGGGCTCGGCGCGGCGGCCATCGTGCCGACCGGCATGTCCCTGCTGACCACCACCTTCCCCGAGGGCCCGCAGCGGGACCGGGCGCTCGGCATCTCGGGCACCCTGCTGTCGCTCGGCTTCACGATCGGCATGCTGCTGGGCGGTGTCATGACGGACACGCTGGGCTGGCGCTCGACGATGGGTCTGCTGACCGCCTTCACGCTGGTCGTGCTGCCGCTGGCGCCGGGGTTGCTGCCCGAGTCGCGCACTCCGGACCGGCCGCGGCTCGACGTGCCCGGGGCCGTGACGGTGACCGGCGGCCTGCTCGCCCTGATCTACGCCCTGTCCACGGCGGCGGAGCGCGGTTTCGGCGGCGCCGACGTGCTGGTCACGCTGGTGTCCGGGGTGCTGCTGCTCGGCGCGTTCGTGGTCGTCGAGTCACGGCACCCCGCACCGCTGGTCTCGCTGCCGATGCTGCGGCGCCGGACCGTGGCCTTCGGCAACCTGGGCGGACTGGTGACCTTCTCGATGATGTCGACGGTCATCTTCGTCCTGACCCTCTACCTGCAGGACACCCTCGGACTGTCCGCCTTCGGCACCGGCGTGGTCTTCGGTGTGCAGGGGCTGTTCTCGGTCCTCGCCGGGACGCTGGCGCCGAGGCTGATCGGGCGCTTCGGCCCCCGTCGCGCCCTGGTCGTCTCCCTGCTGGGCCAGGGCGCGTTCGTCGCGCTGCTGCTGGGCCTGGGCAGGGAGTCGGGCGCGCTGCTCGCGACGGTCGCCGTCTCGCTGGCGAGCATGTGCCACCTCGTCGCGATCATCTCGTACGGACTGACCGTCACCTCCGGCGTCTCGGACGAGGAGCAGGGTCTGGCGACCGGGCTGGTCACCACGACGCAGCAGGTCGGGATCACTGTCGGCATCCCGCTGCTGGGCGTACTGGCCACGACGGGCGGCGACCTCTTCGGCGGGGTCCGGACGGTGCTGGCCGTGGACGCGGCGATCGTGGTGGGGGCGGCCCTGCTGGTGGCCGCCGGGCTGCGCGGCCGCCGGGCGTGAACTACGCCCGGTCGAGGCGGAGTCGGACCGCCCGCGGGAGGCCGGCGACCACCAGGTCGTACGAGTCCTCGACGAGCTCCCGGACCATCCGGTCCGGGAGCTCGCCGACGGTCACCGTGTTCCAGTGGCGCTTGTTCATGTGGTAGCCGGGGGCGATGGCCGGGTGCTCCTCGCGGAGCCGTACCGCCTCCTCCGGTTCGCACTTGAGGTTGACCCGCAGCGGCTCCGCGTCCAGCGCGGACAGCGCGAACATCTTCCCGGCGACCTTGAAGACGGAGGTCTCCGGGGTGAACGGGAACTCCTCCGTCGCGTCGTTGAAGTCCAGGCAGAAGGCCCGCAGCTGTTCCGGCGTCATTCCGCTTCCTCCGGTGCTCGCTCAGGCTCCACCAGGACCGTCACGATCTTGTTGCGCCGGCCGGCCGGGGACTCGGCCGTCAGGCGCAGCGATCGCCCGTCCGGCAGCTCCACCACGGAGGTGGCGCCGGCGATGGGCACCCGGCCCAGCGCCTTGGCCAGCAGGCCGCCGACGGTCTCGACGTCCTCGTCGTCGTACTCGTCCGGGCCCAGCCCGTAGAGCTCGCCGAGGTCCCCGATGTCGAGGCGGGCGGTGACCCGGTGGCGGTCCTCGCCCAGGTCCTGGACCGGGGGGAGTTCGCGGTCGTACTCGTCGGTGATCTCACCGACGATCTCCTCCAGGATGTCCTCGATGGTGACGATCCCCGCCGTGCCGCCGTACTCGTCGATGACGACCGCGACGTGGTTCCGCTCCTGCTGCATCTCGCGCAGGAGGTCCCCGGCGTTCTTGGTGTCCGGGACGAAGGCCGCCGAGCGCATCGCGGTGGAGACCAGGTCGGCCTCGGACTCCCGGTTGATGTGCGTCTTGCGGGCCAGGTCCTTCAGGTACACGATGCCGACGATGTCGTCCTCGTTCTCGCCGGTGACCGGGATCCGGGAGAAACCGGAGCGCAGGGCCAGCGTGAGGGCCTGGCGGATGGTCTTGTACCGCTCGATGCAGACGAGGTCGGTGCGGGGCACCATGAGCTCCCGCACCAGGGTGTCGCCGAGCTCGAAGACGGAGTGCACCATCCGGCGCTCCTCGTCCTCGATCAGCGACTCCTGCTCGGCCAGGTCGACCATGGCGCGCAGCTCGGCCTCGGAGGCGAACGGGCCCTTGCGGAAGCCCTTGCCGGGCGTCAGCGCGTTGCCGATGAGGATGAGGAGCTGCGGGATCGGGCCCATGATCCGGGCGAGCGGCAGCAGCACGTACGCGGCGGCGGTCGCCGTGTTCAACGGGTGCTGGCGGCCGATGGTGCGCGGCGAGACGCCGACGGCGACATAGCTGACGAGCACCATCACGACGATGGCGACGAGCAGTGCCTCCCAGGTCTCGGGGAACGCCTCCAGGCAGGCGTACGTGACGAGGACCCCCGCCGCCATCTCGCAGGAGACGCGGACCAGCAGCGCCACGTTGAGATAGCGGGTGGGGTCGGCGGCGACCTGGGCCAGCTTCTCGGCGCCGCGCCGCCCCGACCGCACGGCCTCGGCCGCCCGGAAGGTGGAGACGCGGGCGAGACCGGCCTCGGCGCAGGCGGCGAGCCAGGCGACGACGACCAGGGCGACCGCACCGAGGATCAGCGAGGCGTCCATCGGGGGCTCAGGAGACGGTCGGCGCGGGGGACGGGCCGGTCAGGCCCTTGTCCGCACGCCAGCCGTCGACGATCGCCGCCTGGAGGCCGAACATCTCGGCCTTCTCGTCGGGCTCCTCGTGGTCGTAGCCCAGCAGGTGCAGCACTCCGTGGACGGTGAGGAGCTGGAGCTCCTCGTCCATGGAGTGCTGCGTCGGGGCGTCCTTGCCCTGCTGGGTGGCGACCTCGGGGCAGAGCACGATGTCCCCGAGGAGCCCCTGCGGGGGCTCCTCGTCGTCCTTCGTCGGCGGGCGCAGCTCGTCCATCGGGAAGGACATGACGTCCGTGGGACCGGGCAGGTCCATCCACTGGATGTGGAGCTGCTCCATCGCCTCCGTGTCCACGACGATCACCGAGAGCTCGGAGAGGGGGTGGATGCGCATCCGCGCGAGCGCGTAGCGGGCGATGTCGAGGATCGCCTGCTCGTCGACCTCGGTACCGGACTCGTTGTTGACGTCGATCGACATGGTGCTCGTGTGCTACTTCCCGTTGCGGCTGTCGTACAACTCGTACGCGTCGACGATACGGCCGACGAGCTTGTGCCGGACGACATCCTGCGACGTGAGCATCGAGAAGTGGACGTCCTGGACGCCGTCCAGGATGTCGCGGACCTGGCGCAGACCGCTCTTCGTGCCGCCCGGCAGGTCGACCTGGGTGATGTCACCGGTGATGACGATCTTCGAGTCGAAGCCGAGGCGGGTGAGGAACATCTTCATCTGCTCGGGGTTCGTGTTCTGCGCCTCGTCGAGGATGATGAACGCGTCGTTGAGCGTCCGGCCTCGCATGTACGCCAGCGGCGCGACCTCGATCGTGCCCGAGGCCATCAGCTTCGGGATCGAGTCGGGGTCGAGCATGTCGTGCAGCGCGTCGTAGAGCGGCCGCAGGTACGGGTCGATCTTCTCGTAGAGCGTGCCGGGCAGGAAGCCCAGCCGCTCGCCCGCCTCGACGGCCGGCCGGGTCAGGATGATCCGCGTGACCTGCTTGGACTGCAGGGCCTGGACCGCCTTGGCCATGGCCAGGTACGTCTTGCCGGTGCCGGCGGGGCCGATGCCGAAGACGATCGTGTGCTTGTCGATCGCGTCGACGTAGCGCTTCTGGTTCAGGGTCTTGGGGCGGATGGTCCGGCCGCGGCTGGAGAGGATGTTCTGCGTGAGCACCTCGGCCGGGGTCTCCTGGCCTTCCTCCCCCTTGCCGTTCTCGCTCGCCCTGAGCATGGCGATCGAGCGTTCCACTGCGTCCTCCGTCATCGGCTGCCCGGTGCGGAGCACCAGCATCATCTCGTCGAACAGGCGCTGGATGAGCGCGACTTCCGCCGCCTCGCCCACCGCGCTGACCTGGTTGCCCCGGACATGGATGTCGGCTTCCGGGAACGCCTTCTCGATCACGCGGAGCAGCGCGTCACCGGAGCCGAGGACCGTCACCATCGGGTGCTTGGCGGGGACGGTGAAGTGGGCGCGGGTCTCGCCCGTCTCGCCATTGCGGGCTGTGGGTGTCTGAGTCATGGGCCGGCACTGTGGCCTGCGCATACCTCCCGTTGAAGGGTTCTCGCTGCTCGACAACCTCTCGGATACCAAGCCTACGACTTGGTGCCGACAAGGCCGAAGCCTTTTACCGGCTCAGGCGCTCCGCCGGAAGCCGATGGTCGGCACCGCGCGCCGCAGCGGCCAGGGGCGGGTGGGAGCCGGGAGGAGGCGCTCCAGGAAGGCGTAGCGGCTGCTCAGGGCCGCGGGGTCCTGGTGGGCGTGGCCCTGGACGTGCTGCCACCAGGCGGCGATCTCGCCCCAGGTGGGGGCGGAGAGCGAGCCGCCGAACTCCTGCACCGACAGGGCGGCGGTCAGGCCGGCGAAGGCCAGGCGGTCGGCGAGCGGCCAGTCCGCGAGCGTGCCGGTGACGAAGCCGGCGACGAAGACGTCGCCGGCGCCGGTGGGGTCGAGGGCGGAGACCTGGATGGCGGGGACCTCCGCGGTCTCGCCGGTGGCCCCGTCGACGGCGTAGGCGCCTTCGGCACCGAGGGTGACCACGGCGTAGCGGACCTTGTCCGCCAGTGCGCGGGCGGCGGCGCGCGGGCAGTCGGTGCGGGTGTACCTCATGGCCTCCTGCGCGTTGGGCAGGAAGGCCTCGCAGTGCTCCAGGTCGGTGAGTCCGGCCAGGTCCCAGCGGCCGGTGTCGTCCCAGCCGACGTCGGCGAAGACCGTGGCCCCGCCCCGGGCGGCCTGGGCCACCCATGCCTCCTCGCGGCCGGGCACCAGGGAGGCGACCGCGGCGCGCGCGTGGGGTGGGTAGGCGGGCAGGGCCCCGTCCAGCGGCGGGGCCTCGTGGCCGTGCGAGACCATCGTGCGCTCGCCCTCGTAGGCCATGGAGACGGTGACCGGGGAGTGCCAGCCGGGCACCGTCCGCGAGAGGGAGAGGTCGATGCCCTCGCCCTGCTCCAGGGCGTCCCAGCAGTACTCCCCGTAGTGGTCGTCGCCGAAGGCGGCGGCGAGGGAGGTGCGCAAGCCGAGGCGGGCGAGCGCGGTGGCCATGTTGGCCACCCCGCCGGGGCTGGAGCCCATGCCGCGGGCCCAGGACTCGGTGCCGCGGACGGGCGCGCTGTCGAGGCCGGTGAAGATGATGTCGAGGAAGACCGTGCCGGTGAGGAAGACGTCGCAGTCGGGGTCGGTCGGCTCCCGCAGGCACACCAACGGGTCGACTCCGGCTTCGTGTTGCTGGTCTCCCTCTGGTGTGGTCACGGCAGGCTCCCCGGTCGTGGTGCGGTTCAGCCCAGTGTGCCCGATGGGGGCCGCGTGACGGAGGTGGCGCCGCCCGCGGGAGCACTCCTTTACCCGTCGCCTCCGACCCCAAACAGAAAGTGACCCGGATCACTGTCCGAATCGGGGCACAGTACCTTCTCCCGGCCCTTGTCCGCTTGATACGAATGTCCCCGCGATCCCGTGCAACACCGGGCGCCCCACCTCCCCCGCGCCGCTTCCGGCGTGGTGGGACCCCCGCCCGTCCTTGTCGCCTGGAACGCCCATGTCGTCGCGCCCGCGTGCCCTGGGGCCACTCGTCGCCCTGTTCACCGCCGGTTACCTCGCCCCGTACCTCCTGCCGACCGTCGTCGGCCGCCTCTCCGCGGGACTGGGTCTCACCCCCGCCCGGGCGGGCCTGGTGGGTTCGGTGCTCCTGCTGGCCTCCGCCTCGGCGGGATTCACGCTCGCCTCCCGCGTGGAGCGGATCGGGCCGCGCCGGGCGGCCCGGGGCGGCCTGCTGGCCATGTGCGTCGGTTACGGCACGGCGGCCCTCGCCGGCACGGCTCCGCTGGTGGTGGGCGGGGCCGTCGTCGGCGGCTTCGGCTCGGGCACGGCGACGGCGGTGGCCGCGGCCGGCTTCGCCGCCCGGCGCGATCCGCACCGCGCCTCGACCCTCGGTCTCCTCTCCGTCTCGGCGACCGCCGGCGCCCTCTACCTGACCCTGCCGCACCTGGGCAGCGGCCATGCGCTGCCGTTCGCGGCGATCGCCCTGACCGCGGCCCTGGTGTGGCCGTCGACGGCCCTGCTGCCGGGCACGACGGGCCGGGCGGCCGCGGGTCCCGCCGGGGCTCCCCACACCGCCCCGTCGTCACCGCTCCCGCACCGGCGCTCCGGGGCGGTCCTCGCCGCCGCGATCCTCTTCTGGTCCCTGGCGCAGAACGCGCTGTGGGGCGTGAGCGGGCGGATCGGACTGACCCAGGCAGGGCTCGGCGAGGTCGCCGTCGGCGCCGTCTTCGCCGTCGCCCTGGGGGCCGGCCTGGCCGGCGTCACCGCTGCGGGCGCGCTCGGCTCCCGGCTCGGCCGGGCCGTGCCGATCGGCGCCGGAACGGCGCTCATCGCCTGCTGCGTGCTGGTCAGCTCCGCCGCCGACGGCCTGACGTCCTTCGCGACCGGCGAGATCCTCTGGAACGTCTTCTACCCGGTCGTCCTGTCGTACCTGCTGGGCCTGGCGGCCTCGCTGGACCCGCGGGGACGCTGGGCGGTGCTGGTCGGCTCGGCCTCCTCGCTCGGTGTGGCCTGCGGCCCGGTGACCGGCAGCGTCCTGTCCGAACGAGCCGGATACCCCGGCATGGGACTGGTGCTGTGCGTGCTGCTCCTGCTGGTCGCCGTCCCGATGACGGCGGTCGCGCTGCACACCTCGGGCCGCCCGCTGGTCCCGGGTTCGGTGCGACGGCGCGGCGGCGCGCCGGCCGCTGTGGTCGCCGGAACGACGAGCGCGGCGGCCACGGCCCTGGTCCCGCAGATGGGAGCGCCGGAGCAGGAGGTCGCCGCGATCCCGGTCCCGGCGGCCCGCCGCCGTCCCGCCCAGCGCTCGTTCCGGCTCGCCCGCCCGAGCGACCGGGGCTGACCCCCGGTCCCCCGGCGGGCGCGGATCACCCGGCGTCGAACTCGTACGCCTCGACCTCGGCGAGGTAGCGCGCCCGGCGCTCCTCGTCGTCGTCCAGGAAGGACGCCTCGAAGGAATTGCGGGCCAGCGTCCGCAGGCGGTCGCGGTCCAGGCCGAGCGCACCGCGGACGGCGTCGAAGGTGTCGCCCACGTACCCGCCGAAGTACGCCGGGTCGTCGGAGTTCACCGTCACCATCAGCCCGGCGTCCATCATCGCGGCGAGCGGGTGGTCCTCCAGGACGTCGATCGCGCGCAGCCGTACGTTCGACAGCGGGCAGAGCGTCAGCGGCACCCGCTCGCGGACGAGCCGCTCCACGAGCTCCGGGTCCTCCATCGACCGCAGGCCGTGGTCGACGCGCTCCACGCCCAGGACGTCCAGCGCCTCCCGGATGTACGCCGGCGGGCCCTCCTCGCCGGCGTGGGCGACCTTGCGCAGGCCGAGTGCCTCGGCGGCCGCGTACACCTCGCGGAACTTCGACGGCGGGTGGCCGACCTCCGCCGAGTCCAGGCCGACGCCCGTGATCCGGTGCAGGTACGGCTTCGCCGCCTCCAGCGTCTCCATCGCCGACTCGGCGGACTCGTCGCGCAGGAAGCACATGATCAGCCGGGTGGACACGCCGTGCCGCTCCTCGGCTCCGTCCAGCGCCCTGGAGAGGCCCTCGATCACGGTGCCGATCGGCACACCGCGCGCCGTGTGCGCCTGCGGGTCGAAGAAGATCTCCGCGTGCCGCACGCCCTGGGCGGCGGCCCGCGCCAGGTAGGCGTCGGCGAGTTCGGCGAAGTCGTCGGCCGTGTGCAGCACGGCCATCAGCCCGTAGTACAGGTCGAGGAAGGACTGCAGGTCGCTGAAGAGGTACGCCTTGCGCAGCTCCTCGGTGTCGGCGTAGGGCAGCGTCACGCCGTTGCGGGCGGCGAGCGCGAAGGCCAGCTCCGGTTCGAGCGTGCCCTCGATGTGGAGGTGGAGTTCGGCCTTGGGGAGGGGGAGGTGCATGGGTGTTTCGTCTATCTCTTGGGGAGGGGGACCCTCATCAGGTCCTGGGCGATGCTCAGCTCTCCCTCGAACCCGGCCGCGCGGGCCTGGCGTTCGAAGTCGGCCGGATCGTTGTAGCGCTGCGAGAAGTGGGTGAGGACGAGGTGCCGTACCCCCGCCTCGCGCGCGACCCGGGCCGCCTGTCCGGCCGTCAGGTGCCCGTGGTCGGTGGCGAGCCGGACGTCCTCGTCGAGGAAGGTCGACTCGATGACGAGCATGTCGGCGCCCTCGGCGAGGGTGTGCACGCCGTCGCACAGCCGGGTGTCCATGACGAAGGCGAAGCGCTGGCCGCGGCGGACCTCGCTGACCTCGTCGAGGGTGACGCCGTCGAGGACGCCCTCGCGCTGGAGCCGTCCGACGTCCGGGCCCTTGATGCCGCGCTCGGCGAGGAGGGCCGGGAGCAGCCGGCGCCCGTCGGGCTCGGTGAGGCGGTAGCCGTAGGACTCGACGGGGTGGGAGAGCTTGTACGCGTCGAGGGTGTACCCGTCCGTGACGGCGAGCGGGCCGTCGGCCAGGACGGGCACCTCGGTCAGCGACACGGTCTCGCGGTAGGCGGTGGCGTGGCGCAGCCGGTCGAAGTACCGCTGCCCGCTCGCCGGAAAGTGCGCGGCGACCGGGTGCGGGACCTGGTCCAGGTTGATCCGCTGGATCACTCCCGCCAGGCCCAGCGAGTGGTCGCCGTGGAAGTGCGTGACACAGATCCGGTCGATGTCGTGGGCGGCGACCCCGGCCCGCAGCATCTGCCGCTGGGTGCCCTCGCCCGGGTCGAAGAGAACGCCCTGCCCGTCCCAGCGCAGCAGGTAGCCGTTGTGGTTGCGGTGCCGGGTCGGGACCTGACTGGCGGTCCCGAGCACGACGAGTTCACGTACGGACACGGCGGGGCTTTCTCTCCGGGGGCGGGGGCGGGCCGGGACGGTGCCCGAGCCCGAGGGGGTGGTGTCGATCAGGCCGAGCCCGGCAGGATCGACACGGCGCTCCCTATCCGGGCGGCCAGTTGAGGCCGCGGCCGCCGAGGACGTGCGCGTGGGCGTGGAACACCGTCTGGCCGGCTCCGGAGCCGGTGTTGAAGACGATCCGGAAGCCGCTGCCGTCGACCTTCTCCTGGGCGGCGATCTCGCCGGCCTCGCGCAGCACGTCGGCCGCGATGGCCGGCGCGGCGGCGGCGAGGGACGCGGCGTCCGGGTAGTGGACGCGCGGGATGACGAGCACGTGCGTGGGCGCCTGCGGGTTGATGTCGCGGAAGGCGAGGGTGGTCTCCGTCTCGCGGACGATCGTCGCCGGCACCTCCCCGTCGGCGATCTTGCAGAACAGGCAGTCGCTCTGCGGCTCTCCGGCCATGGCCCGGGCTCCTCACCGTGTCGATGATCGATACAGCTGCATCGTATCGGCCGCGCGGGGAGCGGGGCCCGGGGCTCGTGGACGGGTCCCGGCTCCGTTCCCGCCGTCCCTGGGGGCCGTGCCGACCAGCCCGGGGGGGCGTGTCGATCAGGCCGGGGGGTCGTGTCGATCAGGCCGGAGACGGAGTCGCAGGACACCGCGAGCCCGGCGAGATCGGCAGGACGCCCCCTACGGCTTGGGGGCGCGGCGCTGGAGGGCCGAGCGGCTCACCCAGTAGGTGATCACCGTGCCCCAGAACAGCGGATAGGCCAGCGCCGCGAAGACGTCCACCCGCCACAGCGCGAGCGTCAGCACCGCCTGCAGGCCGAGCAGCCCCACCGCGACGGCCATCGCGAGGACCGGGCCGCAGCCGCGTGCCACCAGGAGCAGGGGGCGGCGCAGCCGGGGCGGGACGCGCCGGGTCATCAGCAGCGCCCAGCCGCCCCAGCCGCCGACGAGGACCGCCACACCGATCAGGAAGGGCACGACGGCGTCGGCGCCGGAGCCCCCGCCGCGCAGCTGGGCCGAGCCGAAGGTGGCCGCCACGCAGCCGAGCAGGGCCACCCAGCGGGCGCCGGCGGCGGTGCTCCAGGCCATCGTCTCCAGGTTGTAGCGGGCCTGCCGGTCGTTCATGTCGAGGGCCGCGGACTCGACGAAGCCCTCGGCGGCCTTGGTCCACGCGCCGCGCCGGAACCAGCGGCGGCGCAGATGGAGCAGGGAGAGGTTGTTGTGGGCCTCGCTGCTCTCCGGGTCGAGCCGCAGCGCCGTCTCGTACGCCTGCTGGGCGACCCGGTGGTCGCCGTTGCGCTGGGCGGTGAGCCCGACCAGGAAGTGCGCGTCGCTCTCGTCGGGGGCGAGGGCCACGGCGGTTCGGGCCGCCTCGTAGGCGGCGCGCCTGCGTTCGGGGCGGCTGGACCGGTCGAGGACGGTGCCCAGCGCGTAGTGGCCGCCCCAGTACTGCGGGGCGAGTTCCACCGCGTGCCGGGCGGCGGCCTCGGCCTCCTCGTACCGGCGGACCGCGAGCAGGACGTGGGTGCGCATCAACCAGGCCGGCAGCGAGCCGGGTTCGGCGGTCAGCGCCCGCTCGACGGAGGCGAGCGCCTCCTGCTCCCGGCCGAGGCGGTGCTGGCAGCGGGCGAGCAGTACGAGGCCGGTGGCGTCCTCCGGATCGCTCGCCAGGTGCTGGGCGGCGAGCGTGGCGGCCTGCTCGTACCGGCCGACGTCGAAGAGCGCGTCGGCGCGCTCCAGTACCTGGCTCATCAGACCTTGTCCCTGTCGTGCGTGATGCTGAGGAGATTCGGTACGAGCCCCAGCCAGAACAGGACCTGGGGGATCGTGCGCTCGCTCCACGGCACCGTCACGAGCAGCAGCGCGCACAGGGTGGCGAGGACGGCCTGGCCGAGGACGACCCGGGGCCAGAACGCGCGGCGGACCAGGGCGGTCACCGTGAGGCGTGCTCCGGTGCGCATCCGGCGGTAGCGGCGCCAGGCGCCGAAGCCCCACACCGCCGCCATCAGGCAGAGCGCCCAGAGCCGGGTGCCGAGGTGGACCGGCAGGTCCTTCGCCTCGCCGTCGGTGGGGAAGACGTCGACGGTGAGGGCGGCCATGACCAGGCAGAGCAGGGCGAGCCAGCGGGTGCCGCGCAGCATCCGGTAGACGGCCTTGTCGAGGTTCTCGCGCAGCGCGCCGGACTCGGGGGCCGCGGCGAGACCGCCCGCGTACACGTCGGCGGCCCTCGCGGCGGAGGTCCCGGGGCGCGCCGCCTCGCGCTCCGTGCTCACCGTGACGGCGAGGGTGTGCGTGGGGTCGATCCGCAGCAGCTGCCGGAGGGCCTCCTCGGCCCGCCCGGTCCGGCCCTGGAAGGCGGCGACCTTGTACATCGTCTCCCAGGGCTGGGCCTCCTCCGGCCCGATCCGTACCGCCTCCTCGGCGTGCTCGAACGCCTCCTCGGGGCGGTCCGGCGCGCGTTCGAGCAGCAGCTCGGCGAGCTGGCGGCGGGGTCCCCAGGCGTCCGGGTCGATGCGTATCGCCTGGCGCTGCGCCGCCTCGGCCTCCTCCAGCCGGCCCATGCGGCGCAGCACCCAGCCGCGGACGAAGTGGGCGTCGAGGTACTGCGGTTCGAGCCGCAGGGATTCCCGCGCGGCGGCGAGGGCCTCCGACGGCCGCTCCAGGCTCATGAGGCACTGGCCGAGCAACGCCCAGGCCTCGTGGTCGTCCGGGTCCTCCGCGAGGCGGCGGCCGAGCAGCTCGTGACCCTCCTGCGGGCGCCACATCTCGTAGAGCAGCCGGGCCTGGAGAACCTGCGGATGCGTGGTCACAGCTTGCGCTTCTTCTTCAGGTAGGCGACCAGGTCGTCGTACGTCCCGCCGTCGTTGGCGAACATCGCGACGTTCCGGGCGGAGGCGAACCAGGACTCGCTGGACGGCTTGATCTGCTTCGCCGCGCCCAGCAGGTCCTTCATGTCGATCATCCGCACGCGGCCGGTGCGGGCGGAGTCGAGGAGCGCGGACTCCGCGGCGGTCTCGCAGAGGTGGGCGAGGTCGGCTCCGGAGAAGTCCTCGGTGACCTTGACGAGCTTGCCCAGGTCGACGGACTCGATGGGACGGTCGCGCAGGTGGTAGCGGAGGATCGCGTCGCGGGCCGCGGCGTCGGGCGGCAGGACGAGCAGGGTGCGGTCCAGACGGCCGGGCCGGCGCAGGGCGAGGTCCACGTCCCAGGGCACGTTGGTGGCGGCGAGCACGAAGACGCCGTCGTTGTCGGCGCTGTCGATGCCGTCGAGCTCGGTGAGCAGCTGGTTGACGACGTTGCGCAGGCCGCTGTGGTGGGTGCGGGAGCGCTTGGCGCCGAGCGCGTCCAGCTCGTCGAGGAAGACGACGCAGGGGGCCTGGCGACGGGCGGTCTCGAAGATGTCGTGGACGTTCTTCTCGGACGTGCCGATGTACATGTCGAGGATGTCGGAGAGCGAGATGGACATGAAGCTCGCCCCGAGCTCGCCGGCGACGGCGCGGGCGATGAAGGTCTTGCCGCAGCCTGGCGGACCGTACAGGAGCAGGCCGCCCCGCAGCGACTTGCCGTAGAGCTTGCGCAGTTCGGGGTTGCGCATGGGGGCGAGGAAGGCGGCCTCCAGGCGGTCCTTGACGTCCTGCATGCCGCCGACGTCGGCGAGCCGTACGGCGCCGGGGCCGTCGACGTCCCAGGCGGACGTGTCCCCGGCGTCGCCGCTGCCGTCGGCGGTCAGCGGCTGCTCCAGGCCGTCACCGTCACCGGTGACGAAGCGAGGTCCGACGAGGTCCCCGATCTCCTGCTCGGCGGCCGCCCAGTCGAACGCGGCCGTGCCGGCGGGGGTTTCGGGGGTCTCGGTCCGGGGCGCGGCCGGGGGCTCGGCGGCCCGCGGCACGGACGGCGGGGCGGGCGGGGCCGCGGGCAGCCCCATCGCGCGGACCATCAGGGCGCGGGCCGCCTCGTCGCCGGGGGCGTGCTGGAGCGCGACGGCCGCCTCCGTGACGGCCTCGTCGCCGCGCCCCTCCGCGAGGAGCAGTTCGGCGAAGTGCAGCCGCAGGGGGACGTCTTCCGGTGCGGCGGCGACGGCGGCGCGCAGACTACGGATGAGGGGGGACTCGTCGGACATGCCGCCAGCCTAGGGAGCGACCCGGCTTCGCCGTCCACCGGGTTCGGGCAATCCGCGGGCCGGGAATTTCCGGGAGGACCGTCGGGACGCCCCTGGGGGGTGTCTTGTCGATCAGGCCGGATCGGTGAGCGGTGTGCTGGGGCTTCGGATCCAAGGCGGAGGAAGAAGTCATGGCGGAGCCATGCCGACCGACGACAACGCCGGAGACGGAGTCGCAGGACACCGGGAGCCCGGCAAGATCGGCAAGACGCCCCCCAGGACCTGTCTTAGAGTGCCCGGATGAGACGTGAACGGGTGCCGCGCAGGCTGGTGGTGGGCGGGACGGTGTGGCTCTGGTCGGTGGCGCACGCCCACACCGCGGGACGGGACGCCGAGGGCCGCCGCGTCCATCCGGACTGCCGGGAACTGCTGACGCTGCGGCGCGCGGAGGACCGGCACGCCCAGCTGCGGCTGGTGTTCAGGTCGGGCGACGGGCGCTTCGCGTCGGACGGGACGGGGGCCGACGGCGGTGTCGGGACCAGGGACCGCGACCTCAACCTCCACGAGCCGGGCGCCGTCCGCCGGTTGCTCGACGAGGCCGCGGCACGCGACCTGCTGCCGGACGCCCACGGGGTGACCGAGCTCGACGGCTGGCCGCTCTTCGACGCGGTGGCGCCGGATCCGTCCTCACCCTGATCGGGCGCCGTCGACCCCGCTCGCGCGACGGTCCTCAGCTCCAGCGGCCCGTGCGGCCCAACAGCAGGGCCGTGGCGGCGGTTCCGGCGGTGGAGGTGCGCAGGACGCTGTGCCCCAGGCGGTACGGCTTCGCGCCGGCCTCCTCGAAGGCGGCGAGCTCCTCCGGGGAGACACCTCCCTCGGGGCCGACGACGAGCACGATCTCGCCCTCGGCGGGGAGCGGGGCATCGGCCAGCGCGCCGCTCGGGTGGTCGCGGTCCTCGTGCAGGACGGCGGCGAAGTCGGCGCGCGCCAGGAGCGCCGCCGCCTGCTTGGTGCTCATCGCGTCGGCGACCTCGGGGAAGCGGGTGCGGCGGGACTGCTTGCCCGCCTCCCGGGCGGTGGCCCGCCACTTGGCGAGTGCCTTGAGGCCCCGGTCGCCCTTCCACTGGGTGATGCAGCGCGACGCGGCCCACGGCACGATCGCGTCGACGCCCGTCTCGGTCATGATCTCGACGGCGAGTTCGCCCCGGTCGCCCTTGGGCAGCGCCTGGATCACGGTGATGCGGGGCGTGGGCTCGGGATCCACCTGCGCCTCCCGGACCTCCACGGTCAGCTGGTCCCGGCCCTCGGCGGCCGTCACCACGCACGCGGCCCAGCCGCCCCGCCCGTCCGTGAGGACGAGCTCCTCCCCCGCCCGCAGCCGCTTCACGGCGACGGCGTGGCGGCCCTCGGGGCCGTCCAGGAGGAAGGTGCCGGCGGCGGGGACGGCGTCGACGACGAAGACGGGTGCGGTCATGAGGCGCTCCTGTGGGCCAGCGCGGAGTAGGCGGTGTCGAGTTCGGCGGCCAGCACCTCGATGAGCTGGCCGGCCGGGAGTTCACGGGCGAGCCGGTGCCCCTGGCCGGCCCACAGGGCCATGCCCTGGGCGTCGCCGGCGGTGGCGGCGGCCTTGCGCAGGGGCGCGGTGAGGTGGTGGACCTCGGGGTAGGCGGCGGGGGCGTACGGCCCGTGCTCGCGCACGAAGCGGTTCACGAGCCCGCGCGCCGGGCGTCCGGAGAAGGCGCGGGTCAGCTCGGTGCGGCAGAAGAGGGGGTTGGTCAGCGCCTGCTTGTGCAGCGGGTGCGCGGCCGATTCGGGGCAGACGAGGAACGCGGTGCCGAGCTGCGCCGCGTCCGCCCCGGCGGCGAGCACGGCGGCGATCTGCGCCCCGCGCATCAGCCCGCCGCTCGCGATGATCGGCAGCTGGACGGTCTCGCGGACCTGCGTGACGAGGGCCAGCAGGCCGGTCCCGGCGGACAGGTCCACGTCCGGGTCGTCGCGGTGGGTGCCCTGGTGTCCGCCGGCCTCGGCGCCCTGGACGCAGACCGCGTCGGCGCCGGCCCGCTGCGCGGTCCTGGCCTCCTCCGCCGAGGTGACGGTGACGATCGTGAACGTACCGGCCCGGCCGAAGGCGTCGAGCGTGTCCCGGGCGGGGCAGCCGAAGGTGAAGGAGACGACCGGGACCGGGTCGTCGAGCAGGATGGCCAGCTTGGCGTCGAAGGCGTCGTCGCGGCCGGTGTCCGCGTCACCGAGCTCGGTGTCGTACCAGGTGGCCTCGCCGGCCAGCTGGTGCCGGTACATCTCGACCGCGGCGGGATCGGCGGCCTGCCCGCCCTGCGGCATGAAGAGGTTGACCCCGAAGGGCTGCGCGGTCAGCCCGCGGACCTGCTTGATCTCCTGGTACATGCCGCCGGCCGTCTTGTACCCGCCGGCCAGGAACCCCAGGCCGCCGGCCTCGCAGACCGCTCCGACCAGCTGCGGGCAGGACGCGCCACCCGCCATGGGGGCCTGCACGATCGGGTAACGGCATAGATCGCTCAGTGCGGTGGGCATGCAGGCATCGTGCCATGACCGCAGGCCACGGCCGAAAACGCCGGGGGCGGCACGCGCCTGCTGCGCGTGCCGCCCCCGGCGGACGGTGTCGGGACCCGGCTCACGAGGTGCCGGGCCGATCCAGACAGGCCCTAGCGGCCGTTGAAGGCGTCCTTGAGCCGCGAGAACAGGCCCTGCTGGCCCGGCTGGAACTGGCCCGTGGGCCGCTCCTCGCCGCGCAGCTTCGCCAGCTCGCGCAGCAGCCGCTCCTGCTCCGGGTCGAGCTTCGACGGGGTCATGACCTCGACGTGCACGATCAGGTCGCCGCGCCCGCCGCCCCGCAGGTGCGTGATGCCGCGACCGTGGAGCGGGATCGACTGGCCGGACTGGGTGCCCGGACGGATGTCGACCTCCTCCATGCCGTCGAGCGTCTGCAGCGGCACCTTCGTGCCGAGCGCGCCCGCCGTCATCGGGATCGTGACCGTGCAGTGCAGGTCGTCGCCGCGCCGCTGGAAGACCTCGTGCGGGACCTCGTGGATCTCGACGTACAGGTCACCGGCGGGACCGCCGCCGGGGCCGACCTCGCCCTCGCCGGCGAGCTGGATCCGGGTGCCGTTGTCGACACCGGCCGGGATCTTGACCGTGAGGGTGCGGCGGGAGCGGACGCGTCCGTCGCCGGCGCACTCCGGGCACGGCGTGGGGACGACCGTGCCGAAGCCCTGGCACTGCGGGCAGGGGCGCGAGGTCATGACCTGGCCCAGGAAGGACCGGGTGACCTGGGAGACCTCGCCGCGACCGCGACACATGTCACAGGTCTGCGCGGAGGTGCCGGGCGCGGCGCCCTCGCCGGAGCAGGTCGTGCAGACGACCGCGGTGTCGACCTGGATGTCCTTGGTCGTGCCGAAGGCGGCCTCGTTGAGGTCGATCTCCAGCCGGATCATGGCGTCCTGGCCGCGGCGGGTGCGCGAGCGCGGCCCGCGCTGCGACGCCGTGCCGAAGAAGGCGTCCATGATGTCCGAGAAGTTCCCGAAGCCACCCGCGCCGAAGCCGCCCGCGCCGCCGCCGCCGGCCTGCGAGAGCGGGTCGCCGCCGAGGTCGTAGACCTGCTTCTTCTGCGGGTCCGACAACACCTCGTAGGCGGCGTTGATCTCCTTGAAGCGCTCCTGCGTCTTCGGATCGGGATTGACATCCGGGTGCAGCTCGCGGGCGAGCCGCCGGAATGCCTTCTTGATCTCGTCCTGGGACGCGTCGCGGCGCACGCCGAGTACGGCGTAGTAGTCCGTGGCCACTTACGACTCCGCCAGGATCTGTCCGACGTAACGTGCCACTGCGCGTACCGCTCCCATCGTTCCGGGGTAGTCCATGCGGGTCGGTCCGACCACGCCGAGTTTGGCGACTGCCTCGTCGCCCGAACCGTAGCCGACCGCGACGACGGACGTGGACGTGAGGCCCTCGTGGGCGATCTCGTGCCCGATCCGTACGGTCATGCCCGAGTCCTTGGCCTCGCCGAGCAGCTTGAGGAGCACGACCTGCTCCTCCAGCGCCTCCAGCACCGGCCTGATCGTGAGGGGGAAGTCGTGCCCGAAGCGGGTGAGATTGGCGGTGCCGCCGATCATCAGCCGTTCCTCGTGCTCTTCCACCAGGGTTTCCAGCAGGGTCGCGAGCACCGCCGTGACCGTGCCGCGGTCCTCCGTCTCCTCGAAGGACTCCGGAAGATCCTGCACCAACTGCGGCACATCCGCGAAGCGGCGGCCGACGACCCGGCTGTTGAGCCGGGCCCGCAGGTCCGCCAGCGCGCTCTCGCCGAACGGCGCCGGGCAGTCGATCATCCGCTGCTCGACCCGTCCCGTGTCCGTGATCAGGACGAGCATCAGCCGGGCGGGGGCCAGCGAGAGCAGCTCCACGTGCCGGACCGTCGAACGGGTCAGCGAGGGGTACTGCACGACGGCGACCTGCCGGGTCAGCTGCGCCAGCAGCCGGACGGTGCGCCCGACGACGTCGTCGAGGTCGACGGCGCCGTCCAGGAAGTTGTGGATGGCTCGCCGCTCCGGCGTCGACAGCGGCTTGACGCCGGCGAGCCGGTCGACGAACAGGCGGTAGCCCTTGTCCGTGGGGATGCGCCCGGCGCTGGTGTGGGGCTGGGCGATGAAGCCCTCCTCCTCCAGGACCGCCATGTCGTTGCGCACGGTGGCCGGCGAGACGCCGAGCTTGTGACGCTCCGTGAGGGCCTTGGAACCGACCGGCTCCTCCGTCCCGACGTAGTCCTGGACGATCGCGCGCAGCACCTCGAGCCTGCGTTCGCTGAGCATGGCGCACACCTCCAGCTGTCGTCGTTCCGGTTGCTCCGTGTTTGGCACTCGCCCTGTCCGAGTGCCAGGAATCCCCCGGCCAGTGTACGGCGGCGGGCATCGCTCCTGGCAAGGAGGCCGCGTCCCTGCCGCGTCGTAGCGGATAGCGTCGCCGCATGAATGTCGCTTGGGAAGAGTCCGGCTGGGAACGACTCGGTGACGGCGTGGGCCGCCGGCGGCTGCCGGGCTGGGACGCCACGGTGGGCCTGGTGCTCGGCGAGGCGGCCGTTCTGCTGTACGACACGGGCTCCACGCTCCGCGAGGGGGCCGAGCTGCGGGCCCAGGTGGAGGCACTGACGGGGGGCCGGAGAGTGACGCACATCGCACTGAGCCACCCGCATTTCGACCACGTGCTGGGCACCGCGGTGTTCGCCGGGGCGGAGGTGTACGGCGCGGTGGGTCTCGACGAGCTGCTGCGGCGGGAGGCGGACGCGCTGCGGACGGACGCGGTGCGCCAGGGGGTGGACGAACATGCGGCGGAGGAGGCCGTCGACGTCCTGGTGACCCCGCGCCACACGGTGTCCGGCGAGTGGACCCTCGACCTGGGCGGGCGGCAGGTGCTCCTGGCCAACGTCGGACCCGGCCACTCGGGCCACGACCTGGCGCTGCTCGTCCCGGACCCGGACGGCGGCCCCGAGGTCGTCTTCTGCGGCGACCTGGTCGAGGAGTCGGGCGAGCCGCAGGCCGGGAGCGACGCGATCCCCGCGCGCTGGCCGGCGGCGCTCGACCGGCTGCTGGGGCTGGGCGGCGAGGAGGCCGTGTACGTGCCGGGGCACGGGGCCGTCGTCGACGCCGCGTTCGTGCGGACGCAGCGCGATGAGCTGGCACGGCGCTTCGGAGTGTCATAACGTCGCGCGAATGCGCAGCTACAACCCGGATCTGACGCCCCCTTGGAAGCGATCGGCCCCCGTCCCGGAGGTCCCCGCCGAGACGGACCTCGTCGTCGAGGAGGTGGCGACGGGGTTCTGCGGGGCGGTGATCCGCTGCGAGGCGGGCACGGTGACCCTGGAGGACCGCTTCGGCAAGCACCGCGTCTTCCCGATGGAGCCACGCGGCTTCCTGCTGGAGGGCCGCGTGGTGACGCTGGTCCGGCCGCCCGCGGGGCCGGCGCGTCCCACCCGGACGGCGTCGGGTTCGATCGCGGTGCCCGGCGCGCGGGCGCGGGTCGCGCGGGCGGGCCGCATCTACGTGGAGGGCCGCCACGACGCCGAACTCGTCGAGCGGGTCTGGGGCGACGACCTGCGCGTGGAGGGAGTCGTCGTGGAGTACCTGGAGGGCGTCGACGACCTCCCGGCGATCGTCGCGGAGTTCGGGCCGGCACCCGACGCGCGGCTGGGCGTCCTCGTGGACCACCTGGTCCCCGGGTCGAAGGAGTCCCGCCTGGCCGCCTCGGTCACGGGCGACGACGTGCTGATCGTCGGCCACCCGTACATCGACGTCTGGGAGGCGGTGAAGCCGTCCTCCGTGGGCATCCCGGCGTGGCCGGCGGTTCCGCGCGGGCTGGACTGGAAGACCGGCGTCTGCCGGGCCCTGGGCTGGCCCGAGAACACGGGTGCGGCCTGGCGCCACATCCTCTCGAAGGTCCACAGCTACAAGGACCTGGAACCGGCGCTGCTGGGCCGGGTCGAGGAGCTGATCGACTTCGTGACGGCGCCGGAGGCGTAGGTACGGCCCGGGGGGCGGTGGCCGCCGCCCCCCGGCCCGCGCATCCCGGGCCCTGCCCGGACAACACGCCCTAGTCGACCAGGTCGCGGACCACCGCGTCCGCGAGGAGCCGCCCGCGCAGGGTCAGGGCGGCCCGGCCCGCCTCGTAGGCGTCCGGTGCCAGGAGCCCGTCCGCCAGGGCCTTGCGCGAGGCCGTGAGACCCGCCGGGGCCAGCAGCCCCAGCTCCACGCCCTCACGCAGCCGGAGCTCCAGCAGGATCCGCTCCACGCGGCGGTCCTCCGCCGTCAGGACCTCCCGGCCCGCGCCGGGCGAGCGCCCCTCGCCCAGGGCCGCCGCGTACGCGCCGGGGTGCTTCACGTTCCACCACCGGACGCCGCCGACGTGGCTGTGCGCGCCCGGCCCGGCGCCCCACCAGTCGGCCCCGCGCCAGTACAGCTCGTTGTGCAGGCAGCGGCCTGCCTCGGAGGTGGCCCAGTTGGAGACCTCGTACCAGTCGAAGCCGGCCTCGGCGAAGACGGTGTCGGCGATCAGGTAGCGGTCCGCGTGGACGTCGTCGTCGGTCATCGGCACCTCGCCGCGGCGGATCCGCCGGGCCAGCTGCGTGCCCTCCTCGACGATCAGCGCGTAGGCGCTGACGTGGTCGGGCCCGGCGCCGATCGCCGCGTCGAGCGAGGCCCGCCAGTCGTCGTCGCTCTCGCCGGGGGTGCCGTAGATCAGGTCCAGGTTGACGTGCTCGAAGCCCGCGGCCCGCGCCTCGGCCACGCAGGCCTCGGGCCGGCCGGGGGTGTGGGTCCGGTCGAGGACCTTCAGGACGTGCTGCCGCGCGCTCTGCATGCCGAAGGAGATGCGGTTGAAGCCACCCGCGCGCAGCTCCGCCAGGTAGGCCGGGTCCACGGACTCCGGGTTGGCCTCGGTGGTCACCTCGGCGTCGTCCGCGAGGCCGAACTCGTCGCGGATCGCGCCGAGCATCCGGACGAGATCGCCGGCGGCGAGCAGCGTGGGTGTGCCGCCGCCCACGAAGACGGTCCGCACCGGCCGCGGGTCGTCGCCGAGCACCTTCCGGGCCAGCCGGATCTCCTCGACGACCTGTCCCGCGTAGTTGTCCCGGGAGGCGAGCACGCCGCCGGCACCGCGGAGCTCGCTCGCGGTGTAGGTGTTGAAGTCGCAGTACCCGCAGCGGGTCGCGCAGTAGGGCACGTGCAGGTAGAACCCGAGCGGTCGCGCCCCGGCCCCTTCCAGGGCGTGTGCGGGCAGCGCCCCGTCCTCGGGCATGGGCTCACCATCGGGCAGTACGGAAGGCATGAGCCCATTGTCCCGTACTGCCCGAGGTGAGCCTCCGGCCTGTGGAAAACCCCGGATCAGGCCTCGCGCGCTCCCGCGTACATCTCGTCGATGAGGTGCTGGTAGGTGCGCTCCACGACCGGGCGCTTCATCTTGAGGCTCGGGGTGAGCTCGCCGTGCTCGACGTCGAGGTCGCGCGGCAGCAGCCGGAACTTCTTGATCGTCTGCCAGCGCTGGAGGCCCTCGTTGAGGCGCTCGATGTAGCCCTGCACGAGCTTGTCGGTCTCCGGGGAGCCGACGACCTCCGCGTAGGTCTTCCCGCCGAGGCCGTTCTCGGCGGCCCAGCCGAGGATGGCGGGCTCGTCGAGCGCGATGAGCGCGGAGCAGTAGTTCCGGTCGGCGCCGAGGACCACGATGTTCGAGACGAACGGGCAGACGGCCTTGAACTGGCCCTCGATCTCCGTCGGGGCGATGTACTTGCCGCCGGAGGTCTTGAAGAGGTCCTTCTTGCGGTCGGTGATCCGCAGGTAGCCGTCGGCGGACAGTTCGCCGATGTCGCCGGTGTGGAACCAGCCGTCCGCCTCCAGGACCTCGGCGGTCTTCTCCGGCAGCCCGTGGTAGCCCTCCATGATGCCGGGGCCGCGGAGCAGGATCTCGCCGTCGTCGGCGATCCGGACCTCGGTGCCGGGCAGCGGCTTGCCGACGGTGCCGGTGCGGTACGCCTCGCCCGGGTTGACGAAGCTGGCCGCGCTGGACTCCGTCAGGCCGTAGCCCTCCAGGATGTGGATGCCGGCGCCGGAGAAGAAGTAGCCGATCTCGGGCGCGAGCGCGACCGAGCCGGAGACGGCGGCGCGCAGCCGGCCGCCGAAGGCCTCACGGAGCTTCTTGTAGACGAGCGCGTCGGCGACCTTGTGCTTGGCCGTGAGACCGAAGGGCGCGGAGGCGGTGCCGGTGCGGCGGAAGTTGTCCTGGGTGACCTTGGCGTACTCGCGGGACACGCCGGCCGCCCACTGGAAGATCTTGTACTTGGCTCCGCCGCCCTCGCGGGCCTTGGCCGCGACGCCGTTGTAGACCTTCTCGAAGATGCGGGGCACGGCCGCCATGTAGGTCGGCTGGACCACCGGCAGGTTCACGATGATCTTGTCGATCCGGCCGTCGACGGCGGTGACGTGACCGACCTCGATCTGGCCGGAGGTCAGTACCTTGCCGAAGACGTGCGCGAGCGGCAGCCAGAGGTACTGGACGTCGTCCTGGGTGACCAGTCCGGTGGCGGCGATGGCCTTGGCCATGTACGACCAGTTGTCGTGCGGGAGGCGGACGCCCTTGGGGCGGCCGGTGGTGCCCGAGGTGTAGATCAGCGTGGCGAGCTGGTCCGCGGTGATCGCGGCGACCCGCTCCTTGACCGCCTCGGGGTGCTTCTCCAGGTACGCCTTGCCGCGCGCCTCCAGGTCGGCGAGCGAGATGACCCAGTCGTCCGTCTCCACGTCCGTGGCGTCCAGGACGACCACGTGGTGCAGGTTCGGCAGCTCGGCGCGGCGCTCGACGGCCTTGGCCACCTGTGCCGCGTCCTCCGCGATCAGGACCCGGGACTCGGAGTCGGAGAGGATGAACGCCGACTCCTCGGCGTTGGTCTGGGGGTAGACCGTGGTGGTGGCGGCGCCCGCGCACATGACACCGAGGTCGGAGAGGATCCACTCCACCCGGGTGGCGGAGGCGAGTGCGACCCGCTCCTCGGGCTGGACGCCGAGATCGACCAGTCCGGCGGCGATGGCGTAGACGCGCTCGGCGGCCTGTTCCCAGCTGAGCGACTTCCAGTCGTCGGGTCCCTGGCCCGAGGCGGCCGGGACCGGGTAGCGATAGGCCTCCGCATCCGGAGTCCGCGCGACGCGCTCAAGGAAGAGGGTCGCCACGGAGGGCGGCCGGTTCTCGATCTGGGTCAGTGTGTCGCTCACGACGTCCTCCGGGCGGCGGCGGTGCGTTCAGGCGGTGCGTTCTGGGTGTTCTACGCGTTCTAACTGGCGAGTAACCTTCGAGCCGGGATCAGAGTAGATGGCCGAAGACCGCCCGCGTAAGAGCCTGCGGCCCGCCGCTTCATACCCGCTTCATAACGAACGGGCCCCCGCACTGTTCGTGCGTGAGCCCGTTCGATGCATCAGTCATCTGATCGGCCGAAGTCCCCGCGGCCGGACGAGACGTCCTACTTCTTCTTGCTCGCGGAGTCGTCACTCGACAGGACGGCGATGAACGCCTCCTGCGGGACCTCCACGGAACCGACCATCTTCATCCGCTTCTTGCCCTCCTTCTGCTTCTCCAGCAGCTTCCGCTTACGGGAGATGTCACCGCCGTAGCACTTGGCGAGGACGTCCTTGCGGATGGCGCGGATGGTCTCGCGGGCGATCACCCGGGAGCCGATCGCGGCCTGGATCGGCACCTCGAAGGCCTGCCGCGGGATGAGCTCGCGCAGCTTGGCTACGAGCCGCACGCCGTACGCGTACGCCGCGTCCTTGTGGGTGACGGCGGAGAAGGCGTCGACCTTGTCGCCGTGCAGCAGGATGTCGACCTTGACCAGGCTGGACGCCTGCTCGCCCGTGGGCTCGTAGTCGAGGGAGGCGTAACCGCGCGTCTTGGACTTCAGCTGGTCGAAGAAGTCGAAGACGATCTCGGCGAGGGGCAGGGTGTAGCGGATCTCCACCCGGTCCTCGGAGAGGTAGTCCATCCCCAGGAGGGTGCCGCGACGGGTCTGGCAGAGCTCCATGATCGCGCCGATGAACTCGCTGGGGGCGAGGATCGTGGCGCGCACGACGGGCTCGAACACGTCGTTGATCTTGCCCTCGGGGAACTCGCTCGGGTTGGTGACCGTGTGCTCGCTCCCGTCCTCCATGACCACGCGGTAGACCACGTTGGGGGCGGTGGCGATCAGGTCGAGGCCGAACTCGCGCTCCAGGCGCTCCCGGATCACGTCCAGGTGCAGCAGGCCGAGGAAGCCGACGCGGAAGCCGAAGCCGAGGGCCGCGGAGGTCTCCGGCTCGTAGACCAGGGCGGCGTCGTTGAGCTGGAGCTTGTCGAGCGCGTCACGCAGGTCCGGGTACTCCGAGCCGTCCAGCGGGTAGAGGCCGGAGAACACCATCGGCTTGGGGTCCTTGTAGCCGCCGAGCGCCTCGGTGGCGCCCTTGCTCAGGGAGGTGATCGTGTCACCGACCTTGGACTGCCGGACGTCCTTCACACCGGTGATGAGGTAGCCGACCTCGCCGACGCCCAGACCGTCGGAGGGCGTCATCTCCGGGGACGAGACGCCGATCTCCAGCAGCTCGTGGGTGGCGCCGGTGGACATCATCCTGATGCGCTCACGCTTGTTGAGCTGGCCGTCCACCACACGGACGTAGGTCACGACGCCGCGGTAGGAGTCGTAGACCGAGTCGAAGATCATCGCGCGGGCGGGGGCGTCGGCGACGCCGACGGGGGCCGGGACGCGCTCCACGACGCGGTCGAGCAGCGCCTCGACACCCAGACCGGTCTTGGCGGAGACCTTCAGCACGTCCTCGGGCTGGCAGCCGATGAGGTTCGCCAGCTCCTCGGAGAACTTCTCCGGCTGCGCGGCCGGCAGGTCGATCTTGTTCAGCACCGGGACGATGGTGAGGTCGTTCTCCATCGCCAGGTAGAGGTTCGCCAGGGTCTGCGCCTCGATGCCCTGCGCCGCGTCGACCAGGAGGACCGTGCCCTCGCAGGCGGCGAGCGACCGCGAGACCTCGTAGGTGAAGTCGACGTGCCCGGGGGTGTCGATCATGTTCAGGATGTGGGTCTTCCCCTGGCCCTCGCCCTCCGTGGGCGCCCAGGGAAGACGGACGGCCTGGGACTTGATCGTGATGCCGCGCTCGCGCTCGATGTCCATCCGGTCGAGGTACTGGGCGCGCATCTGCCGCTGGTCGACCACTCCGGTCAGCTGGAGCATCCGGTCGGCAAGGGTCGACTTGCCGTGGTCGATGTGCGCGATGATGCAGAAGTTGCGGATCAGAGCCGGGTCGGTACGGCTCGGCTCGGGCACGTTGGTAGGAGTCGCGGGCACGCAGGGTCTCGTCTCGGGGCGATGTCGGATCGATACGTAGGCTCCATGGTCCCACGACTGGGATGCGACGCTCGGTTTGGGCGGGCCGGAGGGCTGCTGATACCGTGGACAGCTGTGTCTCGTATGCCCTCTCAGCTACGGGTCACCCTCTCAGAAACAACATCGAACCTGAAAAGGCTCTTTCGTGGCGAACATCAAGTCCCAGATCAAGCGGAACAAGACGAACGAGAAGGCGCGCCTGCGCAACAAGGCCGTCAAGTCCTCGCTCAAGACCGCGATCCGCAAGGCCCGCGAGGCCGTCGCCGCGGGTGACGTCGAGAAGGCCGTCGTGGCTTCTCGCGCCGCCTCCCGCGCGCTCGACAAGGCTGTCTCGAAGGGCGTCATCCACAAGAACGCCGCCGCCAACAAGAAGTCGGCGCTGGCCACCAAGGTTGCCGCCCTCCAGGGCTGAGCTCTGATGTAACCGCCGGACGGGACCCAGCGGGCCCTCTCTCCCGCTCCCACCCGGCAACCCGGACCCGTGCGCGATACGCGTTCGCCACGCGTGCACGGGCCCACCGTCTTCACACCGAAGGCCCCGCGTCCTCCTTCCCCGGGAGGAGCGGGGCCTTCGGTGCGTTCGGGCCCGGACGCCCGGCGTTTTTGCCGTTTCCTCAAAGAAAATTGCCTCCTCGCCACCAGGGGGTCAGGGTGGCCCGCGGACGGCCCCGGCGGGACCGTCCGCCCCTTCCCGTCCACGCGGACCGGTCCGCCTTCCGCCGCCCGGCACTCCGGGCAGCCGGCCGCCGCCCGTCCGCCGTGAGGAGCCGCCATGTCTTCCGTACCGCCCCCGTCCTCCGTCCCGTCCTCGTCCACCGCGCCGTCTCCGATCTCCGCGCCGTCCCGGTCCTCCGCGCCGTGCGGGTCGGGCACTCCGGGCCAGACCACCGACGCCCGTGCGTTCTGGGAGGAGCGCTACCGGGGCAGCGACCGCGTCTGGAGCGGCCGGCCCAACCCGCTCCTGGTACGTGAGGTGGCCGCGCTGCGCCCGGGCACCGCACTGGACCTGGGGTGCGGCGAGGGCGCCGACGCCGTATGGCTGGCGGAGCAGGGCTGGCGGGTCACCGGCGTGGACATCTCGGCCACGGCGCTCGCGCGTGCCGCCGAGCACGCCGAGCGGGAGGGCGTGGGCGAGCGTGTCTCCTGGGAGCGCCACGAACTCGGCGCGACCTTCCCCGAGGGCACGTTCGACCTGGTCAGCGCCCAGTTCCTGCAGTCGCCGGTCGCGCTCGACCAGGACGGCGTCCTGCGGCGGGCAGCCGCGGCGGTGGCCCCGGGCGGACACCTCCTCGTGGTCATGCACGGCGGCTGGCCGTCCTGGCACGGCCCGGACGACCACCCGGCCGGCGTCGTCTTCCCCACGCTGAGGGGCCTGCTGGACGCGCTCGACCTGCCGTCCGGGTGGAGCGTCGAGACGCTGGACGGGGTGGAGCGCGCCACCCCGTCACCCGAGGGCGCGCCGGGCTCGCGCGTGGACAACGTCTGGCGCCTGCGCCGGGGCGTGTGACTCCGCAGCGGGGCAGGTGCGGGGCGCCCGTGCGCCCGCGGCGGGCGGACCCGGCCGACGGGCGCGCCCGCACGCCTGAGGCCCGCGCGGGAAGTGCTGCCGGGTCGTGACGGAAGCGCGCGGGACACGGAGGTGGCCGGCGGCGCGCGCCCGGCACCGCGCTGACGGGCCGCGGCCCGTCACCTCGCTAGCGGCGCAGTCTCGCCGCCCTGGCCACCGCGACGACCGCCTTCTCCAGCGCGTACTCCGGGTCGTCTCCCCCGCCCTTGACGCCGGCGTCGGCCTCCGCCACCGCCCGCAGCGCGAGCGACACCCCGTCCGGTGTCCAGCCCCTCATCTGCTGCCGGACCCGGTCGATCTTCCACGGCGGCATGCCGAGCTCCCGTGCCAGGTCCGCCGGCCGGCCGCCGCGCGCCGACGAGAGCTTGCCGATCGCCCGGACTCCCTGGGCCAGCGCGCTGGTGATGAGCACCGCCGGAACACCCGTGGAGAGCGACCAGCGCAGCGCCTCCAGCGCCTCGGCCGCCCGCCCCTCGACGGCGCGGTCCGCGACGTTGAACGACGACGCCTCGGCCCGACCCGTGTAGTACCGCCCGACGACCGCCTCGTCGATCGTGCCCTCGACGTCGGCGGTCAGCTGCGACGCCGCAGACGCCAGCTCCCGCAGGTCGCTGCCGATCGCGTCGACCAGTGCCTGGCACGCCTCCGGGGTGGCGGACCGTCCCAGCGTCCGGAACTCCTGCCGCACGAACGTCAGGCGTTCCGCCGGCTTCGTCGTCTTCGGGCAGGCCACCTCGCGGGCGCCGACCTTGCGCGCCGCGTCGAGCAGGCCCTTGCCCTTGGCGCCGCCCGCGTGGAGCAGCACGAGCGTGATCTCTTCGAAGGGCGCGTCGAGGTAGGCCTTGATCTCCTTGATCGTGTCCGCGGACAGGTCCTGGGCGTTCCGGACGACCAGGACCTTGCGTTCGGCGAAGAGCGAGGGGCTGGTCAGTTCGGCCAGCGTGCCCGGCTGCAGCTGCTCGGGGCCGAGGTCGCGCACGTCCGTGTCGGCGTCGGCGGCACGCGCGGCCGCCACCACCTGCTGGACCGCGCGGTCGAGGAGGAGGTCCTCCTGGCCCACGGCGAGCGTCACGGGGGCGAGGAGGTCGTCGGTGGAATTCTTCCTGGGTGCCATCGCGTCCCAGCATCCCACGGGCCGCTGACACCCCCGGCCGGACCGATGCCCCGGTGCCGGAGAATGTCCCCGTGAGCGATGTGAGACACGTACTGGTGCTGCCCGACCGCGACGCCGCGGAGGAGGTCGCCGAGGAGCTGCCCGACCGCTTCGGCCTCGCCGAGGAGCCGCAGTTGGTCCGGGACGCCCTCGCGGGCGAGGACGACGCCGAGGACGCCCAGTGGCTGGTCGTGGTGGAGGACCCGGACGCCCGCCTGGACGCGGCGGCGCTCGACGCGCTGGCCGCGGAGTACGAGGGCTGGCTGGAGGCCCCCTGACTCCGGCCGTCCCCCGGACTCGGGCCGTACGTGCCGGCCCTTCCGGCTACGCGTGCGCGCGGATCACGGGCAGCTCGTCGAGCACGACGCCGAACAGGTCCCGGTACGCGGCCCTCACCTCGTCGTCCGTCTCCAGCAGCCGCTCGTCCCGCTGCTCGCCCACCGTGGTCACCAGCTTGTGGCCGCTGAGCGTGATCCGGCCCTCCTGCGTGAGACGGGAGCAGATGAGGGAGCGCGGGAAGTGGGAGTCCGGCGAGGTGCGGTGGTACCAGGCGCCCGCCGTGAAGTCGGCGAGCTCGCGCGGCCGCGTTTCGAGGCGGTACTGCGGTTCGCCGTCCCGCAGCACGTCGAGGTCTCCGTCCGCGGTCGGCGCGATACGGAAGACGCCGCCCGGATCCCGCTGCTCCTCGCGCTCGTCGAGGGCCAGCGGGAAGTGGCTGTGGTTGCCGAATCCCACGTCGGCGAGCCATCGCCCGTCGTCCGGCGTCTCCACCAGCAGCGCCATGTGGTCGTACGGGATGCCGAGGCGCCCCTCCTTGCCGAAGCAACGCCCCTGGAGGAGGGCGACGCGGTAGCCGAGGGCACGCAGGAGCGCGGCGAACGTGGCGTTGACCTCGTAGCAGAAACCGCCGCGCCGGGCGGCGACGACCTTGTCCAGGAGCGCCTTCTCGTCCAGCACGATGTTCTCGCCGAGATGGATCGAGAGGTTCTCGAAGGGGACGCTCCGCAGATGCCGCAGGTGGAGTTCGCGCAGCGCGGCGGCGTCGGGCCGAGCGGGGCGGGTGGCCCCGATGCGCTCCAGGTAGGCGTCGGTGTTCGGTCCTTCGGCGGTTGCGGAACTGTCCATGCCCGCAGTCTGCCGGGCACCCCGGCGAACCGCCATGCGGCTTCGGTCGTAGGCCCAACCGCCGTGCCGGGGAAGGACTTTGCCGACAGGACCTAGGACCCCAGGCCGAGGTGGTCGATCGCGAGCCTGGCTACGGTGCGGACATGACCGATCACGAACCGCCGCGCTCCCGTTCGCGACGCAAGCAGGACGTGCTGGCCCGGCTGGAGCACGACGAAGACCTCTGGGTGGCGACCGCGTCGGCGGACGGCGAGCCCTGCCTCGTCCCGCTGTCCTTCGTGTGGGACACCACCGGCGACTCCTGCGCCCTCGACGGACACGGCGCCGCGAACACCGGCACCGGCACTGACGCGGGCGCTGGCACTGACGCGGGCACGGGTACGGGTACGGGCACGGAGACAGGGGCGGCATCCGACCGGGGCACCGTGCTGTTGTGCACCCGCCGGACCAATCCCACCGCCCGCAATCTCACACCGGGCGGCAGGGTCCGGCTCAGTCTGGGGCACACCCGCGACGTCGTGCTGGTGGACGGGACGGCCGAGATGGTCGAGGGCCATCGCCTCCCGACCGCCTCGGCCGACGCGTTCGCGGCGAAACTGGCCTGGGATCCCCGCGACCGGCCCGCCTGGGTCTACCTCCGCGTGACACCCAGGACGATGAAGGCGTGGCGCGAGGAGAACGAGCTGGCCGAGCGCGAACTGATGCGTGACGGCGTCTGGCTCGTCTGAGGTGAGCCCGCCGCTCAGGCCGACGTCGGCTCCTCCACCGGGGCCGGATCCACCGCCGGCGCGGGCAGGTCGCGAACGCGGGGAAGCGGGGACGGCAACAGCCAGAACACGCTGAGCACGGCACCGGCGGTGGCGATCCACAGGGTCGGGCGCAGCCCCAGCGTCGTGCCGAGGAGACCGCCGACGAGTGCGCCGAGCGGGCGGAATCCGTGGTTCAGGGTGCGGTAGGCGCCCATCACCCGGGCCCGGACGGCGTCGGGTATCAGCGCCATCTGGAAGGAGCCCGCGGCGATGTCCACGACCATGACCGCCGCGCAGGAGAGGAACTCGGCGACGAACAGCAGGAGGACGACCAGAACCGTCGGCCCCTCGGCCAGCGGGATCAGCAGCAGGGGCAGGGTGAACCCGAGGAAGCCGGCGACGATGGAGCGGCCTATGCCGAAGCGCCGTACGACCGCCCCACTGCACGCGGCCCCGATCAGGCCGCCGACGGCTCCCGCGCCGAGCACTCCGCCGAGAACACCGGGGCTCAGCCCGAGTTCGGTCGTCGCGTACAGCACGAACAGCGTGTGGAACATGTAGTTGAAGAACTGGATCGTCCCGGACGCGGCGAACAGCGCCCGCATCGAGGCGTTGCGCACGACCCAGCGCAGCCCCTCGGTGAAGTGGCCCTTGACGACCGGCGACGGCGGGGGTTCCACCGGGTCGATCCGGCAGAGGTAGCCGGCCGACACGAGGTAGGTGAGAGCGTCGGCGAGCAGGGCGAAGGGCGCGGTGAGGACCTGGACCAGCACGCCTCCCACCCCGGGCCCTGCGAGCCAGGCCATCGAACGGCTGCCGTTGACGAGCGAGTTCGCCTGGACGTAGTGCTCGGTCGGGACCAGTGCGACGAACAGCGTGGTGTTGCAGACCTCGAAGAGCACGGTCAGCGAGCCGACCCCGAACGCGACCAGGTAGAGCTGACCGAGGGTGAGGGCGTCGAGGAGGTACGCGGCCGGAAGCGTCAGCAGCAGTACGGCCCGGCCGAGGTCGGCGGCGATCATCGCGCCCCGTCGCCGCGCCTGCCGGTCGGACCAGGCACCGAGGGGCATGTTGAGGAGCAGCGCGGGCAGGAGTTCGGCGGTCTTGAGCCAGCCCATCTCGGCGGCGTCGGCACCGAGGACGAGCACCGCGGCGAGCGGGATCGCGATGAGCGAGATCTGGTCCCCCACGAGGGACACGGTCTGGCCGGCCCAGTAGCGCCGGAAGCTGCGCTCGCGCAGGAGTACGGGTATGCGCCCGGACAGTCTCATCTCTCCCCCTCGTCGGTGCCACCGGTCGTACCGGTGGCGTCGTCGTTCGTGTCGACGCCGTCGTTCACGTCTGCCGCGTCGACTTCGTCGGCCGCACCGTTCGCTGCGCCCTCCCGGCCGGTCTCGTCCGGGAGTTCGCGGTCCAGGTAGGCGATCCGCAGGATGCTCACCGGCCGGGCGCCGTCGGGCCGCAGCGACGGGTCGGACCCGCGCGCCTCGTAGGGCAGCAGCAGCCCCTCGACCCGCCGGCCGAAGTCCGCGAGCTCGGCCGGCGTGAGGTACAGCAGGGAGTCGCCGAACTGCTCGGCCTCCCGCCATTCCCGGGGCAGCCCGTTCCGGTCCTTCATGGCCTCCAGGACCCGTGCGAAGTACCGCTCGGCGGCCGCCGCGGTCAACGCGTCCGCCGCTTGCGCGACCGCCGCGTCCTCGCTCGCTCCGGGCCAGTCCGTGTACCGGGCGGTGGCCCGCCACGGCTTCTCCCTCCCCCGGCCTCCCGGCGCCTCCTCGACCAGCCCGTACTTCGCGAGTATCCGCAGGTGGTACGAGCAGCTGGCCACCGATTCCCCGGTCAGCTCGGCGGCCCGGGTCGCCGTGAACGGCCCGCTCCGCCGGAGCAGCCCCACCAGGGTCATCCGCGTCGGGTGGGCGTAGGCGCGCAGGGCCCTGGGGTCGGTGAGATGGATGCTGCGGGGCTGCTCGTCACCCGGGGGCGCGGCTGCGGGCTCGTTCTCCGGCATGATGTAAAGCTATCTTTAGAAAGACTTCTTTACAAGCGATTCCCCCTCACTCGGCTCCTCTCGCCACGGCCCGCAGTTCCCGGCCCGCCCCCACGACCGCGACGGCCCCGTCCCGATCCGTCCTGAGCACCTCAGCACCTCCCGCGCGCAGCGCCCCGACGGTCCGTGGCGAGGGATGGCCGTACGGGTTGTCGCGCCCGGTCGAGATCAGCGCCAGCCTCGGCCGCACCGCCCGTATCAGCCCGGGGTCCTGATAGGGGGAGCCATGGTGGGCGACCTTGAGGACATCCACCGGCGCCAGCGCCGGGTGAGCACGCAACAGGCCCTGCTGGGCAGGTGGTTCGAGGTCACCCAGCAGGAGCAGGCTCAGCCCTCCCGCGGTCCGGACGAGCAGTGCGACGCTCGCGTCGTTCGGTTCGGACTCCTCCGGGCCCCTCCCCGCGAACCGCTCCCGGGGCCAGAGCACGTGCCACTCCAGCAGCCCGAGGCGCCGCCGCTCCCCGGCCACGGCACGGACCACCGGAACCCCGGCCGCCGAGGCCGTCCGGTGCACGAACGCCGCCTGTCCTGCCGGTTCTTCGAGCCCCGTGGTCTGAATGGCGCCGACCGACCGGCCACGCAGCACCCCGGGCAGTCCGGCGACGTGGTCCGCGTGGAAGTGCGTGAGCACCAGCAACGGGATCCGGCGTACCCCGAGGTCGCCCAGGCAGCGGTCCACCAGCGCCGGATCCGGTCCGGCGTCGACCACGACGGCCGCGTCCCCGCCCGCAGCAAGCACCGTCGCGTCCCCCTGCCCGACCTGGCATATCGCGAACACCCAGCCCGGCGGCGGCCAACCGGTGGCCAGCCGTGCCAGCGGCGCCGGACGCACGACGACGAGGAAGAGCAACGCCGCGCAGCCGGCGGCGACCCCGCGCCGGTACGGCACCTTCCGGGCGGCCGGCACCGCCACCCCGGAGATCCCGGCCAGCAGCAGTCCGCCCCACCACCCGCCGGGCCAGGCCGTCTCCGCCCCCGGCAGCGCCGCACCCCACCGGGCCACTCCCGCGATCCACTCGACGGGCCAGGCCGCGATCCGCGCCACCCCTGTGGCGGCCGAGGGCGCGACCGGTGCCAGGGCGAGGACGGTGAAGCCGAGCACCGTGGCCGGCGCGACGGCCGGTTCGGCGAGCAGGTTGGCGGGGATGGCGACCAGGCTCACCCGGGCGGCGAAGACCGCCACCACCGGAGCGCAGACCACCTGGGCCGCCAGCGCAGCGGCGACCGCCTCGGCGAGCCGGTCCGGTACCCGGCGCCGTCGCAGCGCCTCGCTCCAGCGCGGCGCGAGCGTGAGCAGCGCTCCGGTGGCCAGGACGGAGAGCAGGAAGCCGTAGCTCCGCGCCAGCCACGGGTCATACAGCACCAGCGCCAGCACCGCCGCGGCCAGTGCCGGGATCATCGATCTGCGGCGGCCGGTGGCGATGGCCAGCAGGGCGACGAGACCACAGGCCGCGGCCCGCAGGACGCTGGGATCGGGGCGGCACACGACGACGAAGGCCATCGTCAGGCCGCCCCCGGCGAGCGCGGTGGACCGCAGGGGGATGCCGAGCCGCGGCGCGAGCCCTCCGCGCTCCGCCCGAAGGGCGGTCCCCGGCCTCCCGACGAGAAGCAGCAGAACGACGGTGAGGTTCGAACCCGACACCGCCAGAAGGTGGGTGAGGTCGGTTGCCTCGAAGGCGTCGGTGAGATCGGGCCCGATCCGTGCGGTGTCCCCGACGACCAGCCCCGGCAGCAACGCCCGCGCGTCCGGGGACAGTCCGTCGGTCGCCCGTCGCAGACCGGCCCGGAGCTCCCCCGCGGTGCGTTGCGGGACGCTCGGCGGCCCGGTGATCCGCGGCGGCCCCGTGGCGTCGACCCGCATCACCGCCGCGAACGGTTCGCCGTTGCGTAGCGGGGGTATCAGGCGCGCCTGGATCCGCAGGCGGGTCGACGGCAGCACCCTCAGCCACTCCCGCTGCCCCTTTCCCGCGGGAACGACCAGCAGCACAGGCGTCCTGGCGCGGTGGACCGAGCCGTCGGCCGGCTCGATCCGCGTCACCTCGGCCCTCGCGACGACGGAGACGGGTGCCGTCCGGTCGCCGCGGACCCGGGGACGGGTGAGCCGCGGATCGGACAGGATCGTCACCTCCGCCGCGGCTCGGGCGTGTCTCTCCGCGAGTGCCGGCACCGGGCCGCGCCGCAGGTCCGCCGCGTGCAGACCGCCCGACGCGGCGCCTGCCGCCGCACAGAACAGGACCGCCGCCCCCGCCGTCGCCTTGAGCCCCCGCCCCGGTCCGCCGGGCCCGGCGACCACCGGGATCAGCAGCAGGGCCGCGCCGCCCACGCAGGCCAGCACGCCCGCGACCGTCCACCAACCCGAGACGCCCACGGCGACCGCCGCCGCCCCCCAGGCGGCCAACGCCGGCGGCACGAGCCGGAGATCGGCAGGCCCTTCCCCGTGGCCATCACGCGCGTCGCCCCTCTCTCCTCCCCCGTCGTCGCAGGTCACGTCCAGCCCGTCGGCCCGAGCCCGAGCACGATCACGGCGCTCACGGAGCGCGCCGGCCGCGTTCACGGCCGCACCAGCGGTGCGAGATCCGCGAACCGGCGTTCGCCGATGCCGTTGACCTCGCGCAGTTCGGCGACCGTCCGGAAGCCCCCGTGCTCCGTGCGGTGGTCGACGATGTGCCGCGCGAGCACCGGGCCGACCCCGGGCAGGGCGTCGAGCTGCTCGACGGTGGCCGCGTTGAGACTCAGGGGAGCCGCCCGCGTCCCGGCGACACCGCCTGCCGAGCCCGAGCCCGAGCCCGGGCCGATGCCCGAGCCGGAACTCCCGCCGGGAAGCGCCGCCGGCGGCAGGCCGACCACGACCTGCTCGCCGTCCATGAGTACCCGGGCCCGGTTGAGGCCGGTGAGGTCGGCGCCCGGCCGTACCCCGCCGGCCGCCCGCAGCGCGTCCGCGACCCGCGACCCGGCCGGCAGGGTCAGCACCCCCGGCCGTCGCACCTTGCCGTTCACGTCGACGACGACAGCCGCCGAGGGTGCCCCCGTCACGGGCCCGGCGGGACCCTCCAGGGCCATCGGGACGGCCGGAGCCGCGGTCGACTCCCCACCCCCGGGAGGCGACGCCGCACGCACGATCTCAGGAGCGCGCACGGCCTCCGGCCGGCCGGTCCAGTAGTACCGTCCGGCCACCCCCGCGGCCACGACCAGGATCACGGTCAGGGCGGCCAGCGTCCTCGGTTCGAGTCCGCAGCGCACCTGCGCCCACACCGGTAACCGCTCGCGCAGCGCGAGAGCGAGCCGCTCGCCGAGCGTGGGCCCCGCGCGCTCCTCCCGGGTCCCTCCGGGCGTGTCCGTCTCCGGTGCGCCCCGGTCCGCCGGCGGTTCGTCCGCGCCGTCTCCGGCGGTCGGAAGCGGGACACCGGAGGCCGGAGGGAAGAGCGCCTCCCCACGGCGCCTCGTGGCGGCGCCGCCCGCCGGGACCGGGCGTCGGGTGCGGGACCCACGCCCGACCCGTTCAGGAGGCGAGCCGCTCCCTCCGGAGCGGGCGCGCCCGTCCGACCCCGGCGCGCGTCCCGGGCCGCCGGTCGCTGCTGTCGTCGTGCCTGCGATACGTGTACGAAGAGCCATGCCTCAGACGGTAGGGAGATCACCGGGATCGTGCCGAGATGCCTCGATATCCGTGGATGAATGCCGGGTTGTGGAAAATTCCCTCACTCACACGAGGGACAGACGGCGCCACCCGGCGCCCGGCCCAGCCCCGAAGCCCGACCCCAGGCCCTCACACACCAGGTGCCGTCACCCGCCACCCGCCCCCCGCCGCCCGTCACCCCGGGGGCCGCTGCCCGCCACCGCAGAGTCTCCCGCCGGCCCGGACCCCACCTCGTTCAGCGGGGCGAGACGACGACGGCGAGCAACCCCGGCCCCGTGTGCGCCCCGATCACCGCGCCCACCTCGCTGACCTGCAGCTCCTTCATGCCGGGCAGGCGCTCCCGCAGCCGGTCGGCCAGCACCGCGGCCCGCTCGGGCGCGGAGAGATGGTGCACGGCGACGTCCACCGGTCCGGAAGCCGCGCGCTCCACGGCGATCTCCTCCAGGCGGGCGATGGCCTTCGACGCGGTCCGCACCTTCTCGCGGAGTTCGATCCGGCCGCCGTCCAGTTCCAGCAGCGGCTTGACCGCCAGCGCCGAGCCGAGCAGCGCCTGCGCGGCTCCGATGCGTCCCCCGCGGCGGAGGTAGTCCAGCGTGTCGACGTAGAAGAAGGCGGAGGTCCCGGCGGCGCGCTTCTCCGCCGCGGCCACCGCCTCGTCGAGCGACCCGCCGGCGTCGACGACCTCGGCCGCGGCGAGCGCGCAGAAGCCGAGCGCCATCCCCACCATGCGCGTGTCCACGACCCGCACGGGCACGGGCGCGTCCTTGGCCGCCAGCACGGCGGCGTCGTACGTCCCGGAGAACTCCGCGGACAGGTGGAGCGAGACGACGCCCTTCGCGCCGGCCTCGGCCGCCGCGCGATAGGTCGCCGCGAACACCTCGGGGCTCGGCCGGGAGGTGGTCACCGGCCGGCGCTTCTGCAGCGCCTGTGCCAGTGAACGGGCCGAGATCTCGGTCCCTTCCTCAAGGGCCTGGTCGTCGACGACGACGGTCAGCGGTACCGCTGTGATGGCGTGCCGCTCCATCGTCTGGGGTGGCAGGTAGGCCGTGGAATCGGTGACGATCGCGACATGCCGGGACATGAGCGGGAGGTTACCCGCAGCGGCGGGTCGACGGCAGCCCGGGCCCCGTCCACGGACCGTCCGCGTCGCCCCGCCGGACACTCCACGCCCACGCGCACCACGGCCGACGGGCCCGACGCACCCCGCCCCCGCGGTGCGGGCGCGCCGTGCGACCGCTCGCCCCGTCTGCCTCGGACGACGTCGACACCGCGCCACCCGGTGTCAGTTGGTGGTCTCCGGCCGGCGAGTCTTCTCCCACGGGAAGCTCGTGACCCTCGGGTCGCGTGCCGTGATCGCCTGCGGCTGCTGCTGCTCCTGGGTGGGACGATCCGGCGACCCGCCCGCGTCCTGCGCCGCCCCGTCCGCCGGCCACACCTGCTCGTGCCCGGCTCCCGCGGCAGGGTCCGCCTCGGGCCAGGAGAAGTCCGCCTGCTGCGAGCCCGGGGTGTCGTCGACGGCCGACCAGTGGCGCAGTGCGCCCGCCTCCACGTCGATCTGGGCGCTGAGCGAGGACAGGTCGTCCTCCGCGAACTTCCGCGCCCGGTCCCGGGCGGCCCAGCGCAGCGACTCGGCGGAGTGCGTGATCCGCTCCGTGCGCTCGCGCAGTTCACCGAGCGCGCCGGCCACCCTGGCCCGGTCCGGCTCCCGCTCCAGCCGCTTCAGGTCCTCGTCCAGCTCCCGTCCGTGGCCGCTGAGCCGCTGGAACAGGAGCAGGGACTCCTGGAGGGAGGCGTCCTCGGGCGCGGCCGCCTGGAGCGCGTCCTGCGTGGCGCGCATCGACGTACGCAGGGAGAGCCGCAGTTGGGCCAGCTCGCCCGCGACCCCGCCCTGCCCGTAGCTCTTGGCGCGCAGCGTGGTGTCCTCGACCGTGCGCTTGGCCTGGGTGAGTGTGCGGTCGACGCCGCGCTTGGCCGCCTTGGCCACCTTGACGGTCGCGTACACCCCCAGCGCCACGAAGGCGAAGAAGAGCAGCGCCATGATCACAATCGCGGCTTCCATGTGCGCCCCTCCGGCGTCCGTCGGTTTCCCTCGGTTGTCGCTTCCTCCACCGTAAACGGAAAGGGCAGGCCGGGGGTTCCATCGGAACCCCCAACCTGCCCGTAGGGGAAAACCCCGGTACCGCGATCAGGCGACGATGTTGACCAGCTTCGGCGCGCGGACGATCACCTTGCGGATCTCCGCACCGCCCAGGGCGGCGACCACGTGCGCGTCGGCCAGCGCCAGCGCCTCCAGCTCCGCGTCGGTGATGGACGGGGAGACCTCCAGGCGGGCCTTGACCTTGCCCTTGATCTGCACGACGCAGGTCACGGTCTCGTCCACGACGTAGGCCGGGTCCGCGACCGGGAAGTCCCGGTGGACGACCGAGCCGGTGTGGCCCAGCTTGCGCCACAGCTCCTCGGCGATGTGCGGGGCCAGCGGGGCGACCAGCAGCACCAGCTGCTCGGCGACCGGCCGGGAGAGCGCGCCGCCCGACTTCGTCAGGTGGTTGTTCAGCTCGGTGATCTTGGCGATGGCGGTGTTGAAGCGCATGGCCGCCATGTCCTGCCCGACCCCGTCGATCGCCTTGTGCAGCGCGCGCAGGGTGTCCTCGTCGGGCGCGGTGTCGACGACCGTGACCTCGCCGGTCGACTCGTCGACGATGTTGCGCCACAGGCGCTGCAGCAGGCGGTACTGGCCGACCACCGCGCGCGTGTCCCAGGGACGGGAGACGTCCAGCGGGCCCATCGCCATCTCGTACAGGCGCAGGGTGTCGGCGCCGTACTCGGCGCAGATCTCGTCCGGCGTGACGGCGTTCTTCAGGGACTTGCCCATCTTGCCCAGGACGCGGCTGACCTTCTCGCCCTCGTGGAAGAAGGCGCCGTCGCGCTCCTCGACCTCGGTCGCCGGCACGGCGATGCCGCGCGCGTCCCGGTAGACGAAGGCCTGGATCATGCCCTGGTTGTACAGCTTGTGGAACGGCTCCGCCGAGGAGATGTGGCCCAGGTCGAACAGCATCTTGGACCAGAAGCGCGCGTACAGCAGGTGCAGCACCGCGTGCTCGGCGCCGCCGACGTACAGGTCGACGCCACCGGTGGGCATGCCCTCGCGCGGCCCCATCCAGTACTGCTCGACGGCCGGGTCGACCAGCTTCTCGGAGTTGTTCGGGTCCAGGTAGCGCAGCTCGTACCAGCAGGAGCCGGCCCAGTTGGGCATGGTGTTGGTCTCGCGGCGGTACTTCCGGGGGCCGTCGCCCAGGTCCAGGGTGACGTTGACCCAGTCCTCGTTGCGGGACAGCGGGGTCTCCGGCTGGGTGTCGGCGTCGTCCGGGTCGAAGGTGCGCGGCGAGTAGTCCTCGACCTCCGGCAGCTCCAGCGGCAGCATCGACTCGGGCAGCGAGTGCGCCACGCCGTCCTCGTCGTAGACGATCGGGAAGGGCTCGCCCCAGTAGCGCTGGCGGCTGAACAGCCAGTCGCGCAGGCGGAAGTTGACGGTTCCCTCGCCGATGCCGCGGTCGGCCAGCCAGGCGGTGATCCGCGCCTTGGCGTCGACCACGCCCAGTCCGTCCAGCGCCACGTCCTCGTTCGAGGAGTCGACCAGCTTCGCCTCGTAGGAGGAGAAGGCGTCGTCCCAGGTCGCCGGGTCGGTGCCGCGGTCGTCGTCGGGCTCCACGACGCAGCGCATCGGCAGTTCGAAGGCGCGCGCGAAGGCGAAGTCACGGGAGTCGTGGGCCGGGACGGCCATGATCGCGCCGGTGCCGTAGCCCATCAGGACGTAGTCGGCGATGAAGACGGGGACCTGCTCGCCGCTGACCGGGTTGGTCGCGTACGCGCCGGTGAAGACGCCGGTCTTGTCCTTGGCCTCGGCCTGGCGCTCGACGTCGGACTTGGAGGCGGCCTGCTTGCGGTACGCGTCGACGGCCTCGGCCGGGGTGGCGTGACCGCCGGTCCACACGTCGTGGGTGCCCTCGGGCCACACGGCCGGGACGATCTTCTCGACCAGGTCGTGCTCCGGCGCCAGGACCATGTAGGTGGCGCCGAACAGGGTGTCCTGGCGGGTGGTGAAGACGGTGATCGCGCCGGTGTCGCCGACCTGGAAGTCGACGCGGGCGCCCTCGGAGCGGCCGATCCAGTTGCGCTGCTGCAGCTTGATGGCCTCGGGCCAGTCCAGCGCGTCCAGGTCGTCCAGCAGGCGGTCCGCGTAGGCGGTGATCCGCATGTTCCACTGGCGCAGCTTGGACTTGAAGACGGGGAAGTTGCCGCGCTCGGAGCGGCCGTCGGCGGTGACCTCCTCGTTGGCCAGCACCGTGCCCAGTCCGGGGCACCAGTTCACGGGCGCGTCGGAGGCGTAGGCCAGGCGGTACTCGCTCAGCACGTCGGCGCGCTCGGCGGCGGTCAGCTCGCTCCACGCGCGCGTGCCGGAGACCTCACGGGTGCCGTTCTCGAACTGCTCGACCAGCTCGGCGATCGGACGGGCCTTCCGGGCCTCGTCGTCGTACCAGGAGTTGAAGATCTGCAGGAAGATCCACTGCGTCCACTTGTAGTACTCCGGGTCGATCGTGGCGAACGACCGGCGCTTGTCGTGGCCCAGGCCCAGCCGGCGCAGCTGGACCTTCATGTTCTCCATGTTGGCCTCGGTGGAGACGCGCGGGTGCGTGCCCGTCTGCACGGCGTACTGCTCGGCGGGCAGGCCGAAGGCGTCGAAGCCCAGGGTGTGCAGGACGTTGTGCCCGGACATGCGCGCGTGGCGGGCGTAGACGTCGGTGGCGATGTAGCCCAGCGGGTGGCCGACGTGCAGGCCCGCACCCGAGGGGTACGGGAACATGTCCATGATGAACTTCTTGGGCCGGGCGGCGATCTCGGGGTCGCCCGCCAGGTCACCGGTGGGGTTCGGCGCCTCGTAGGTTCCCTCGGCGTCCCAGAAGTCCTGCCAGCGTGCCTCGATGTCGGCGGCCATCGCCGCCGTATAACGATGCGGGGCCGCCGTCTCGGCAGCCGAATTCATCTCGCTCATGATCCTTGAAGCTCCATCGATCGTCTCTGCCCACTGCCACGAAATGAAAAATCCCCTCGCACAGGAGGGGACGCCGCGCCGATTCCGACCGGAACTCTCATCCGTCGGGACTGATCAGCGCGGCTCGCTAAGCAGAAGGCGTACGGCACGCATGGCGTCAGGGTACCGCAGGGCCCGCGCAGGCCGCACCGACGTTCCACACCGTGACCGGGCCGCCCGGGCCGCCCGGGTTACTCCGCGTATCGCCCTTATCCGGGGCAACCCCAGAGTCAGTTGCCGTTCGCACGCCCTGTAAACGCTGCAAACCATCTACCGGTCGGTATGCAGCGACTTAGCATGCGGCAACGGGACCGCTTATCCGCACCATTCGGAGTCGCCCCCATGAACCCTCATCGCAAGATCCGTTCGTCGCCCGCCCAGCGCCCCGGCATGAGCCGGCCGGTGCAGGGCGGGCTGTCTGTCGCGGCGCTGGTCGTCCTGCCGCTGCTCGCCGTCGGTGGCAGCGACAGCTTCCGGGCCGCGCTCGACTTCACCACCGGCGTCCTGTCGCTGGTCTCCCTGACCGCGTCGGTGGCCTGGGGCCTGACCGCCACCGACCGGCTGCTGCTCTCCACCCGCCACCGGTTGCTGGCCCAGGGCATCCACCGCGCGACGGCCACCGCCTCGCTCGGCTTCCTGCTGCTGCACGCCACCGTGAAGGTCTCGCTCGGTCACGTGGAGGCGATCGGCGCTTTCGTCCCCTTCGGTCTCGGCGTCGCCGGGACCGGCGGTCTCATCGGCCTCGGTTCGCTCGCCGGGCTGCTGATGGTGATCGCCGCCGCCACCGGCGCGCTGCGCAGCACCCTGGCGGGCCGCGGGCGTTTCGCCGCCCGCTGGCGGCCCCTGCACATGCTGGCGTACCCGGCCTGGTGCTTCGCCCTGATGCACGGCCTGTACACGGGCAGGCCGGCGGCCACCTGGGTCGTCACCATGTACTGCCTGGCCCTGGCCTCCGTCGGCGCGGCCGTCTCGCTGCGCCTGCTGCCCGCCCCGACCCAGCGTGCGCTGGTCGAGCGCCTCGCCGGCCTCCTCGCGTCGGTGGAGGGCCGCCCGCGCGTGTCCGAGGCCCCCAGCGGCCCTCCCGTCCGGCCGGAACGGGAGCAGAGCCCGCGCGAGGAGCCGCCCACGCTGTCCGCCGAGTGGCTGGATCGACCTGTTTCTCAGCCGTTTTTGAACACAGCCGTCTCTCCTCCCGTACCGCAGTTGTACGAGGCGGTTTCCGCGCCGCCGGTGGCCCCGGCTGCCCCGGTCCCCCCTGCCGGTGCCGGCTTCTCGGCCGCGTACCGCGCAGTGTCGCGGGCCACCACCCCGGCGCCGGACACCGCCTCGTACCCGACCGACCTCGGCGTCCCGTACGCCGAGCGCATACCCATGACCGAGGAGCTCCCCGTCATCCCCGATCCCACGCCCCGCCCCGGCTACTGGCCCGCTCCGTCGCCGCCGATGCCGACGTACTCCAGCCCGCCTCCGGCGGGTGAACCCTGGAACGCACCCGCAGGAGACCGCCCGTGAACGTCCCGCTCCCCGATGTCCCCGAGGTCCGCGTGGTCGGTCTGCCACAGCTCACCCAGGGCTTCGACCTGGTCGAGCGGCTGGGACTCGACATGCACCTGAAGGTGCACGGGCCGCTGGAGCCGATGGGCGGCGACCAACTCGCGCAGCTCGCCGACGACATATCCCTGACCGGGCGCGGGGGCGCCGCCTTTCCGTTCGGGCGCAAGCTGAGGGCCGTCGGCAAGGCGGCGATCCGCCGCGGGGTACGCCCCGTGGTGGTGGTCAACGGCAGTGAGGGCGAGCCCGCCTGCCGCAAGGACACGGTGCTGCTCAACCGGGCCCCGCACCTGATCCTGGACGGGGCGCTGCTGGCGGCCGAGGCGCTGGGCGCCCGGACGCTGATCGTCGCCGTCACCCGCAACTCCACGGAGATCTCCATCCGCTCCGCCCTGGCGGAGCGCGGCCTCTCCGACCGGCGCGGCCAGGCGCTGCGCGCGCGGGTCGTCCGCACCCCCGAGCGGATGGTCTCCGGCGAGGCCTCGTCGGTCATCCGGGCGGCGTCCGGCGGCCCGGCCCTGCCGGCGGGGCGCCGGGAGCGGGCCGCGGAGTCGGGCGTCGGAGGCGCGCCGACGCTGCTGTCGAACGCCGAGACGTTCGCGCAGCTGGCCATCGCCGCGCGGATCGGCCCGCGCCGCTACGGCCACAGCGGGCTCGACAGCGAGCCCGGCACGGTCATGCTGACGATCTCCGGGGCGGTCGCGCGTCCGATGGTGGTCGAGGTCCCGACGGGTGTCCCGCTGCGCTACGTGCTGCAGCTGGCCGGCGCCCCGCCGCTCCCCCAGGGCGTCCTCACCGGCGGCTACCACGGCAACTGGATCGACTCGGTCGCCGTTCACAACGCCACCGTCTCGCGTGCGTCGCTGTCGGCCGTCGGCGGCGCGCTGGGGGCCGGTGCGATCCTGCCCATCGGCCCGGAGACCTGCCCGCTCGGCGAGTCCCTGCGCGTCGCCAACTGGCTGGCGGCGGAGACGGCCGGCCAGTGCGGGCCCTGCCGCCTGGGCCTGCCCGCCGCGGCCGGCGGCCTGTCGGACCTACTGAACGGCGGCGGCCCGGCCGCGCTGGAGGCCCTGCGGGAGGTCACGCAGGCGGTGAAGGGCCGCGGAGCGTGCAAGCACCCGGACGGCTCGGCCCGCTTCTTCAACTCGACGCTCTCGGCGTTCACCGACGATCTGGCCGCGCACGTCCTCGACGGCGGCTGCGGCCGGCCGACGATCGGGGTGCTGCCCCTGCCGGCGCCCGGCTACCAGGACGCGGAGGAGTCGATTCCGAGCGGTGAGAAGCTCGCCGTCGACTGGACGCTGTGCCAGGGCCACGGGCTGTGCGCGGACATCGTGCCGGAGCTGATCAGACTGGGCCCGGACGGCTACCCGGCGCTCGCCGACGCGTCGGTGCCGATGCACCTGCGCGGCCGCGCCCAGCGGGCCGTACGCCGCTGCCCGGCGCTCGCGCTGCGCGTGGAGGCGGCCCCGGCCGAGCGCCCCGCCCTGCCGCCGGGCACCGGCCGCAAGGCGCTGGGGAGCGGCAAGGGCTGAGCCGCCGGCCCGGAACACGAAGAAGCGGGTCATCCGATTCGGATGACCCGCTTCTTCTTCACTGTGGAGCTAAGGAGAATTGAACTCCTGACCTCCTGCATGCCATGCAGGCGCTCTACCAACTGAGCTATAGCCCCTTGCTGTCCGCCGCCCCGTTCCGGGTTTCCCCCGCGGCGACAGACAGAACATTAACCGGCCTCCCGGGGGAACTACAAATCGTTTCCCGGGGCCCTCGGGGTGTCCGGTCCGTCGGGCCGCGTCGGGCGGCGCTGGCGGGGGCCGCGGGCCCGGGAGGATCGCCCGGACGGGACCCGGGGGGCGGCGGGTAGGGTCCCCCTCTGTGACCGCGTCCGTCCTCACCCGAACCCGTGCCCGTCAGTGGCCCCTCGCCACCGCCGCGGCGGTGTGCCTGTTCTCCTTCGCCGCCTTCTGGGTGGCCCAGCGCCTGGCCCACGTGAACATGCTCGACGTGATGGTCTACCGGGCCGAGGGGGAGACGGTCCGGGCGGGCGGCGACCTCTACGCGATGCGCGCCACCTCGGCGAACCTCGCCATGACCTATCCGCCCTTCGCCGGCCTGCTGTTCGTCCCGTTGACGCTGGTCGGCGTCCCGCTGATGCGGACCCTGACGACCGCGGGGAACCTCCTGCTGGTGGTCGCGCTGGTCCAGCTCTCGCTGCGACTGGTCCGGCCGTCCCTGTCGCGGACGGCCCTGTGGCGGGCGACGTTCCTGGTGGCCGCGGTCGTGGTCTGGTCGGAGCCGGTGTGGACGACGCTGCGGTACGGGCAGATCAACCTGCTCATCGCGGTCGCCGTGCTGTGGGACTTCACCCGGCGTGAGGGCAGCCGCTGGGCCGGGCTCGGGATCGGGCTCGCCACTGCGGTGAAGCTCACACCGGGTCTCTTCGTGGTCCTCCTGCTCATCGCCGGCTTCCTGCGGTGGCGCGGCGAGCGCGGCTGGAACCAGTGGCTCCGCACGGGGGTCACGGCGACCGGCGTCTTCCTCGGGATCACGCTGGCCAGCGCGCTGGCCCTGCCGCACGACGCGAAGCGGTTCTGGACCGAGACGCTCTTGGAGACCGGCCGCGTCGGTTTCGCCGAGGAGACCGCGAACCAGTCGCTGCGCGGGGTTCTCGCCCGGCTGATGCACACCGACGATCCCGGCATGTGGTGGGCGGCGACCGCGGCGGTCCTGGGCACGGTGGCGATGACGCTCGCGGTCCGGGCGGCGCTGCGCGGGGACACGGCGCTGGCCGTGGTGGTCTGCGCGGTCACCGCCCTGATGATCAGCCCCATCTCCTGGTCCCACCACTGGGTGTGGTGCGTCCCGCTGCTGATCCTGCTGGTGGACCGGCGGGCGCTGATACGGCCCGGGTGGACGGTGCCCGCGGTGGCGTTGGTGTTCGCGTCGTTCGCGCTGTGGTGGGTGCCGCACGACCCCGGTCGCCCCGAACTCGACCAGACCGCCGGCCAGATGCTGCTGTCGGGGGTCTACCCGCTGACCATGACGGCGCTCCTCGCGGGCTACGGCCTGGCGCGGTGGCGTCAGGCCGTGGCGAACGAGTAGAAGCGCTTGAGGGTGCAGTGCTCCTCCAGGAGCCGGCCGTAGATCGGCTCGCCCTCCAGCTCGCGGTAGGTCTCGATCGGGTCGCCTTTTATGATCAGCGCCCGTGCGCACTCCTCGCACCAGTACTGGTACTCGGTGTTGATCGGGTCCATGTCCCGGACGATGGGCGTACCGCTGCCGCACCAGTCGCACTTCCGCCTGTGTGCACCCATCACTCAGCTCCAGCTGTGGCCGCAGGACGTGCACACGAAGGACGTTCCGCCGTTGTCGCCGAGCATGTGGGCGATCCGGGCCGACCCGCAGGCGGGACAGCCGAGCAGGGCCTGCGCACCTTCGGCCCCGGTACGGTCCTCGACGGGATCTGCGACGGCATGGGCCTCGGAATCCTCGGCACCGCTCGCGGCCAACGCACACTCCCTCCCGTCCGGACCCTCGTCCCCCTCCGGCCGTCCCGATTCTGCCATGGCCCCGCAAGGGGGTCAGCGGGCTCGGCGGACCAGGGCCGTCGACGCGCCCAAGATCGAAGCCGCGGCCAGCGCGAGGGCGCACACCCAGAGCGCGTCGGCGGAGGCATGCGCCCCCGGCGTATGCGCGCGCCCGAGGAAGAGCGTGCCGAAGGTCGCCACGCCGATCAACTGCCCGAGCTGGGTCACGGTGGCGAGCAGACCGCTGGCGTCGGCCGCGTCCTCCGGGGCCACGGCTGCCAGGGCCCCGGTCAGGGCCGGGCTGAACGCCAGCGCGAGCCCGGCGCCCATGGCGCCCAGGGAGAGGTGGAGCCCCCAGCCTCCCTCGGCACCGCCGCCGAGGGAGGCCCCCAGGCCCAGCGCGGCGGCCGCGGCGAGCAGGAAGCCGCCGGTGACCAGGAATCGCTGCCCCCGGGCCGGCCAGCGCCGCCAGGTGAGCCCGACCGCGCCGAAGACCACGGCGGCCGGCGCGAAGGTGAGGCCGGCGCGCAGCGCGCTGTGTCCCAGGCCGCCCTGGAGGTGCAGGGTGAGAGTGAAGAGGAACCCGGCGTTGACCGCCATCGCCGCGGCGATCCGGACGGCTGCCCGGCCCATGCCGGGCAGGCGGAGGACGCGCGGGGCGACGAGCGGGGCGCCGCCGCGCCGGGCCAGCCTCGACTCGTGGCCGAGGAAGACCGCGAGGACGGCCCCGGAGGCTCCGAGGGAGAGCCAGGACCACAGCGGCCAGTCCTGCTCCTGACCGAGGACCAGCGGGACCGTGAGCAGCGTCACGGCGGCGGCGAGCAGGAGCAGCCCGGGCAGGTCGAGGGAGCGGGCGGGCGGGTGCCCGGCGGCGGCGTGGGAGTCGCGGGGCAGCACCCGGGCGCCCAGGACCAGCAGCACCAGCCCGATGGGCACGTTGACCAGGAAGACCGGCCGCCAGCTCGTGCCGAAGAGGTCGGCGCTGACCAGGATGCCGCCGAGCACCTGCCCGGCCGCGGCGCCGGTCGCCAGGACCGCGGCGTAGGCACCGAGGGCGCGCACCCGGCCCTCGCCGGTGAAGTTCCGCTGGATGAGGCTGAGCACCTGCGGGATCATCAGGGCCGCCGCCGCGCCCTGGACGAGCCGGAAGCCGATCAACTGGCCGGTGCCCGCGGCCAGTCCGCAGGCGAGCGAGGCCGCGGTGAAGAGGGCGAGTCCGCCGAGGTACGTCCTGCGGTGACCGAGCAGGGCGCCGAGACGTGCCCCGGTGATGAGCAACACCGCGTAGGAGATGGTGTATCCGGCGATGACGAGCTGGAGTCCGGCCCCGGAGGCGGAGAGTTCGCCGCGGATCGTGGGCGCGGCGACGTTGACGATGAAGACGTCGAGCAGGGCCATGAACTGGGCGGCGAGCACCACACCGAGCAGCAGCCCGGGTCGTTTGTCGGTGCCACCGTCTTTACTGAGTACGGGACGTGTCGTGGTCGTCGTCATGCCGAGAAGCCTGAAGGCACCGCGATACGGGTAACGAGAGCCCGCTGATGCTGGTACTGACAGCACCTGGCAGCGGCGGCACGGGGACTCGACCATGGGGGTGTGACGACTTTGACAGCACCGGCACGGCATCACCGCAGGCCTGAACTCGCGGCTTTCCTGCGCAGCCGCAGAGCCCGGGTGACCCCCGAGGACGTCGGCATGCCGCCGGGACTCCGCCGCCGCACGCCCGGCCTGCGCCGTGAGGAGGTCGCCCAGCTCTCCGGCGTCGGCGTCACCTGGTACACCTGGTTGGAGCAGGGCCGCCCGATCAACGCCTCGGCGCAGGTGCTCGACGCCGTGGCCCGTACGCTCCGGCTGGACCGGCCCGAGCGCGAGCACCTCTACCACCTGGCCGAGGTGCCGTACGCCCCCGACCGCTCCCCCGAGGACGTCGAGGTCGTCAGCCCCGAGATCCAGGGCATCCTCGACGCCCTGGTCCCGCACCCCGCGGTCGTCTACAACAGCCGGTACGACGTGCTGGCGACCAACTCCACGTACGACGCGCTGTTCCTGCCGGACGGCCGCGACCCGCTGGGCAACCCCCTCGGCGTCCGCAACGTGCTGTGGACGCTCTTCACCATCCCCGAGCCGTCCTGCCCGGTGGTCGACAAACGCGTCGAACTCCCCGTGATGGTGGCCCAGATGCGCGGGGCCTACGGCCGCCACGTCGGCGAGCCGGCCTGGGAGACGTTCGTCCGGCTGCTCTCGGAGGCCAGTCCGGACTTCGCCCGGCTCTGGCGCAGCGGCGATGTCGTCCCGCCCGGGACCCGGGTGAAGACCTTCCGCCACGACCTCGTGGGCGAGGTCAGGATGACGTCGGTCTCCCTGTCGATCAACGGGATGCCGGAGTGCCGCATCGTCACGTACACCCCGAACGACGAGGAGAGCCGCCACGCGATCGAGATCCTGCGGGCCGCGAAGGAGGGAACGGCCGGGGACGTGGGGAAACGACGAATCCCGCCCCCTGGTGGGGACGGGATTCGGTGACTGTGGAGCTAAGGAGAATTGAACTCCTGACCTCCTGCATGCCATGCAGGCGCTCTACCAACTGAGCTATAGCCCCTCGTGTTCTTCGCGCTCCGCGCTGCGAACAAGAAGAACTCTAGCCTGTGACCTGCCGGAAAGTGAAATCCGGGGCGGCCGGGGCTCAGTCGTCGTCGCCGAGCACCGGTTCCGGCAGCGTGCCGGCGTTGTGCTCCAGGAGCCGCCAGCCACGGGCACCCTCGCCGAGGACGGACCAGCAGCAGTTGGTGAGGCCGCCCAGACCCTCCCAGTGATGGGCCTCCAGGCCCAGCAGCCGGCCGATGGTGGTGCGGATCGTGCCGCCGTGGCTCACCACGACGAGCGTGCCGCCCTCCGGCAGCTTGTCCGCGTGCTCCAGGACCACCGGAGCGGCGCGGTCGGCGACCTCGGTCTCCAGCTCCCCGCCGCCCCGGCGCACGGGCTCACCACGCTTCCAGGCGGCGTACTGCTCCCCGTGGCGCGTCACGATCTCGTCGTGGGTCAGCCCCTGCCACTCCCCCGCGTACGTCTCGCGCAGGGCGGAGTCGTACGCGACGGTGTGGCCGGTGAGGGAGGCGAGCTCCGCCGCGGTGGCCGCCGCGCGCTGCAGGTCCGAGGCGATGATCGCGTCCGGCTTCAGCGAGGCCAGCAGCCGGGCGGACCTGCGGGCCTGGGCCACGCCGGTCTCGGTCAGCTCGATGTCCGTGGAGCCCTGGAAGCGGCGCTCCAGGTTCCAGGAGGTCTGGCCGTGCCGCCACAGGACGATCCGGCGGCCCGTGCCGCCCTTGGTGCCGTTCAGCTCAGCTCACCGTCCGCTCCGTCGGCACCGGTGAGGCGGGCGTGCTCCTCGGCCTTGCCGCGGGTCTTCAGGGCGTCCTCGGGCAGCGGGAGCTCGGGGCAGTCCTTCCAGAGCCGCTCCAGGGCGTAGAAGACGCGCTCCTCGCTGTGCTGGACGTGGACGACGATGTCGACGTAGTCCAGGAGGATCCAGCGGGCGTCGCGGTCGCCCTCGCGGCGCACCGGCTTGGCGCCGAGCTCCTTGTTCAGGCGCTCCTCGATCTCGTCGACGATCGACTTGACCTGGCGGTCGTTGGGCGCGGAGGCGAGCAGGAAGGCGTCGGTGATCGACAGCACATCACTGACGTCGTACGCGATGATGTCGTGCGCGAGCCGGTCGGCCGCCGCCTGGGCGGCGGCGTTGACGAGCTCGATGGAGCGATCCGTAGCGGTCACAAGCAGGCTTTCGTCGGCGGTCTGAGTCACCCCAAGGGTCTCACGTACCGCCGACCGCCCCGCAAACCATTACCCGGGCGCCCCTCGCGTCGCCCCTCCGGACGCTACGAGGGCCGCTTCGGGATCTTGTAGTCCTCGCCCAGCACCACGGTCACGTCGGCGCTTCCGGCGGCCTTGCCCTTCTTCACGGCACCGGCCGGCAGGCCCAGGGTCTTGGCGACCTCGGCGGCGGTCGCCTTGCGGGCGTCGTCGCCGTACACGACCTGCGACGTCGCCGCGGTCTCCGCCTTCGCGGCGCCGACGAAGGAGAAGCCTCCGTTGATCAGCACGATGCGGGCCGCCTCGGTCGCGTCCTCCTTGCCGGTGGCGTTGCGCAGCGAGACCCGGGCCGCGGCGCCCTGCTCGGGTGCGCTGACCTTTCCGCCGAGGATGTCCTTCACCACGCTGTCGCCGGTCCCGTCGGCCAGCGAGCCGTCCTGGGCGACCGGCAGCAGCGCCGTCTTGTAGTCGCCGCCCTTGGCGTGCTCGGCCAGCTTGGCCAGCGAGGCGCCGAGGTCCTTCTCCGGGAGCGAGGGGTCGAGGATCTGGGCGAGCGTCTCGATGGTGACCGTGGCCGCCTTCGGGTCGTCCGACATCTTCCGCAGCACGCCGTAGAGGACCTGGCCGAAGCGCTGGAGCTGCTTGGCGTCGGCCTCGCCGGGCGCCCGGTAGGTGGCGTAGGCGACGGCGGCGCGACCGTTGAGCGTCTGGTTCTCGCCCTTGGCGACGAGCGGCTCCTCGCCCTTCTTGGCGGCGGGCACCTCGGCGTCGGTGGTGATGTCGATGTTGCTGACCAGCTCGACCAGGTTCTCCAGGTACGGGGTGTCGAGCCGCCACGTGCCGGTGATCTTGGCGCCGAGGAGGTTGCCGATCGCCTCGCGCGTGCCGCTGGAGCCGTCGTCCTCGACGGACTTCCCGAGTGTGGTGGCGGAGCCCTCGTCGTCCGCGACCGAGAGGGCGTTCGGCAGCAGGACGGTGGTGCCCTGCTTGGTGGTGGCGTTGTTCACCAGGAGGGCGGTGGAGGTGCCGCCGCCCTTCGTGTCGTGCAGGTGGACGACGATCGTGTCGCGCTTCTGCGGTCCGGTCGCGGTGTTCTGCTTCTGCTCCTCGCCGGACATGCCGGGGAGCTTGCCCTCGGACCACAGGTAGCCGACGCCGCCGACGACGACCAGCGCGAGGACGACGACCAGGGCGACGACCCGGTTGCGGCCCTTGCGCCTGGCCTCCTCGCGCCGCTCCGAGCGGCTCTCGGTGAACTTCAGCCAGTCGATGACGTCTTCGGAGTCCTCGTCGGGCTCCTCGATGAAGGAGAACTGCTCGGTGCGGTAGTCGCGCCCGTCGCCGTCCTGCTCGGGCGCGGGGCGCTGGCCCGGCACTCCGGCGGGCGCGGCGACCGGTGCGGCCGGACGCGGGGTCTGGGGCGGCGCGGCGGGAGCCTCGGCCTGCACGGCCCACTGCTGCCCGGTGTCGTACTGCTGCCCGGTGTCGTACCCGGTGGTGCCGTAGTCCTGCCGGGGCTGCTGCGCGTGCTGCTGCTGCGCCTGCCCGTAGGGGTCGTACGGCTGCTGGGGCTGCTGCTGGACCGGCCGGCCGTAGGCGTCGTACCCGTAGCCCTGCTGCTGGGCGTACGGGTCGTAGTGCTGCTGCTGCGGTGGCTGGGCCTGCTGCGGGACCTGCTGGTACACCGGTTGCCCGTACTCGTCGTAGCCGACGATCTGCGGCTGCGGGTAGTACGGGTCGTACGGGTTCTGTCGGTCGTTCACCGGTGGCCCTCTCCGCTCACTCGCCGCGGTACAACTGGCGCTTGTCGATGTAGCGCACCACGCCGTCCGGGACCAGATACCAGACGGGATCGCCCTGCGCGACTCTCAGCCTGCAGTCGGTGGAGGAGATCGCGAGTGCCGGGATCTCGACCAGCGAGACCCCGCCCTTGGGCAGGCCGTCGTCCGTGAGGTCGTGGCCCGGGCGGGTGACGCCGATGAAGTGGGCGAGCGAGAAGAGCTCCTCGGCGTCCCGCCAGGTGAGGATCTGCGACAGCGCGTCGGCCCCCGTGATGAAGAAGAGGTCCGAGTCGCTGTTGAGAGAGCTCAGATCCCGCAGCGTGTCGATGGTGTACGTCGCCCCGCCCCGGTCGATGTCGATACGGCTGACCGAGAACTGCGGGTTGGACGCCGTGGCGATGACCGTCATCAGGTAGCGGTCCTCGGCGGCCGACACCGCCTTGTGGCTCTTCTGCCACGGCTGCCCGGTCGGCACGAACACCACCTCGTCGAGGTGGAACAGGGCGGCCACCTCGCTGGCGGCCACCAGGTGTCCGTGATGGATCGGGTCGAACGTCCCGCCCATCACCCCGAGTCGGCGCTTGCCGCGGCTGCCAGTAGGCACTTCCTGCTCTCCCATGCGTGCAGAGCCTACTGGCACGGCGGCGGAGCCCCGGATCCGAGGTCGACGGCTCAGCGGTCGCGGTTGAACCGGGTGGTGATCCACAGCAGCAGGAGCAGCGCGCCGAAGGCGCCGAAACCGGTGAGGTAGGGGCTGAGGCTTTCGTGGTTGCCACCGTGCTCGGCGCCCTCGGCGAGCGTGACCAGGTTGGCGGCGGTGCTGTGGAGGCTCATCTTCAACAGGACCTATCGATCGGGGATGGGAGCGGAGACTTCGCGCACACATCGTATGCGGGCGGTCCGGGCACGCTCACGCCGACTCAGTCGTTGGCGTTGTCGTCCTCGTTGTTGCGGTAGCCGCGCAGCAGGAACCAGGCGAGCAGCACCGCACCGAGGATCGAGACGAGCAGGACGATCCGGAGCGTGTCGCCCGCCCCCTGCTGTTCGGTGGCGACGGAGAGCAGTACGGCGGCGTCCGGCATGTCGGTTGTGCTCCTCGGTCGTCCACTTGCCCGGAGTTATCCACAGGCTCCCGCACACCGTAGCCCCAGCACCTAGTCTGGGTTTCGGCAGGGGGACGAGCAGGTCTCGTACGAACAGGGGGCACCCATGACCGAGAACCATCAGGAGAACGTGCCGAGCAGGCAGCGCAGGCGATTCACCGGCATCTCCTCGCGGGCCTACGAACACCCCGCGGACCGCTCTGCGCTTGTCGCGCTGCGCAAGCTGACCGGCTTCGACACCGTCTTCAAGGCGCTGAGCGGACTGCTTCCCGAGCGCAGCCTGCGGCTGCTCTTCCTCTCCGACTCCGTTCGGGTGAGCGACGCCCAGTTCTCGCACCTCAACGACATGCTGAGGGACGCCTGTTACATCCTGGACCTGGAGAAGGTCCCGCCGATGTACGTCACGCAGGACCCGAAGCCGAACGCCATGTGCATCGGCCTGGACGAGCCCATCATCGTGGTGACCACCGGGCTGGTGGAGCTGCTCGACGAGGAGGAGATGCGGGCGGTCGTCGGCCACGAGGTCGGCCACGCCCTCTCCGGCCACGCGGTGTACCGCACCATCCTGCTGTTCCTCACCAGCCTCGCGGTGAAGATCGCCTGGATCCCGCTGGGCAATGTCGCGATCCTCGCGATCGTGACGGCGCTGCGGGAGTGGTTCCGCAAGTCGGAGCTGTCCGCCGACCGGGCCGGACTGCTGGCCGGCCAGGACCTCCAGGCGTCGATGCGGGGGCTGATGAAGATAGCCGGCGGCAACCACCTGCACGAGATGAACGTGGACGCGTTCCTCGCGCAGGCGGACGAGTACGAGAAGGGCGGGGACCTGCGCGACTCCGTCCTGAAGATCCTCAACGTGCTGCCCCGGACGCACCCCTTCACCACGGTCCGCGCGGCCGAGGTGAAGAAGTGGTCCGAGAGCCGCGACTACCAGCGGATCATGGACGGCCACTACCCGCGCCGCACGGAGGACAAGGACACCTCGGTGACCGACTCCTTCCGCGAGTCGGCCGGGCACTACGCCGAGTCCGTGCGCACGAGCAAGGATCCGCTGATGAAGCTGGTCGGCGACATAGCCGGCGGCGCGGGCGACCTCGCGGGCGACCTGGGCGGCAAGCTGCGCAGCCGCTTCGGCGGCGGCTCCGGCGGAAGCGGCGCCGACGCCGAGGGCAAGGACGGCGACGCGGGCAAGGGTGAGGCGGGCAGGACCGAGGGCTGAGCCTGCCCCAGGACGTGGGGCAGGCCGAGCACCGGCCGTGCGGGCCTCCCCCACCCTCGGAGCGAGCCGGAGTGCCGGTGGTGCGGGCCCTGACGGCCCGGGCGACGGGGTCGCGGCAGTGGCGGCTCGCACGGCCCGAGCGGGTGGGCGCCGCCGCCGGTCAGGGAGCCTCACCGCCCCGGCGCGCCCTCACGGCCCGTGCGAGGGCGCGTGGCACTGGTCGGCGCTCGGGGTCAGAGTGCGGGTTGCGCGTTCGGGGCCAGAGTTCCGCAGAGCGGTGAGACGGCGTCCCGGTCCGAGGCGTACGGGTCGGTGACCGCCGGATCGCCCGTCGCGGAGGTCAGCTCGCCGGCCAGCATCGGCCGGAGGGCTCCGGAGGTGTCGGCACCGCAGGCCTGTGGGCCTGCCTGGACGGTGCTGGTCAGCAGTTCGGCGCGGTGCATCCGCAGGTCCTCCCGGTCGAAGCGGAAGTGCATCTGACGGTGCACGGTGAAGAGCGAGGCCTGGGCCGTGGGGCCGGCGCCCGAGGAAGCGGGGCGCAGGGCGTAGGTGAAGGTGTGGTCCGACGTCACGTCCAGGGTGTCCGTGTCCGTCTCCGCGAAGTGGAGGGTGCCCTCGACCCGTGGCGCGGGGCCCGCCAGGACCACCTTGGCCGGGTCGAAGCGGACGAGCCAGCCGGCGACCGCGTGCCGGCCGTCGTCCAGCGGCGACTCGACGCTCCGGTCGAACTGCTCCAGATGGTCGGGGTCGATCAGCAGCCGGGCCGGGCGGACGGTCTGTCCGGACAGCACGTCGGGCTCCAGGGACGACGCGACGAGGTAGTCCTTGGCGATGGACAGCGCGGTCACCACCTGGCCTTCGGAGAAGTGGGTCGTACGTCCCACCGTCGGGAGGTTGATGCCGGAGGCACCGGTGCGGTACTCGGCGGCCGGGCTGTGCGCGAAGAGCTGGGCGGGCTCGCCGCCGGGCACCCGGCCCTGGGGGGCCAGGCGGATCAGGGTGGTCCGCGTGGTCTCGGCCCGGCGGTCGGCGGGCGGCTGGTACGGGTTGCGGACGCCGAGGTAGATGGCGGTTCCGAAGGCGAGGAGGATCAGGAGGACCAGCATCACGGCCTGCCGGGAGCCACCGCCTCTGGACTCCCAGCCGGGGCGGTCGCGTACGGCCTGGGCGTGTTCGCCCATCCGCTCCTGTGCGGAGAATTCCTGGAGCCGGGCAGCACGGACGAACGACTCGTCGAAGACGACGGATCGGTACTCGTCCTCACCACCGCCGGGGACTCCCTCGGGGTTCCCCTCAGGCGGGTCGCCACGCCCTGCCATACCTTCAGAGTAGGTCCGATAAAGCCCCGGTAAACGCCGAGGTACACGACAACTTCCGAATAATTCACACGGTCGGACCGGTCGCTGGGCCGGGCGCCGTACCGGGGGCTCAGGGGGTGCGGGGAACCGCCGGGACCGGCGCCGCCGAGGCGGAGGGGGCGGCGCCCGCGGGAGGCTCGGCGCGCGGCTTGTCGATGCCGCTGGTCGCGGGGGCGGGGATCCGGTCCTGGCGGTTGGCCGAGGCGCCCCGGTAGACCGCCGAGAAGGCGAGGGCGACCATGCCGACGCCCATGACGAGCGCGAGGACCCAGGCGACGGGGCGGTGCCAGCGGGCGGAGGGCCGGTAGGGGCGCAGGGCGCCGCCGTGGCGGCCGTAGGGCCCGGATTCGCCGTACGGGTCGTCGTCGTCGCCGTAGCGGCTCATGAAGGCGCCGGAGGGGTCGTGGCCGTCCTCGTAGAGGTCGTCCTCGGCGGATCCCCGGCCGGCCCTGGCCCGGGCGGCCTCGGCCTCGGCACGGGCCTGCGCGGCGGCGAGAAGCCGCTCCACCGCGGTGGGCTCGTGCACCTCGGCAGCTCGTACGAAGTCCTCGTCGAAGACCACGGTGGCGAAGTCGTCGTCCGCGCCCCCGCGGTCGTCGTCGGGCTCCCAGCCGTCCTGGAACGGCTTGCCCCCCACGTCGTCCGGCACGTTTGTCAGAGTAGACCGGAGAGGTGGGTTTGGGCAGGGAGAGTGCGAAGCATCCCCACCCGTCCGGTCCCCCGTGGGCGTCGCGCGGGCGACGCCGAACGGGGGAATCGGGGCTTACCGCGTGTGACCGTCGCCGGTCACGATGTACTTCGTCGAGGTCAGCTCCGGCAGGCCCATCGGGCCGCGCGCATGGAGCTTCTGCGTCGAGATGCCGATCTCGGCGCCGAATCCGAACTGACCGCCGTCGGTGAATCGGGTGGACGCGTTGACGGCGACGGTGGTCGAGTCGACCAGCTGGGTGAAGCGGCGGGCCGCGGCCTGCGAGGTGGTGACGATGGCCTCGGTGTGCCCGGAGGACCAGAGCCGGATGTGCTCGACCGCCTTGTCGAGCGAGTCCACCACGGCGGCGGCGATGTCGTAGGAGAGGTACTCGGTCTCCCAGTCCTCGGGGGTCGCGGGGACGACGGTGGCCTTGGAGCCCTCGGCGTGGGCGAGGACGCGCTCGTCGGCGTGGACGGTGACGCCGGCGGCGGCGAGGGCGTCGAGGGCCCGCGGCAGGAAGGCCGCGGCGACGTCCTGGTGGACCAGGAGGGTCTCGGCGGCGTTGCAGACGCTGGGGCGCTGGGCCTTGGAGTTGATCAGGATGTCGACGGCCATGTCGAGGTCGGTCTGGGCGTCGACGTAGACGTGGCAGTTGCCGGTGCCGGTCTCGATGACCGGGACGGTGGACTCCTCGACGACCGTGCGGATCAGGGAGGCGCCGCCGCGCGGGATCAGGACGTCGACCAGGCCGCGGGCCCGCATCAGCTCGCGGACGGACTCGCGGGACTCGCCGGGCACGAGCTGGATGGCGGCGGCGGGCAGGCCGGCGCCGCCGATCGCGTCGCGCAGGACCTTCACCAGGGCGGTGTTGGAGGAGTAGGCGGAGGAGGAGCCGCGCAGCAGGACGGCGTTGCCGGACTTCAGGCACAGGGCCGCCGCGTCGACGGTCACGTTCGGGCGGGCCTCGTAGATGATGCCGACGACGCCGAGCGGGACGCGGACCTGGCGGAGGTCGATGCCGTTGGGGAGGGTGGAGCCGCGGACGACCTCACCGACCGGGTCGGGCAGGGCGGCGACGTCGCGGACGTCCGCGGCGATGGCCCGCACCCGCTCCGGGGTGAGGGTGAGCCGGTCGATGACGGACTCGCTGGTGCCGGCCTCGCGGGCGCGGGCGACGTCCTCGGCGTTGGCCTCGACGATCTCGGCGGCACGGACCTCGAGGGCGTCGGCGATCGCCAGCAGGGCGTCGTCCTTGGCCGCGCGCGGAAGTGGCGCGATTTCGGCGGCGGCGGCGCGGGCCCGGTAAGCGGCCTGGGCGACCGGGGAGAGGTTGTCGAGGGGCGTGAGCGAGGTCATGTCCGCAGGGTACTGGCAGCCCTGCGGACATCCCTCACGTATCCCGTACTCCGAGACATCTCCGTGGACGGAGCAGGTCCCGGCCGTGGGGGCCCGGCTCAGTAGGGGTGGACACCCACCGGGGCGGCCGGCGGCGGTCCGTAGCCCTCGGCGATCCGCAGGTGGTAGGTCTCGCGGTCGATGACCTCGAGGCCGACGATCTCCCAGGGCGGCAGCTTGGCGCTCTGCCGGTGCTCGCCCCACAGTCTCAGCGCGACGGCGGCGGCGTCGTGCAGGTCGCGGGCCTCTTCCCAGTACCGGATCTCGGCGTGATCGTTGGCGTAGCGGCTGGTCAGCAGGAAGGGATGGTCGTGGGCCAGCTGCTCGAGGCCGCGCCGGACCTCCTTCAGCGGGGCTTCCGCCCCCGAGACGCTGAGGGTGATGTGCCAGAGCTTGGACACCACCCGCTCCTCGCCGCGTGCCTCACGTGTCTCGGTCGCCTGCCCGGCGTCGAAGTCGGCTCCGGCCTCGACACTGGTCAGGGCGCGTTCGGCAGCCCCGCGGGGCGGTGCCCCTGGGCGCGCTCGTCTCACCGGCGGCCTCCTGTTGTGATGCGTGTGGTGCTGTACCCCGCCCTGTCTTGTCCCCGAGACAAAGTTGACCAGCCCGAGGCGGTGCATGGGGCGGTTTTGGTGAAGGTCTCTGTCGGATGGCCGGTCTTTCGGCCGTTTCCGCCCCGGATCACCACGGAATCGGAGACGGATCACCACGGAATCGACCGTGGATCACCACTCGCTCAGGACGGGAGGACCACCAGGTCGTCGCGGTGGACGACCTCGCGTTCGTACTCCGGTCCGAGCTCCTTGGCGAGCTCGGGGGTGGAGCGGCCGAGCATCCGGGGGATCTCCTTGGCGTCGAAGTTGACGAGCCCGCGGGCGACGGCGCGGCCGTCGGTGTCCCGCAGCTCGACCGGGTCGCCCGCGACGAACTCGCCCTCGACGGCGGCGATCCCGGCCGCGAGCAGGGACTTCTTGCCGTCGACGACGGCGCGCACGGCGCCGGCGTCCAGGGTCAGGGAGCCCTGCGGGGTGGACGCGTGGGCGAGCCAGAGGAGACGGTCCGCGGAGCGTCGGCCGGTGCGGTGGAAGCAGGTGCCGGTGTCGCGGCCCGCGAGGGCGTCGGCGGCGCGGCTGGCCGAGGTGAGGACGACGGGGATGCCGGCGGCGGCGGCGATCCGGGCGGCCTCGACCTTGGTGACCATGCCTCCCGTGCCGACGCCCGCCTTGCCGGCCGAGCCGATCTCGACGTGGGCGATGTCGGCGGGGCCGGCGACCTCGGCGATCCGCGACGTGCCGGGCCTGGCGGGGTCGCCGTCGTAGAGCCCGTCGACGTCCGAGAGCAGCACGAGCAGGTCGGCGCGGACGAGGTGGGCGACGAGGGCGGCGAGGCGGTCGTTGTCGCCGAAGCGGATCTCGTCGGTGGCGACGGTGTCGTTCTCGTTGACGATCGGCAGGGCCCCCATGGTGAGGAGCTGGTCCAGGGTCCGGTACGCGTTGCGGTAGTGGGCGCGGCGGCTGGTGTCGTCGGTGGTGAGGAGCACCTGGCCGACCCGGACGCCGTAGCGCGCGAAGGAGGCGGTGTACCGGGCGACGAGGAGCCCCTGCCCGACGCTGGCGGCGGCCTGCTGGCGTGCCAGGTCCTTGGGGCGGCGGGCGAGGCCGAGGGGGGCGAGACCGGCGGCGATGGCGCCGGAGGAGACCAGCACGATCTCCTTCTCGCCGCCGCTGCGGACCTTGGCGAGGACGTCGACGAGGGCGTCGACGCGGTCGGCGTCGAGGCCTCCGGAGGCGGTGGTCAGTGAGGACGAACCGACTTTGACGACGATCCGTCGGGCTTCCGTCACGTACTGCCTTGCCACTGTCACCTGCGTCGTCCTCACTCGGATGTCCCCTCGCGCCGCGCACGCCCCGCCGCGGCTGCCAGGCAATCTACGCGAGCGGCGACGCGGGCCGCCCGCGTATTCCGCTGGGTGGACGGCGTCCCGGGCCGTGCCGGAACGGGCCGATGGGCCCGCTCCGGTGCCGTCCCGGGCGTCGGTCGGGCGCCTTCAGGCGTCCTCGCGCGCTCCGTCCGGGCCGGCGCCGTGCTTCGCCCGCCACGCGGAGGTGATCATGTCGCGGACGTCGTACTCGGCCTTCCAGCCGAGTTCGGCGGAGATCCGCTCGGCCGAGGCGATCACCTTGGCGGGGTCGCCGGCCCGGCGGGCGACGATCTCGGGGGTGACGTCGAGGCCGGTGACCTCGCCGACGAGATCGATGATCTCCCGGACCGAGACGCCTTCGCCGCGGCCCACGTTGAGCGTGAGGTCGCGCGTCTCGCCGGCCTCCGCGTACGCGTCGAGGCGGCGGGCCACGACCAGGTGCGCGTCGGCGAGGTCGGCGACGTGGACGTAGTCGCGGATGCAGGTGCCGTCGGGGGTCGCGTAGTCGTCGCCGAAGATCCGCGGCGGCAGTCCGGCGTCCAGCCGCTCGAAGACCATCGGCAGCAGGTTGAAGACACCGGTGTCGGCGAGCTCGGGCGTGGCCGTGCCCGCGACGTTGAAGTACCGCAGGCAGGCCGTGGAGATGCCGTGCGCGCGGCCGGCGGCGCGCACCAGCCACTCACCGGTCAGCTTCGTCTCGCCGTAGGGGCTGAGCGGCGAGCAGGGCGTCTCCTCGGTGACGAGTTCGACGTCGGGCATGCCGTAGACGGAGGCCGAGGAGGAGAAGACGAACCGGCGGACGTCCGCGTCGGCGGCGGCCTGCAGCAGGATCTGGAGGCCCGTCACGTTCTCGTGGTAGTAGAAGAGCGGGCGCTCGACGGACTCGCCGACGGCCTTCTTGGCGGCGAGGTGGACGATGCCCCGCACGGCGTGCTCGCGCAGCACGCGGTCGAGGAACGCCCGGTCGAGGACCGTGCCCCGTTCCAGCGGGACGCCCGCGGGGATGCGGGCCGCGTCGCCGGCGCTGAGGTCGTCCACGACGACCACCCGCTCACCGGCCTCGGTCATGGACTTGACGACATGGGAACCGATGTATCCGGCACCGCCGGTGATGAGCCACGTCATCCGGGCAGCCTAACCGGTGCGCGGGCCCCTACGGCCCGGCGCCCGGCGCTCCGGCGGGCGACCCGTTGCGCGGCGCCCCGGCCCGGCGCCCGGCGATCGGGGCCGCGCGCCCCCGGACCTCCGTGCACCGGTCTCCGCGCCTCGCACCCCACGTCCCCCGGTGCCCCGCGTCCCCTGTGACGCGGACGGCCCCGCCGCCCCGGGAGGGGGTGGCGGGGCCGTCGGCGTAGGGCCGTGGCCGCCGGACGGACGTCCGGTGGGCGGGTCCGCTCGGCCTCAGACGGTGCCGAGCGAGGCGCGGAACGCCAGGCAGTCCTCGTAGCGCGGCAGGATGCCGGCCTCGCGGGCCTGGGCCAGCGTCGGGCCCTGCGCGTCCTTGGCGGACAGCTCGGGCTCGCCGGTGACCGGCCAGGCGATGCCGATCTCGGGGTCCAGCGGGTACACGGTCCGCTCGCGCTCGGGGGCGTAGCCCTCGGAGCAGAGGTAGGTGACCGTCGCGTCGTCCGTCAGGGCGCAGAAGCCGTGACCGAGACCCTCGGAGAGGTAGACCGCGTTGCGCTGGGTGTCGTCGAGGCGCACGGCCTCCCACCGGCCGAAGGTCGGCGAGCCGACCCGCACGTCGACGATCACGTCGAGCACGGCGCCGCGGACGCAGGTCACGTACTTCGCCTGCCCCGGCGGGACGTCGGCGAAGTGGATGCCGCGCAGGACACCGGCCGCGGAGACCGACATGTTGGCCTGCTTGAGACCGAGCGGGTGGCCGACGACCTCGGCGAGCCTGTCCGCCTTGTACCACTCGAGGAAGAGGCCGCGGGCGTCCCCGTGCTGCTGCGGAACGAATTCCCAGGCGCCCTCGATACCGAGGGGATTGACCTTCATTGCGAAGTCCTTATATCGGTGCGATATCAGTGCGGTGACGCCACGAATACGAAAACGGCGAAAGCGACTACGCCTCGTACGCGAGAAGGTTCAGCAGATAGTCGCCGTAGCCGCTCTTGGTCAGCGGCTCGGCGAGGGCGCGCAGCTGCTCGTCGTCGATGAAACCGGCACGCCAGGCGGCTTCCTCGAGGCAGCCGATCTTCATGCCCTGGCGCTCCTCGACGACCCGGACGTACTCGGACGCCTGGACCAGGGACTGGAAGGTGCCGGTGTCGAGCCAGACGGTGCCGCGGTCCAGGACGGAGACCTGCAGCTCACCGCGGTCGAGGTAGTACTTGTTGACGTCCGTGATCTCCAGCTCGCCGCGGTCGCTGGGCTTGAGGCCCTTGGCGACCTCGACGACACGGCTGTCGTAGAAGTACAGACCGGGGACGGCGTAGCGGGACTTGGGGTTCGCCGGCTTCTCCTCGATGGAGCGGGCGCGCCCCTCCTCGTCGAAGTCGACCACGCCGTAGGCGGTGGGGTCGGACACGGCGTGGGCGAAGACCACACCGCCCTCGGGCTGCTGGAACGTGGCCAGCTGCCGGCCGAGGCCGACGCCGTGGAAGATGTTGTCGCCGAGGATGAGGGCGACGGGCTCGTCGCCGATGAACTCCTCGCCGATCACGAAGGCCTCGGCGATGCCGGCCGGGCGGTCCTGGGTGGCGAACTCGATGTTCAGGCCCCAGTCCGAACCGTCGCCGAGCAGCCGCTCGAACTGCGGGCGCTCCTCGGGCCCGGTGATGACCAGGATGTCCCGCAGACCGGCCATCACGAGCGTCGACAGCGGGTAGTAGATCATCGGCTTGTCGAAGACCGGCATCAGCTGCTTCGACACGGCTCGGGTGATCGGCCAGAGCCGGGAGCCGGTACCACCGGCAAGCAAAATTCCACGCATGGTCCCGCAGCCTACGACAGCCGCCGGGGCCCGGCCGCCACGATGCCGGTGACACCCGCCACTGAACGGCGCCCACCGGGGAGCCCATAGAATGGCGTCCCTTATGAAGATTCTCGTCACCGGCGGCGCCGGCTTCATCGGTTCTCAATTCGTGCGCGCTCTCCTCTCCGGGGAGCTGCCTTCGGGCGAGGGTGCCCATGTCACGGTCCTGGACAACCTGACCTACTCGGGCAACGAGGCGAACCTCGCGCCGGTGGCCGACAAGGCGGGCTACACGTTCGTCCACGGCGACATCCGCGACGCCGCGGTCGTCGACGACGTCATGCGCGGCCAGGACGCCGTCGTGCACTTCGCGGCCGAGTCCCACGTGGACCGTTCGATCATGGACGCGTCGCCGTTCGTGACCACGAACGTGCTGGGTACGCAGGTGCTGCTCGACGCCGCGAAGCGCCACGGCGTGGGCCGCTTCGTGCACGTCTCCACGGACGAGGTGTACGGCTCCATCTCCGAGGGCTCCTGGACCGAGGACTGGCCGCTGGCCCCGAACTCCCCGTACTCGGCCTCCAAGGCGGGCTCCGACCTGCTGGCCCTGTCGTACCACCGCACGCACGGCATGGACGTCGTCGTGACGCGCTGCTCCAACAACTACGGGCAGTACCACTTCCCCGAGAAGATGATCCCGCTGTTCGTGACGAACCTGCTGGACGGGAAGAAGGTGCCGCTGTACGGCGAGGGCCTGAACATCCGCGACTGGCTGCACGTCTCGGACCACTGCCGTGGCATCGAGATGGCGCTGCGCGGCGGCCGCGCCGGTGAGGTCTACCACATCGGCGGCGGCACCGAGGTGACCAACAAGGAACTGACCGGCATGCTCCTCGACGCCTGCGGCGCCGGCTGGGACATGGTCGAGCACGTGGCCGACCGCAAGGGCCACGACCTGCGCTACTCCCTGTCGATCGCCAAGATCCAGGAGGAGCTGGGCTACACCCCGCTCGTCACCTTCGAGCAGGGCCTGGCCACGACCGTGGACTGGTACCGCGACAACCGCTCGTGGTGGGAGCCGCTCAAGGCGAAGGCGGCGCTCTCCGCATGAGCCGCTGGCTGATCACCGGCGCGGGCGGCATGCTCGGCCGTGACCTGCACGAGGTCCTCCGGGAGGGCGGGGCGCACTCCGTCACCGCGCTCACCCGCAAGGACCTGGACATCACCGACCTGGAGGCCGTCCGGGCCGCGGTCGCCGGTCAGGACGTCGTGGTCAACGCGGCGGCCTGGACCGACGTCGACGGCGCGGAGGCCGAGGAGGCCGCGGCGACCCGGGTGAACGGCGACGCCGTACGGGTCCTCGCCCAGGCCTGCGCCGAGCAGGGCGCGGTGCTGCTGCAGGTCTCCACGGACTACGTCTTCCCCGGGGACGCCGACCGGCCGTACCCGCACGACGCCCCGACCGCTCCGGTGAACGCCTACGGCCGCAGCAAGCTGGTCGGCGAGCTCGCCGTCGCCGAGCTGCTGCCCGAGCGCGGCTACGTGGTGCGGACGGCCTGGCTGTACGGCGCCCACGGCCGCAACTTCGTCTCCACGATGCTGGGCCTGGCCGAGCAGCGCGAGACCCTCGACGTGGTCGACGACCAGCGCGGTCAGCCGACCTGGACCCGGGCGCTCGCCCGCCAGCTGCGGGACCTCGGCGAGGCGGCGGTGGCGGGCACGGCCCCGGCCGGCGTCTACCACGGGACCGCGAGCGAGACGGCGACCTGGTTCGATCTCGCACGGGCGGCGTTCGAGCTCTCGGGTCTCGACCCGGAGCGGGTGCGTCCGACCACGTCGGAGAAGTTCGTCCGGCCGGCCCGGCGTCCCTCGTACAGCGTCCTGGCGCACGAGCGCTGGGCCGAGGCGGGCATCGCCGTGCAGCCGCACTGGCGCGACCAGCTCACCGAGGCGCTCCGTTTCATGACCGAGGGCGGACGGCCTTCCCAGTGAGTCTGCTCGACCGCATCACCACCGCCCTGCCGCGAGGCACCGCTTTCGTCGGTGTCGGCACCGCGGTGCTCGGCGGGGCCAACTACGTCCATCTCGCGGCGGCGGGGCACTCGCTCTCCGTCGACGACATGGCGAGCTTCTCGGTCCTGTGGACCGTCGTGGCCTCCATAGGACTGGGTCTGTTCTTCCCGGTCGAGCAGGAGATCACCCGGGTGGTCGCCTCCCGGGTGGTCTCCGGCGACGGGGCGCTGCCCGTGCTGCGGCGCGGCGCGGTGCTCTCGTTCGCGCTGCTCGCGGCCGTGCTCGTGCCGCTCGGGCTGTTCGCCGGGCAGCTCGCCGACCTGTTCTTCCACGGGGACCGCAGCCTGGTCCTCGCGCTCGGCGGCGCCTTCGCGGCGCTGGCCTGCGCCCATGTGACGCGGGGCATGCTCGCCGGACTCGGCCGTTTCGAGGCGTACGGGCTGCAGCTCGGTCTCGACGGTCTGCTCCGGATCGGACTGTCCGCGGCCATGGCGCTGGCCGGGGTGACCTCCGTCTTCGCCTTCGCCATGGTGATGACGGTGGCCCCGGTGATCTCGGTGCTCGTCACGCTGCCGTCCGTGTTCCGCGGGGCGCGTGCGGGTTCGACGGCGCGGTGGCGGGAGCTGATCGAACACCTCGGGCTGCTGGTCGGTTCGACGCTGCTCGCGCAGGTACTCGTCAACATCGCGGTGATCAGCACCAAGTTGATCGCGACGGACGACAACGCCCTGGTGGCCGCGCTGCTCTCGGCGCTGGTCCTGGCCCGGGTGCCGCTGTTCGCCTTCGGCGCCTTCCAGGCGTCGCTGCTCGCCGGTCTGTCGACCGCGCAGGCGGAGGGCGACACCCGCGGCTACCGCCGGATGCTGCTGCGCGCCTCGGCGATCACGCTGGGTCTCGGCGCGGCCTTCGGTATCGGCGCGGTCGCGCTGGGGCCGGTGCTGCTGCCGATGCTGTTCGGCGCCCCGGACGTGCTGGGGCCGGTCGACTTCGCCTGGCTGTCGCTCGGCACGACCTTCTACATGCTGGCGATGGTGCTCGGCCAGGCGCTCCTCACGAGTGGTGCCGCACGGCAGCAACTGCTGGCGTGGATCGTGGGAACGGTCGTACTCGGTGCGATTACTCTCAGTCCGCTGGAGCTGCGGACGAGGGTCGAGATCGCCTACGCGGTGGGGTCGCTGGCGGTGGTCACCAGCATGACTCTCGTTCTTCGCTCTCGTGTAGGCTACCGTTCGGTGCACTCATAGGAATGATCACCATTCCCTCACTCTCCGTGACCATCGCGGCGGACAGTGGACTGCAATCCGGCGGCTTCTTCGCCAGCCGCCCACCCTGGAAGAGTAGACAGGCCCTTTCCATGAGTCGTCCGATACACCGGAGCCTGGCGTGAAGTTGTGGATGCTGACTTCGGTCACCGGAGTCTTTCTCGTCGCGTGCATCATCGAGCTGTTGCGCCGCCGCAAGCTCAAGGAGAAGTACGCGTTCCTCTGGGTGCTCACCGGACTGGTGATCATCCCGCTCGGCTTCTTCCCGACGGGTCTCGACTCCATCGCCCGCGCGGTGGGGGTCGCCTCGGGCGTCAGCCTCATCCTCTTCCTGAGCGTCGCGTTCCTCTTCATCGTCTGCCTCCAGCTGAGCTGGGAGGTGGGTCACCTCGAGGAGGAGGGCCGCACCCTTTCGGAGGAAGTGGCTCTGCTCCGCATCGACGTACAGGAACTGCGGGCGCAGGCGGCGAAGAACGCGCCGTCCGGGGAGAAGGCCGACGCGGCCGGCCAGGGGGGCCTCAAGTGATCGACGGCAAGCGCGTATTGATCATCATGCCGGCGTGGAACGAGGCCGAGGGCGTCGCCGACGTCGTCAAGGAGGTCCACACGACCCTCCCCGGCGTCGACGTCCTCGTCGTGGACGACGGCTCGGCCGACGACACGGCCGTCGTGGCCCGCGGCGCCGGCGCGACCGTGATGAAGCTCCCTTACAACCTCGGCGTGGGCGGCGCGATGCGCGCCGGCTACCGCTACGCGCACGACCGCGGCTACGACGTGGCCATCCAGGTCGACGCGGACGGTCAGCACGACCCGCGCAACGTGCCCCAGCTGCTCGAGCGCCTGGACGCCGGCGCCGACCTGGTGATGGGCGCGCGCTTCGCCGGCACCGGGGACTACGAGACCCGCGGCCCGCGCAAGTGGGCGATGCTGGTGCTCGCCTTCTGGCTCTCCCGGATGGCGAAGACCAAGCTCACCGACGTCACCTCGGGCTTCCGCGCCTCCAACCGCGACCTGATCGACGTCTTCGCGCACTGGTACCCGGTCGAGTACCTGGGCGACACCGTGGAGTCCACGATCGCCGTGGTCCGGGCCGGCTACCGCATCGAGCAGGTGCCCGTCGCGATGCGCCCCCGTGCCACCGGCACCCCGAGCCAGTCGCCCTGGAAGGCGACGCTCTACCTCGGCCGCATCGGCATGATCCTGCTCCTCGCCCTCAGCCGGCGCTCGGCGCTCGGCCCCAAGGGGAAGGGCAAGTGACGGCGGTGGACACCCTCGACATCATGCTGCCGCACTACGGCGACACCGGGCTGCTCCAGGCCGCCGTACGCAGCGTGCTCGACCAGACCGACAAGGACTGGCGGCTGACCGTCGTCGACGACGGCAAGGAGGAGGGTGTCCCCGAGTGGTTCGCCTCCCTCGGCGACAGCCGCGTCCGCTACCTGCGCAACGAGCAGAACCTCGGCATCACCAAGAACTTCCGCAAGTGCGTGGACCTGGTGGAGTCCTCGCACTTCACCATGCTGGGCAGCGACGACATCCTGCTCCCGGACTACGTGGCGACCATCCGCAGGACGGTGGCCGCCGTCCCCGACGCGGCGATCTACCAGCCCGGCGTCCAGGTCATCGACGAGAACGGCGCGCCGTCGACCACCCTCATCGACGAGGTCAAGCGGCGGCTGTACGCGCCCAAGGCCACCAGCCGTCAGGTGCTGTCCGGCGAGCCGCTCGCCGCGAACCTGCTCAGCGGCAACTGGCTGTACTTCCCCTCGATCTGCTGGCGCGCGGACATCGTCAAGGAGATCAGCTTCCGGGAGGACCTGTCGGTCATCCAGGACCTGGCGCTGATCATCGAGATCATCCGGCGGGGCGAGAAGCTCGTCGTCGAGCCGACGGCGGCGTTCCAGTACCGCAGGCACTCCGCCAGCCTCTCCTCCGGGGAAGCCGTGTCCGGCGCCCGCTTCGGCGAGGCCCGCCGCTTCTTCCTCGACGTCGCCGACCAGCTCGACCGCCACGGCTGGCCCAAGGCCGCCCGGGCGGCACGACGCCACCTCTCCATGAGACTGCACGCGCTGAGCATGGTTCCCGGAGCGCTTCGCCGGCGCCGGTCGGGGACCATACGCACCCTTCTCGGTTACGCCTTGTCCACGAGTCAGCGCTGATCAGACAGCCAAGCCCCTGTCTCCCACGTCAGATTCCACGGTATTGAGATGACACAGACGCAATCCTCCGCTTCCGAAGCTCCCCTGTTCAGCATCATCGTTCCCACCTTCAAGGTGGAGGCGTTCCTGCGGGACTGCCTGGACTCCGTGCTGGAGCAGTCTTTCCAGGACTACGAGCTCCTCGTGGTGAACGACTGCTCGCCGGACGGATGCGGCGAGATCATCGACGACTACGCGAAGGCCGACGCCCGCGTCGTCCCGATGCACCTGGAGCAGAACGTCGGTCTCGGCCGTGCGCGGAACGCCGGCATGGCCCGCGCCAAGGGCACGTACCTGCTGTTCCTGGACAGTGACGACACGATGCTGCCCGGCTCGCTCGCCGCGATCGCCGCGCGCATCGAGGAGACCTCGCGCCCGGACCTGGTGGTCTTCGACTACTCCCGTACGCACTGGGACGGCCGCATCGCGCCCAACAGCCTGGCGCACGTGCTGGCCAAGGCCGCGCAGCACGGCTCCTTCTCGCTGAAGGAGCAGCCCGACCTGCTGATGCTGCTCCAGGTCGCGTGGAACAAGGCGTACCGCCGCGACTTCATCGAGCAGTGGGGCTTCCAGTACCCGACGGGCTACTACGAGGACACCCCCTGGACCTACCCGGTGATGATCGCGGCGGAGTCGATCTCCGTCCTCGACCGGGTCTGCGTCTACTACCGCCAGCGGCGCCAGGGCAGCATCCTGCACTCCACCAGCCGCAAGCACTTCGACGTGTTCGACCAGTACGACCTCGTCTTCGCCTTCCTCGCCGAGAACCCGCAGTTCGACGAGTGGCGCGGGACGATGTACGAGCGGATGGTCAACCACTTCCGCGCGGTCGAGTCCTCCCCCGGCCGGCTGCCCGACGACTCCCGCGCCGATTTCCGCGAGCGCTGGCAGGTGGCCGACAAGGCCCACCGTCCGCAGGGGCAGACGGAGATCAAGCCCAAGGGCGCGCTGGTCCCGAGCAAGCACCGCTCCAAGGCCCGCAAGACCGTCCACGCCCTGCGCAAGCAGAAGTCGCTGGGCGCGCGCCTGAAGAAGAAGCTCCGCAAGCGCGTCCTGTCGTCGTACTACCGCGCCCAGCGGATGCTGCCCGTCCAGAAGGACGTCGCGGTCTTCTCCGCGTACTGGGGCGCCCGCTACGCCTGCAACCCGGCGGCGATCGACGAGAAGATGCGGGAGCTCGCTCCCGGCATGCGTGCCGTGTGGATCATCAAGGACGGCGCCGACGCCGTCCCGCCGAAGGGCACCGTCACCGTCCACCCGGGCTCGCTCGGGTTCTGGAAGGCGATGGCCCGCGGCAAGTACTTCGTCAACAACGTCAACTTCGCGCCGAACGTGGTCAAGCGTCCGGGCCAGGTCCACCTGCAGACCCACCACGGCACGCCGCTGAAGCGGATGGGCGTCGACCTGGCGGAGTACCCGGTCGGCCGCCGCGGGATGAACCTGCAGCGTCTGATGGACCGTGTGGACCGCTGGGACTACAGCCTGACGTCGAACAGCTTCTCCACCGCGATCTGGGACCGCGCGTACCCGTCGTACTACGAGCCGCTCGGCTACGGCTACCCGCGCAACGACGTCCTCGTGAACGCCACCGCGCAGGACGTGGCCACGGCCCGCCGCAAGGTCGGCCTCGCCGAGGGCACCAAGGCGGTCCTGTACACGCCGACGCACCGCGACTACCACGAGGGTCCCCAGCAGATGCTGGACCTGGACCGGTTCGCGGAGGCGCTGGGCGAGGAGTGGACCGTGCTCGTCCGGGCGCACTACTTCTACGCGCAGGGGAGCCTGCTCGCGGGCGGCACGAGCGGCAGCGCCCGTCTCGTCGACGTCAGCGCGTACCCCTCCGTGGAGGAGCTGTACCTCGCGTCCGACTGCCTGCTCACGGACTACTCGTCGGTGATGTTCGACTACGCGAACCTCGACCGGCCGATCGTGATCTACGCGAACGACTGGGACGTGTACCGCACCACCCGCGGCAGCTACTTCGACATCACCGTCGACTCCCCCGGTCTGACGCTGCAGACGGAGGAGGAGCTCACCGAGGCGTTCGCCTCCGGCCGCTGGAACAGCGAGGAGTCCGACCGGGCCCGAGCCGAGTTCCGCAAGCGGTTCTGCGAGTTCGACGACGGTCACGCCGCGGAGCGCGTGGTGCGCAAGGTGTTCCTGGGTCAGGACAACGTGCCGGCGGTGCTGCCGATCGGCGACCGCCCGGTGGTGCCCCGTCCGGATGAGGAGCCGGCGACGCCGCCTCGCCCGCGTGACCGAGAGACCGTCTGAACCGGCTAGTCTGTTCGACTGATCCTTCGTCCGTCCTCGACCAGCCAGCGGAGCCGAGTTGAATCTCCCGCGCATCCCCTACCTCAGCGAGCAGTGGGCGAAAGTCCCGGAGCGTCGCCGGCTGCCCCTGGCGGTCTACGCGACCACCCAGGTGCTGTTCCTGCTGTGGTGGGCCGCGTTCTACCCCGGCGCCCTGAGCTACGACTCGATCACCTACGTGTGGCACGTCACCACGGGCCACTGGGAGTCGAACCACTCGGTGGCGTACGACGCCCTGGTGTGGCTGTCGCTCAACACCACGGGTGATCTGGCGGTCCTGACGCTGGCTCAGACCATCGCCATGTCGGCGGTGCTCGCCTACTGCGCCGGCACCCTTCGGGAGTGGGGTGTCCGGGGCCGCTGGGCGGCGCTCGTCGCGGTGGTCCTCGCCGTGGCACCGCCGACGGCCGTCTTCATCATCTTCGTGTGGAAGGACGTGCCGTTCGTCATCGGCGGCATCCTGGCCTTCGGCGCGGCGGGCCGGCTCGCCGCCCGCCGGGCGCGGGGCCGGCAGGCCGAGCGCGACCGGGTGTTCTACCGCGACATGGGACTGCTCTTCCTGGGCTTCCTGTCCCTGGCGGTCTTCCGCAACAACGGCATGCTCGTCGCCGTCGTCGCCGCCCCCGTGCTGCTGCTCTCGCTGCCGAAGATGCGGCGGTGGCTGCTCGCGGCGACGGCCGTGCCGGTCGCGGTCTTCATGCTGCTCACCGCGGTGATCTACCCTGCCGCGGGTGTGAAGACGCCGCCGAAGGACGCGGTCTACGCGTTCTTCTACGCGGACATCGCGGTGGCCTACAAGCAGCGCCCGGGCTTCTTCACCAAGCAGGACAAGGCCCTGATGAAGGACATCGCGCCGCTGTCCCACTGGGGCGGACGGGCCGGCAACTGCTACAACGCCGACTGGGCGATGGAGTCGCCTCCGATGAACCGGCCGCTCGCGGCCGAGCGCAACGACGAGCTGATGGCCCTGTGGCGCCGGGTGCTGAACCGCACGCCGGACCTCGTCGTCGGTGCCCGGGTGTGCCGTGCGCACATCGCGTGGGCGGTCTTCCCCGGGCCCAAGGAGCTCCGGGCGAACACGCTGCTCAGTGACCCGCAGACGTCGAAGACGCTGTTCAGCTACCTCAAGTGGAACGACGACATCAAGAACAGCGAGTACCGGCCGATCCTCAAGATCCGCCCGCTGAACGAGTCGCTCCACACCCTGGCCGACTTCTCGTGGCGTGCGAGCAAGGTCCCGCAGCTGCAGTGGCTGCTGTTCCGCGGCGCGATCTGGTGCTACGCCACCTACGCGATCGTGCTGCTGTTCCGCCGCCGCACGAAGCTGGCCGGCGTGCCGGCGCTGCTGGCGGTGACGCTGGGCCTCCAGCTGACCGTGCTCGCGGCCAACCCGGCGCCGCTCTGGCGCTACATGATCGGCCCGATCTTCATCGGCGTCCTGACGCTCCCGCTGATCAAGGCCAACCCGCGGTTCGCCAAGCGGAACGACGAGGCGTCGGCGAAGACCGACCCGAAGTCGGACCGGGAGCCCGAGCCGGAGCCCGAGCCGGTGCACTGACCGTCACACCGTACGAAGAGGGGCCCGCCCCCGGCCGCGTCAGCGGCTGGGGGCGGGCCCCTCTTCGGTCTGCGAGGGACGACCCTGAGAGTGCCGTGGAAACGCCGCCGCGCCGGACCCCGTGAGGAGTCCGGCGCGGCGGCGTGGACAGGGGGAGGTGCGGCCCGCCCCCGGGCGCTCCCTAGAAGGGGTCGAACTCGTCGTACTCGCGCTGCGCCTCGTCGCGCTCGGCGTCACGGTCCCGGCGGCGCTGCGCCGCGGGGCGCGGGGCCTCCAGGCGGTGGTCCTCGCCACGGCGGCCGAGCATCTCGGCGCCGGCCATCATCGTGGGCTCCCAGTCGAACACGACCGCGTTGTCCTCGGCACCGATGGCGACGCCGTCGCCGGAGCGGGCACCGGCCTTCATCAGCTGGTCCTCGACGCCCAGGCGGTTGAGACGGTCGGCCAGGTAGCCGACGGCCTCGTCGTTGTTGAAGTCGGTCTGGCGGACCCAGCGCTCCGGCTTCTCGCCACGCACCCGGTAGAGGTCCTCGCTCTCCTCGTACGTGACGGTGAACCCGGCGTCGTCGACGGCCTTCGGGCGGATGACGATGCGGGTCGCCTCCTCCTTCGGCTTGGCGGCACGCGCCTCGGCCACGATGCCGGCCAGTGCGAAGGACAGCTCCTTCAGACCCGTGCGGGCCACCGCCGACGCCTCGTAGACCTGGTATCCGCGCTCCTCCAGGTCCGGGCGGATCATGTCCGCGAGGTCCTGGCCGTCCGGGATGTCGATCTTGTTGAGGACGACGATCCGGGGCCGGTCGTCGAGGCCGCCGTACTGCCGCAGCTCCTCCTCGATGACATCGAGGTCGGAGATCGGGTCACGGTCGGACTCCAGCGTCGCGGTGTCCAGGACGTGCACCAGGACGGAGCAGCGCTCCACGTGGCGCAGGAACTCCAGGCCCAGGCCGCGGCCCTGGCTCGCGCCCGGGATGAGGCCGGGGACGTCGGCGATCGTGTACACGGTCGAGCCGGCGGTGACGACACCCAGGTTGGGGACCAGCGTCGTGAACGGGTAGTCCGCGATCTTCGGCTTGGCGGCGCTCAGCACCGAGATCAGCGAGGACTTGCCGGCGCTCGGGTACCCCACCAGGGCCACGTCGGCGACGGTCTTGAGCTCCAGGACGATGTCCCGTGACTCGCCGGGCTCGCCGAGCAGCGCGAAACCGGGGGCCTTGCGGCGTGCGGAGGCCAGCGCGGCGTTGCCGAGGCCGCCTCGGCCGCCCTGGCCCGCGACGAAGGTGGTGCCCTCGCCGACCAGGTCGGCGAGCACGTTGCCCTGCTTGTCGAGGACGACGGTGCCGTCCGGCACGGTCAGGACGAGGTCCTGGCCGTCCTTGCCGGAGCGGTTGTCGCCGGCGCCGGGCTGGCCGTTGGTCGCCTTGCGGTGGGGCGAGTGGTGGTACTCGAGGAGCGTGGTGACGGACTGGTCGACGACCAGGATCACGTCACCGCCACGGCCGCCGTTGCCGCCGTCGGGGCCACCGAGCGGCTTGAACTTCTCGCGATGGACGGAGGCGCAGCCGTGGCCTCCGTTACCCGCGGCGACGTGCAGCTCGACGCGGTCCACGAAGGTGGTCATGTTCTGTGCCTCCAGTTGGGGGGTCCCCCCGGCCGGCCGGCTGGAGGCAAACGTGCGGAATGTCTATCTAGTAACACGCGAAAGGCGGACCCGCTTCCCCAAGGGGAAGTGAGGTCCGCCTCCGCAGAGAACCGATCAGGCGACCGGAACGATGTTCACGACCTTGCGGCCACGGTGGGTGCCGAACTGCACCGAACCGGCCTGCAGGGCGAACAGGGTGTCGTCGCCGCCGCGGCCGACGCCCGAGCCCGGGTGGAAGTGGGTGCCGCGCTGGCGGATCAGGATCTCACCGGCGCTGACGACCTGACCGCCGAAGCGCTTCACGCCGAGCCGCTGAGCGTTGGAGTCGCGACCGTTCCGAGTGGACGATGCGCCCTTCTTGTGTGCCATCTCTCCTCAGTCCCTTACTTCGCAGCCGCGGGGATGCCGGTGACCTTGATCGCCGTGTACTGCTGGCGGTGGCCCTGGCGACGGCGGTAACCGGTCTTGTTCTTGTAGCGAAGGATGTCGATCTTCGCGCCCTTGTGGTGGTCCACGACCTCGGCCGTGACCTTGATGCCGGCCAGGACCCAGGGGTCGCTGGTCACGGCGTCGCCGTCGACAACGAGCAGGGTCGAGAGCTCGACCGTGTCGCCAACCTTGGCAGTGGAAATCTTGTCAACCTCAACGATGTCGCCGACAGCAACCTTGTGCTGGCGACCACCGCTGCGCACGATGGCGTACACGCGGATCTCTCTCTCACTCGGGAACGAACCCCTGATGCCAGCCGCTCACACGGGCCGGGGCCCGCGACGATCCGGAAGTGGACGAGCGGCCTCTCCCGGCAGACCGGGAGGAGGGTGCTCAGGGGTAGTGGCGCGCCATACGACACGCCGACGGTCAAGGTTACGGGCCGGTGCCGTAGAGGGTCAAATTCGGCGGAAGGTCACGCGTCGCCGGTCTCGGCGACGAACCCGCGCAGCCATGCCCGGAACTCGGGGCCCAGGTCCTCCCGCTCGCACGCGAGGCGCACGATCGCCCGCAGGTAGTCGCCGCGGTCACCGGTGTCGTAGCGGCGGCCCTTGAAGACCACGCCGTGCACCGGCCCGCCGAGGTTCTCGTCCTGCGCCATCTGCTGCAGGGCGTCGGTGAGCTGGATCTCGCCGCCGCGGCCCGGCTCGGTCTCCTTGAGGATCCCGAAGACGGCCGGGTCCAGGACGTAGCGGCCGATCACCGCGTAGCTGCTCGGTGCCTCGGCCGGGTCCGGCTTCTCCACCAGGCCGGTGATCCGCACGACGTCGGCGTCGTCGGTCGGCGCCACGGCGGCGCACCCGTACAGGTGGATCTGCGCCGGGTCGACCTCCATCAGCGCGATGACGCTGCCGCCGCTCTGGGCGAGGACCTCCAGCATCCGGGCGAGCAGCGGGTCGCGCGGGTCGATCAGGTCGTCCCCGAGGAGGACCGCGAAGGGCTCGTCGCCGACGTGCGGGGCCGCGCACAGGACGGCGTGGCCGAGGCCGCGCGGGTCGCCCTGACGGACGTAGTGCATCGTCGCGAGCTCGCTCGACTCCTGGACCTTCGCCAGCCGCTCCTCGTCGCCCTTGCGGGTGAGCGCGGACTCCAGCTCGTAGTTCCGGTCGAAGTGGTCCTCCAGCGGGCGCTTGTTGCGGCCCGTGATCATCAGGACGTCCGGGAGACCCGCCGACACCGCCTCCTCGACCACGTACTGGATCGCCGGCTTGTCGACGACCGGAAGCATCTCCTTGGGAGTCGCCTTCGTCGCCGGCAAGAACCTGGTGCCGAGACCGGCGGCAGGAATGACGGCCTTGCGGACGGTGACGGGCCGCGCGGGCCCGGTGGGGGTGTTGTTCATCGAGCTGGTTCCTGGTTCCGAGTCGCTTTGCTTTCAAAGCCGTGTGGGCCGTCCCCTTGCGAGAACGGCCCACACGGGCTGTGTCGGTACTGCGTCAGTCCTGCGCGGGGGCGGCCGTCTTCTTGGCGGCGGCCTTCTTGGTGGTCGTCTTCTTGGCCGCGGTCTTCTTGGCCACCGCCGTCTTCTTGGTGGCGGCCTTCTTCGCGGTGGCCTTCTTCGCGGTCTTGCGGACCGTCTTCTTGGCCGGGGCGGCCGCCTCGGCCTCGGGCTCCGCGGCGACGACCGGGTCCTCGACCGCGACCGGGGCGGCGGTCGGGGCGTCGACCACCACGACGGCGGCCTCCTCGGCGCCGCCCGGCGAACCGGCGGGAGCGGTGACCTTGCGGACCACCCGGCGGCGGGCCCGCGGCGGGGCGGCCACGGGGGCCTCCTCGGCGACGGGCGCCTCGACGACCGGCTCCGGCACGGCCTCGGCGACCGGCTCCGGGGCGACGACCGCCTCCGGGGCCGGCGCGGGGGACCCGGCCGGCGCGGTGGCCTTGCGGGTCGCCCGGCGACGGGTCCGGGGAGCCGGGGCGGCCTCCTCGGCGACCGGGGCCTCGGCCACGGGCGCCTCGACCACGGCCTGCGGCTCCGGCACGGCCTCGACCACGGGCTCCGGGGCGGGTGCGGACACCGGCGAACCGGCCGGCGCGGTGGCCTTGCGGGTCGCCCGGCGGCGGCCACGGCCACGGGTGGCGGCGGCCTCGGCCTCGGCGGCGCTGCCGTACAGCTCCTCGTCCGCGGCGATGGGCTCCTCCACGGCGACCGGCTCGGCGATCTCCGCGGCGATCTCCGCCTCGGTCTCGACGGTCTCGGTCTCCGCGGCCTCGACGTGCTCGTGCTCGTGCTCGTGGTGCTCGGCACCGCCGCGACCGCGCTTCTTCGAGCGCTTGCCGCTGCCGCCGCCGCCCTGACCGGCCGGCTGCTCCATGTGCACGATCACGCCACGGCCGTTGCAGTGGACGCAGGTCTCCGAGAAGGACTCCAGCAGGCCCTGGCCGACGCGCTTGCGGGTCATCTGGACCAGGCCCAGCGAGGTGACCTCGGCCACCTGGTGCTTGGTCCGGTCACGGCCCAGGCACTCCAGGAGGCGACGCAGCACCAGGTCGCGGTTGGACTCCAGGACCATGTCGATGAAGTCGATGACGACGATGCCGCCGAGGTCCCGCAGGCGCAGCTGGCGGACGATCTCCTCGGCCGCCTCGAGGTTGTTCCTCGTCACGGTCTCTTCGAGGTTGCCGCCCTGGCCGGTGAACTTGCCGGTGTTGACGTCGACGACGATCATCGCCTCGGTCTTGTCGATCACCAGCGAACCGCCGCTCGGCAGCCAGACCTTGCGGTCCAGCGCCTTCATCAGCTGCTCGTCGATCCGGTAGGTCGCGAAGACGTCGACCTCGCTCGTCCACCGCTGGAGGCGGTCGCCCAGGTCGGGCGCCACGTGGTTGACGTAGCCGTGGATGGTCTCCCAGGCGTCGTCACCACTGACGATGACCTTGGAGAAGTCCTCGTTGAAGATGTCGCGGACGACACGGACGGTCATGTCCGGCTCGCCGTACAGCAGGCTCGGCGAGGAGGTCGTGGACATCCTGGACTTCTTCTGGATCTCCTCCCACTGCGCCTGGAGCCGCTCGACGTCGCGGCGCAGCTCGTCCTCGCTCGCGCCCTCGGCGGCGGTGCGCACGATGACGCCCGCGTCCTCGGGGACGATCTTCTTGAGGATGGTCTTCAGACGGGCGCGCTCGGTGTCCGGGAGCTTGCGGCTGATGCCGGTCATCGAGCCCTCGGGGACGTACACGAGGTAGCGGCCCGGCAGGGAGACCTGGCTGGTCAGACGCGCGCCCTTGTGGCCGATCGGGTCCTTCGTCACCTGGACGAGGACCGACTGGCCGGACTTGAGGGCGGTCTCGATGCGGCGCGGCCCGTTGGCCATGCCGAGCGCCTCGAAGTTGACCTCACCGGCGTACAGGACGGCGTTGCGGCCCTTGCCGATGTCGACGAAGGCGGCCTCCATGGACGGCAGGACGTTCTGCACCTTGCCCAGGTAGACGTTGCCGACGTACGAGGTGGCCTGCTCCTTGTTGACGTAGTGCTCGACGAGCACGTTGTCCTCGAGGACGCCGATCTGGGTGCGCTCGCCGTTCTGGCGGACGACCATGACGCGCTCGACGGCCTCACGGCGAGCCAGGAACTCGGCCTCGGTGATGATCGGCACGCGGCGGCGGCCCTGCTCGCGTCCCTCGCGGCGACGCTGCTTCTTGGCCTCCAGACGGGTGGAGCCCTTGATGGACTGCACCTCGTCCGAGGAGGTGCCAGCCTCGGGCTTCTCCCGGGCCGGGCGGGGCTCGCGGACCTTGACGACCGTACGGACGCCGTCCTCGTCGCCCGCCTCGGAGTCGGAGGCGTCACCGCTGCGGCGGCGACGACGGCGACGACGGCGGGAGCTGCTGGTGCCGGCGGCGGACGGGGTGTCGCCCTCGTCCTCGGACTCCTCGTCCTCGGACTCCTCGTCGGCCTGGTCGGAGTCGTCCTCGGCGTGGGCGTCGTCGCCCTCCTCGGCCTCCTCGGCGTCGGCGAGCTCGCCGCGACGGCGGCGACGGCCGCCACGACGGCGACGGCGGGACGGCCGGTCCTCGTGGTCGTCGGTGTCGTCGGCGTCCTCGGCCTCCGCCTCGGGCTCCTCCGCCTCGACCTCGGGCTCCTCGGCCACGGTGGAGGGCACGGGCTCGACGACGGGCTCGACGGGCTCACCACGGCGGCGGCGACGGCGACGGCCGGCCGGCTCGGGGCGCTCCTCGGCGGCCGGCGTCTCCACGACGGCCTCTGCGGTCTCGGCGGTCTCGTCGACCTCCTCCTCCGGCTCCGCGGTCTCGGCGGCCACGGCGGCGGCTGCCGCGGCGGTCTCCGGGGTCTGGAACATCGGCTCGGTGAAGACCGGGGCCTGGAACACGGCGACGGCGGGGCGGGCGGCGCGACGACCCCGCGGGGTCTCCTCCGCCTTGGGCGCGACGACCGGCTCGGAGGTGAACTGCGGCGAGGTGGCGCGGCGGCGCGTCCGGCCGCGGGTGGCGGCCTGCTCGGCGGCGGCGACCTCGGGCTCGGCCTCGGGGGCGGTGATCTGCGCGACGGTCTCCTGCGGCAGGCTCTCGCCGGCCGGCTCGGGAGTGGTCGCCTTACGGGTCGCACGACGACGCGTACGCGGCGCCGGAGCGGCCTCCTCGGCAGGCACCTCGGCGGCGGCCGGAGCCTCGGCGGGGGCCGGAGCCTCGGCGGCGGCCGGAGCCTCGGGAGCCTCAACCGTCTCGGCGACGGGCTCAGGAGTGGTGGCCTTACGGGTCGCACGACGACGCGTACGCGGCGCCGGAGCGGCCTCCTCGGCGGCGGCCGGAGCCTCGGCGGCGGCGGGGGCCTCGGTGGCAGGGGCCTCGGGAGCCTCGACCGTCTCGGCGACGGGCTCGGGAGTGGTGGCCTTACGGGTGGCACGACGACGCGTACGCGGCGCCGGAGCGGCCTCCTCGGCAGGCACCTCCACAGCGGCAGGCGCCTCGGCGGCGGCCGGAGCCTCGGGAGCCTCGACCGTCTCGGCGACGGGCTCAGGAGTCGTGGCCTTACGGGTGGCACGACGACGCGTACGCGGCGCCGGAGCAGCCTCCTCGGCAGGCACCTCCACAGCGGCAGGCGCCTCGGCGGCCGGTGTGTCCACGACGACCTCGGCGGCGGTGTCCGCGGCGACCGGGGGGCCGGCCGGGCGGGAAGCGGCGCGGCGCCTGCGGCGCGGCGGCAGCTTGTCACCAGGTGCGGTGTTGTTCTCTTCGTTCGGCTCGAGCATGCGGGCGGTTCTCCCGTCACGCTCCCGGGCGCCGCGCCTGGTTCCGGTCCGGCGGCGCGGCCGCGCGCAATGCGCGGTGCCGCCGTCCGGGGCGCGGGCGCCGCACGGGAGCTGATGTCTGGCTCGCCGGTTCCGTACGCCTCTTGCGCACGGCCTGGCGAAAGTCTCCTGTGTCAGTGCGCGGCCCGACCCAGGTGGCTCCCGAGTACCAGGGCTGCGCTACAACGACCGCTCCCTACGCGGTACCGGTACCCGGCGCCGTCGCTGAGGAGGTCGCGGCGGCCGTGGGTGGAGCGGCCGTGACTGCCTCGCGGTCGGGCGCGAGCGGGTCGGTCACCGTGCCGGACTCCTCGTCGAAGAGCCCCTGCGCCAGCCTGGTCACCGCTGCGGGGACCGGCGGCGCCAGGTCGGCCACAGCTCGGAGACCGGACAGGACGTCGTCGGGTCGCACGGCAGGTGTCACGTGCCGAACAACCAGCCGCAGTATCGCACAGGCACTGTCCAGCGGCCTATCAGCCTCGGAACGAGCCTGTGGACGGTCGGCGACGAGGTCGGCGACGGCGGAACGGGCGTCGAAGGTGCGGATGCCGTTCTTCGTCTTGCGCTGCACCTCCACGGTCTCGGCCGCGAGGAAGGCCGCGACGGCCTTCTCCGCGTCCTCGACGGTGACGCCGTCGAGCCGCAGCTCCCACACGGAGGCGGTGAGCCGGTCGGCGAGTCCGGAGGTCCGGGCCTCGACGGCGTCGGTGATGTCGAGGCCGTCGGGGAGCGACTCGTCGAGCAGCGTCCGCAGCACCTGCGGGTCCCGCTGTTCGGTGAGGGCGATCTCCAGGTACTCGGCCTCGGAGCCCGTACCCGTGGGGGCGGCGTTGGCGTACGACACCTTGGGGTGCGGGGTGAATCCGGCCGAGTACGCCATGGGCACCTCGGCGCGGCGCAGCGCACGCTCGAACGCGCGCTGGAAGTCACGGTGGCTGGTGAACCGGAGGCGGCCGCGCTTGGTGTAGCGCAGTCGGATGCGCTGCACCGCCGGTGCGGGCGGCGGGCCTTCGGGCTGTCGCTTGCCCAGTGGTTCTTCTCCTCGGTGCGGAGCGGGCGCGGTGGCGCGCCGCCCACGGAATGCGGGTGGCCTCTGGGGGGCCCGTGACCGGCTCACCCCCGCTTTCGCAGGGAGATCTCGGGTGCGGGCGCCGCGCCGGAGGCGTTCGTTGTACTACCCAGAGTACGCGCCGGGGCCACCACCGGTTCCACAGGCTCGGTCACCCGGGGTCCGCCGACCAGAGCGTGCCAGGCGTCGCGGCGGGCCTGCCGGACGGTCGCACGTGCGGTGGCGAGCGCGTCGCGGGCGACGCGGCCCGCCTCGACGGCCGCGGTACGGGCCGGCGCCCAGATCCGGTCGCGGGTCCAGTGGCCGAGGGGGGTGCACACGCTCCGGTAGAACCAGGCGGCGGGCCTCCCGACGAGGTTCCAGGCGGCACGGCCGAGGGCGCGCCAGACGGCCCGGGAGACGAATCCCGCGATCCGCCAGCAGAACGTGAGCGCGTCGAGGAGTTCGCGGGCGAGGGGGACGAGCACGTGCCGCCCGACCCAGCCGAGCGGGACGACGACGCCGTAGCGGACCACGGGCACGAGGACGTAGCGCCACGCGCCGACCCAGGGCCAGACGAAGAGCACCTTGCCGAGCCAGGTCAGGGCGTGGCCGAGGCCGGTGAGCCCCAGGGCCAGCGCGCGTCCGGTGGGGGCGATCACCCATCGGTGCGTCCAGCGGGCCAGGTGGCCGAGGCCGGTGCCGAGCGGCACGAGGACCGCGCGGTACAGCCATCCGGCGGGCACTCCGATGCCGTAGCGGCAGACGGGCACGACGACGTACCGCCACAGCCCCACCCACGGCCACACGAACAACGCCCTCGCCAGCCACGCACCGGCCACGGCCAGCCCCCGGCCCAGCACCCCGAAGAACCAACGCAGGCCGCGCCCCACCGGCGCAAGCACCACCCGGTACAGCCACCCGGCCGGCACCACCACGCCGTAGCGCCACACCGGCACGACCACATACCGCCACAGCCCCACCCACGGCCACACGAACAACACCCTCGCCAGCCACTCCACGGTCATGACGAGACCGCGGAGGACGGGTACGAGGACGTGTTCGGCGAACCATCCCAGCGGGACGGTGACGGTGTACCGGAAGAGCCAGGCGGCGGCCCGCGCGAGCGGGCGCAGCAGCACCCGGTCGAGGGCCTTCGCGGCGACGACGAGGAGGTCCCAGACCATCCGGACGGGGACGACGACGACCAGGACCACGATCCGGACCGGAATCCTCACGACCACCGTCAGACAGCCCTCCGGTTCGGGCCGGGGCTGCGCGTTCTCCATGCTCATGCCGGAAATGACGCGACGGCCCGGCGGAGGGTTTCCCCTCGCACCGGGCCGTCGCCGGAGTGTTACCGGAATGGGCTACTTCACGACCGACAGCGGCAGCAGCTTCTGCCCCGTGGGGCCGATCTGGATCTGGGTGTCCATCTGCGGACACACCCCGCAGTCGAAGCACGGCGTCCAGCGGCAGTCCTCGACCTCGGTCTCGTCCAGCGCGTCCTGCCAGTCCTCCCAGAGCCAGTCCTTGTCCAGACCGGAGTCCAGGTGGTCCCAGGGCAGGACCTCCTCGTAGGTGCGCTCGCGCGTCGTGTACCAGTCGACGTCGACGCCCCGCTCGGGCAGCGTCTTCTCGGCGCACGCCATCCAGCGGTCGTACGAGAAGTGCTCGCGCCAGCCGTCGAACCGGCCGCCGTCCTCGTACACCGCGCGGATGACCGCGCCGATGCGGCGGTCGCCGCGCGACAGCAGGCCCTCGACGATGCCGGGCTTGCCGTCGTGGTAGCGGAAGCCGATGGAGCGGCCGTACTTCTTGTCGCCGCGGATCTTGTCGCGCAGCTTCGTCAGGCGCGCGTCGGTCTCCTCGGCGGAGAGCTGCGGCGCCCACTGGAACGGCGTGTGCGGCTTCGGTACGAAACCGCCGATCGAGACCGTGCAGCGGATGTCGTTCTGGCCGGAGACCTTGCGGCCCTCGGCGATGACCTTGACCGCCATGTCGCCGATCTGGAGGACGTCCTCGTCGGTCTCCGTCGGCAGGCCGCACATGAAGTACAGCTTCACCTGGCGCCAGCCGTTGCCGTAGGCCGTGGAGACGGTCCGGATCAGGTCCTCCTCCGAGACCATCTTGTTGATGACCTTGCGCATGCGCTCGGAGCCGCCCTCGGGGGCGAAGGTGAGGCCGGAGCGGCGGCCGTTCCTCGTCAGCTCGTTCGCGAGGTCGACGTTGAACGCGTCCACGCGGGTCGAGGGGAGGGACAGACCGACCTTGTCGGCCTCGTAGCGGTCGGCGAGGCCCTTGGCGATGTCACCGATCTCGGTGTGGTCGGCGCTCGACAAGGAGAGCAGGCCGACCTCCTCGAAGCCGGTCGCCTTGAGGCCCTTCTCGACCATCTCGCCGATGCCGGTGATGCTTCGCTCCCGCACGGGGCGCGTGATCATGCCGGCCTGGCAGAAACGGCAGCCGCGGGTGCAGCCGCGGAAGATCTCGACGGACATCCGCTCGTGGACGGTCTCGGCGAGCGGGACCAGCGGCTGCTTCGGGTACGGCCACTCGTCCAGGTCCATGACGGTGTGCTTGGACACGCGCCACGGCACGCCGGAGCGGTTGGGGACGACGCGGGCGATCCGGCCGTCCGGCAGGTACTCGACGTCGTAGAAGCCGGGGATGTAGACCGATCCGGTCTTGGCGAGGCGGAGGAGGACCTCCTCGCGCCCGCCCGGGCGGCCCTCGGCCTTCCAGCCCCGGATGATCTCGGTCATGTCCAGCACGGCCTGCTCGCCGTCGCCGATGATCGCGGCGTCGATGAAGTCCGCGATCGGCTCGGGGTTGAAGGCGGCGTGGCCGCCGGCGAGCACGATCGGGTGGTCGACGGTCCGGTCCTTGGACTCCAGCGGGATGCCCGCCAGGTCCAGGGCCGTGAGCATGTTGGTGTAGCCGAGCTCGGTGGAGAAGCTCAGGCCGAAGACGTCGAAGGCGCCGACGGGGCGGTGGCTGTCCACGGTGAACTGGGGCACGTGGTGCTCGCGCATCAGTTCCTCGAGGTCCGGCCAGACGCTGTAGGTCCGCTCGGCGAGAACGCCCTCGCGCTCGTTCAGTACCTCGTAGAGGATCATGACGCCCTGGTTGGGCAGGCCGACCTCGTACGCGTCCGGGTACATGAGCGCCCAGCGGACGTCGGCGGACTCCCACGGCTTGACCGTGGAGTTCAGCTCTCCACCGACGTACTGGATCGGCTTCTGCACGTGCGGGAGCAGGGCTTCGAGCTGCGGGAAGACAGACTCGGCAGCAGACATCTCGAACCTTCGTGAGCTGGCAGGGGGCGACTCTCAAGCGTACCCGGTGCTCAGAGGGTCCCCTGCGCCCCGAGTCCGGGCCGGGCCGCCTTCGCCCAGACCTGCGGGAACTCCCGCTCGCGGGCCGCGCAGTACGCCTCCTCCCGGCCGTAGAGGAGTCCCCAGGTGAAGGCGGACTCCCCCGCCGCGTGGGCCTGGACGGCCAGGGTGCGCAGGGCGTCGCGGGCGACGACGCCGTCCTGGTGTTCGCCGAGGAGGCTCTGGACGGCCTTCACCCTCTTGGCGAACTTCCTGGCGGGCTTCCCGAGGGCGGGGGTGGCGGCCTCGGCGGCGTAGCGGGCGCGTTTGGCGGCCTTGCGGGCCTCGTGCATCGCGAGGTCGCGGTCGTGGCCGGGGGGCAGGGCGAGGGCGTGCTCGGCCCGGGCCGAGAGCCGGGCGTGGTCCTTGCGGACGGCGGCGGCGAGGACGGGTCCCGCGTCCCGGTGGGCGGCCTTGCGCAGGGGCGGGTCGGCGAGGAGCGCGTCGAGGGCGGTGAGCAGGGCGAGGTGGCGGGCCGAGTCGAGGGCGGTGAGGACCCGGTCGCGGGCGGTGGCGGCGCTCTTCGCGTTCCGGATCCGCAGCCGGGCGCGGACGGGGCCGAGGACGAGGGTCCGGGGCAGTTCGTCGACGCGGGCGCGGAGCCGGGCGGCGAGGACCTCCTGGTCGCGGGCGACGCCGAGTTCTCCGGCGAGCCACTTCAGCTCGTCGCCGAGGGGGTCGGTGACCCTGCGGTCCAGGACCTTCCGGTAGCTCTTGAAGGCGCTGCGGAGTCTGCGGGTGGCCACCCGCATCTGGTGGACGGCGTCGGGCAGGTCGCGGCGCACGGCGGGGTCGAGGGCGACGAGGGCGTCGCGCTGTTCGCGCGCGTAGGCGAGGATCCGGCCGGCGGCGGTGGTCCGGTCCGGGGTGCCGTCCGTCGGGGGGCCGGACGGGGTGCGCGGGCCGCCGCCGGTCTCCGCCAGCGCCCGGGCCAGTTTCGAGGCGGAACCCGAGGGATGCACGCCGGCCTTCTTGAGGCGTTTCTCGACGGCGTCGAGGACGGCCGGGTCGGCGTCGTCGGCGAGTTCGACCTCGATCTCGGTCCAGGTGGTCTCGCCGGTGCCGCCGGCGCCCAGGCGTTCGGCGCGGACGGTGTCGACGGAGAGTTCGGCGAGCAGCGTTCCGGAGGCGTCAAGGAGGTGGTGGACGTCGCGGGCGGAGCGGAGGCGGACGACGGGGACGACCTGTTCGTCGCGGACGCGGGAGCGCACGAGCTCCGCCAGGGTGCGGGGCAGGGTGTCGGCCAGCGGCGCCCGGATCTCGTCGCGGATGCCGGAGGCGACGGGGAACTTGAGGTGCCAGCCCGCGTCCTCGCCGCCGGTGCGGCGGCGCAGGGTGAGGGAGTCGGCGGCCAGCAGCAGCCCGGGGGTGTCGTAGTAGACGGCGTCGAGTTCGGTGACGCCGTGGTCCAGGACGGCGAAGACTCCCGGAGCTCGGGTGAGGTCCGGGAGTCCTGTGCCGGGTGTGGCCTCGTACTTCCGCTCGATCTCGCGCTTCGTCTCCGCCATGCATCGAATCTAGACGCGATGGGCGCGGAAGGGCAGGGGCGGTCAGGCCGTCATCGGTCGTTGCACCCTGATGGACTGGAGCAGTCCGATCGCCACCCAGACCGCGAACATGGACGAGCCGCCGTAGGAGACGAACGGCAACGGGAGACCGGCGACGGGCATGATCCCGAGGGTCATGCCGATGTTCTCGAAGGACTGGAAGGCGAACCAGGCGATGATCCCGCCGGCGACGACGGTGCCGTAGAGCTCGGTGGTCTCGCGGGCGATGCGGCAGGCCCGCCAGAGGACCACGCCGAGCAGGACCAGGATGAGTCCGGCTCCGAGGAAGCCGAGCTCCTCGCCGGCCACCGTGAAGACGAAGTCGGTCTGCTGCTCGGGCACGAACTGGCCGGTGGTCTGGGAGCCCTGGAAGAGCCCGGCGCCGGTCAGTCCGCCGGAGCCGATGGCGATGCGGGCCTGATTGGTGTTGTATCCGACGCCGGCCGGGTCGAGTTCCGGGTTGGCGAAGGCGGCGAAGCGGTTGATCTGGTACTCGTCCAGCATGCCGAGGGTGGTGACGAGGACGGCGCCGAGGACGCCGGCGCCGATCAGGCCGAGGACCCAGCGGTTGGAGGCGCCGGAGGCCAGGAGGACGCCGAGGACGATGACCGCCATCACCATGACGGAGCCGAGGTCGGGCATCAGCATGACGATGGCCATGGGCAGGGCGGCCAGTCCGAGCGCCTTGGCCACGGTGCGGTGGTCGGGGTGGAGCTGGTCGCCGGCGTCGACCTTGGCGGCGAGCAGCATCGCCATCACCAGGATGATCGTGATCTTCACGAACTCGCTGGGTTGGAGCGAGAAGCCGCCGCCGATGACGATCCAGGCGTGGGCGCCGTTGATGGTGGCGCCCAGCGGGGTGAGGACGGCGAGGATCAGCAGGATCGAGATGCCGTAGAGGACCGGCACGGCGCCGCGCAGGGTGCGGTGGCCGAGCCAGACGGTGCCGATCATCAGGGCGAGGCCGATTCCGGTGTTCAGGACGTGCCGGAACAGGAAGTAGTACGGGTCGCCGTTGTTGAGCTCGGTGCGGCCGCGGGTGGCGGACCAGACGAGCAGCGCGCCCATGAAGGACAGGGCGAGCGCGGCGAGCAGCATCGGCCAGTCGAGCCGGCGCAGCAGCGAGTCGCGGGCGGTGAGCTTCGCGAAGGCGCCGCGTTCGGGGGCGTACCGGGAGACGGAGAAGCCGTGGGGTGCGCTCATCGGTTCAGTCCCTCCGCCAGGTGGCGGGCGGGCCCGCGAGGTCCTGCGCGTCGTCCGGTTTGGCCGGGTCCGCGGTCCCGTCGTCCGGCGGGGTCGCGTCCGTCTGCCCGCCGGCCTGCTTGAGGGGGTCGACCTTCTGCGACTCGGGGTCGTACGGCGTCACCTTCGGGGCGTCGATGGAGCCGTCGGTCTCGATCTTGGGCAGGCCCTTCTGCGGCTGCGGCAGCAGGGCCCGCTTGAGGTCCTGGTGGCCGGAGTCGTCGAGTCCGTAGAGCGCGTCGTAGATGTTGCGCACGGCGGGGCCGGAGGCGCCGGAGCCCGTACCACCCTGGGAGATCGTCATGACGATCGCGTACTCCTTGGTGTACGTGGCGAACCAGGAGGTCGTCTGCTTGCCGTAGACCTCCGCCGTACCCGTCTTGGCGTGCATCGGGATCTTGTCCTGCGGCCAGCCGCCGAATCGCCAGGCGGCCGTACCGCGGGTCGCGACTCCCGCGAGGGCCTCCTCTATCAACGCCTGGGTCTTGGTGTCCATCGGGAGGCGGCCGTGGGACTTGGGCTTGATCTCGGTGACCTTCTTGCCGTCGGGGCTGACGACGGCCTTGCCGACGGTGGGGTTGTACATCGTGCCGCCGTTGGAGATGGCGGCGTAGATGGTGGCCATCTGGATCGGGGTGACGAGCGTGTCGCCCTGGCCGATGGAGTAGTTGACCGAGTCACCGGCGCGCATCAGGTTGCCTTCGAGGCAGTTCTCGTAGCTGAGCTGCTGGACGTAGGTGCCGCCGCGCTTGCCGACCTTGCACCAGTAGTCCTTGTTGGCCGCCCAGAAGTCCTGCTTCCACTTGCGGTCGGGGACGCGGCCGGTGACCTCGTTGGGGAGGTCGATGCCGGTCTCGGCGCCGAGGCCGAACTGGTGCGCGGTCTTGTAGAACCAGTCCTTCGCGTTCTTCTTCGGCTTCATGCCGCCGTCCTTCTGCCACTGCTGGTGGGAGAGGGCGTAGTAGACGGTGTCGCAGGAGACTTCGAGGGCCTGGCCGAGCGTGATGGAGCCGTGGCCCTGGGACTCGAAGTTCTTGAAGACCTGGTTGCCGATGGAGTACGACGAGGGGCACGGGTAGCGGCCGTTGAACTCGTATCCGGCGTTGACCGCGGCCGTGGTCGGGATGACCTTGAAGATCGAGCCGGGTGCGGCCTGGCCCTGGATGGCCCGGTTGAGCAGCGGGAGGTTGGACGCCTTGCTGGTGAGGGCCGCGTAGTCCTTGCCGGAGATGCCGCCGACCCAGGCGTTGGGGTCGTAGTCGGGAAGCGAGGCCATGGCGACGATCCGGCCGGTCTTCGCCTCCATGACGACGACGGCGCCGGAGTCGGCCTTGTAGTTCTCGCTGGTGTTCTTGTCGTACGTCTTGCGGGCTTCCAGCATCGCGTTGTGGAGCTCCCACTCGGCGACCGCCTGGACGCGGGCGTCGATGGAGGTGACCACGTTGGCGCCGGGCACGGCCTTGTCGCTCTTGGCCTCGCCGATGACCCGGCCGAGGTTGTCGACCTCGTAGCGGGTGACCCCCGCCTTGCCGCGCAGCTCCTTGTCGTAGGTGCGCTCCAGGCCGGAGCGGCCGACCTGGTCGGAGCGGAGGAAGGGCGAGTCGCTGTCCTTGGCCTTCTCGATCTCGGCGTCGGTGACGGGCGAGAGGTAGCCGAGGACCTGCGAGGTCCTGGACTTGCCGGGGGCCGGGTAGCGGCGGACGGCGGTCGGTTCGGCGGTGATGCCCGGGAAGTCCTCGGCGCGTTCGCGGATCTGCAGGGCCTGCTGGGTGGTGGCCTCGGCGGTGACCGGGATCGGCTGGTAGGGGGAGCCGTTCCAGCAGGGCTGCGGCGTCTCGGAGTCGCAGAGCCGGACCTTGTCCATGACGTCCTTGGGCTTCATGCCCAGGACGGCGGCGAGGCGGGTGAGGACGCCCTGGCCGTCGTCCTTCATCTTCATCAGCTCGGTGCGCGACGCGGAGACCACGAGGCGGGTCTCGTTGTCGGCGAGCGGGACGCCGCGGGCGTCGAGGATGGAGCCGCGGACGGCGGGCTGGACGACCCGCTGGACGCCGTTGCTCTTGGCCTCGTCGGTGTACTCCTGGCCGTTGCGGATCTGGAGGTACCAGAGGCGTCCGCCGAGGGTGAGCAGGAGGGAGAAGACGAGGACCTGGATGACGACGAGCCGGATCTGGACCCTGGGTGTCCGCCCGGTCTCGGGGATGTTGCTCATACTGCGGTGGTCCCCTCGGTCACAGTCGCTTGACTCCCTTGATGCGTCCGGCGCGTGAGGCTCTGCTGCGGGCGGCCTTCACGCGCAGGCCGCTGCGCTGGCTGCCGATCCGCAGGCCGGTCCCCGAGGAGAGCCAGCCGGAGGCGACGTCGGCGCCGCCGCCGCCGGACTCGGCGAGCGGGTCGTTCTCCGCGCGCCGGGCCAGGGCCATGATCAGCGGCACGGTGAAGGGCGCGAGGAGGAGGTCGTAGACGGCCGCGGTGAACAGCAGCGAACCGAGGCCGACATGGCGGGCGGCGGTGTCGCCGACGAGGGCGCCGACGCCCGCGTAGAGCAGGGTGGAGCCGATCGCGGCGGCGACGACCACGGCCATCGGGCCGGTGGCGGACTTGAGCCGGCCGTTGTCGGGGCGGGCCAGTCCGGCGAGGTAGCCGATGACGCAGAGGACCAGGGCGTAGCGGCCGGCGGCGTGGTCGGCGGGCGGGGCGAGGTCGGCGAGGAGGCCGGCGCCGAAGCCGATGAGCGAGCCGCTGACCGGCCCGTACACGAGGGCGAGACCGACGACGGTCAGCAGGACGAGGTCGGGGACGGCGCCCGGGAGCTGGAGGCGTGCGAGGACGGAGACCTGGACGACCAGGGCGACCACGACGAGTGTGACGGAGAGAAGGATGCGGTTGAACTTCACGGCGTCACTCCGTCCTCTTCGTCCTGTGCGGTGCCCTGGGTCCTGCCCTGGGTCTGCGGCTGTCCCGGCTGCTGCCCGTCCGGTGGTGGCGGGCTGACCGTGACGGTGACGGTCGGCGCGGGCTTGGGCTTGGCCGGCAGGACCGTGTCGCGGGGGTCGGTGCGCGGGGCCTGGACCACGATGCCGACGATGTCCAGCTTGGTGAAGCCGACGTACGGACGGACGTAGATGTTGCGGGTCAGGCCGCCGCCGGCCGGGTCGACGCGGACGACCTCGCCGACCGGGACGCCGGGCACGAAGGGCTTGTCGGCCTGTGAGCCGAAGGTGACGAGCCGGTCGCCGGCCTTCACCTTGGCCTTGCCGTTGAGCAGCTGGACGAGCAGCGGGCGGTCCCCCTGGCCGGTGGCGAAGCCGAGCTCGTCCGTCTTCTCCATGCGGGTGCCGACGGTGAAGTCGGGGTCGTTGGCGAGGAGGACGGTCGAGGTGGAGGGGCCGACGGTCGTGACGCGGCCGACGAGGCCGGAGCCGTTGAGCACGGTCATGTCGCGGGTGATGCCGTCGTTGGCGCCGGCGTCGATGGTGACGGTCCAGGAGAAGCCCTGGGCCGCTCCTATGGCGATGACCTCGGCCGCCTTGATCCCGTACTGTCCGGCGCCGGCCGTCTTCAGCATGGTGTCGAGTTCGCGGATCCGGCTGCGGTTGCGGTCGTCGCTGCCGAGCTTGGCCTTGAGGGCGGCGTTCTCGCGTTCCAGGGCGGCGATCCGGGTGTGGCGCTCTCCGGAGTCGCGTACTGCCCCTATGGCGTTGCCGATCGGGTCCACGGCCGCCGCGACGCCGTTCTCCACCGGCCCGAAGACCGTGGCGGCGGCTTGCCGGGCACCGTCCACCGGTGACTCCTCGCCGCCTCGGATGTCCACCGTGATCAGTGCGAACGCGATGGCGATCAGCAGCACCAGGAGCAGCCGGCTCTCTCGTGTGTCCCTCACGTGCGGCGGCCGTGCCTTTCCTCTTGGTTCGGTTGTTCTGTCCGATTCATGCCGTTATATCAACGATCCGCCGCCCGGGGGACCTTGCCACCCGTGCAGCGGATCGTCATCGGTCCGTTATCGGCGGGGCTGTGCGTCCAGGACCTGCTGGAGGGCTTCGAACTCCTCCACGCACTTGCCCGCGCCGAGCGCCACCGAGTCCAGCGGGTCCTCGGCGATGTGGATCGGCATGCCGGTCTCCCGGCGGAGTCGCTCGTCGAGGCCGCGCAGCAGGGCGCCGCCACCCGTGAGAACGATGCCGCGGTCCATCACGTCACCGGAGAGCTCGGGCGGGCACTTGTCGAGCGTCGTCTTCACGGCGTCGACGATGGCGTTGACCGGCTCCTCGATGGCCTTGCGGACCTCGGCGGCGGAGATGACCACGGTCTTGGGCAGACCGGAGACGAGGTCGCGGCCCCGGATCTCGGTGTGCTCGTCCTTGTCGAGGTCGTAGGCCGAGCCGATGGTGATCTTGATCTGTTCGGCGGTGCGCTCACCGAGGAGCAGCGAGTACTCCTTCTTGATGTGCTGGATGATCGCGTTGTCCAGCTCGTCGCCGGCGACCCGGATCGACTGTGCCGTGACGATTCCGCCGAGCGAGATGACGGCCACCTCGGTGGTGCCGCCGCCGATGTCGACGACCATGTTGCCGGTCGCCTCGTGCACCGGCAGGCCCGAGCCGATGGCCGCGGCCATGGGCTCCTCGATGATGTGCACCTGGCGGGCGCCGGCCTGCGTCGACGCCTCGATGACGGCGCGGCGCTCGACTCCCGTGATGCCCGAGGGCACGCAGACGACGACCCGGGGGCGGGCCAGGTAGCGACGCTTGTGGATCTTGAGGATGAAGTAGCGGAGCATCCGCTCGGTGATCTCGAAGTCGGCGATCACGCCGTCCTTCAGAGGCCGGACCGCGACGATGTTGCCGGGCGTCCGCCCGATCATCTTCTTCGCCTCGGCACCGACCGCGAGGATGCCACCGGTGTTGGTGTTGATCGCGACGACGGACGGCTCGTTCAGAACGATGCCTCGACCCCTGACGTACACCAGCGTGTTGGCGGTCCCGAGGTCGACAGCCATGTCACGGCCGATGAACGACATTGAGTTCCCCTTGTTTCCCATGAGGATGCGTCGGGCCTTCCCTATCGGAGCGTTGACGGCTTCTCAGGTCGGCGAGATGGTGGGTGAGTGGGTACTGCGGCTGGAGTTTTCCATCGTAGTGCCGCCCCCACGGATCCCGCGCGGCGGTCCACCTCTGTATGAGGTGACGGTAGGACGCTGCGATGCGTTCCCGATTGTGCCGTTCATATGCCCGGGGGCGACCGAAATTCCTTCGGTCGCCCCAGGTCGTTGCGGTGTTCGGCTGACGTCGAGTCAGTGAACGGGTCAGACGAGACCCGGGAAGAAGATCTTCAGCTCCCGAATGGCGGACTCCTCGGAGTCCGAGGCATGGATCAGGTTCTCGCGGACGATGGTGCCGTAGTCCCCGCGGATGGAGCCGGGCGCGGCGGCGATCGGGTCCGTCGGGCCTGCGAGGGCCCGCAGCCCCTCGATGACACGCTCGCCCTCGACGACCAGCGCGACGACCGGGCCGGACTGCATGAAGCCCATCAGCGGCTCGTAGAAGGGCTTGCCCTTGTGCTCGCCGTAGTGCTGCTCCAGCGTCTCCTGGTCCAGCTCGCGCAGTTCCAGAGCGGCCAGGGTCCAGCCGGCCTTCCGCTCGATGCGGCCGATGATCTCGCCGACCAGGCCACGGCGGACGGCGTCGGGCTTGAGCAGGACGAGGCTGCGCTGGCTCACGGTGGGGACTCCTTCGTAATGCAGTGTGCGGGACCTCAGAGGCTACAGGGCGGACCCGGCGCGCGATTACGCAGCGTCAGGCCCTCGGGAGACGCCGGGCGCCCTACGACGCCGAGGCGGCGGCGTCCGCGGCCTCCGCCTGGGCGGCCCAGCGGGCCTTCGCCTCGTCGATCTTGCGGCCGTAGTGGATGGACGCCCACCACAGCACCGCGAAGACGGCGCCCAGGAAGAACATCACCGGCACCACGACGCCGCTCGCGATCAGCGCGATCTGCAGCGCCCAGCCGAGCTGGAGGCCGCCCGGGCGGGTGATCATCCCGCACAGCAGGACCGACAGCAGCATCGCGACACCGCAGACCGACCAGACCGCCGCCATGGACAGGCTGTCGTCCTTCATGGCGACCAGACCGGCGAAGCCGATCACGAAGACCTCGCCGATCAGGGTCGAGGCACAGAGCGTACGCATCGGATTCAGCGCCTTCCCAGCAGCAGCCGGGCATCCCCGACCGTGAAGATCGAACCGGTCACCAGCACACCGGCCCCGGCGTACTCGTCCTCTTCCTCGGCGAGCGTGATCGCCGCCTCGATCGCGTCGTCCAGCCGCGGCTCGACGACCACCCGCTCGTCGCCGAAGACCTCCACGGCGATCGCGGCGAGTGCGTCGACGTCGGTGGCGCGCGGGCTGGAGTTCGCCGTGATCACGATCTCCGCGAAGATCGGCTCGAAGGCCTCCAGGAGTCCCCTGGCGTCCTTGTCGGAGCTGGTGCTCACCACGCCGATGAGCCGGGAGAACCCGAACGACTCGGCGATGCCGTCCGCCGTCGCCCGTGCGCCGGCCGGGTTGTGCGCCGCGTCCAGGATGACCGTCGGCGAGCTGCGCACGACCTCCAGGCGGCCCGGCGAGAAGACCGAGCCGAAGGCCCGGCGGACCGTGTCGATGTCCAGGATCCGGGCCTGGTCCGCGCCGACGCCGAAGAACGCCTCGACCGCCGCGAGCGCCACCGCGGCGTTGTGCGCCTGGTGCGCGCCGTAGAGCGGCAGGAAGATCTCCTCGTACTCGCCGCCGAGGCCGCGCAGGGTCAGCAGCTGGCCGCCGACCGCGATCTCGCGCCGGACGACGCCGAACTCCATGCCCTCGCGCGCCACCGTCGCGTCCACCTCGACGGCCTTCTTCAGCATGACCTGCGCCGCGTCCACCGGCTGCTGCGCCAGGATCACCGTCGCGCCCTGCTTCACGATCCCGGACTTCTCGCCCGCGATCTCGCCGGGCGTGTTGCCGAGCCGGTCCGTGTGGTCCAGGTCGATGGGGGTGACGACGGCGACCGAGCCGTCGATGACGTTCGTGGCGTCCCAGGTGCCGCCCATGCCGACCTCGACGACCGCCACGTCCACCGGGGCGTCCGCGAAGGCCGCGTAGGCCATCGCGGTGATGACCTCGAAGAAGGAGAGCCGGAACTCCTCGCGGGCGTCCACCATCTCCACGTACGGCTTGATGTCCTGGTACGTCTCGATGAACCGCTCGGCGGAGATCGGCGCGCCGTCCAGGCTGATCCGCTCGGTGATCGACTGCACGTGCGGCGAGGTGTAGCGGCCGGTGCGCAGGTCGAAGGCGCCGAGCAGGGCCTCGATCATCCGCGCCGTGGACGTCTTGCCGTTGGTGCCGGTGATGTGGATCGAGGGGTACGCGCGCTGCGGCTCGCCCAGCACGTCCATCAGCGCGGCGATCCGGCGGACCGACGGCTCCAGCTTCGTCTCGCCCCAGCGCGTCGCCAGATCGGTCTCGACGTCACGCAGTGCCCGGTCCACCTCCGGGTCGGCGGGCCGGGCGGGCACGGGGTCGCCCTGGGGCGGACCGGACTGTGCGCGCAGCGTGCGGCTGCCGGCCTCGATCACCGCCAGGTCGGGGTCACGGTCGGTCTCGGCGTCGACGATCTCGTCGAAGGGGTCGGACTCGTCGAACTGGTCGCGGGGCTCACTCACGCGCCCAGTCTACGGAGGGGTACCGGCGGGACCATGGACCCACCCCTTTCGGGACTTTCGGTCCACCGCCCGCCGAACGTCCGGACAGGATCGGCAGGACGCCACCCAGGGTCAAAAGCCCGTCGGCAGCAGGGCGGTCACCCGGTAGGTGTCGCCGTCCGGGCCGGCCGTGAGCGTGCCGCCCATGCTGGTGACCCGTTCCTCCATCGAGAACAGGCCGGTGCCGGTCGAGACCGGGGCGCGGTCCGGCGGCGTCCGGGGCAGCGGGTTGGCGACCTCGATGCGCAGATCGGGTCCGGCGACCGTGATCGAGACGGTCACCGGCAGCCCGGGGGCGTGCTTGGCGGCGTTGGTCAGGCACTCCTGGACGACCCGGTGCACGGCCGTCTGCCGGAGCGGGGACATGGCCTTCGCCTCCTCGGCGACGGTCAGGTCGACCGGGCCTCCCATCCGCTCGCTCTCCCCGGCGAGCACGGCGAGGCCGTCCAGGCCGGGGGTCTGCGCCGCCGCGTCCGCGCGCCGGACGACGGTCTCGTTGAGCATGTGGTGCGCCCGCCGCGCGGTGTCGGCGAGTTCCTCGAAGTCCTTCTGGTGGGCCTCTCCCCGGGCGCGTACGGACAGCACCTCGGCCCGCACCGCGAGCACCGTCAGCTCCCGGCCGACCAGGTCGTGCACGTCCCGCCCGACCGAGATCCGCTCCTCCTGCACCGCCTGCCGGGCGGCGGCCTCGGAGCGCTGGGCCTCCAGGGCCCGCACCAGGTCCTGGCGGTAGGCGGCGATGCCGACGCCCGCGGCCAGGACGCCGATCGGGACGACAAGGCTCAGGAAGTCGCTCAGCGTGTCGCCGTGCCGGGCGGGCCAGCCGGGGGTGAGGAAGAGCCCGTAGGCCGCGAGCACGTAGAGCGCGGTCGCGGTGATCGCGACCCGTCGGCCGCGGAAGCGGCCGAGGGAGTAGAGCGCGAACTGGACCATCGTGACCTCGTGGAGCCAGCCCATCAGGACGAGCGCCACGAGGTACGGCATCCAGGGCAGCCGGCGCCGCAGGACCAGCGTCGCGGCCCCGGCCGCCAGGACCAGGGAGGCGGTGACACCCGTCAGCGAGTTGTCGGCGCGCGCGAGGCCGGGCACGTCGAGGGACATCAGCGCGAAGGCGCTCAGCGCGGTGACGACGTCGAGGGCGCGCGGTGAGCCCGCCCACCGGTCCACGCAATGACGCAGCGCGTGGGCGGCGGGAAAGCGGAACATGCCTTCCATCATCCAAGGTCCTTGGACCCGGAGGGACGGACCCTGGTCACAAGTGGCGTGATGTCCGGCACTTCGGACAAACGAGCGGGCCCGGAACCAGAAGGTTCCGGGCCCGCGTCGATCGATCCGCCCAGGCGTCCGCGCCGGCCGTCAGGCCTGCGGCAGCCGGTCCAGCTGCGTCTGGATCCGGGCGATGTCCTCGTCCGCCTTGGCGAGACGCGTCCGGATCTTCTCGACCACGTTGTCCGGCGCCTTCGCCAGGAACGCCTCGTTGCCGAGCTTGCCGTTGGCCTGCGCCTTCTCCTTCTCGGCCGCCGCGAGGTCCTTGGCGAGGCGCTTGCGCTCCGCCGCGACGTCGATGGTGCCGGACAGGTCGAGCGCGACGGTCGCCCCGGCGACCGGCAGGGAGGCGGTGGCGGAGAAGCCCTCGCCCTCCGGCTGGAGGCGGAGCAGCTGCCGGATGGCGGCCTCGTGCGGGGCGAGCGCGGTGCCGTCCAGCTCCAGGCGGGCCGGGACCTTCTGGCCGGGCTGCAGCCCCTGGTCCGAACGGAACCGGCGGACCTCGGTGACCACGCGCTGGACGAGCTCGATCTCGGCCTCGGCGGCGTCGTCGCGGAAGCCGGAGTCCTGGGGCCAGTCGGCGATGACGACCGACTCCTGACCCGTCAGGGTCGTCCAGAGCGTCTCGGTGACGAACGGGACGACCGGGTGGAGCAGCCGCAGCGTGACGTCCAGGACCTCGCCCAGGACACGGCCGGAGACCTTGGCCTGCTCGCCGCCGGCGAAGAACGTCGTCTTCGACAGCTCGACGAACCAGTCGAAGACCTCGTCCCACGCGAAGTGGTACAGGGAGTCCGACAGCTTCGAGAACTGGTAGTCGTCGTAGAACGCGTCGACCTCGGCGACCGTCTTGTTGAGACGGGAGAGGATCCAGCGGTCCGTGGCGGACATCTGCGACGGATCCGGCAGCGGGCCCTCGACCGTGGCGCCGTTCATCAGCGCGAAGCGCGTGGCGTTCCAGATCTTGTTGGCGAAGTTCCGGGACGCCTGGACCCAGTCCTCGCCGATCGGGACGTCGACACCGGGGTTGGCCCCGCGGGCCAGGGTGAAGCGGACGGCGTCGGAGCCGTAGGTGTCCATCCAGTCCAGCGGGTTGACCGCGTTGCCGAAGGACTTCGACATCTTCTTGCCGAACTGGTCGCGGACCATGCCGTGCAGGGCGATGGTGTGGAACGGCGGGGTCCCGTCCATCGCGTAGAGGCCGAACATCATCATCCGGGCGACCCAGAAGAAGAGGATGTCGTAGCCGGTGACCAGGACGGAGTTCGGGTAGAACTTCGCCAGGCTGTCGGTCTGCTCGGGCCAGCCCAGCGTGGAGAACGGCCACAGGCCGGAGGAGAACCAGGTGTCCAGGACGTCGGTGTCCTGGTGCCAGCCCTCGCCCGTGGGAACCTCGTCGTCCGGTCCGACGCAGACGATCTCGCCGTTCGGGCCGTACCAGACGGGGATGCGGTGACCCCACCAGAGCTGGCGCGAGATGCACCAGTCGTGCAGGTTGTCGACCCAGTCGAAGTACCGCTTCTCCATCTCCTGCGGGTGGATCTTGACCTTGCCGTCGCGGACCGCGTCACCGGCGGCCTGGGCGAGCGGGCCGACCTTGACCCACCACTGCATCGACAGGCGCGGCTCGATGGTGGTCTTGCAGCGCGAGCAGTGGCCGACGGAGTGGACGTACGGACGCTTCTCGGCGACGATCCGGCCCTCGGCGCGCAGCGCGGCGACGATGGCCGAGCGGGCCTCCAGCCGGTCCAGGCCCTGGAAAGGGCCGTGGGCGGTGATGACCGCGCGCTCGTCCATGACGGCGAGGTTCGGCAGGTGGTGACGCTGGCCGATCTCGAAGTCGTTCGGGTCGTGCGCCGGCGTCACCTTGACGGCGCCGGTGCCGAACTCGGGGTCGACGTGCTCGTCGGCGACGACCGGGATCCGGCGGCCGGTGAGCGGGAGCTCGATCTCGGTGCCGACGAGGTGCTTGTAGCGCTCGTCCTCGGGATGGACGGCGACGGCCGTGTCACCCAGCATCGTCTCGGCGCGGGTCGTCGCGACGACGATCTCCGTGTCGCCGGAGCCGTACCGGATCGAGACGAGCTCACCGTCGTCGTCCTGGTACTCGACCTCGATGTCGGAGATGGCCGTCAGACAGCGCGGGCACCAGTTGATGATGCGCTCGGCGCGGTAGATCAGCTCGTCGTCGTAGAGCTTCTTGAAGATGGTCTGGACGGCCTGGGACAGGCCCTCGTCCATGGTGAAGCGCTCACGCGACCAGTCGACGCCGTCACCGAGGCGGCGCATCTGGCCGGAGATCTGCCCGCCGGACTCGGCCTTCCACTGCCAGACACGCTCGACGAACGCCTCGCGGCCCAGATCGTGGCGGGACTTGCCCTCCTTGGCGAGCTCGCGCTCGACGACGTTCTGGGTGGCGATGCCGGCGTGGTCCATGCCCGGCTGCCACAGCGTCTCGTAACCCTGCATCCGCTTACGGCGGGTGAGGGCGTCGATCAGCGTGTGCTCGAAGGCGTGCCCCAGGTGCAGGGAGCCCGTGACGTTCGGCGGCGGAATGACGATGGTGTACGGAGGCTTGTCGCTGTTCGCGTCCGCCTCGAAGTAACCACGCTCTACCCAGCGCTCGTACAGCTTCCCCTCTACTTCGGCCGGCGCGTACTGGGTCGGCAGTTCGGGGTTGGCTGCTGGCTGCTGCTGAGTGTTGTCGGTCACGGGGTCAGTTTAGTGGTGTCACCGGGTGGTCCTGAAACGCGATTGTTCCGTAACGGTGTGACCCCCGCCGCCCCGGTGGCGACACGGTTCCGACAGGATGTTCGCTACGCATAAACATCCTGTGAGGGGAACCTGTCCATGAGTTACAACCAGCCGGGCCCGTACGGCGGCCAGCCTCAGCAGCCCGGGCCGTACGGCCAGCCGGGCCCGTACGGTCAGCAGCCCCCGCCGCCGCCGCACGGTCAGCCCCAGCCCGGCTACGGCTACCCGCAGCAGGCGCCGCAGGGCGTTCCGCCGCAGCAGCCGTACGGGTATCCCCAGCAGCAGCCCGGCCCTTATGGCCAGCCCCCTCAGCAGCCCCCGTACGGACAGGCCCCGGGCGGCTACCCGCCGCCCCCGCCGGGTGCCCCGAAGAAGAAGACCGGCCTGATCATCGGCGGTGCCGTCGTCGCGCTCGCGCTGATCGCCGGTGGTGCGTGGTACTTCACCGCCGGGGGCGGCGGTTCGTCGGTGGCCGACGACGGCCCGCACAAGCTGGTCACCCCGGAGACGGTGCTCGGCGAGTACAAGAAGGCGCCGGGCAGCGACGGTGCGGGTGACAAGGACTCCCTCAAGGACGCGCAGCAGAACGGCGTCAAGAACGCCAAGAACGTCAGCGCGCTCTACCAGGTGAAGGACCCGGCCAACCCGCTCGGCACGAAGATGATCTCCTTCAACGGCCTGTACGGGGAGATCGACGACCCCGAGAAGGTCGTCGACAGCGTCTTCGCCAGCATCAAGACCGAGGCCGACAAGGACAAGGGGAAGGCCGACGAGCCCGAACTGCTCGGCAGCCCGAAGGAGTACGAGCCGGCGGAACTCGAGGGTGCGATCCTCAAGTGCCAGCAGGCCAAGACCAAGCCCGACGCCGCCACGTCCGCGCCGGCGTTCACCATGACCTTCTGCGTGTGGGCCGACCACAGCACGGTGGGCTTCGTGACCCCGATGGACATGGCCTCCGTCGCCGCGGGCAAGGCCGGTTCGCCCGAGGAGGCGGCCACCATCTCGGCCAAGCTCCGCAAGGAAGTCCGCGTCAAGGCCTGACGCACGACACAGGGGCGCCCGGCCGGTTGTCGTCAACCGGCCGGGCGCCCCTGTGCTGTGAGCTGCTACGCCGACTTCTCGTGGCGCCCGTCGTTCTTCACGATCCGCGGCACCAGCGTCGGGTTCACGTTGTTGTGCACGACGTCCGCCGTGATGACCACGCGGGCCACGTCCTTGCGGGACGGGACCTCGTACATCACCGACATCAGGACCTCTTCCATGATGGCCCGCAGGCCACGCGCGCCCGTGCCGCGCAGGATCGCCTGGTCGGCGATGGCCTCCAGGGCCGGGCGGTCGAAGTCCAGCTCCACGCCGTCCAGTTCGAAGAGCCGCTGGTACTGCTTCACCAGCGCGTTGCGCGGCTCGACGAGGATCTGCAGCAGCGCCTCGCGGTCCAGGTTGTGCACCGACGTCAGCACGGGCAGACGGCCGATGAACTCCGGGATCATCCCGAACTTCACCAGGTCCTCCGGCATGACCTCCTGGAACTGGTCGCTCGCCTCGATCTCGCGCTTGGAGCGGATGGTCGCCCCGAAGCCGATGCCCTTGGCGCCCGCACGCGACTCGATGATCTTCTCCAGGCCGGCGAAGGCGCCGCCCACGATGAAGAGCACGTTCGTCGTGTCGATCTGGATGAACTCCTGGTGCGGGTGCTTGCGGCCGCCCTGCGGCGGCACGGAGGCCGTGGTGCCCTCCAGGATCTTGAGGAGGGCCTGCTGCACGCCCTCGCCGCTCACATCACGGGTGATCGACGGGTTTTCACTCTTCCGAGCGACCTTGTCGATCTCGTCGATGTAGATGATCCCGGTCTCGGCCTTCTTGACGTCGTAGTCGGCCGCCTGGATCAGCTTGAGCAGGATGTTCTCGACGTCCTCGCCGACGTAGCCGGCCTCCGTGAGCGCCGTCGCGTCGGCGATGGCGAACGGGACGTTGAGCATCCGGGCCAGGGTCTGCGCGAGCAGCGTCTTGCCGGACCCGGTGGGGCCCAGCAGGAGGATGTTGGACTTCGCCAGCTCGATGGCGTCGTCACGGCCCTGCGCTCCGCCGTTCTCGCCGGCCTGGACGCGCTTGTAGTGGTTGTACACCGCGACCGAGAGGGCCTTCTTCGCGGGCTCCTGCCCGACGACGTACCCCTCGAGGAACTCGTAGATCTCGCGGGGCTTGGGGAGCTCCTCCCACCGCACCTCGCTCGTCTCGGCGAGTTCTTCCTCGATGATCTCGTTGCAGAGGTCGATGCACTCATCGCAGATGTACACACCGGGCCCCGCGATGAGCTTCTTCACCTGCTTCTGGCTCTTTCCGCAGAACGAGCACTTGAGCAGGTCGCCGCCATCACCGATGCGTGCCACGAGGTGCTTCCCCTTCGCCTGGGAGTGCTTGGTTCAGCACTCCTGGTGCCTCATATTCGACGGTACCTTGCCGGACCCCCCGTTCGGGCCCCCCTTGACACGGTTCACATGAACGGGAACGGTCCGCGTGCCCGTGTCAGGGGGGAGGCCGAGGGTCAGGCTGCCGAGGCGGCCGTGCTCTTGCGGGTCGAGACGATCTGGTCGACAAGGCCGTACGCGAGGGCGTCCTCGGCGGTCAGGATCTTGTCGCGCTCGATGTCGTCGCGGATCTTCTCGATCGGCGTCGAGGAGTGCTTGGCCAGCATGTCCTCGAGCTGGGTACGCATGCGCAGGATCTCCCTGGCCGCGATCTCCAGGTCGGAGAGCTGCTCACGGCCGGTGCCGCCGGACGGCTGGTGGATCAGCACGCGGGCGTTCGGCAGGGCCATCCGCTTGCCGGGGGTGCCGGCGGCGAGCAGCACGGCCGCGGCGGAGGCCGCCTGGCCCATGCAGACCGTCTGGATGTCCGGCTTCACGAACTGCATCGTGTCGTAGATCGCCGTCAGCGCGGTGAAGGAGCCACCGGGGCTGTTGATGTAGATCGAGATGTCGCGGTCCGGGTCCATCGACTCCAGGCAGAGGAGCTGTGCCATGACGTCGTTGGCGGACGCGTCGTCGATCTGCACGCCGAGGAAGATCACGCGCTCCTCGAAGAGCTTCGCGTACGGGTCGTACTCGCGGATGCCCTGGGAGGTGCGCTCGACGAAGCGCGGGACGACGTACCGGTTGTCCACCTGAGCGCCGGTGTAGAGGCCGCTCGCGGAGAAGTTGGGGGTCATTGGGGTGTTCACCATCCTGGTGGCGTTCGGTGGGCTGGGGCTCTTCAGCGGACTGCCGGGCTCAGGCGCCCGTGCCGCCGCCGCCGGGAACGCCCGCGGCGTGGGTGATGATGTCGTCGATGAGGCCGTACGCCTTGGCCTCGTCCGCGGTGAACCAGCGGTCGCGGTCGCCGTCCCGGATGATCGTCTCGACGGTCTGGCCGGAGTGGAGCGCGGTGATCTCGGCCATGCGCTTCTTCGTGCGCAGGAGGTACTCGGCCTGGATCTTGATGTCCGAGGCGGTGCCGCCGATGCCGGCGGAGCCCTGGTGCATCAGGACGTCGGTGTTCGGCAGCGCGAAGCGCTTGCCGGCGGTGCCGCCGGTGAGCAGGAACTGGCCCATCGAGGCCGCCATGCCCATACCGATCGTGACGACGTCGTTGGGGATGTACTGCATGGTGTCGTAGATGGCCATGCCGGCCGTCACCGAGCCACCGGGGCTGTTGATGTACAGGAAGATGTCCTTCTCCGGGTCTGCTGCCAGGAGGAGCATCTGCGCCGTGATCTTGTTGGCGATCTCGTCGTCGACCTGCTGGCCGAGGAAGACGATGCGCTCGCCGAGCAGCCGGTTGTAGACATGGTCGCCGAGGCCACCACCGATGGACGGCTCACCCGCGGCGTAAGGCATCAGATTCGTCACGTATCCACCTGCTCGTCTCTGACGGCTCCGGCCGTCTCAGCGTCTCTCGTACTGGGGACGGGGTACGACCCTGCCCTCGTATTCATGGACCCTAACGCGCAGGTAGGACAACGCCATCCCGCTTCCCGAACTGTTCGCTGGGAGCGCAAGGTAGTTGGGGGTCCTGCGCATACGTCCACGGGCCCGGGCGCACCGCAGTGCGTCCGAGCCCGTGGAGCGGTTCAGCGCGAGGCTCAGGCCTCGTTCTTCTCCTCGGCGACCTCGGTCTCGCCGGTGACGGCCTCGACCGTCTCGGCGGCGGTCTCGTCCTCGTCGTCCTCGAGGTCGACGGTCTCACCGTTGGTGTCGACGACCTTGGCGGCCTCGACGACGACCGCGAGGGCCTTTCCGCGGGCGACCTCGCCGACGAGCATCGGCACCTGGCCACCCTCGACGACGGCCTGGGCGAACTGGTCGGGGCTCATGCCGGAGGAGGCGGCGCGGCGCATGAGGTGCTCGGTGAGCTCCTCCTGGCTGACGTTCAGCTTCTCCTTGTTGACGAGCTCATCGAGGATGAACTGCGTCTTGATGCCCTTCTCGGCCTGCTCCTTGGTCTCCGCCAGGAACTCGTCCTCGGTCTTGCCCTGGATCTCCAGGTACTTGTCGAGGGTCAGGCCCATCTGGCCGAGCTGGTGGTGCTCCAGGTTGTGCTTGCGGGTGTTGATCTCGTCCTCGAGAAGCTTCTCGGGCATCGGGACCTCGACCAGCTTGAGGAGCTCGTCGAGGACGCGCTCCTGGGCCTGGGTGGCCTGGTCGAACTGCTTCATGTTCTCGAGGCGCTTGCGGCTGTCGGCCTTGAGCTCGTCGAGGGTGTCGAACTCCGACGCCATCTGCGCGAACTCGTCGTCCAGCTCGGGAAGCTCACGGGCGGCGACGGCGGTGACCTTGACGGAGACCTCCGCGTCCTTGCCCTCGGCGGAGCCGCCCTTCAGCTGCGAGGTGAAGGTGGCGTCGCCGCCGGCCTCCAGGCCGGTGACGGCCTCGTCGATGCCGTCGAGGAGCTCGCCGGAACCGATGGTGTACGAGACACCCTCGGCGACACCGTCGGGCAGGACCTCGCCGTCGACCTTGGCCTCGAGGTCGATGGTGACGACGTCACCCTCGGCCGCGGCGCGCTCCACGGGGTTGGTGGAGGCGAAGCGCTCGCGCAGCTGCTCCACGGACTTCTCGACGTCCTCGTCGGTGACCTCGACGGCGTCGACGGTGACCTCGATGCCCGAGTAGTCCGGGATCTCGAGGACCGGACGGATGTCGACCTCGGCGGTGAAGGCCAGCAGCTCGCCGTCCTTCAGCTCCGTGATGTCGACCTCGGGCTGACCCAGCGGGTTGACCTCGGCCTCGTTGACGGCCTCGGTGTAGAACTTCGGGAGCGCGTCGTTGACGGCCTCCTCCAGCACCGCACCACGGCCGAACCGCTGGTCGATCACACGAGCCGGGATCTTGCCCTTGCGGAAGCCCTTGACCGTGACCTGCTGGTTGATCTTCTTGTACGCCGCGTCGAGGCTGTCCTTGAGCTCCTCGAAGGGCACCTCGACAGTGAGCCGAACCCGAGTCGGGTTCAGGGTCTCCACGGCGCTCTTCACGGTTCGGTCTCCTTGGTGGCTGATTCTTGGATTCTGCCGATGCCGCTTGGTGGCGGTTCCGGCCGATCGGCCCGGTCAGAGAGACACACGGGCACGCAGCTTGCATAGTAACCGCAAGCGGGATGACGCCCACAACGCGATCATGCGGGCGGATCCGGTCACGCCCGCCGCCGTCCGCCGCTGTGCGTGGTGACGCTCGCCGATCGTGATGGTCGGGGTGGCGGGATTTGAACCCACGGCCTTCCGCTCCCAAAGCGGACGCGCTACCAAGCTGCGCCACACCCCGTCGGTGCGACACGTAGGGTACATGGACGGAGACGCTGCGACGCCACCGTTTCAAGGGGCGTGCGGGGACCGCCCGGGACCCGCTACGATGCTGTCCGTGCCGCGGCCCTCGTGACCTGCGGCGCGATCTGTGCGGGCGTAGCTCAATGGTAGAGCCCTAGTCTTCCAAACTAGCTACGCGGGTTCGATTCCCGTCGCCCGCTCCACTTGCTCAGGGCCGGTCCGGAGATCACTCTCCGGACCGGCCCTGAGGCGTTTCCGGGGTGCCGGCGGGCATCGGGGGGCGCGCGGATGCGTCGCGCGGGATGCCGGGTCCGGCGGGCGCCCGCAGAATGAGTTCAGTCCCTTCTCTCCACTTTCCCCGTCCGCTTTCTCTCCGCTCCCTCTCCGCCGCATCGGAGGCAGTCATGAAGGACCTGAAGTTCGAGCAGAAGCGCTCGTTGTCACGTCTGGAGGCGGCCGATCAGCTCTCGGCGCTGGCCGAGGCGCTGCGGCAGGGCGGGGAGGCCGAGCTGGAACTGGGCTCCGGGACGCTGAGCATGCGGATCCCCGAGGAGCTCCGCAGCGAGGTGGAGTTCGAGGTCGGCGACGGCGAGATCGAGCTGGAGATCGAGTTCAAGTGGCCGACGCGACGGCCGCGCAAGGCCGCGTCGAGGGCTCCCGAGTCCGCGGAGAAGGCCGCCCCGAAGCCGGCGCGCAGCCGGAAGAGCACGGCTGCGAGGCCCGCGCCGAGTGCGGCCGGCGGGGCGAGGAAGACGAAGCGGGCCGCCTCGAAGTCGACCTGAGGGCCGGCGGGCAGCAGACGGCCGGGAACGGCCGGCTCAGAACTTGATGGAGCTGACGGTCTGCGTTATCGAGTCGAGGAAGCGCTGGATGTCGTCGGCCATGCCCGTGGAGGCAAGGAAGAAGCCGAAGAGCACCGCGACGACGGCCGGTCCGGCCTTCAGGTTCCCGCCGCGGATCAGCACCACCAGGATGATCGCCAACAGCAGCACCACAGACAGTGAAATGGCCACAACTGATCACACCCTCGGTCGGTCCCACCTTGCCGCCCGGGAGCGCACGTCACAGAACACCCCCGCTGTATCCATCGTGCCACCAACTGCCGTCCCCTGAACGCCGGGTGAGCAATCGTCGCGGTCGGATTCGAGCCAACCCACAGGATCCCGCCGGGATCGGCGCACGGGTCACACTCCTTCTCCACAGCAAATACTCAGGAGCGGGCAGGGTGACCGAGATCATCGGGCGGCGCCCTCTTTAAGCCGGATTAATCGGTCGATAGCGGGCGTTGTCGCCGCGTGTCCGACAGGACGGGACAGAGCAGAAGAGGGCTTTACGTCTGCGATTTCGCGCCGTTAGGGTGCGGCAGATGTCCTCCCCCCACGGCGTGTCCGAACGTGTCCGATCCCCTCACGAGCGGACGCCCGGACCGATCGGCTCCGGCCCGCCCCCGGCGGCGCGACGCGAGGCGTACTTCGACAACGTGAAGTACCTCGCGATCGTGTTCGTGGCCGTGGGCCACGCCTGGGAGCCGCTGCTGGGGGGCAGCCGCGCCACCCAGGCGCTGTACATGATCGTCTACACCTTCCACATGCCGGCCTTCATCCTGGTCTCCGGCTACTTCTCGAAGAGCTTCACGGCCCGGCCCGATCAGCTCCGGCGCCTGGTGACCGGGGTGCTGGTCCCCTATCTCGTCTTCGAGACCGCCTACTCGCTCTACCTGCGGTGGGCCGGGGGCGAACCGGACCAGCCGCTCAGCCTGACCGACCCCTTCTATCTGACGTGGTTCCTGCTGGCCCTGTTCGTCTGGCGGCTGTCGGCCCCGCTGTGGCTCACGCTGCGCCACCCGGTGGCGGTGGCCCTGACGGTCGCGGCGCTCGCCTCCCTCACCCCGGGCATCGGCGGCGACCTGGACCTCCAGCGCGTGCTGCAGTTCCTGCCCTTCTTCGTGCTCGGCCTGGTGCTGCGCCGCGAACACTTCGAGCTGCTGCGCCGGAAGGCTGTCCGCGCGCTCGCGCCGGTGGTGGTGCTCGTGGCACTCGTCGTCGCGTACTGGGCGGCGCCGCGCATGAAGAACGGCTGGTTCTACCGGGCGGACAGCGCCCAGGAGATGGGCGCGGCCGGCTGGACCGGCCCGGTGATGACCCTGCTGCTGTTCGGCTGTGCGCTGCTGCTGACAGCGGCGTTCCTGGCCTGGGTGCCCCGCCGGCGGACCTGGTTCACCGTGCTGGGCGGAGGAACGCTCTGCGGCTACCTGCTGCACGGCTTCCTGATGAAGGGCTTCGCGTACGCCCGGCTGCCGGAGCTGTACCCCTGGCTGCGCTCGCCCGCCGGCGAGATCCTGGTGACGCTGGGCGCCGGGGCGGCGGTGACCCTCCTGTGCACCCCGCCGGTGCGGCGGGTGATGCGCGGGGTGACCGAGCCCCGCCTCGCGTGGGCCTTCCGGCGCGAGGCCTGACCCGGGCCCCGGCCGGGCAGCCGGGCCGTCAGCCCGCGGTCAGTCCGAGCAGGGCGCGCACCCGGGCGTACTTGGCCGTCAGCCGGATCCGGGTGGGCTCGTCGAGGACGGCGAGCCGGGCCGGATCGGCGTTGTGTGCGAGATCGGCCTCCTTCACCAGCAGCGCGCCGGGGGTGTCCAGGATCCGCCGGGTGTAGTCCTCCGTCTCCTCGCCGGGGCGCTTGCTGACCGCGAGGACCATGTCCTTGACCGTGCGCGGCAGGGCGAGGGCCGCGAGCCGGTCGGCGGAGAGCGCGTCGTCCTCGACGGAGTCGTGCAGCCAGGCCGCCGCGATCTGCTCGTCGCTGCCGCCGCGCAGCCGTACCCCCTCGGCGACCGCCTGGAGGTGTTCGGCGTACGGGCGCCCCGCCTTGTCGGTCTGCCCCTGGTGGGCGTCGCGGGCGAGGCGCTCGATCTCGGCGAGGGTGAGGTACGGCATGCGCCGACTCTACGGGCCGGGGGCCGGCCCGTCAGCGGGCGCGAGCGCCGCCCGAGCAGGCAGCGCGGTGGCCGCGGGCCACTGGGGCACGGGGGGGGTGATCCCCACCCCCGGTGTCACGCCTGGCGGCTGATGAGCAGCAGGGCGCGGTCGTCGTTCACGTCCTTGGCGCATGCCTCGATGAGGTGCCAGGCCGCGCCCTCGAAGCCGGAGGCGACGTAGCGGTCGGCCTCGCCGGTGAGCCGGTCGATGCCTTCGGCGATGTCGCGGTCCGCGGCCTCGACGAGTCCGTCGGTGAAGAGCATCAGGACGTCACCCGGCCGCAGGGAGCCCTTGACGGGGTGGAACTCGGCGCCGTCGTAGACGCCGAGGAGGGGACCCTCGGCGGCCTTCTCCTCCCAGCGTCCGCTGCCTGCGTGCAGCTGGAGGGCGGGGAGGTGACCGGCGGACAGCAGCTCGTAGTCCCCCGACTCCAGGTCGAGGACGAGGTGGATGGAGGTGGCGAAGCCCTCGTCCCAGTCCTGGCGCAGGAGGTAGCCGTTGGCGGCGGGCAGGAAGCCGTGCGGGGGCAGCGAGCCGAGCAGTCCGCCGAAGGCTCCGGAGAGCAGCAGCGCGCGGGAGCCGGCGTCCATGCCCTTGCCGGAGACATCGGTGAGGAGCACCTCGAGGGTCCGGCCGCCGTGGGTGCGGGCCGCGACGACGAAGTCGCCGGAGAAGGACTGGCCGCCGGCCGGGCGCAGGGCCATCTCGCGGTGCCAGCCCTTGGGGAGCCGGGGCAGGGCGCTCTGGACCCGGATGCGTTCGCGCAGGTCGAAGAGCATGGTGCCGCCGCGCCGCCAGGGCACGCCGACCCGCGCCCGGAACTGGGCGATGAGCAGTCCGAAGAGCCCGCACGCGGCCACCACGAGGACCGTGCCCGGGGTGACCCGGGCGGGGCCCTCCAGGTAGGGGCCGAGGACGAGGGACTCGACGATGAGGGCGCCGGCGGAGGCCGCGTACAGGCCGAGGAGGCTGGCGGGCCGCAGGAGCAGGCCGCCGGCCACGATCGGCAGGACGAGGGCGGCCGGTGCGCACCACACCGGGTTGGCGAGAGTGCCCCAGGTGATCGCGGGGACGGTGAGGAGGAGGCCGGCCAGGGCGACCCAGTCGGAGCCGTCGCCGCGGAAGTAGTCGACGCCGGACTTGCGCAGCGCGATGCGGACCCGGTGTGCGCTCTTGCGCATCCGGGCCGTGTACGAATCGACACCCGTGCGACGTCCCATTGGGCTGGACCCTATCCACCCGATCGGACCTCGTGCAGGGGGACCCCGGAGACATTGCACGCGAAATCGGGTCGCCCGTGGTGCGGGGGCGCTGATATCGATGGCATATGACGACTGAGCTGCGGGTACTCGACCCGGCCGAGTGGGACGACTGGTACACGATGCTGGAGCTCGCCTTCGGTGGTGTCCGGGAGGCCGCGGAGGAGCGCGAGCTCTGGCGGGAGCTGACCGAGTGCGAGCGGTTTGTCGGCGTCTGGGACGGCGGGCGCTGTGTGGGGTCGGCGGGAGCGTTCCGGTTCCGGATGTCCGTGCCGGGCGGCGCGATCGTGCCGACGGCCGGCGTCACGATGGTGGGGGTGGCCGCGACGCACCGGCGGCGGGGCATCCTGACGTCGATGATGCGGCGCCAGCTGGACGACGTGCGGGCGTGGGGCGAGCCGCTGGCGGTGCTGACGGCCTCGGAGCCGGAGATCTACGGGCGCTTCGGGTACGGGATCACCGCGTACACGACCCGGGCGACGATCGACACGAACCGGGTGCGGCTGACGGTGCCGCGGGGCACGGACGAGGTGACGCTGCGGCAGGTGGATCCGGCGGAGGCGGCCGACCGGTGCGAGGCGGTGTACGCGCGCCGGGTCGCGCACCGGCCGGGGATGATGGCGCGGCAGCCGAAGTGGGAGCGGTTGCCGCGGCTCGACCCGCCGGGCGAGCGCGCCGGCGCCTCGCCGCTCCAGTGCGTGCTGGCGGAGCGGGACGGGGAGGTGGTCGGGTTCACGCTGTACGCGATCAAGCCGGAGTGGTCCCCCGCGGGCGCCGAGGGTTCCGTCTTGCTGAGGGATCTGGAGGCGCTGGATCCGGAAGCGGAGGCGGCGCTGTGGCGGTTCCTGTGTTCCGTGGACCTGACGTCGAAGGTGCAGATCCACACCCGGCCGGTGGACGACGCCTGGCAGCACCTGGTGAGTGACGTCCGGCGCTGTATGCCGACGCAGCGCGACCAGTTGCATCTGCGGCTGGTGGAGGTGGGGGCGGCGCTGGAGGCCCGCGCCTACCAGGCGCCGGTGGACGTGGTGTTCGAGGTGGAGGACGCGTTCTGCCCCTGGAACGAGGGGCGTTGGCGGCTGACCGGTGACGCGAAGGGGGCGGCCTGCGTCCGTACCGCCGAGCCGGCCGATCTCGCCTTGTCCGTAAGGGAGTTGGGCGCGGCGTATCTGGGCGGGATCTCGCTCGTGTCGCTGGCCGCGGCCGGGCGCGTACGGGAGCTGCGGGCGGGCGCGCTGACGGAGGCGTCGATCGCCTTCGGCTGGCCGGTGGCGCCCTGGCTGCCGCACGGTTTCTGATCCGGCCCCGCGGGGCGGCGGCCGGGGCTTCGCGTGCGCGCGCACCCGGAGACGTGGTCGCCCCGGCCCGCGCGGGGGCGGCGCTACGTTCCGGCGGCGGCCCGGGCCTGCTGGCAGCCGGGGCACCAGAAGAGGTTGCGGGCGGCGAGATCGGCGGTGCGGATCTCGCCGCCGCAGATGTGGCAGGGCTGGTGGGCACGGCGGTAGACGTAGACCTCGCCGCCGTGGTCGTCGACGCGCGGCGGGCGGCCCATCGCCTCGGGGGTGTGCTCGGGGCGGACCGTGTCGATGCGGTTGAGGCGGACTCCCTCGCGCATCAGGCCGACGAGGTCGGTCCAGACGGCGTCCCACTCCCCCGCCGTCAGGTCCCGGCCCGCGCGGTAGGGGTCGATGCCGTGCCGGAAGAGCACTTCGGCGCGGTAGACGTTGCCGACGCCGGCGACGATCTTCTGGTCCATGAGCAGGGCGGCGATCGTGGTCCGGGAGGCGGAGATCCGGCGCCAGGCCCGGGCGGGATCGTCGCCGGGGCGGAGCGGGTCCGGCCCCAGCCGGTCGTGTATCGCCCGCTTCTCGCCGTCGGTGATCAGCGCGCAGGTCGTCGGGCCACGCAGGTCGACGTACGCGTCGGCATGGGCGAGGCGCAGTCGCACGGTGTCCGTGGGCGGCGGTGCGGGGGCGTCGCCGAAGGCGACCTTGCCGAACAGGCCGAGGTGGATGTGCACCCACTCCCGGCCGGGGAAGGCGAGGAAGAGGTGCTTGCCGTGCGCCTCGGTGTCCTCGAGCACGGCGCCGTCGAGGAGGGCAGCGGAGTCGGCGAACTTGCCCTGCGGGCTGGAGACACGCACGGACCGGCCGCCGAACCGTTCCCGGTAGTCGGCGGCCAGTCGGTGGATCGTGTGCCCTTCGGGCATGGAGGGATCAGGCCTCGTTCTGCGGGTGGTGGGCCGGGATCGGGGGGAGCTCGCCGGTCGTCTCGTAGGCGGTGAGCATGTTGATCCGGCGAGTGTGACGCTCGTCACCCGAGTACGGGGTGTTCAGGAAGATCTCGACGAACTTCGTCGCCTCTTCCTGGGTGTGCATCCGGCCGCCGATGGAGACGACGTTGGCGTTGTTGTGCTCGCGGCCGAGGGCGGCGGTCTGCTCGCTCCAGGCGAGGGCCGCGCGCACCCCCTTCACCTTGTTCGCGGCGATCTGCTCGCCGTTGCCCGAGCCGCCGATGACGATGCCGAGGCTGTCCGGGTCCGCGGCCGTCTTCTCGGCGGCGCGCAGGCAGAACGGCGGGTAGTCGTCCAGGGCGTCGTAGATGTGGGGACCACAGTCGACGGGCTCGTGGCCATGGGCCTTCAGCCACTCGACGAGGTGGTTCTTGAGTTCGAGGCCGGCATGGTCGGAGCCGAGGTACACGCGCATGGTTCCGAGTGTGGCACGCGGGGAGCGGGGTAGCCGTCAGCGGGGTCGGGACCTTCACCCCTTCCGGTCTGGACCTTCGACCCTCGCGCAACGATCCGGAATCGGCCCTTCCGATCTACCCGGGTCACAGTGTTCAATGCTCGGGCTCGCGACCCGAGCCCTCCCCACACGTAAGGAAGCGTCCATGAACACGCAGCCGACCCTTGCGAAGGAAGGCGGCGACACCGGATCCACCGGTGATTCCCAGTCTTCCGACGGACTCAAGGCCGGTCTCAAGAACCGCCACCTCTCGATGATCGCGATCGGTGGCGTCATCGGCGCCGGCCTGTTCGTCGGTTCCGGCTCCGGCATCGCCGCGGCCGGTCCCGCCATCCTCCTCTCGTACGCCCTCGTGGGCACGATGGTCGTCTTCGTCATGCGGATGCTCGGAGAGATGGCCGCCGCAAGGCCGTCCTCCGGCTCCTTCTCCGCCTACGCCGACACGGCCCTGGGCCGTTGGGCCGGCTTCTCCATCGGCTGGCTGTACTGGTTCTTCTGGGTCGTCGTGCTCGCCGTCGAGGCGACCGCCGGCGCGAAGATCCTCGAGAGCTGGATACCCGCGGTGCCGCAGTGGGGCTGGGCCCTCATCGTGATGGTCGTGCTCACCGCGACCAACCTGGCCTCGGTCTCCTCCTACGGCGAGTTCGAGTTCTGGTTCGCCGGCATCAAGGTCGTCGCGATCGCCGCGTTCGTCGTCGTCGGTCTGCTCGCCGTCTTCGGCGTGCTCCCGGGCTCGGACAACCCCGGCGCGGGCTTCGCCCACCTCACCGACAGCGGGGGCTTCTTCCCGATGGGCGCGGGGGCGATCCTCACCGGTGTGCTGATGGTCGTCTTCTCCTTCATGGGCAGCGAGATCGTCACCCTGGCCGCCGGCGAGTCCGAGGACCCGCAGCGTGCCGTGACCAAGGCCACCAACAGCGTGATCTGGCGCATCGGCGTCTTCTACCTGGGCTCGATCTTCGTCGTCCTGACGCTGCTGCCCTGGAACGACAAGTCGATCGTCGACAAGGGCTCGTACGTCGCCGCCCTGGACTCCATCGGCATCCCGCACGCCGGCCAGGTCATGAACGTCATCGTGCTGACCGCCGTGCTCTCCTGCCTGAACTCGGGCCTCTACACCGCCTCCCGCATGGCCTTCTCCCTCGGCCGGCGCGGCGACGCCCCCAAGGCCTTCGCCCGCACCAACAAGCGGGGCGTGCCGCAGGCGGCGATCCTGTCCTCGGTGCTCTTCGGCTTCGTCGCGGTCTTCTTCAACTACAAGTGGCCCGACACCGTCTTCGCCTTCCTGCTGAACTCCTCCGGAGCGGTCGCCCTCTTCGTCTGGCTGGTCATCTGCGTGACCCAGCTGCGCATGCGCGGGATCATCCTGCGCGAGTCGCCGGAGAAGCTGGTCGTGAAGATGTGGCTCTTCCCCTACCTGACGTGGGCGACGATCGCCATGATCGTCTTCGTTCTCGGCTACATGCTGTACGACGGCGGCAGCGCCCGTGAGCAGGTCGTGCTGTCCCTGCTGGTGGCCGCCCTGGTGCTGGTCATCGCCGTGGTCCGCGACCGGTTCTCGAAGAGCCGCGCGGACGTGACGCCCGAGGCGTGACCCCCGGCCGGCGGTGACGTCGGACAGGACATGAGCGGGAGGCCCTCCGAACCGGAGGGCCTCCCGTCGTCTTTCCCCCGCCCCCGGAACCCCGCAGCTCCCGCGTGCCCGAGTGCCCGAGCCTCTGGGCACGGACGCGCGGACGCACGGACGCACGGACGCACGGACGCACCCGAACGCCCCCCGGACGCACGGAAGAGGTCCGCCGGGCCGAGGACGGACCTCGGCCCGGCGGACCTCTCCGGGGACGACGTGCGGGTGTCAGCCCTTGCGGCCGACGAGCTTCCAGGCGGTCGGCAGCAGGCCCATCGCCAGCGCGGCCTTGAGCGCGTCGCCGATCAGGAACGGGGTCAGGCCCGCGGCGATCGCCTGCGACAGCGTCATGCCGGTCGCGAGGGCGAGGTACGGGACGCCCACCGCGTAGATGACGAGGGAGCCGAGCGCCATCGTGCCGGCGGTGCGCAGCACCGAGCGGTCCGCGCCGCGGCGCGCGAGGGCGCCGACGACGGTGCCGGCGAGCAGCATGCCGAGGATGTAGCCGAAGGACGGCATCGCCCATCCGGAGGACGCCTGCGCGAACCACGGCACGCCCGCCATGCCGGCCAGCGCGTACAGGGCCAGGGAGAGGAAGCCGCGGCGGGCGCCGAGCGCCGTGCCGACGAGGAGCGCCGCGAAGGTCTGGCCGGAGACGGGGACGGGCGAGCCCGGGACCGGGACGGCTATCTGCGCGGCGATGCCGGTGAGGGCGGCGCCGCCGACGACCAGGGCGATGTCGCGCGTGCGGCCGACGGGCAGCAGGTCGGCGAGGACCGTGCCGGCGCGGAGGGGACGGACGGGGGTGACGGCGGTGGTCATCGGTTCTCCGCGAGGTCGAGGGGGTCCCCTGCCCGAAGGGCCGGGGAGAGGGCCGGACGGATCGACCGTAGTCGAGGAGTGAGCGCCCGATCACCATCAGCCGTCCACAAAGCGCGGGTTGGACCCTTCGTGGAGATCAAACAAACACCGGTCGCGCGGCCTCGCGCCACGTGACGCTCGTCACTGGCAACCCTCGACGAGAGGTCCCTTTTGCGCCAACGGTGGGTCGACCGAGAGACTGTGGGGTCTCCATAAAACGCTTTCGAGAGCACGAGCCCCCATGCACGACACGTCGCCCGCCTCGCCGGCTTCCCCGCCGGCTCCCCTCGGCCCCGAACCGGAGCCCCTCTCCCATGGCCTGAAGCAACGTCATCTGACGATGCTGGGGCTGGGCGGGGTGATCGGCGCCGGGCTGTTCGTCGGCTCCGGCGCGGGCATCGCCGTCGCCGGGCCCGGCATCGTGCTGTCCTATCTGATCGCGGGCGCGCTCGCGATGCTGATCATGCGGATGCTGGGCGAGATGGCCGCGGCGATGCCCGCCTCCGGAGCCTTCTCCGTACACGCGGAGCGGGCCCTCGGCCGCTGGGCGGGCTTCGCGGTGGGCTGGCTGTACTGGTTCCTGCTGGTCGTCGTGCTGGCGGTCGAGGCGACCGGCGCGGCGACGATCGCCCACGGCTGGGCGCCCGGGGTGCCGCAGTGGGCCTGGGTGCTGGTGTTCATGGTGGTGTTCACCGTGGCCAACCTCGCCGCCGTGAAGAACTTCGGCGAGTTCGAGTTCTGGTTCGCGGCCCTCAAGGTCGGCGCCATCGTGGCCTTCCTGGTGCTGGGGGCGCTGGCGATCGCCGGCGTGCTTCCCGACACGGACCCGGTCGGCCTGACGAACCTGACCGGGCAGGGCGGCTTCCTGCCGCACGGCTGGTCGGGCGTCGTCTCCGGCGTCCTCGCGGTCGTGTTCGCCTTCGGCGGCCTGGAGGTCGTCACCATCGCCGCCGCCGAGTCGGACGACCCGGCCCGCAACGTGGCCCGGGCGGTGCGCAGCGCGGTGTGGCGGATCCTGCTCTTCTACGTCGGTTCGATGGTGGTCATCGTGACCCTGCTGCCGTGGACCGCGATGCGCCCGGGGCAGTCGCCGTACGTCGCCGTGCTCGACTCGATCGGCGTGCCGGGGGCGGGCCAGATCATGAACGTCGTGGTCTTCGTGGCGCTGCTGTCGGCGCTGAACGCCAACCTGTACGGCTCGTCCCGGATGGTCTTCTCCCTCGCCGAGCGGGGCGAGGGGCCGCGAGGGCTGCTGAAGGTGACGCGCGGCGGGGTGCCGCGGCGGGCGGTGCTCGCCTCGGTGGCCTTCGGGTTCGTGTCCGTCCTGCTCAATCTCAAGTGGCCGGACTCGGTCTTCCTCTACCTCCTCAACGCGGTCGGCGCGGTCCTGCTCTTCGTCTGGGGTCTGATCGCGGTCTCGCAGCTGCGGCTGCGGCGCAGGATCGAGCGCGAGGCGCCGCAGACGCCGACCCTGCGGATGTGGGGATTCCCGTGGCTGACCTGGGTGGCACTGGCCGCCATGGCCGCCGTGCTGGTCCTGATGCTGACCGACGACGGGACGCGGCCGCAGGTGCTGTGGTCGAGCGCGGCCACCGGGGCCGTACTGCTGGTCGCCTGGGTGCGGGAGCTGCGCACGAAACGGTCATGATCCTTCACGTTGTGTGAAGGTCGTGCCCGTATAGCGGACGTCTGTTCCCTGTCACCGGTCCACCTGCCCAGACTGTGGCGGTTCCCCCGTCTCAGCCAACGAACAGGGCGGCCCATGTCACGGACCACCGCGCCCGCGCCCGTCGACCGCAAGGACGACGGCGCGACCTCCCCGAACGGTCTCTCCCACGGCCTCAAGCAGCGCCATCTCTCGATGATCGCCCTCGGCGGCGTGATCGGCGCCGGGCTCTTCGTGGGCTCCGGTGCCGGCATCGCCGCCGCCGGTCCCTCGATCGTGGTGGCCTACGCGATCTCCGGCCTGCTCGTCATGCTCGTGATGCGGATGCTCGGCGAGATGTCGGCGGCGAACCCGGCCTCCGGGTCGTTCTCCGTCCACGCCGAACGCGCGATCGGCCCGTGGGCCGGCTTCACGGCGGGCTGGTCCTTCTGGTTCCTGCTCTGCGTGGCGGTCGGCCTGGAGGGCATCGGCGCGGCCAAGATCATGACCGGCTGGTTCCCGGGCACCCCCGAGTGGGCCTGGGTGGCCCTCTTCATGCTGGTGTTCTGCGTGACCAACCTGGCGGCCGTGAAGAACTTCGGCGAGTTCGAGTTCTGGTTCGCCGCCCTCAAGGTCGGCGCGATCGTCCTCTTCCTCGGCATCGGCGTGCTCGCCATCGTCGGCGTCCTGCCGGGCACCGACGCCCCGGGCACCTCGAACCTCACCGGCGACGGCGGCTTCTTCCCGCACGGCTCCGAGGGTCTGATCGTCGGTCTGCTCGCCTCGGTCTTCGCGTACGGCGGACTGGAGACGGTCACCATCGCGGCGGCCGAGTCCGAGCACCCCGTGGCGGGCGTCGCCAAGGCGGTCCGCACGGCGATGTGGCGCATCGCGATCTTCTACATCGGCTCGATGGCGGTCATCGTCACCCTCGTCCCCTGGGGCGACGAGGCGGTCGTCGAGAAGGGCCCGTACGTCGCCACGCTCGACCACCTGGGCATCCCCGCAGCCGGTCAGATCATGAACGTGGTCGTGCTGATCGCCCTGCTCTCGGCGATGAACGCCAACGTCTACGGCGCCTCCCGGATGGCCTGCTCGCTGGTCGACCGCGGTCAGGGCCCGAAGGCGCTGGGCCGGAAGTTCGGCGGGGTGCCGCGCCCGGCGGTCCTCGTCTCCTCGGTCTTCGGCTTCGCCTGCGTGCTGCTGAGCTACTGGCGTCCCGACGACATCTTCGTCTGGCTGCTGAACACCATCGGCGCGATCATCCTCGTCGTCTGGTTCTTCATCGCCGTCTCGCAGCTGCTGCTGCGCCGCCGCACGGAGCGCGAGGCGCCGGAGAAGCTGGTGGTGAAGATGTGGGCCTACCCGGCGCTGACCTGGGTGGCGCTGGCCGGCATGGCCGCCATCTTCTTCCTGATGGCCCGCGAGGAGGGCACGCGCGTGCAGTTGTACTGGACGGGCGGGCTGACCCTGCTGCTCGCGGTGGCCGGCTACGTACGCCAGCGGGCCGCGGATCGCTCCGCCTCCTGACCCCGGCATCCCTGCCGCACGGAACCCCCGGACCGCCACGGTCCGGGGGTTCCGCCATGCCGGAGGTCCGATCCGGCCCGATCGACAAGCCCTGGACGGAAAGGCCGATCATCGGGGTGGCACTACTGCTGTTAGCCTGCACCTGCATATAGATTGCAATAAGCAGAAGCAGGCGAGAGGCTCGGCACATGGCGATCTACACACTTCCGGAACTGCCCTACGACTACGCGGCGCTGGAGCCGGTGATCAACCCGCAGATCATCGAGCTGCACCACGACAAGCACCACGCCGCCTACGTCAAGGGTGCGAACGACACCCTGGAGCAGCTGGAGGAGGCACGCGAGAAGGACGCGTGGGGTGCGATCAACGGCCTGGAGAAGAACCTCGCGTTCCATCTCTCGGGCCACATCCTGCACAGCATCTACTGGAACAACATGAACAGCCCGAAGGACGGCGGCGGCGGCGAGCCGCTGGCCGCCGACGGGGTCGGCGAGCTCGCCGACGCGCTCACCGAGTCCTTCGGCTCGTTCGCGAAGTTCAAGGCCCAGCTGACCAAGGCGTCGGCCACCACCCAGGGCTCGGGCTGGGGCGTCCTCGCCTACGAGCCGATCAGCGGCCGGCTGATCGTCGAGCAGGTCTACGACCACCAGGGCAACGTCGGCCAGGGCTCCGTCCCCGTCCTCGTCTTCGACGCCTGGGAGCACGCCTTCTACCTGCAGTACAAGAACCAGAAGGTGGACTTCATCGAGGCCATGTGGCAGGTCGTCGACTGGCAGGACGTGAACAAGCGCTACCAGGCGGCCAGGGCCTCCGTCCCGCTGATCTCCTTCTGATCGGCCCCCCGTCGTCCTGCCCGTGATCGTCTTCTCAGCCTTCGCGTGCGGACGGAATGACGAAGAACCCCCGTGATGACGTGAATCACGGGGGTTCTTCCATGCGCCGCGCCCCGGCGAGGCAGGGCCGGCCGGGGACTACTCGAAGCTGGGCGCCGCGGTACGGGTGCGCTTGATCTCGTAGAAGCCGGGCGTCGCCGCCACGAGCAGCGTGCCGTCCCACAGCCGGGCGGCGGCCTCGCCGCGCGGGGTCGGCGTGACGACCGGACCGAAGAAGGCGACCTCGTCGCCGTCCGCACCCGGCACGGAGATGACCGGCGTGCCGACGTCCTGGCCGACCTTCTCGATGCCCTCCTTGTGGGAGGCGCGCAGCTCGGTGTCGTAGACGTCCTTGTCGGCGTAGTCGGCCAGCTCGGCCGGCAGGCCCACGTCGGCGAGCGCGCCGGCTATGGCCTCACGCGTGGGGCCCTCGTTGTTGTTGTGGAAGCGGGTGCCGAGCGCGGTGTAGAGCTTGCCGACGACCTCGTCGCCGTGCAGCTGCTGGGCCGCGACGACCACGCGGACCGGGCCCCATGCCTTGGTCTCCAGCATCTCGCGGTACTCCGGCGGGACCTCGTCGAGCCGGTTCTCGTTGAGGACGGCCAGGCTCATCACCTTCCACCGCACGTCCACCGGGCGGACCTTCTCCACCTCCAGCATCCACCGCGAGGTCATCCAGGCCCAGGGGCACAGCGGGTCGAACCAGAAGTCGGCGGTGGTCCTGCTCTCGGACATGTCACTCCTCATGGACGGATACGCGATGGACATCTGTGCGCCGTGGGAGCCAACGTCACGGGACGGCGCGGGCATTCCCCTGGTGCCGCCCGACAGCCGCACATGGGAGGATCGGTGCTGTTTCGAACGAGCCACGAAGGAGTGACCGTGCCCGGAGAGAATCTGTCCCGCGACGAGGCCCGCGAGCGGGCCGAGCTGCTGACCGTCGACGGGTACGAGGTGTCCCTCGATCTGCGCTCGGCCGTCGGCGAGTCCGCCGACGCCGTGCGGACCTTCCGCTCGGTGACGACGATCCGCTTCCGTCGCACGGGCACGGGCTCGGGCACCTTCGTGGACCTGATCGCCCCCGCCGTGACCTCGGTGGAGCTGAACGGCCGCGCGCTCGACCCGGCCGTCGTCTTCGACGGCGCTCGGATCACTCTGGACTCCCTCGCCGACGAGAACGTGCTGGTGGTGGACGCGCAGTGCGCCTACAGCCGGACCGGCGAGGGTATGCACCGCTTCGTCGACCCCGAGGACGGCGAGGTCTACCTCTACACGCAGTACGAGCCGGCCGACTCCCGCCGGGTCCACGCGAACTTCGAGCAGCCGGACCTCAAGGCGCCCTTCCGCTTCGAGGTGACCGCGCCGGAGGGCTGGACCGTCTGGAGCAACGGCGCCGGCGAGCGGGCCGACGACGGGGTGTGGCGGTTCGCGGAGACCGCGCCGATCTCGACGTACGTCACCTGCGTCGTCGCCGGGCCGTACCACTACGTGACGGACACCTACCGGCGCGGCGAGCTGGAGATCCCGCTCGGCGCGATGTGCCGCAGGAGCCTGGCCAAGCACTTCGACGCGGACGACGTCTTCCTGATCACGAAGCAGGGCCTCGACTTCTTCCACGACAACTTCGACTACCCGTACCCCTTCGGGAAGTACGACCAGGCCTTCGTCCCCGAGTACAACCTCGGCGCGATGGAGAACCCGGGCATGGTGACGTTCCGCGAGGAGTACGTCTACCGGGGCAAGGTCACACAGGCGGCGTACGAGCGCCGGGCGAACGTCATCCTGCACGAGATGGCGCACATGTGGTTCGGCGACCTGGTCACCATGGTGTGGTGGGACGACCTGTGGCTGAAGGAGTCCTACGCCGACTTCATGGGCTCGTTCTCGCTGACCGAGGCGACCCGCTTCACCAACGGCTGGGTGACCTTCGCCAACAGCCGCAAGGCGTGGGCCTACCGCGCCGACCAGCTGCCGTCCACCCACCCGATCACGGCCGACATCCGTGACCTGGAGGACGCCAAGCTGAACTTCGACGGCATCACCTACGCCAAGGGCGCCTCGGTCCTCAAGCAGCTGGTGGCCTACGCGGGACGGGACGCGTTCCTGGAGGGCGCGCGCCGCTACTTCAAGCGCTTCGCCTACGGCAACACGCGCCTGGCCGACCTGCTCTCGGTCCTGGAGGAGACCTCCGGCCGCGACATGAGGTCGTGGGCGCGCTCCTGGCTGCAGACCTCCGGCGTCAACGCGCTGACGCCCGAGGTGACGTACGACGCGGAGGGCCGGATCACCGAGCTGGCCGTCGTCCAGGACGGCGACGAGCTGCGCCCGCACCGGGCCGCGGTGGGCCTGTACCGGCTGTCGCCCGAAGGTGCGCTGGTGCGGTACGCACACGTCGAGACGGACGTCACCGGCGCCCGCTCGGTGGTCGAGGAGCTGGCGGGCGAGGAGCGGCCGGCGCTCGTCCTGGTCAACGACGACGACCTGACCTACTGCAAGATCCGCTTCGACGAGGGCTCCCTGGAGACGCTGCGGGCGCACCTCGGCGACATCACGGACCCGCTGGCCCGTGCCCTGTGCTGGTCGGCACTGTGGAACCTCACGCGCGACGGTCTGATGCCGGCCCGGGACTTCGTGGCGATCGCGCTGGAGTTCGCGGGCCGCGAGACCGACATCGGCGTGCTGCAGATGGTGCACGCCTGGTCCCGGTCCGCCGTCACGCACTACGCGGCGCACGCCTGGCGCGCCGAGGGCGGCCGGCTGCTGGCCGAGGGCGGGCTGCGCGAGCTGCGGCAGGCCGAGCCGGGCAGCGAGAGCCAGCTCACCTGGGCGCGTTTCTTCGCCGCCACCGCGTCGGCCGACGAGGACCTCCGGCTGCTGGAGGGGCTGCTCGACGGCACGGCGAAGATCGACGGGCTCGACGTCGACCAGGAGCTGCGCTGGGCGTTCCTGGAGCCGCTGGCCTCGCACGGCCGGGCCGACGAGGACCGGATCGGCGAAGAGCTGGCCCTCGACGACACGGCCACCGGCAAGCGTCACCAGGTCCGGTGCCTGGCCGCGCGGCCCTCGGCCGCGGTCAAGGCGCAGGCGTGGGCGCAGGTCGTGGAGTCGGACACGCTGTCGAACGCGCTGGTGGAGGCCACCATCGCGGGCTTCGTCCAGCCCTCGCAGCGCGAGCTGATCGCGCCGTACGCGCCGCGCTACTTCGCGGCGATCGAGCGGCTGTGGGCGGACCGTTCGATCCAGATCGGCATGGACGTCGTCCGCGGCCTGTTCCCGTCGCTCCAGGACAGCGAGGAGACGCTGGCGGCCACGGACGCGTGGCTGGCGGCGCACGAGTCGGCCGCTCCGGCGCTTCGACGGCTGGTCCTGGAGGCGCGCGACGACCTGGCCCGGGCGCTGCGCGCACAGGCGTGCGACGGTCGGGCGCGCTAGCCGCTGCCGAGCGGGACCCCAGGTCACGCACTCACGGACGGCCCCCGGCTCCTGCCGGGGGCCGTCCGTGTGCGGGGTGCTTTTCGGCACTCGAACGCGCGTACTTTAGGACAGGCTTGTCCCGGAATGTCGACGAGCTTGTCACAGCGGTTAGCCGGGCCCCGGGCGGCGGAAGACCCTCGACATGAACCACAACCCCCCGGTCTCCCCCCGCCCGCTCCCCCTGCCGGCGGTCGATGCCCGACGTGTCCTGTCCACCGCGCAGTTGAGGTCGCTCGGCGTGACCGGCACGGAGGTCGGCGTGTACTGCCGGCCGGGCGGGGGCTGGCAGCGGCTCCTGCCCGGGGTCTTCCTGCTGCACCCGGGCCGCCCGACCGGCGAGGACCGGGTCGAGGGGGCGCTGCTGTACGCCCGCCGCGGCGGGGCCGTGCCGCGGCAGGGGCCGGACGCCGTGATCACCGGGCAGGCCGCGCTCGCCCTGCACGGCTTCTCGTCCGTCTCCTCGCCGGCCGAACTGGAGCGGATCGAGGTGCTGGTGCCGCGCACCCGGCGGCTGCGGTCCACCGGCTGGGTCCGGGTGGTGCGGGCCCAGGAGATGCCCGAGGCGCCGTACCTGTCCGGGGTGCCGGTCGCCCCGGTCACGCGGGCGCTCGCCGACGCGGTCTCCGGCCTGGCCGATCCGGGCCTGGTGCGCCGGCTGCTCACCGAGGCCGTGCGCGGCGGCCACTGCGAACCCGGTGCGGTGGTCCGGGAGCTGAACCGGGCCCGGCTGCTGACCCGGCCGCACGTCGTGGAGGCCGTGGACTCGCTGCTCGCCGAGGGGCGGGCGATCGCCGAGGAGCGGCTGTACGCGATGGTGCGGGAGCACGGCCTGCCGGACCCCCTGTGGAACGTGGACCTCCGGCTGCCCGGCGGGCCGCATCTCGGCGGCCTCGACGCGTACTGGCCCGACCAGGCGGTCGCGGTGGAGCTGGACACCCGCGCCCCGCGGCAGGACGACGACGCGCTGCGGTCCGAGTACACCCGCAAGCGCGAGCACCTGGAGCGGCTCGGCATCACGGTCGTCCACATCACCCCGCGCAAGCTGCGCGAGGCGCGGGAGCAGCAGGCCACCGTGGTCCGCACGGCGCTGATGGCCGCGACGGACCGGCAGCCGGCCGCCTACGTCGTCGTCCTGCCCCGCTGAGGGCTACTTCTTCGGGGCCGTGCCGCAGAACTCCGCCTCGACGACGGTCGCGCTGTCGCCGGCCCAGTCGGCGTTGAAGTTCATCGCGAGGGAGTGCTCGCCGTCCCGGGTGACCTGGGCCTCGGACGAGGAGCCGTGGATGCCGCCGCCGTGGCCCCAGACCTCCTTGCCGCAGCTCAGCTTGGTCTGCATCAGCCCGAGGCCGTAGCGCAGTTCGGGCAGGCGCGGGTCGGTGGCGACGGTGCGGGTGAGCTCGCGCTGCTCCGCCTTCGGCAGCAGCCGGCCCTTGAGCAGGGCGCGGTAGAAGGTCTGCAGGTCGGCGGAGTTCGAGATCATCTCGCCCGCGGCGTAGGCGAGGCTCGGGTTGAGTTCGGTGACGTCGTGGACCCGGGTCGCGTCCGGTTCGAAGGAGAGCTTCGAGTAGGCGCGCGAACTCGGCTTCGGCATCGTCGCGTCGGTGCCCGGGACGCTGGTGCCGCGCAGCTTGAGCGGCTTCAGGATGCGGCGCTCGACCTCCTTGCCGTAGGGGCGGCCGGTGACCTCCTCGATCACCAGGCCCGCCAGGACGAAGTTGGTGTTGGAGTAGTTCCAGGACGCGCCGGGCGCGAAGTCGGGGGCGTGCGTCATGGCGACGGCGACGAGTTCGCGCGGGGTCCACGTGTCGTAGCGGTTCTCCAGGAACGCGGGTCCGAAGACCTTCTCCTGGAAGCCGGGGTCGGCGGTGACGTTGTAGATGCCGCTGGTGTGGTTGAGCAGCTGGCGGACGGTGATCTTCCGGCCGTCGTGGCCGTTGCCCCGGACGACGCCGGGCAGCCACTTCTCGACCGGGTCGTCGAGGTCGAGGCGGCCCTCGGCCTGGAGCTGGAGCAGGACGGTGGCGACGAAGGTCTTGGTGATGGATCCGACCCGGTAGTGGTCCCTGCCCCCGCGTTCGCCGGCCGTGCCGGTCCAGGTCGCACCGCCGACGCGGGCCTGGGCGGTGGCGCCGGGGACGCCGGAGGCGACGGCCGCCCGGAGGGCGTCCCGGGTGGCGCGGTGGTCCTGCCCCGCCGCCGAGCCCGCCGCGGCGGCGGGTGCGGCCAGCGCGGTGGCGGTGAGGGCGGCCACGGCGGTGGCGGCGAGGACGGTACGGGCTGCCGTGCGTGCGGCGATCATGTGCGGGCTCCCCTGGTGTGCGTGCTGCGGTCACGGAGGGGGACCCGTGGGCGGGTGGGCCGGGTTGATCGGGTTCACGAGGGTTGAGCGAGTTTCAGCCGTTCGCCGGATCGGTCAGGCGGGAGCGGCCGACCGGCGGCCGTTCGCGCCACAACTGGAGGCCGATGTCGACGAGTTCGACCCGGTCGAGGGTGGGGACGGAGGCGAGCGGGTGCCAGGCGGCGAGGTCGGTGGAGCCGCCGGTCTCCGGGCGCAGGGCGCCACCGGTGATCCGGACCTCGTAGACGATCCGGAGGCCCTGGAAGTCGCCGGGGCCCGCGAGACGGCGCAGCCGGCTGCGGCGGATGGAGTCGATGCCGAGCAGCGCGGTGGGTTCGGCGAGGTACCCGGTCTCCTCCTCGACCTCACGGACGACGGTCCGGACCGGTTCCTCGCCGTGGTCCATGCCCCCGCCGGGCAGGGTCCATCGCCGGGCGCCCTCGCGGTCCACCCAGCGGGCGAGCAGCATCTCGTCGTCACGTACGCACACGGCGTAGGCCGCCACCCGCAACTCCTGCTTCATGGAGCGAGGTTAAGGGCTGTCCCGTCATTCCAGGCGGGCGCGCGTGGGCGACTCCTGGAAGTCGACTCCTAGAACCAGTAGGCCGGATAGGGGCGGCCCGCCGCGCGGGCGCCGGCGAGGCCGAGGGCGACGAGCAGGACGGAGGCGAGCAGGAGCAGCCCGAGGAAGGCCGGAAAGGGCGGGTCCTGGAGGGCGACGATGACGGCCGTCGCGGCGGCGGGCGAGTGCGGGGTGCGGGCGACCGCCATGACGCCGAGCGCCAGTCCGCCGGCGACGGCGGCGCCCCAGAGCCCGGGGCCGGCGACGATGAGCACGGCGAAGCCCGTGAGCGCCGAGAGCAGCTGCCCGCCGACGACGGAGCGGGGTTGCGCGAGCGGCAGCTCGGGCGCTCCGGCGACCAGCGCCATGCTGGCGGCCAGGGGCGGTATGAGGAGCGGCTCGTCGAGGACGCCGCCGACGGCGACGAGGACGAGCAGCGCGGCGACGCTGACCGCCGTGGACAGTGCGACGACCCGCGGGCGGGGGCGGACGGGCGGCCGGCGGGGTGCGGGGGCGGTCGTCATGGGGCTCCTTCGTCTGCTTCCCGGGGCGGGGGGCGCCGCCCGGGCCGCCGGGGCCGGGCGGGCCGCCCGCGGTCAGGAGAGCGGCGGGTTGGCCGGGGAGTACTCGGGGGCCGACCAGCGCAGCGGACTGGCCGACGGGGTCTCGACGACCCGGTCGACGCGGAACCGCGTGGTACGGCCGGCGGGGTCGTACGCGGTGGTCGCGACGCCGGTCAGCTGGAGCGTGGTGCCGTTCCGCCAGTCGGTGAAGAGCAGGCCGGCCCGGCCGTCGGACTCCAGGTTGCCGAGCGTCAGGAACATCGCGTTGCCCGGGTAGTCCTGCCAGCTCAGCTCGGTGGGCGAGTCGACGCCGACGAACCCGGGGTTGCCGCCCCGGTGGCTCGCGTCGACACCGTCGGGGGCGGTGGTGGCGACGAAGAAGGTGTCGGCGGCGCGGACGAGGCGTTCCTGGTCGGGGTCGAGGGCCTCGCCGCGCCGCACGGCACCGGCCGGGGTGCCGGTGTCGGGCGCGTACAGCTCCCGCTTCTGCAGGTACTTCGGGCAGTTGGAGAAGACCTGCTCCGCCTCGACGACGAGACCGCGCGGGCTGGGCCGGGCGATCCCGTTGAGCCTCATCCTGCGCCGGGTGCGCGGGTCGAGGGCGATCGTGCCGACCGGGGTGCCGGCGGGGGTCACGGCCCCGGCCAGCGGATCGCGGTCCGGCACGCCCCCGGCGACGGAGACGGTGTGCGGGCCCGTCGCCCGGACGAATCCGGGGGTGCCGGTCAGCAGCGTGCTCCACACCCGCCCGTCGGCGTCCGCCGCCCCGAGCACCAGCATGGGCTGGGCCTCCAGGAAGGCGGCGGCGACGGGCCGGATGCCGGGGCCGATGGAGCGGCCGACGTGCGCGGCGAGGTCGCGGACGCCGAGGCGCCGCTGCACGGCGAGGGAGCCGGAGTGGAAGGCGTTCACGGGGTCCACGGGAGATCCTTTCCGGAGCCGGCCGCGGGGGCCGGGAGGCGGTGACGGGGCGGGAGGTGGGGCCCGGCCCAGGCGCCGGGCGGGCAGCAGCCCGGACAGGAGCTAGAAGAAGCCGCAGGTGGGAGCGGCTCCGGACGGCGCCTGCGCGCCCTCCGCGCCCGAGGGCGTGAAGATCTCCAGCCGGATGCCGTCCGGGTCGTGGAAGAAGATGCCGCCCGAGTCCGACCCTTCACGGTGGGCGACGACACCCTCGTAGGCGAAGGAGACGTCGCGCGCCTTGAGCGCGGTCTCGGCCGCCCGCACCTGCTCGATCGACTCGGCCTCGAAGGCGAGGTGGTGCAGGCCGGGCCGGCCGGCGTCGTACGCGCCCTCCGACTGCTGCCAGAGGGTGAGGACGAGCTGCCCTCCCTGGCCCAGCAGCGCGAACCTGCTGCCCTCCTCCTTGCCTTCGGCGAGCGGTTCGAACCCGAGGACGTCCCGGTAGAAGCCGAGCGAGCGCTCCAGGTCCGTCACGTTGAGGCCGATGTGGCCGGTGCGCAGTGTGCCGATCGCCGACATGGCGGTTCCCCTCTGATCGACGGCAAGCCCGTGCGGGCTAACCTCTCTCTACGACTTTAGAGGTTAGATGCGACCCGGCGCAACCGGTCACGTAATCTTGAGGGGTTAGTCCACCGAGGAAGGCGTCGACGATGACCGTTTCCGACCCGCGGCCGCTCACCGGCGAGCCCGTCGCGCTCGACCTGCTCAACACCCGGTGGATGCTGGAGGGCGTGCGCCAGGACCTGCTCACGGACGAGGAGGGACTGCGCGTCTGGCTGCGCGCCAACGGGCTCGACGGCCGCTTCGCCGCCGACGCGGCCACCCTGCGCCACACCGTCGCGGCCCGTGACGCCCTCGCCGGCCTGGTCGACCGCCCCGGCGACCCCGGCGCCACCGCCCGGGTGGACGCCGTCCTCGGACACGGACGCATCCGCGCCACGCTCACCGCCGAGGGGCCGGGCGAAGAGGCGGAGTTCGCGGACGCCGCGTGGGGGCCCGGCTGGAGCGCCGCCCGGAACTACCTCGACCTGCTGCGCACCGCCCCCGACCGCATCCGGTCCTGTGCGCACGAGGCCTGCATCCTGCACTTCTTCGACACCTCGCGGAACGGGACCCGCCGCTGGTGCTCGATGGCCGTCTGCGGCAACCGGGCGAAGGCCTCACGGCACTATGCCCGTACAAAGGACAACTAGTCGGGGCTCATACCCCGGCCGATACGCCCCGCTTGCGGGCGGTTGATTCCCGATGGCGTATGTCCCGCGGTGGCGGATGTACGCCATCGGCACATCCCGCCACCCGGCAACTCTCCACAAACCCCTGTCACTTACGAAAGTGTGAGCGGTCATCCGGTACCGAAATCCGGACCCTCTCTTTCACAAAACAGGGATGTAAATGACCACCCCCGAATCTCAGAGCTCCATACCCGGGCGCTCGAACCCCGGGCACAGACGCGCGGCGCGCATCGCCGCCGCCGCCGGCCTCGTGACCGCGCTGATCGCGGCAGGTGCCGCTCCGGTCCTGGCCGCCGAGGACCCGGCGACCACTCCCGCGGTCAAGTCCGCCGACGCCGCCGACAAGCTCGGCGCGACCGACGCCCAGCGCCTCTCCGAGGCCGAGGCCACCGGCGCGAAGAACGTCACCATCCTCGTCGCCACCGCCCCCGGCGCCACCGAGCAGGTCGCGGGACAGCTCGACGCCGTCCAGGGTGCCTCGGTCGGCAAGCAGGACGACAAGCTCGGCTACGTCCGCGCCACCCTGCCCACCGCCAAGGCGGACGCGGCCATCAAGGCGGCCACCAAGCTGTCCTCGGTGCAGTCGATCGACCTCCAGGCCGAGATCAAGCTGGACGACCCGACCCCGGACTCCGGGACGACGGGCGCCGTCGAGGGCACCACCGTCTCCACGACGTACCCGGCGCCGAACGCCAAGACGCCGGCGCGCAACCCGTACAACCCCTCGCACGAGACCGGTGCGGTCGAGTTCGTCGAGGACCACCCCAAGGCCGACGGCCGCGGCGTGACCATCGGCATCCTCGACTCCGGTGTCGACCTCGGTCACCCGGCGCTGCAGAAGACCACGACCGGCGAGCGCAAGATCGTCGACTGGATCACCGCCACCGACCCGCTGACCGAGAGCGACGGCACCTGGCGCGCCCAGATCACCCCCGTCGCGGGCCCGGTCTTCAGCGCCGCGTCGCAGAGCTGGAAGGCGCCCGAGGGCAGCTACCAGTTCAGCCGCTTCAACGAGGCGATCACCGCGGGCGGCGACCCGGCCGGTGACATCAACCGCGACGGCGACACGGCCGACCTGTTCGGCATGCTGTACGACCCGGCCGCCGGCACCGTCCGCGTGGACACCGACCAGAACAACGACTTCACGGACAACGCGCCGATGAAGCCGTACAAGGACGGTTACCAGGTCGGCTACTTCGGTACCGACAACCCGGCCACCGAGGTCGTCGAGAAGACCCCGTTCGTCGTCGAGATCCGCAAGGACGTCGCGATGGACCCGCTCGGCGGCACCTGGGTGGGCAAGAAGGCCGACTTCGTCAACATCGGCGTCGTCGAGTCCTCGCACGGCACCCACGTCGCCGGCATCACCGCCGCCAAGGGCCTCTTCGGCGGCCGGATGAACGGCGCCGCCCCGGGCGCGAAGATCGTCTCCTCGCGTGCCTGCACGTGGACCGGCGGCTGCACCAACACCGCCCTCATGGAGGGCATGACGGACCTCGTCGTCAACCGCGGCGTCGACATCGTCAACATGTCGATCGGCGGCCTGCCCGCGCAGAACGACGGCGACAACGTCCGCGCCCGCCTCTACACCCGCCTCATCGACGAGCACGGCGTCCAGCTGGTCATCTCGGCCGGCAACTCGGGCCCCGGCATCAACACGATCGGCGACCCCGGCCTGGCCGACAAGGTCCTCTCGGTCGGCGCGGCCATCTCCAAGTCGACCTGGGCCGCCAACTACGGCTCGGCCGTGGAGAAGTCCTACGCCATGTTCCCCTTCTCCTCGCGCGGCCCGCGTGAGGACGGCGGCTTCACCCCGACCATCACCGGTCCGGGCTCGGCCGTGAACACCATCCCGACCTGGCAGGCCGGCGCCGGCGTGCCCGAGTCCGGCTACGCGCTGCCCGCGGGCTACGGGATGCTCAACGGCACCTCGATGTCCTCGCCGCAGGTCGCGGGCGCGAGCGCGCTGCTGCTCTCCGCCGCGAAGCAGAAGGGCATCGCCCTCTCGCCGCTCACCCTGCGCACCGCGCTCACCTCGACCGCGCACCGGATCTCCGGCGTCGCGGCGCACGAGCAGGGCGCGGGTCTGATCGACATCAACGACGCCTGGGACGCGATCAAGGACGGCGCGACCGCCCACGACTACAAGGTCGAGGCCCCGGTCGACACCGTGATCTTCCCGGCCCCGCACGTCGGCACCGGTGTGTACGACCGCGAGGGCGGCCTCAAGGTCGGCCAGAAGAAGGTCTACGACGTCACCATCACGCGCACGAGCGGCCCGAACCGGACCATCGAGCACGAGCTGGACCTCAAGTACAACGACGGGACCTTCCGGATCCTGGGCGACGACGAGATCGACCTGCCGCTGAACAAGCCGGTCACCGTCAAGATCCAGGCCCGGCCCACCACGGCCGGCGTGCACAGCGTCATCCTGGAGGCCGACGACGAGCGCACCGAGGGCGTCGACAAGCAGATCCTGTCGACCGTCGTCGTCGCGAGCGACCTCGCCGCCCCGGGCTTCGGCTTCACCGGCACCGGCTCGGTCCAGCGCAACAGCCACAAGTCGTACTTCGTGAACGTGCCGGAGGGCGCCAAGACCCTCGAGGTCGCCCTCGGCGGCCTGAAGGCGCAGAGCCAGACCCGGTTCATCGCGATCCACCCGTACGGCGTGGCCATCGAGTCCACCGCGTCCAACGTGTGCTACCCGCACTACAACCCGGCCAACACCTGCCGTCCGGACCTGCGTGCGTACGCCAACCCGACGCCGGGCGTCTGGGAGATCGAGGTCGAGGCGCGCCGCACCTCGCCCGACCTGGACAACCCGTACAAGCTGGACGTCCAGGTGCTCGGCGCCGACTTCGACCCGGCCGTCCAGACGGTCGCCGAGGCGAAGGTCGGTACGCCGGCCGCCGTCGAGTGGACGGTCACCAACAAGTTCGCCGCCATCGACGGCAAGCTGAAGGGCGGCCCGCTGGGCTCGGCCAAGGTCGAGACCCCGACCATCCAGCACCACGAGCAGCAGACGAAGACCGTCACCATCGGTGAGGGTGTGGAGCGGCTGGACGTGGCCATCGGCAACACCTCCGACAAGGCCGCCGACCTCGACCTGACCGTCCTGCTGGACGGCAAGCAGGTCGGCCAGTCGGCGGACGGCGACTCGGAGGAGGCCGTCTCGCTCGTCAAGCCGGCCCCGGGCACGTACACCATCGTCATCGACGGGTACTCGGTCCAGGCGCAGGGTGGCACGACCTTCGACTACAAGGACGTGTACTACTCGGCCTCGCTCGGCAGCGTGCAGGTCGACCCCGCCAAGACGGTCACGCTGGCCAACGGCGCGAGCGCCACGGTCGGCGCCGAGGTGCTGGTCGCCGGTGCCGCGCCCGAGGGCCGGCAGTTCTTCGGCGAGGTCCAGCTCGTGAACGCGCGCGGCACGGTCGCGGGCTCGGGCAGCGTCGTGATCGGCAAGGTCACGCCGTAACACCCGCAGCACCCACGCCGTACCGCTGATCACACAGGGGGCGGGCGCCGGAACCCGGCGTCCGCCCTCCGCACGTCCCGGCCCGCGTCCGGTCCGTGTCCCGACCCTTGGACAATGGATTGGACAAGCCGCCCCGGAGCACACGCATCATGGACAGGCAGCACCCTGCACGTACGTACGGAGGAGTCCCCGTGAAGGTCGGAATCGTCGGAGCCACCGGTCAGGTCGGCACAGTCATGCGCAGGATCCTGGCCGAGCGGAACTTCCCGGTGGACGAGCTGCGGCTCTTCGCCTCGGCCCGTTCCGCGGGCTCGGTCGTCGACGGGGTCACGGTGGAGGACGCGGCCACCGCGGACTACACGGGCCTGGACATCGTGCTCTTCTCCGCCGGTGGCGCCACCTCCAAGGCGCTCGCCGAGAAGGTCGCCGCCCAGGGCGCCGTCGTGATCGACAACTCCTCCGCCTGGCGCCGCGACCCCGAGGTCCCGCTGGTCGTCTCCGAGGTCAACCCGCACGCGGTCAAGGACCGCCCCAAGGGGATCATCGCCAACCCGAACTGCACCACGATGGCCGCGATGCCCGTTCTCAAGCCGCTCCACCAGGAGGCCGGCCTGACCGCGCTCGTCGCCACCACGTACCAGGCCGTCTCCGGCTCGGGCGTGGCCGGCGTCGCCGAGCTGCGCACCCAGGCGTGCGCGGTGGCCGAGAACGCGGACCGGCTCGCCTTCGACGGCGAGGCCGTGGAGTTCCCCGAGCCGGGCGTCTACAAGCGTCCGATCGCCTTCAACGTCGTCCCGCTCGCCGGCTCGATCGTCGACGACGGCAGCTTCGAGACCGACGAGGAGCAGAAGCTCCGCCACGAGTCCCGCAAGATCCTGGAGATCCCCGAGCTGAAGGTCTCCGGCACCTGCGTGCGCGTCCCGGTCTTCTCCGGCCACTCGCTCCAGGTCAACGCCCGCTTCGAGCGCCCGGTCAGCGTCGAGCGCGCCTACGAGCTGCTGAAGGACGCGGAGGGCGTCGAGCTCTCCGAGATCCCGACCCCGCTGCAGGCGGCCGGCAAGGACGCCTCCTACGTGGGCCGCATCCGCGTCGACGAGACCGTCGAGCACGGTCTCGCGCTGTTCCTCTCCAACGACAACCTCCGCAAGGGTGCCGCGCTGAACGCGGTGCAGATCGCGGAGCTGGTGGCGCAGGAGCTCACGGGCGCCTGACCTCGTACTGGAAGCAGCCGTACTCGACGGCCCTGACGTGCACCAGGGCCACCTCCGGGTCGGCGAAGGCTTCCGCCAGCGCCTCGTCGAAGGCTTCGGTGGCCGTCTCCGGGATCTCCAGGAGGCGGCCACCTGCGATGTGGCCGTCGGTTCCGTAGCGGCGCAGGGTGCGCAGCGCGCCGGGGCGGGCGAAGGGGTAGCCGCCGGTCTCGCGGGGCCCCTCGCACTCCTCGGCGTGCAGGAAGACGGGCCCCTGCTCGTCGTAGGCGCCGGGCTCGGCACCGGTCCGGGCCGCCCAGCGGCGCAGCGGGGCGTACGAGACGAGGGCGATGCGCTCGCCCGTGCGGGAGGGGCGCAGGCAGCAGCGCAGCGGGGCGTCGCCCTCCGGGTCGGCGAACGGACGGCAGGGGCGGCCCGCGTCGTCGGTGACGCGGAGTTCGGCGAGTGCGGCGGGCTCGATGGCCCGCGGGGCGTAGGCGGTCATGGGACCAGCTTCACGCGGGTGGGGAATCAGCCGCTGGCGGAATTCGGACAACGCGTTCGAAGCCGGGCCTTCCGGTGACAGGATCCGACCATGACCCAGATACCGAAGGGCGCCGACGTCGCGGTTCCCACGCAGGCGCTCCAGGTCGCGGTCGCCTGGCGGACCGGACCGGGAGTGCCCGACGTGGACGTCTCCGCGCTGCTCCTGGACGCGGGCGGCCGGGTGCGGGGGGACGCGGACCTCGTCTTCTACAACCACGGCGAGCACCCGTCGGGGGCCGTGCGGCATCTGGGCAGATCGGCGCCCGGGGCGCCGGGTTCCGCGGCTGCCGACTGGCTGTGGCTGGACCTCGCGCGGGTCGAGCCGGGCGTCGAGCGGGTGGTGATCGCGGCCTCGGCGGACGGCGGCCCCTTCGGCCGGCTCCCCTCGCTGGACATCAGGGTCGTGGACCTGGAGGGCGGGGAGGCGGCCTGGTTCGCGATCGAGGACGCGACGACGGAGACGGCGTTCGTCTTCGGGGAGTTCCACCGCCGGCAGGGCGGCTGGCGGTTCCGTGCGGTGGGCCAGGGCCACGCCTCGGGGCTCGCGGGTCTGGCGACGTACTTCGGCATCGTGGTGGAGAGCCCCCCTCCGCCGATCCCGGGTCCCGGCTACGTGCCGCCGGCCCCGGCGGGGTACGGGCGTCCCGCGCCGGCGGGCCAGGGGTTCCCGCCGTACGGTCCCGCACCCGGGTACGAGGTGCCCGCAGGGCATCCCGGGACGGCCGACCCCTTCGCCACCGACTTCCGGCCGTCCGTCCACCAGGGCCGCGGCAAGGAGACCGTGCGCTGCGACCCCGCGCTGCCGCCGGGCTGGGCGCTCCTGGAGATCGAGTCGTACCACTCGATCTCCACCACCATCGAGTCCTGCGACGAGCACGGCAGGGCCGAGGACTACCTGCTGACGGCCTACGAGGACGACGTCCGGGCGCGCACCGTCGCCCCGGTCCCCCACGGCCGGCCGCTGGTGCTGCGGGTGGAGGCCGACACGCCCTGGACGCTGCGGGTGCTTCCGCTCACCCACGCCCGCCGCTTCGACAGCCACATCGAGGGCACGGCGCACGACCTCGTGATCTACGACGGGCCGCCGGGCGTCCTCGACTTCCTGCACCACGGAGCGTCCCACTTCACGGTCCACCGGCACACTCCGCCGCGTGAGCCCGAGTACGACGCGGAGGACCGGGACCTGCTGGTGAACGAGATCGGCGAGGTCCGGGTGAGCGCCCGCGTGCCCGGTCCCGGCCTGCTGCGGATCAGCGGCGACGGGCCTTGGAAATGTGCCGTGCGCCGCTGACGCGCGCCGTGGAAGGATGGCCCAAACGTCACGAAACCGAGGAGTTGACCGGGTGCCTGGCACAAACCTGACCCGTGAAGAGGCGCAGCAGCGGGCGAAGCTGCTGACCGTGGACGCGTACGAGGTCGACCTCGACCTCACCGGTGCGCAGGAGGGCGGCACCTACCGGTCCGTCACCACCGTCCGCTTCAATTCCGCCGAGGCTGGTGCGGAGACCTTCATCGATCTCGTCGCCCCCGCCGTCCACGAGGCGGTGCTCAACGGTCACGCGCTCGACGTGGCCGCCGTCTTCCGTGACTCGCGGATCGCCCTGGCCCATCTCAAGGAGGGGCCGAACGAGCTGAAGGTCGTCGCCGACTGCGCGTACACCAACACCGGCGAGGGCCTGCACCGCTTCGTCGACCCGGTCGACGACCAGGCCTATCTGTACACCCAGTTCGAGGTCCCGGACGCGCGCCGCGTGTTCGCCGCGTTCGAGCAGCCCGACCTGAAGGCGACCTTCCGGTTCACCGTGAAGGCCCCGCAGGGCTGGTCGGTGATCTCCAACTCGCCGACGCCCGAGCCCGAGGGCCCCGACGCGACGGTCTGGCGCTTCGAGCCGACCCCGCGCATCTCGACCTACATCACGGCCCTGATCGTCGGCCCGTACCACTCGGTCCACTCCTCGTACGAGAAGGACGGGCAGACCGTCCCGCTCGGCATCTACTGCCGTCCTTCGCTGGCCGAGTTCCTGGACGCGGACCACATCTTCGACGTCACGCGTCAGGGCTTCGACTGGTTCCAGGAGAAGTTCGACTACGACTACCCCTTCGCGAAGTACGACCAGCTCTTCGTGCCGGAGTTCAACGCGGGCGCGATGGAGAACGCGGGCGCGGTCACCATCCGCGACCAGTACGTCTTCCGCTCGAAGGTGACGGACGCGGCGTACGAGCGCCGGGCCGAGACGATCCTGCACGAGCTCGCCCACATGTGGTTCGGCGACCTCGTGACCATGGAGTGGTGGAACGACCTGTGGCTGAACGAGTCGTTCGCCACCTTCACCTCGGTCGCCTGCCAGGCCTCCGTGCCGGGCACCCGCTGGCCGAACGCCTGGACGACCTTCGCCAACGCGGAGAAGACCTGGGCCTACCGCCAGGACCAGCTGCCGTCCACGCACCCGATCATGGCGGAGATCAACGACCTGGAGGACGTGCAGGTCAACTTCGACGGCATCACCTACGCCAAGGGCGCCTCGGTCCTCAAGCAGCTCGTGGCGTACGTCGGCCAGGACGAGTTCTTCAAGGGCGTCCAGGCGTACTTCAAGGCGCACGCCTTCGGGAACACCCGACTGTCCGACCTGCTCGACGCGCTGGAGAAGACCAGCGGCCGTGACCTGCGGACCTGGTCGAAGGCGTGGCTGGAGACGGCCGGCATCAACATCCTGCGTCCGGAGATCGAGACCGACGCGAACGGGGTCATCACCTCCTTCGCCGTCCGGCAGGAGGCGCCGGCGCTGCCCGCCGGGGCCAAGGGCGAGTCGATCCTGCGTCCGCACCGGATCGCGATCGGCTTCTACGACCTCGACGAGGCCGGCAAGCTGGTCCGCACCGAGCGCGTCGAGCTGGACGTCCGGGCCGCCGAGTCGACCGCGGTCGCGCAGCTGGAGGGCAAGGCCCGCCCGGCGGTCGTCCTGCTCAACGACGACGACCTGTCCTACGCCAAGGTCCGGCTCGACGAGGTGTCGCTGAAGAACGTCACCGCGCACCTGGGCGACTTCGCCGAGTCGCTGCCGCGGGCGCTGTGCTGGGCCTCGGCCTGGGACATGACCCGCGACGGCGAACTGGCCACCCGGGACTACCTGGAGCTGGTGCTCTCCGGCATCGCCAAGGAGTCCGACATCGGCGTGGTGCAGTCGCTCCAGGGCCAGGTGAAGGCGGCCCTGGAGCTGTACGCGGCGCCGGAGTGGCGTGAGACGGGGCTGACCCGCTGGACGGACGCGACGCTGGCGCACCTGCGCGCGGCCGAGCCGGCCGGCGACCACCAGCTGGCGTGGGCGCGCGCGTTCGCGGCCACCGCCCGCACCCCGCAGCAGCTGGACCTGCTGTCCGCGCTGCTGGAGGGCCGCGAGTCCATCGAGGGCCTCGCGGTGGACACGGAGCTGCGCTGGGCCTTCGTTCAGCGGCTGGCGGCGACCGGCGTCTACGACGAGACGGAGATCGCGGCCGAGCTGGAGCGCGACCGGACGGCGGCGGGCGAGCGCCACGCGGCCACCGCGCGGGCGGCGCGCCCGACCGAGGCGGCCAAGGCGGAGGCATGGGCCTCGGTCGTGGAGTCCGACAAGCTCGCGAACGCGGTGCAGGAGGCGGTGATCGGCGGCTTCGTCCAGACCGACCAGCGCGAGCTGCTGGCCCCGTACACGGCGAAGTACTTCGCGTCGATCAAGGGCGTCTCGGAGACCCGCAGCCACGAGATGATCCAGCAGATCGTGGTGGGCCTCTACCCGACGCTCCAGGTCTCGCAGGAGACCCTGGACGCGACGGACGCCTGGATCGCGGCGAACGACCCGGCTCCGGCGCTGCGGCGCATGGTGACCGAGTCCCGCGCGGGCGTGGAGCGCGCGCTCAAGGCGCAGGCGGCGGACGCCGCCGCGGCCTGACCCGTCAGGTGAACGGCGAAGGGGCACCTCCCCGGTGGAGGTGCCCCTTCGTCGTGCTGAGGTCCGCCCGGCGGGCAGGCGTCGGCGCGCGGCCGCTCCGCCGGGCGGAGGCAGGTCAGCCGCCGAGCTCCTCGTGGCGGCGGCGCAGGGCCGTGACGCCCTGTTCGGTGAGGGTGCCGTGCAGGCGCATCCGGGCGACGCCGCCGTCGGGGAAGGCGTCGAGCCGGACGTGGGTGACGACCGCCCGCGCGGCGAGCTCGAAGCGGTGCGGGGTGTCGGGCTGGAGTCGGGTCCGCGGGATGATCTCGAACCACTCGCCCGTCTCGCCGTTGCGTCCCTGGAGGGCGATCCAGCCCGCCGCGTTGCCCTTGAGGTAGGCGGTGTCGATCTCCACGGCCCGGACGGCTCCCTGGGCGGCGAGCCGAAAGCGGACCCAGTCGTTGGTGCCGCGGACCCGGCGGCGGCGGTTCTCCCAGCCGTCGTCCATCTTGCGGGAGGTGCCGGGCAGGATGATCTGGGTCGGCGAGGAGTAGAACCGGTCCGACGCGTCCTCGTAGACGCCTCCGTTGAGCACGGAGAGCAGGTCGATCGTGCCGAGCAGCTCCAGCCACGCGGGGTCGGGCACGACCTCGCCGTGGACGCGGAGGCGGGCGATGCCGCCGTCGGGGTGCTGGCAGAGGCGGACGTGGGTCCAGCGTCGCTCGGAGGTGACGGTGAAGCCGTTGGCGGCGTGGCCGCGGACGGGGATGGGCGGGACGATCTCCTCCCACTTCACGTCGTCGGCGAGCAGCCGCTCGGGGCTCGGGGTTCCCTCGACCGAGGTGGCCTGGACGCTGACCCGCTGCGGGTAGTTGCCGCGGAAGTGGGCGGTGTCGACGACGATGCCCCGGATGACGCCGGGGGCGCCGAGGCGGACGATCGCCCAGTCGTGGTCCTCGGGGGCGGGGAAGACGTCCCCGGAGCCGGTGCCGCGGCGGCGGCGGGTCTCCCAGCCGTCCATGATCTTGCCCTTGTGGCCGAAGCGCTCCGGGTCGAAGACGGCGCGCTCCCGGACCAGGAGGTTCTCGCGCTCGGCGAAGAACTCGTCGTTCGCGGCGATCACTCCGGCGCCGAGCCGGCGGTCGGCCAGGTCGACGAGTTCGGTGAAGGGGAAGTCACCGGTGCGGTAGTCGGCGTACGGGTCGCCTCCGCCGTAGGGGGCGGCGTCGTTGGCGTGCGGATCCTGTTCCGGGCTCGTCTCGAAGGTCATGCCCCGACTCTGCCCGGCCCGTCCGGCCTGGGTCCATCGAATGTTTTCGACGATCCTTTTCAGCGGAACTGAAAGGTTGGTGCCGGCTACCGGACGGTCTCACGGGCGGCGGCGGCCTGCCGGAGCGCGGCCAGGACCCGGGCGACCGCAGGTCCCTCCTCCGCCCCGCGCCGCACGGCCGCGACGACGTGGCGGCGGGGCTGGTCGGCGGAGAGGACCCGCGTCACGACGCCGGTGCGCCGCTCGGCGATCGCCATCCGGGGGACGAGCGCGATCCCCATGCCGGCCTCGACCATGGCGAGGATCGCGGTCCAGCCCGCCGCGCTGTGGGCCTGCTCGGGCACGAAGCCGGCGGCCTCGCACGCGGCGGTGGTGATCTCGGACCAGGGGCCCGAGCCGCCGAAGATCCACGGTTCGGCGGACAGGTCGGCCAGGCGCAGCCCGGGCGCGTCGGCGAGCGGATGGGTGGCGGGCAGCGCGACGTCGAGGGGGTCGGCGAGCAGCGGCACACGGCTGAACTTGGGGTCGCGCACGGGCGGCGCGTGGGCGGCCAGGGACAGCGCAAGCTCGACCGCGCCGTCCGTGAGCAGCTCGTACGCCTCCGCCGCCTCGGCCTCGCGGACCCGGACGTCGAGCCCGGGGTGGGTGCCGCGGAGTTGCCGCACGGCGGGCACGACGAGCGCGGGCACGGCCGTGGAGAAGGCCGCCACCCGGACCTGGCCTGCGTCGCCGCGGAGGTAGCCGTCGAGCTCGGCGTCGGCTCGCTCCAGCTGGGCGAAGACCGCCTCGGCGTGGCGGAGCACCAGATGGGCGGCGTCGGTCAGCCGGACCCTGCGGCCCTGGGCCTCCAGGAGCGGCACCTTGAGCTGCCGGGCGAGGTTGGTGAGCTGCTGGGAGACGGCCGAAGGGGTCATGAGCAGCGCCTCCGCGGTCGCGGTGACGGTGCCGCGGTCCCGGAGGGTGCGGAGGATCCGGAGCTTCTTGATGTCCCACTCGGTCATGGGGCGCAACCTACCGGGCGGCCCGGTGCCGGCCGGCGGGTGTGGCGGGGCTACCGTCGCACCGCGGGAGATTTCAGGTCCATCGAAGCGTTCTGGCCATTGCCTTCAGCCACACCGAACGTTCTTCCGGTGCGGGGGCGGCGGTTCTCCTTCGGGGTCCACTGGCCGGCGAGTGTGGCGCCGAAGGCGATCGCCATGCCCACCAGCTGCACCGGACCGAGCGCCTGGCCGAGCGCCGCCCAGCCGATGACGGCCGCGGTGATCGGCGACAGCGGACCGAGGAGGGTGACCGAGGAGGCGCTCAGGCGCTCGATGCCGCGGAACCAGAGGAAGTACGAGACCGCGGTGTTGCCGAGGGCGAGGTAGGCGTAGCCGAGCAGGTGGGTGGAGTTCAGCGCGGGCGGGGCGCCTTCGAGAAGGAAGGCGACGGGCAGCAGGACGAGGCCGCCGGCGGTGAGCTGCCAGCCCGTCAGCGCCAGCGCGCCCACCCCCTCGGGACGGCCCCAGCGCTTGGTGAGGACCGTGCCGGCCGACATCGACAGCGCGGAGAACAGTCCGGCGATCACACCCACCAGGTCCAGCGCGGCCCCCGCCTTCAGGACGACCAGGCTGACGCCGAAGGCGGCGGCGATCGCCGTGAGCAGGGTGCGGACCGTGGGCCTGTCCCCCAGGAACAGGGCCGCCAGGCCGACGACGAAGAGCGGGCCCGCCGAACCGACCACGGCGGCGACGCCCCCGGGCAGCCGGTAGGCGGCGAGGAACAGCAGCGGGAAGAAGGCACCGATGTTGAGCACGCCCAGGAGCGCCGCCTTCCCCCACCAGGCGCCCCGGGGGAGCTTCCGGGTCAGCGCGAGGAGCAGGAGCCCGGCGGGCAGGGCGCGCAGGAGACCGGTGAAGAGCGGCCGGTCGGGCGGCAGGAACTCGGTGGTGACGACGTAGGTGGAGCCCCAGGAGATCGGGGCGAGCGCGGTCAGGGCGACGACGGCGGCCTTGCGGGACATGACTGGTTCCCCCGGTTCGGACGTACCGAGCCTAATGGCTTGGCGATAAGTAGCTTAGCTCTAAGCTACTTAATCACAAGTCACTTTCTTGCCATCGAGTCGACCGGACGGGAGACTTCGGACATGGAGACGAACACCCCGGGCCCCGGCCCCGCCCACGACGCCGTCGACGCCATCGCCGACCAGTGGGCCGCCGTCCGCCCTGACCTGGACACGGTCCCGATGGCCGTCTTCGGGCGGATCTACCGGCTCGCGAACGCCATGCGCGGCCGGGTGGACATGGCGTACGCGCCCTACGGGATGGCACTCGGGGAGTTCGACGTCCTGGCGACGCTGCGCCGTTCGGGTGAGCCCTACACGCTGTCGCCGCGCGAACTCACGGCCACGCTGATGATCACCACCGGCGGGATGACGGGCCGCCTGGACAAGCTGGAGAAGGCCGGACTGCTCCGCCGCAGCCCCGATCCGAACGACCGGCGGGGGCTGCGGGTGACGCTGAGCGAGCGCGGGCGTGAACTGGTGGACCGAGCCGTGGCGGCCGGCCTCGAACAGCAGCGGACGGCACTGGAGTCCGCCCTCGACGCCGGCGAGCAGGAGCAGCTGGCCGGGCTGTTGCGCAAGCTGCTGGCGACGACGGCCTGAGCAGGCGTCCCGCGGCCTCCGGGGCCGCGGAACGCACACGAGGGCGCCGCACGGTACTCACGTACCGTGCGGCGCCCTCGTCAGAATGCGACAGAGGCCGGTGTCTCAGGCCTTCTTGGACTTGTCGAGCACCATCACCAGACCGCAGATCACCAGGAACAGCACGATCGGGGTGACGACGAACAGACCGAGGGTCTCGACGACACTCAGCTTGGGGGCCGGGTCGTCACCGTCGTCGCGGGTCAGCGCGAGCGCCGGGGACGACATGAGCAGCATCATCAGCGTCGTACCGGCCGCGACAGCACCGGCGCGCAGGGCGTTCTTCTTGTCCACGGTGCAAACGTAGCGAACACCTAAACGGGCCGCGCGCCCGGGGGTGCCGTATGCGTCCCGAAGAGGTCGAACAGGGCCAGCAGGCGGTGCGCCCGCGGCGAGGCGGCAAGGGCCTCCAGGGTCAGCGGCTGCCCCTCCGGTCCGGCGACCGGCAGCCGCCAGTTGGGGTACTCGTCCCAGGTGCCCGGCAGGTTCTGCGGCCGGCGGTCCCCCACGGTGTCCGGCAGCCACACCCCGACCATGCGGGCCGGGGTGCGGAGCAGGAACCGGTGGACGGCCCTGATCTCGGCCTCCTCGTCGCCCGGCCCCTCCGGCAGCAGTCCCAGCCGCTCCAGGACACCGAGCCACTCGCCGGTCTCGGCGGCGTCCTCCGCCCGCTCGCGCGCCAGGTCCCCGGACAGCAGCCCGAGGCGGTGCCGCAGGGAGACGTGGTCGCCGGAGAGCCGGGCGGCCGTGGACGGCAGGTCGTGCGTGGTGGCGGTGGCCACGCAGTCGGTGCGCCACGCCTCCGGGGGCAGCGGCTGCCGGGAGCCCGACCAGTCCCGCTCGAACCACAGCACGGAGGTGCCCAGCACCCCCCGCCGTGACAGCGCCTCGCGCACGCCGGGCTCGACGGTGCCGAGATCCTCGCCGATGACGACGGCGCCGGCCCGGTGGGCCTCCAGGGCGAGGACGGCGAGCATGGCCTCGGCGTCGTAGCGGACGTAGGTGCCCTCGGTGGGCTCGCCCCCCTCCGGGACCCACCAGAGCCGGAACAGTCCCATCACGTGGTCGATCCGCAGGGCGCCCGCGTGCCGCAGCAGCTCCCGGAGCAGGCCGCGGAAGGGCGCGTAGCCGGAGGCGGCGAGGGCGTCGGGGCGCCAGGGCGGCAGGCCCCAGTCCTGGCCGCGGGAGTTGAAGGCGTCGGGCGGCGCGCCGACCGACATGCCCGCGGCGTAGGCGTCCTGCTGGGCCCAGGCGTCCGAGCCGTCGGGGTGGACGCCGACCGCGAGATCGTGGACGACACCCACGGCCATCCCCGCCTCGCGGGCGGTCTCCCCGGCGGCGGCGAGCTGCCGGTCCGTCAGCCAGGCCAGCCAGCAGTGGAAGTCGACCCGGGCGGACAGCTCGGCGTCGGCCGCCACGAGCGGGGCGGCGGAGCGCGGGTCGCGCAGCTCCTCCGGCCAGGCCCGCCAGTGGTGGCCGTGACGCTCGGCGAGGGCGCAGTAGGTGGCGTGGTCCTCCAGGGCGCGGCCGCGCTCGGCGAGGAAGTCCCGGTAGTCGGCCTGTCTGCCGGGCCCGGGTTCGACGGTCCGGACGAGCTCCAGGGCCCGCCGCTTGACCTCCCACACCGCGTCCCTGTCGATCAACGCCCCCTTGCGCAGCACCCGTTCGCGCAGCTCGGCGGCGTCGGCGAGGACGGCCTCCAGCGCCTCGCGGTACTCCGGGCCCACGTAGCCGTACTCGGGGACGTCCTCGATCCGCAGATGGACCGGGTCGGGGAAGCGGCGGGACGAGGGGCGGTAGGGCGACGGATCGGTGGGCGCTCCGGGCACGGCCGCGTGCAGCGGGTTGACCTGGACGAAGCCGGCGCCGTGCGTACGGCCCGCCCAGGCCGCGAGTTCACGCAGGTCGCCGAGGTCGCCCATGCCCCAGGACCGCGCGGACAGGACGGAGTAGAGCTGGACGAGCAGCCCGTACGCGCGCCGTTCGGGACGGGGTACGCGAGTGGGGGCGACGATCAGGGTGCTCGCCCCGGCGCGGCCGTCGGGGGTGAGCGCGTCGACCCGGTGGACACCGAGCGGCAGGCGGTCGCCGGCCGGGCCCTGGGAGCCGCCCGGGCCTTCGCCCACGGCACCGTCCCCGTCCGCGGTGTCCGGGGTCCGCACGCCGTCGATGATCTCGATCGTCCCGCCCGCCTCGGTCGTCACGCGCAGCCGCGTGCCGGGCGGCAGCCCCTCGCCCAGCCCGCCCAGGCCGTCCCGCCCGTCCTGCCACCGGACGAGGGTCGGCGGCAGGAGGCGGTCCCGCTCGGCCCGGTGGGCCGCTTCGAGCGCGGCGGCGAGGGCCTCGGGCGTCCCGGCGTCCACGTCCAGGGCGGCGAGCACGGCCACGACCGTGGCGTCGGACACCGGGACGGTGACGCCCTCGGAGGGCGCGTACGTGGTGGCGACGCCATGAAGGGCGGCGAGACGGGCCAGGGTCACTTCACACTCCGGGAGAGTCGGGAACGGTGGCGGCCCGGGCCGGTCACACTCCGGGGGACTCCGTGCCGCCCGCGGTGCCGGGGGAGGTGGGCTCGCTGGTGAGGGGGGCCGCGTCGGTCATCGGCGGTTCGCTGGTGAGCGGGGCGGCGTCGGCGAGGGGCGGTTCGCTGGTGAGCGGGCCCTGTTCAGGCACCCGTATATGGGTGTTCGTGCGGGTGGTCGCGGCCACGGGGGTCTCCCGGTTCGTCTCGACAAGTGGGACAACAGCAACAGGACTACCCATCGCACCCCGTTTTACCGGCGGAAGTTGACGGAGAGACGTCACCTCGCCGAAAGAACATCCGGCAAAGCCGACACATCGGCCACCTGCATTGACACCTCGGCCGACCGGGTGGTGGGGTCGTAATCCACTCGTGACCAAAGGAGTCCCCCGTGCACCTCGGGCGCAGGAAGCGGACCGCGACGGCCGTGGCCGCCGCGGTCATCGGCGGTCTCCTCGGCGGCGCGATGCCCGGACTCGCCCAGGCGGCGCCTGTCCCGCCGGCCACGACCGCGGACGAACAGGCCGACGCGCGGCGGGCCGCGACCGCGGACACCGGCGTATGGCCGCGCCCGCAGTCCATGACGGCCACGGGTCCCTCGGTGCCGCTCGGCGACGAGGTGACCCTGCTCGCCGACGCAGACGCCGACCCGTACGCCCTCGCCGCGCTGCGCGAGGTGCTGCGGTCGGCCGGCGTGCGGACCGTCCACACCTCGCTGCCCGGCGCGGGCACCGTCGTCCGGGCCGGCGGACCCGCCGGTTCCGGAGTCTCCGGCGCCTCCGACGCTTTGCGGGCGCTGCGGGCGCACGAGAGGACCGACCTGCCGCGGGGCGGATACCGGCTGGCGACGGGGCGGGTCCAGGGCCGGGACACCGTGGCGCTGGACGGGGTCGGCGAGGACGGCCTCTTCCACGCCGTGCAGACGCTGCGCCAACTGGTGGGCCCGCAGCGGGAGATCCGGGGCGTCGCGGTCCGCGACTGGCCCGGCAGCGCCGTGCGCGGACTGACCGAGGGCTTCTACGGCCGCCCGTGGAGCCAGGAACAGCGCCTCGCCCAGCTCGACTTCATGGGCCGCACCAAGCAGAACCGCTTCCTCTACGCGCCCGGTGACGACCCGTACCGGCAGACCCTCTGGCGCGAGCCCTACCCGGCGGAGCAGCGTGCCGCGTTCCGCGCGCTCGCGGAGCGCGCCCGCGCCAACCACGTGACGCTCGCCTGGGCCGTGGCCCCCGCCCAGTCCATGTGCCTGGCCTCGGACGAGGACGTCCGGGCGCTGAACCGGAAGATCGACGCGATGTGGGCGCTGGGTGTGCGCTCCTTCCAGCTCCAGTTCCAGGACGTCAGCTACAGCGAGTGGCACTGCTCGAAGGACGCGGACGTCTTCGGCCGCGGGCCCGAGGCGGCGGCGGCCGCCCACGCGCGCGTGGCGAGCGCGGTGGCCCGGCACCTGGCGGAGCGGCACCCGGGAGCGGAGCCGCTGACCCTGATGCCGACGGAGTACTACCAGGACGGCAGGACGGACTACCGCGCCGCGCTCGCCGCCGCGCTCGACGACCGGGTCCAGGTGGCCTGGACGGGTGTGGGCGTCGTGCCGCGCACCATCACCGGACGGGAACTGGCGGGCGCGCGGGCGACGTTCCGGCACCCGCTGGTCACCATGGACAACTACCCGGTGAACGACTTCGCCCAGGACCGGCTCTTCCTCGGCGCCTACCAGGGCCGGGAGCCGGCGGTGGCCGCCGGTTCGGCCGCGTTCCTCGCCAACGCGATGGAGCAGGCCACGGCCTCGCGCGTGCCGCTCTTCACCGCGGCGGACTACGCCTGGAACCCGAAGGGATACCGGCCGCAGGAGTCCTGGCGGGCGGCGGTCGACGACCTGGCCGGGCCGGACGCCGCGGCCCGCGAGGCGCTGTGGGCGCTGGCCGGCAACGACGCCTCCTCGCTGCTCGACCCGGCGGGCGAGTCCGCCTACCTCAAGCCCCTGATGGCGGCGTTCTGGAGCAGCCGGACGGCCGGGTCGCCGGCGGTCCGCGAGAAGGCGGCGCGCGAGCTGCGGGCGGCGTTCACGGTGATGCGGGAGGCGCCGCAGCGGCTGGCCGCCACGGCGGACGGCGCCCTGGCCGAGGAGGCGCGGCCCTGGCTCGCGCGGCTGTCGCAGTACGGACGGGCGGGCGAGACGGCGGTCGACATGCTGCTGGCCCAGACCCGCGGCGACGGCACGGCGGCCTGGCAGGCGTCGCTGCGGCTGGAGCCGATGCGCGCGTCGCTCGAACAGAGTGGCCAGGTGACGGTGGGCAAGGGCGTCCTCGGTCCCTTCCTCACGCGCGCCGTGACCGAGTCGGCCGCCTGGACGGGCGCCGACCGCGAACGGCGCACCGGGCGGCGGGCCGAGCGGGAGCAGAGCGCGTACGTGCTCCGGCTGGACCGTTCGCGGCCCGTCGAGACACTGACCGTGATGACCGAGCCCGGCTCGGGCGAGGGCGCCCGGGTGGAGGCGTACGTGACCGGCGAGGGCTGGCGGCCGCTCGGCCCGCTGTCCCCCTCCGGCTGGACCCAGGCCGACGCGAAGGGGCTGCGCGCCGAGGCGGTGCGGATCGCCTGGACCGGCGCCGCGGCCCCTGAGGTGCGCTCGCTGGTGCCGTGGTTCGCGGACGAGCCGCACGCGGAGCTGGAACTGGCCCGTGGCGAGACCGACGCGGAGATCGGCGGGACGGCGCAGCGGGTGGACGTTCACCTGGTGGCGCAGCGGGCGGGCGAGGTGCGCGGCGCCCTGACGGCGCGGGCGCCGAAGGGGATCGCGGTACGGCTCCCGAAGGAGGTCCTGGTGCCGCGCGGGACGCGGACGACGGTGCCGCTGGAGGTCTCGGTGGCACCGGACGTGCCGGCCGGCTCGTACCAGGTGCCGGTCTCGTTCGCGGGCGAGGAACGGGTCCTGACGGTCCGCGCCTTCCCGCGCACGGCGGGCCCGGACCTGGCGCGCACGGCGACGGCGTCCTCCTCGGGCGACGAGACGCCCGACTTCCCGGCGGCCTCGGCGCTGGACGGCGACCCGGCGACGCGCTGGTCCTCCCCGGCGGAGGACGGCGCCTGGTGGCAGCTGGAGCTGGCCCAGCCCGCCCGGATAGGGCAGGTGGTCCTGCACTGGCAGGACGCGTACGCCTCCCGCTACCGCATCCAGGTCTCCGCCGACGGCCGCACCTGGCGCACGGCGGCCACGGTCGCAGACGGCCGCGGCGGCCGCGAGGCGGTCCGCATGGACGCGGCGGACACCCGCTTCCTGCGGGTCCAGGGCGACACGCGGGCGACACCCTACGGCTACTCGCTCTGGACGGTGGAGACCTACGCGGTGGCACCCCCGGAGACCCCCGCGCCCCCGGCCCAGCAGCCGTCCCAACAGCCCGAGCAGCCCCAGGAGCCCCAGGAGCCGCAGTCACCTCAGGAGTGACGGCACGGAAGGCGACCCACCGGGCCGCCGTGGGCACGACGGGCCGACGGGCCGACGGGCGGACGGCAGGTGCGCGCTCGGCACACCGAGGCGCGCACCCCGACCCGCACCGCGCGGCCGGGGCACGCATCCTGCCGCGGCCCGTGCCCGGCCCCGGTACGACGAAGGCCCGGATCAGGTCGCCGTCCTCACGGCCCCCGTGGGGGCGTGGGAGACGGCGTCGATCCGGGCCATCACGTCGTCCGCGCCGTACGGCTGCAAGTAGGGCAGCCAGCGCGGATCCCGGTGACCGGTGCCGATGATCCGCCAGGCGAGTCCGGACGGCGGCGCCGGCTGGTGGCGCAGGCGCCAGCCCAGTTCGCGCAGATGGCGGTCGGCCTTGACGTGGTTGCAGCGGCGGCAGGCCGCCACGACGTTGTCCCAGGCGTGCGTACCCCCGCGGCTGCGCGGAACGACGTGGTCGACGCTGGTTGCGACGCCACCGCAGTACATGCAGCGTCCGCCGTCGCGGGCGAACAGCGCTCGTCGGGTGAGAGGAACGGGCCCCCGGTAGGGGACCCGCACGAACCGCTTCAGCCGGACCACACTCGGTGCGGGGACGACGCGGGTCTCGCTGTGCAGGAAGGCGCCGGACTCCTCGAGGCACAGGGCCTTGTTCTCCAGGACGAGGACGAGCGCGCGGCGGAGCGGTACGACGCCGAGGGGCTCGTACGACGCGTTGAGGACCAGGACATGCGGCACGTGATGCCTCCTATGACGCCGGCGGCGCGTGGCTCGCGCCGGGACGATCTGCTCTCAGTCTCCCCTCATGCCTGGTCAAAGCGCCACCACGTGGCGGTAACGGCCTTGGGGTGTTCTCGACCACATCCACACGGACACGGGATACATCCCCGGGTGAGGTCCGTCTCTCCCTTCGGCAGGGCGACGGGAGCACATCCGATGCCCCGTTAGTGTGGTTGTTCTGCGTACGCAATGCCTGGAGGTTTCCCCGTGTCCTGGTCAGCCTCGGTGGCCGCCGACGATCCCCAGTCCGTCCCCGTCACTCTGGACGAAGCGGCGGAGCGGGCGACGAGCGCCGCCGGCTGGGTGGAGGAGAACTGGTCCACCTGGCTGAACACCGGTCTGCGCATCGTCCTCATCCTGGTCGTCGCGCTGCTGCTCCGGATGGCCATCCGCCGCGCGCTGACCAGGCTGATAGAGCGGATGAACCGGTCCGCCCAGGCCGTGGAGGGCACCGCCCTCGGCGGGCTGCTGGTCAACGCCGAGCGGCGCCGCCAGCGCTCGGAGGCGATCGGTTCGGTACTGCGCTCGGTCGCGTCCTTCCTCATCCTGGGCACGGCCGGCCTGATGATCCTGGGCGCCTTCCAGATCGACCTGGCACCGCTGCTCGCCTCGGCCGGTGTCGCCGGCGTGGCGATCGGCTTCGGCGCCCGGAACCTCGTCACGGACTTCCTCTCCGGAGTCTTCATGATCCTGGAGGACCAGTACGGCGTCGGCGACTCGGTCGACGCGGGGGTGGCGTCCGGCGAGGTCGTCGAGGTCGGTCTGCGGGTGACGAAGCTGCGCGGCGACAACGGCGAGATCTGGTACGTCCGCAACGGCGAGATCAAGCGGATCGGCAACCTCAGCCAGGGCTGGGCGACGGCCGCCATCGACGTGACGGTCCGCCCGACGGAGGACCTGGACCGGGTCCGCACGGTGATCACCGAGGTCGCCGAGGCCATGGCGAAGGAAGAGCCGTGGAACGAGCGCCTGTGGGGGCCGGTCGAGATCCTCGGCCTCAACGAGGTGCTGCTCGACTCGATGACCGTCCGCGTGTCCGCGAAGACCATGCCGGGCAAGGCCCTGAGTGTGGAGCGCGAGCTGCGCTGGCGCATCAAGCGCGCGCTCGACGCGGCCGGCATCCGGATCGTCGGCGGTGTCCCGGCACAGGCGGAGGAGGCCGCCGCCGACCCGACGGCTGGCATGGCCGCCCCCTCGGCCTTCTCCTCGGCGACCTCGCCGCAGTCCGCCGCGACCACCCCGCTGCCGCCGTCCTCGCCCAACCTCTCGAAGTAGGACGGCCCCCGGCAACGGAGGGCCCCGCGCCCGCCCGTCCCCGACGCCCCCGCAGGTAACGCTTTGGTTGCCTTCGGGGGCGTCGTGCGTCCGCGGGTATTGACGCCCAGGTGACGCCCGTCCTACGGTCCTCCCACCGAATAGGAAACTTTCCTAACAGTGCAGTTGGGGAAGCGGGCCGACGGGCAGCAGAATGGCCCCGTCCAGAGCCGAAGGGCAGGTGCATCCGACATGGCCGGTACGACCCCGGGAACCCCCGGCACCCCTCGTGTCCTGCGGGCCATGAACGACCGCGCCGCCCTCGATCTGCTGCTGGAGCACGGCACGCTCTCCCGGACCCGGATCGGCAAGCTCACCGGGCTCTCCAAGCCGACCGCCTCACAGCTGCTCGCCCGCCTGGAGGCCGCCGGGCTCGTCGTCGCCGGCGGCACCACCGCGGGCCGGCCGGGACCCAGCGCGCAGTTGTACGCCGTCAACGCCCGGGCCGCCTTCGCCGCCGGCCTCGACGTGAACCCCGGCCGGATCCGCGCCGCCGTCGCCGACATCACCGGCGAGGTCGTCGGCGCGTTCGAGCTGAGGACCCCGGGACGCGCCGCCGAGGGCGTCGTCCGCCAGGTCACGACCGCCCTCGACGGCGCGGCCAAGGAGGCCGGGATCACCGCGGCCGAGGTGCACCGCCTCGTCATCGGCACCCCCGGCGCCTTCGACCCGGCCACCGGCCGGCTGCGGTACGCCTCCCATCTGCCCGGCTGGCACTCCCCCACCCTCCTGGAGGAACTGGCCGCGGTGCTCCCGATGCCGTTCGAGTACGAGAACGACGTCAACCTCGCCGCCATCGCCGAGCAGCGCCTGGGCGCCGCACGCGGCCACGACAACTTCGTGCTGCTCTGGAACGAGGAGGGTCTCGGCGCCGCCGTCGTCCTCGGCGGCCGGCTGCACCGCGGCTTCACCGGCGGCGCGGGCGAGGTCGGCTTCCTGCCGGTGCCCGGCACCCCGCTCGTGCGGCAGGTCACGAAGGCCAACTCCGGTGGCTACCAGGAGCTCGCCGGTGTCCAGTCCGTACCCCGGATCGCCCGCTCCCTCGGCATCGAGACCGTCGAGCAGCCGTACGTCGCCACCGCGTCCGGGCTCCTCGCGCACGCCGCCGCCCACCACGGCGACGACCCGCGCCACGCCGCGCTCCTCGACCGGTACGCCGAGCGCCTGGCGACCGGACTCGCCTCCGTCGTCGCGGTGCTCGACCCCGAACTCCTCGTCCTGTCCGGCCAGGTGAACGTGGCCGGCGGCGAACCCCTGCGCGAGCGCGTCCAGTCCGAACTGGCCGAGCTCGCGGCCTCCCGCCCCCGGCTCGTCCTCGGCACCGTGGACCGCGACCCCGTACTGCGCGGCGCCCTCGAGAGCGCCCTCGCGGCGACCCGCGACGAGGTCTTCGACACCTCGCGGTAGCCCCCGCCCACCGACCACCCCCGGCGCCCGGCGCCCTGGGGTCCGACCGCCACACCCTCCGTCCCCTTCCCCGCCGCCCCTTCGTCACAGGGAGACTCCGTCATGCCCGTCCGTCCGCGCAGAGCCGCGATCGCGCTCGCCGCCACCGCCTCCATGGCCCTCCTCGCCTCCGCGTGCACCGGTTCCGCCGGCAACGGCGCGACCGACGACCCCGCCGCGAAGACGACGATCACCTTCTGGCACGGCTGGTCCGCCCCGGCCGAGGTGAAGGCGATCCAGGACAACGTCGACCGCTTCGAGAAGTCCCACCCGAACATCACGGTGAAGGTCGTCGGCAACATCAACGACGACAAGCTCAACCAGGCGCTGCGCGCCGGCGGTTCGAACGGTCCCGACGTCGTCTCCTCCTTCACCACCGCCAACGTCGGCAAGTTCTGCGCCTCGGGCGCCCTCGCCGACCTGAAGCCCTTCCTGGAGAAGGACAGGGTGGACCTGGACAAGACCTTCCCGAAGGTCCTCCAGGAGTACACGCAGTTCGAGGGCAAGCGCTGTTCGCTGCCGCTGCTGTCCGACGCGTACGGGCTCTACTACAACAAGGACGCCTTCGAGGCGGCCGGCATCACCGCGCCGCCCAAGACCTGGACCGAGTTCGCGCAGGTCGCGAAGAAGCTGACGAAGCCGAAGGGCGACTCGTACGAGCAGCTCGGCTTCATGCCGAACTACCTCGGCTACGAGACCGTCGTGAGCCACTACATGTCCCAGTGGAACCACCGGTACTTCGACGCCCAGGGCAAGTCCAACGTCGCCGCCGACCCGGCGTTCGCCGAGATGATGACGTACCAGAAGTCGCTCGTCGACGGACTCGGCGGGTTCGCCAAGCTGGACAAGTACCGCACCACCTTCGGCGACGAGTGGGGCGCCAAGCACCCCTTCCACACCGGCCAGGTCGCCATGCAGCTCGACGGCGAGTGGCGGCTGAACTTCATCAAGGACGCCGAGGTCGGCTTCGAGGTCGGCGTCGCGCCGCTGCCGGTCGCGGACGACGAGGTCGCGGAGTACGGCAAGGGCTACCTCTCCGGCACGATCATGGGCATCGCTCCGCAGAGCAGGAAGCAGAACGCCGCCTGGGAGCTGGTCAAGTACATGACCATGGACACGGAGGCCGTGGTGAACTTCGCCAACGGCATCGGCAACGTGCCCTCCACGCTGGAGGCGCTCAAGTCCCCGAACCTGAAGTTCGACGCGCGCTTCAAGACCTTCCTCGACATCGCCCGGCACCCGCGGTCCTCCACCTCGGACGGCGCGGTGAACGGCTCGGCCTACCAGGACACCCTCCAGGACTTCGCCCAGAAGTACGAGAAGGGCCAGGTCACCGACCTGCGCAAGGGCCTCGGGGAGACGGCGGCCCAGATCGACCGCGACATCGCCCAGGCGAAGTAGCGGCCGGGACACGCCCTCATGAGCACCGGCACCCTGCCCACGAAGCGGCCGGCCGCACCCGCCGCCGCACCCCAGGACGGGCGTCGCACGCTGCGGTCGAGGCGCACGCGCAACGCGCTTCGCACCGCGGCGTTCATGTCGCCCTGGCTGATCGGATTCGGCGTCTTCTTCGCCTATCCGCTCCTCTCGACCGTCTACTTCTCGTTCATGAAGTACGACGGCCTCAACCCGCCGACCTGGCGGGGCCTGGACAACTGGACGTACGTCTTCCAGGACATGCCGAAGTTCTGGCCGGCGATGCAGAACACCCTCTGGCTGGCCGTCGTCATGGTCGCCTGCCGGGTCGTGTTCGGCCTCGGCGTCGGCCTGCTGATCACCAAGATCAAGACGGGCGTCGGCGTCTTCCGCACCCTCTTCTACCTGCCCTACCTCGCCCCGCCGGTGGCCGCGACGCTCGCCTTCGTCTTTCTGCTCAACCCCGGCACCGGACCGGTCAACTCGCTCCTGGAGGCCGTGGGGGTCCCCGCCCCCTCCTGGTTCAACGACGCGGACTGGGCCAAGCCGGCCCTGACCGTCCTCGCCGTGTGGGGCGTCGGGGACCTCATGGTCATCTTCATGGCCGCGCTGCTCGACGTGCCGAAGGAGCAGTACGAGGCCGCCGAGCTGGACGGCGCCTCCGCCTGGCAGCGGTTCCGGTACGTGACCCTGCCGAACATCTCGCCGATCATCCTGTTCGCCGTCGTGACCGGTGTCATCGGCGCGATGCAGTACTACACCCAGCCGATCGTGGCCTCCAAGGTCGCGTCGGGGGTGATGGGAGGCTCGGGCGTCACCTTCGAGCCGGGCTACCCGGACGACTCGACGCTCACCCTCCCGCAGCTGGTCTACAACCTGGGCTTCGGCCGCTTCGACTACGGCGCCGCCTGCGTCGTGGCGCTGGTGCTCTTCGCGCTCTCCATGGCCTTCACCGCGCTGCTCATGCGGCGGCGCGGCGGCCTGATCGGCTCGGGTGACTGATCCATGACGACTGCCTCCCCGCTCGACCGCCCCCTGACGGACCCCGTCGCGAGGGCGGCCCGCCGCCGGTCGCTGCTGCACTGGATCGCGGTGCACTCCCTCGGGATCGCCGCGGCCCTGTTCTTCGTGCTGCCGTTCGTCTTCGTCCTCCTGACGTCCCTGATGAGCGACCAGCAGGCGCTCACCCGCGACCTCACGCCGAACACCTGGCACTGGGACAACTACGTCCGCGTGCTGGACACCCCCGGCTTCCTCACCTGGTGGCGCAACTCCCTGCTGTACGCGGGGCTCGGCACCGCGCTCGTGGTGCTGTCCTCGGTCCCGGTCGCCTACGCGCTGGCGAAGTTCCGCTTCCGCGGCCGGCACCTGTCGCTGCTGCTCGTCATCTCGATGATGATGCTGCCGCCGCAGGTCGTGATCATCCCGATGTACCTGTTCTGGGCGAAGCAGCTGGACCTCTCCGGCACGCTGTGGCCGCTGATCGTCCCGATGGCCTTCGGCGACGCCTTCGCCATCTTCCTGCTGCGCCAGTTCCTGCTGACGATTCCGGACGAGTACGTCGAGGCGGCCAGGATCGACGGCTGCGGCGAACTGCGCACCCTCGTGCGGATCGTGCTCCCGATGGCCAGGCCCGGCATCGCCGCCGTGGCGCTGTTCCAGTTCTTCTACTGCTGGAACGACTACTTCGGACCGCAGATCTACGCGTCCGAGAACCCCGGCGCCTGGACCCTGAGCTACGGCCTGGAGTCCTTCAAGGGCGCCCACCACACCGACTGGAACCTGACCATGGCCGCGACCGTCCTGGTCATGGCCCCTGTGATCCTCGTGTTCTTCTTCGCCCAGAAGGCGTTCGTCGAGGGAGTCACACTGACCGGAGTGAAGGGCTAGCTGACGATATGAAGCTCGCTGTCGTGGGGGGCGGCTCCACCTACACCCCCGAACTGATCGACGGGTTCGCGCGCTTGCGCGACACCCTGCCCATCACCGAACTCGTCCTCGTGGACCCGGCGGCCGACCGCCTCGAACTGGTCGGCGGACTCGCCCGGCGGATCTTCGCCAAGCAGGGCCACGACGGCAGGATCGTCACCACCGGCTCGCTCGACGAGGGAGTCGAGGGCGCCGACGCCGTCCTGCTCCAGCTGCGGGTCGGCGGACAGGCCGCCCGCGAACAGGACGAGACCTGGCCGCTGGAGTGCGGCTGCGTCGGGCAGGAGACCACCGGGGCCGGCGGGCTCGCCAAGGCCCTGCGGACCGTCCCGGTCGTCCTGGACATCGCCGAGCGGGTCCGGCGCACCAGTCCGGACGCCTGGATCATCGACTTCACCAACCCCGTCGGCATCGTCACCCGCGCCCTGCTGCAGGCCGGCCACAAGGCCGTGGGTCTGTGCAACGTCGCGATCGGCTTCCAGCGCAAGTTCGCGAGGCTCCTCGACGTGGCCCCGTCCGACGTCCACCTCGACCACGTCGGGCTCAACCACCTGACCTGGGAGACGGCCGTACGCCTCGGCGGACCCGAGGGCGAGAACGTGCTGCCGCGGCTGCTCGCCGAGCACGGCGACGCTGTCGCCGACGACCTGCGCCTGCCGCGCGCCGTCGTGGACCGCCTCGGGGTCGTCCCCTCGTACTACCTGCGCTACTTCTACGCCCACGACGAGGTCGTCAGGGAACTCGGCAGCAAGCCCTCCCGGGCCGCCGAGGTCGCCGCCATGGAGAAGGAACTCCTCGCGCTGTACGGCGACCCGGCGCTCGACGAGAAGCCGGCGCTGCTCGGCAGGCGGGGCGGCGCGTTCTACTCCGAGGCGGCCGTGGACCTGGCCGCGGGGCTGCTGGGCGGCGGCGGTTCGCCGTACCAGGTGGTCAACACGTACAACAACGGCACCCTTCCCTTCCTGCCGGACGACGCCGTCGTCGAGGTCCAGGCCGCGGTGGGGGCGCAGGGGGCGTCGCCGCTGCCGGTCGCCCCGGTCGACCCGCTGTACGCGGGGCTGATCGCGCACGTGACCGCGTACGAGGACCTGGCTCTGGAGGCCGCCCTGCGCGGCGGGCGCGACCGGGTGTTCAAGGCGCTGCTCGCCCATCCGCTGGTCGGGCAGTACGCGTACGCCGACGGGCTCACCGACCGGCTGATCGCGCACAACCGGGAGCACCTCGAGTGGGCCTGAACGGAAGCCTGCTGGCGATCGACGCCGGCAACAGCAAGACCGACGTCGCGGTCCTCGGCAGGGACGGCAGCGTCCTCGGCGCGGCCCGCGGCGGCGGGTTCCAGCCGCCGGTGGTCGGTGTGGAGGCGGCGCTGGACGGGCTGGCGGAGATCGTGGGCCGGGCCTGGGCCGCGGCCGGCGGCCGGGCGCCGGCGCACGTGTTCGCGCACGTCTCCGCGTGTCTGGCGAACGCTGATCTCGCCGTCGAGGAGGCGGAGTTGCAGGCCGCGATCGAGGCGCGCGGGTGGAGCCGCTCGGTGCACGTGCGCAACGACACCTTCGCGCTGCTGCGCGCCGGGGTCGACGAGCCGCGCGGGGTCGCCGTGGTCTGCGGTGCCGGGATCAACTGCGTGGGGATGCTGCCGGACGGCCGGACCGCCCGCTTCCCCGCGATCGGGAAGATCTCCGGCGATTGGGGCGGCGGGGGCGGGCTCGCCGACGAGGCCCTGTGGTGGGCCGCCCGCGCGGAGGACGGGCGGGGCGAGCCGACCGCCCTGTCCCGGGCCCTGCCCGCGCACTTCGGTCTGGAGACGATGTACGCGCTGATCGAGGCCCTGCACCTGGGCCGGATCCCGGCGGCCGGGCGGCACGAGCTGACGCCCGTGCTGTTCCGGGTGAGCGCAGCGGGCGACCCGGTCGCGCGGTCCCTGGTGCACCGGCAGGCCGAGGAGGTGGTCGCGCTGGCCACGGTCGCGCTCGGCCGGCTCGGGCTGCTCCACGAGGAGACGCCGGTGATCCTGGGCGGGAGCGTGCTCGCCGCCCGCCATCCCCAACTCGACGGGCGGATCGCGGAACTCCTCGCCGTGCGGGCGCCGAAGGCCGTCGTCGGGGTCGTGACCTCGCCGCCGGTGCTCGGCGCGGGGCTGCTCGCGCTCGACGCGTGGGGCGACGGACCCGAGGCGGCGGCCCGGCTGCGGGCCCACTACGCCTGAGTCCGGGCGGCCCGCAGGCGGTCCCGCGACGGGCACGGGAGACGGGGCGTCCCCTGACAAAGGGGGCGCCCCGTTTCGACTTCACCCGTACGTGGTGGAACCGAACCCCGCCGCCCGGCGTATTCAAGGTGGGGGATCGCCTGCCGGGGCGGCTGGGGCATGGGGCACGATAGGAACAAGATCGAGTCAATCCCGGTGTGCGGGTGGGCCTCTGAGGCCATACTGCTGGCCGGGCGGTCGTCTTCCGGACAGCGGAGGGGCGACTGCCGACGTCAGCGACCGAGGGGGAGGTCCCGTGACATATCCGCCGAATGCGCCCGCCGCCTCGGCGCCGGGCACGGCGCCCGCGTACCCGGGCGCCGCCGCCGGCGTGCCCGCCCAGCCGTCGGTTCCGCCGCCCGCCACCGCGCCCGACGCGGGACCGGGAGCCTGGTCGGAGGTCAAGGAGCGGCTGCGCCGGGCCGCGACCACCGAGCCGGGCCGGCTGCAGATCCTCGGCGCCGTACTGGCCCTGCTGGTCGTCGCGTTCGGTGCGGTCACCGCACTCGAGGTCGCCGACCGGGCCGGCTCCGCAGACGACGTGGTCACCCGCAGCCAGCCGCTGAGCGCCGACGCCGCCGACATCTACCGCTCGCTCGCCGACGCCGACACCGCCGCCGCCAGTGCGTTCCTCTCCGGCGCGCAGGAGCCCGCGGACATCCGGAAGCGGTACGCGCAGGACATCTCCACGGCCTCACGGCTGCTGGTCAGGGCGGCGTCGAGCACCGAGGGCTCGACGGAGTCGGGCCGCGAGATCGCCACGCTCAACGAGCAGCTCCCCCGCTACACCGGGCTCATCGAGCGCGCCCGGGCCGCCAACCGGCAGGGCCTGCCGCTCGGCGGGGCCTACCTCCGGTACGCGAACCAGCAGATGACCACCGAGCTGCTGCCCGCCGCCGAGCGGCTCTACGAAGCCGAGACCGCGCGCCTCCACCAGGACGACGAGGACGCCCGCGACCGGCCGTACCTCTCCCTGCTGCTCGGGATCGCCGTGCTGCTGGTCCTGTTCTGGGCGCAGCGACGCAACTACCGGCTGACGAACCGGGTGTTCAACCACGGTCTGCTCGCCGCCACCGCCGCGTCCGTGATCGTGCTGCTGTGGCTCGGCACCGCGCACACGCTGGCGCGCGCCGGGCTGACGGACGCCCAGGAGCACGGCCAGAGCTCGCTCCAGGTGCTCAACACGGCCCGCATCAGCTCCCTGAAGGCCCGGGCCAACGAGAACCTGACCCTGGTCGCGCGCGGCGCCGTCCTCACCGACGACGGCAAGAACGACAAGTACGAGACCGACTACACCACGAGCATGTCGGCGCTGACCGACGCGCTGGGTGAGGCCCGGGAACTGGCCGACGACGACGCGGGCCGCGGCCCGCTGGCCGAGGCGGCCTCCCGCACCGGCGAATGGCAGCAGCGCCACAAGGGCGCCCGCGCCAAGGACGACGCGGGAGACTTCGAGGGCGCGCTGAGCCGGGTCATCGGCCCGAAGGAGTCCACCGGGCAGTCCTTCGACCAGATCGACGCGGCCCTGGAGCGGGCTCTGGACCACGAGCAGGCGGAGTTCACCGCGGCCGCCGAGAGCGGCCGGGGCGCGCTGACGGCCCTGCCGCTGGGCGCGGGCGTGCTCGCGGTGCTCGGCGCGGCGGGCGCCGTGATGGGCATCAACCGCAGGCTTTCGGAGTACCGGTGAGAGGGGGAGGGATGCACTACGGCGTCGACGACGCGGGGAGAAGTGCCCCGGCCGGACCCGGCCGACGGCCCCTGTCCCGGCTGCGCGGCTGGGGCGGGGTGGCGGCGATGGCCGTGGCCTGCGGGCTGACCGCCTCGCTGACCCTGCTGCCGCTGGCCCGCGGCGGCCACCGTGCCTCGGCCGCACCGACGGTGAGCGGCCCCGGCGTCGGCATCGGCGTGCCGGTGCGGGCGGACACCTGCGAGAACCCGGAGGCATCGCTCACCCCGTCCGCCGCCGACGGCCCGTCGATCGCCGCGATCAAGAAGCGCGGCAAGCTCGTCGTGGGCGTCGACCAGTCCAGCTACCGCTGGGGCTACCGGAATCCGGGCAAGCGCACGCTCGAGGGCTTCGACATCGACCTCGCCAAGGCGATCGCCAAGGACATCCTCGGCAGCGAGGACAGCGTCATCTTCCGCGCCATCCCGACCAACCAGCGGATCGCGGCCCTGGAGAGCGGCAAGGTCGACCTCGTCGTCCGCACGATGACGATCAACTGCAAGCGGATCCGGCAGGTCGCCTTCTCCACGGCCTACTTCCAGGCCGGCCAGCAGGTCCTCGCGCCCAAGGAGGACTCCACGATCCAGGGGTACGGTCCCTCCCTGAAGGGCAAGCGGGTCTGCACCGCGGAGGGCTCGACGGCCTACGAGGCCCTGGAGAGGAACTCCTTCGGCGCCGTCTTCAAGGACGAGGGCGACGGCACCAAGGACGACAAGGACCTCCTCACCGTCCCCAACCAGCTGGACTGCCTGGCCCGGCTCCAGCTCGGCGAGGTCGACGCCGTCGTCACGGACAACGCGCTGGCGGCCGGCCAGGCCGCGCAGGACCCGGCGATCGAGCTCAAGGGCGAGCCGTTCACCACGGAGTACTACGGCGTCGCCGCCAAGCTCGGCAACGACGACCTGGTCCGCCGGGTCAACCAGGTCCTGGTGCGCTACCGCCAGGGGCCGTGGCAGGCGGCGTACGACAAGTGGCTGAAGGCGGACCTGCCCGGGATATCCGGGCCGCCCGCACCCAAGTACAAGTAGAGCGAGAGGTGATCGATGGGCGTCACGGGACCCCCCGGGCCGGTGATGGACCGGGACGAGGTGGACCGTGCGCTGGCGCGGCTCGGCGCGGAGCACAAGGCCGTCGAGGACTCCCTCCTCGCCCTCCAGGACCACGCGGGCCGCAGGCTGCTCGAAGGCGCCGAGCTGACCGGGACCACCCGGGAGCGGTGGCACGCCACCGACGGCTCGATCACCCTGCTCTGGACCTATTTCGACGCCTACACCGCGGCCCTCTCGTCGGCTCGTGAGCTCCGCGCGCGCCGGCGCTGGTCCAGCCGCGAGGACCTCGTCGAGCTGACCGACCGGCTGCGGGGCGAGAGCGTGCTGGTCTCCGGCGGCACCCAGCAGCCCGCCGCGTCCATCACCGGGCCCGCCCGGCTCACCGAGCGCTTCACGCTGGAGCGGCTGGTGGACCGGATGAACGAGCTCTACGCCGCCTCGCTCGACGTCGTCGTGACCGCCGACGCCGTCTGGTCCGCGCTGCCCGCCCGGATAGACCTGCTCGCCGCGGAGCTCGGGCGCACGCGGTCGCTCGCGCACTCGGTCGGGGTGCGCCCCGGGGAGCACCCGGCCGGCGACGAACTGGAAGCGATCACCGCGGAGCTGGGCTCGCTGCGCACCGAGGTCGTCACCGACCCGCTGGCCTTCTGGAAGCCCGCGGCGGGCAGTTCGGCGCCCGGCGGAGGACGGCCCGACACCGCCCGCTACGACCGGGCGGCGCGCGCGCTGGAGGACGTGCGGCGCGAGATCGAGGCGGTCCTCACCGTCCGGAAGGACTCCGAGGAGCGGCTGCTGCGGCTGCGGGACGTGCTCTCGCGGGCCGATCGGACGCTCGCCGAGGCGCGGGCGGCGCGCGGGGAGGTCCTCGCCAAGATCGCCGCCTCGGAGGTGCCGGCCGTCAGCGGCCCGCCGACGGTCCTCCAGGAACGGCTCGCGACGGCCGCCGAGTACCGCAGGCACGCCCAGTGGCACCGGCTCTCCCCGCTCCTGGAGTCCCTGGAGGTGGAGGCGGAGGACGAACTGCACCGTGCCCGGGAGTCCCTGACCGCCGTGACCGCGCCGCTCGCGGTCCGCGCCGAGCTGCGCGGCCGGCTCGACGCATACAAGGCGAAGGTGGCGCGGCTCGGGGCGGCCGAGGATCCGCTGCTCATCGAGCGGTACGACACGGCGCGCCGGATGCTGTGGAGCGCGCCCTGCGATCTGCGGGTCGCCGAGCAGGCGGTGCTGCGATACCAGCAGGCGGCGGCAGAGGTTCTGTCCGGGCCGAGAGACGGCAGGGGGAGTCAGTGGTGAGCGGAGGAGCGGGAGAGGCAGTGGTGGGCACCTGTCAGCGCCCCTCGTGCGAAGGCTCGTACGAGGACATGGGCGACGGCGAGCTGTACTGCGACACCTGCGGTCTGGCCCCGGTGGTGGCGCCCGGGGGCATGCTCCGGTCCACGCCGACCGGGATGGCCGTGGCCGGCAGGGGCGGTTCGGGATCGGGCTCGGCCCGTTCGTCGTCGCGCGCCTCCACGGCCACGTCGTCGGGCGCCTCGTCCCGCTCGTCGCGCTCGTCGCGCTCCGCCACGTCCAGGCGCTCGGTGTCCGGGCGGCTCTCCCGTGCCCTGTCGGGCAGCAGCACCGGGCGTTCGGTCTCGGTGCGCAGTTCCGGCGCGTCGACCGGCCAGTCCGGGCGCAACCGCCTGGGCGCCGGCCTGGTCTCGATCCCGGAGGTGCCGCGCCCCGACCCGCGGGCCGCCGTGATGGAGAACCCCGAGGTCCCCGAGCGGAAGCGATTCTGCTCGCGCTCCGACTGCGGTGCCCCGGTGGGCCGCGCGCGCGGGGAACGGCCCGGGCGGACGGAGGGGTTCTGCACCAAGTGCGGCCACCCCTACTCCTTCGTGCCGAAGCTGCGCGGCGGGGACGTCGTGCACGGCCAGTACGAGGTCGCGGGCTGCCTCGCCCACGGCGGTCTGGGCTGGATCTACCTCGCCGTCGACCGGGCGGTGTCCGACCGCTGGGTGGTCCTCAAGGGCCTGCTCGACACCGGCGACCAGGACGCGATGGCCGCGGCGATCTCCGAGCGCCGCTTCCTCGCGGAGATCGAGCACTCCAACATCGTGCGGATCTACAACTTCGTCGAGCACCTCGACCAGCGCACGGGCTCCCTGGACGGCTACATCGTCATGGAGTACGTCGGCGGCAAGGCCCTCAAGGAGATCGCCAACGACCGCCGGACGCCGGACGGGCGGCGCGACCCGCTGCCGGTGGAGCAGGCGTGCGCGTACGGGATCGAGGCCCTGGAGGCGCTCGGCCACCTGCACAGCCGGAACCTGCTGTACTGCGACTTCAAGGTCGACAACGCGATCCAGACCGAGGACCAGCTCAAGCTCATCGACATGGGCGCCGTGCGGCGGATGGACGACGACGAGTCGGCCATCTACGGCACGGTCGGCTACCAGGCGCCCGAGGTGGCCGAGCTCGGGCCGTCGGTGGCCAGCGACCTCTACACGGTGGCGCGCACGCTCGCCGTCCTGGCCTTCGACTTCCAGGGCTACACGAACGTCTTCGTGGACTCGCTGCCGGACCCGGACCACATCGAGGTCTTCCGGACGTACGAGTCCTTCTACCGGCTCCTGGTGCGCGCGACGGACCCCGATCCGGCGCGCCGCTTCGCGTCCGCGCAGGAGATGGCCGAGCAGCTGACGGGCGTCCTCCGGGAGGTCGTCGCCCTGCAGTCGGGCCGGCCTCGGCCGGCGCTTTCGACACTGTTCGGCTCGGAACTCCGGGTGACGGACACGCAGTTGTTCGCCGAGCTGACGGAGGACGTCTCCGCGCTGGGCGCCCGGGAGTCGCGCGGCGGGCGCCGCGGGGCCACGCCGGCGGCTCCGGCGCTGCCGCCGGGTGCTCCGGCCCTCCCGTCCGCCGCACCCGGCCCCGGGGCCCCCGAGGGTCCCTTCCTGACGCCGGTCGACGGGAAGTCCACCTCGCTCGCGCTGCCCGTGCCCCGGGTCGACCCGGGCGACCCCAACGCCGGTTTCCTGGCCGGTCTGATGGCCTCCGCCCCCGCCGAGCTCATCAGCGCCCTGCACACCGCGCCGGCGCCTTCCCTGGAACTGCGGCTGCGCGAGCTGCGGGCCCGCCTGGAGATGGGCGACCTCGGCTCGGCCGGGCGCGCCCTGGTCACCCTGGAGGAGCAGCATCCGGACGACTGGCGGGTGGTCTGGTACCGCGGCGTCACGTCCCTGGTGACGGGCGACCACGAGAACGCCGCGGTCTCCTTCGACGCGATCTACGACGCCTTCCCCGGCGAGCCCGCCCCCAAGCTGGCGCTGGGCATCTGCGCCGAGGTGCTCGGCCAGCTCGACAACGCGGCGGAGTACTACCGCCTGGTGTGGACGACCGATCCGAGTTACGTCAGCGCCGCGTTCGGGCTCGCCCGGGTGCAACTGGCCGCGGGCGACCGGGCCGGGGCCGTGCACACCCTGGAGTCGGTCCCGGAGGCGTCCATCCACTACACCGCGGCGCGGGTCGCGGCGGTGCGGGCGCGGCTGCGGCGACGCGCGGCGCACGACCCCCTCGACGGCGACCTGACGGCCGCCGCTGCACAGGTGTCCGCACTCCAGGGGTTCGGTCTGGACGCGGTCCGCCGGGAGCAGTTGACGACGGAGGTCCTCGGCACCGCGCTCGACTGGGTACTCTCCGGAAGTCCCGGTGCGGGGCCGGGCGGCACGCTGCTGCTCGGCAGTGAACTGGACGAGCGCGGACTGCGCTTCGGCCTCGAACGCTCGTACCGGGTGCTCGCCCGGCTCGCTCAGCGGGGCGAGGAGAGGATCGAACTGGTGGAGCGGGCCAACCGTTTCCGCCCCCGGACGTGGGTGTGAGTATGTCCCAGATGCCCCAGCACGAACTCTCCGCCTGCCCCGGCTGCGCGGAACCGCTGGATTCGAACGACCGGTTCTGCGGGGCGTGCGGCCACGACCTGTCGGCCGCGGCCGTGCCGGAACCGGACCGCCCGACGATCGCGATCGGCACCCCCGTCGACTGGCCGGAGGCGCCGGCCCGCGAGCCGGGTTCGCTGTCCACCTCGACCCAGCACCCGGGCGACCTCCCCGGCACGGACTCGGGGGGCCGCGACCTCGCGGCGACGCCGCCCGCCCGGGGGGCGGCGGGAGCCGAGGCCGCGGCGGCCGCGCCCGAAGCCGGGCGTCCCGCCCGGGACCTGCCGACGATCCCGGTCCGCACGGACGGGCCGCACGCGGCGGCCACGTCCGGCGACGGCCTGGCGGCACTGGCCGCCGGCGGGCGCGGCCCCGCCCGGGGCGCGGCCGTTCCGGCCCAGGCGCCCGCGCCCACGGCCACCGCGGCCGACGGCGACTTCCGGCTCGCCGCGCCCGACCCGCGCACCGCCGCCGCGCAGCCGCCGGCCGCGCCCGCTCCGTCGGCACCACCCGCTCCGTCGGCTCCGCCCGCAGGTGCCAAGGTCTGCGTCGCCTGCCGGGCCGGCCACGTCGACCCCGACGGCTACTGCGAGAACTGCGGGCACGCGCAGCCGCGCGAGCGCGACCACATGGAGCAGGAACTCGCCACGGTGGCCGCCGTCAGCGACCGCGGACTCCGCCACCACCGCAACGAGGACGCCTTCGCCGTCGCCGCCACCACGCTGCCCGGCGGCTCCCCCGCCACGCTCGCGATCGTCTGCGACGGTGTCTCCTCGGCGACCCGCCCCGACGAGGCGTCCGCCACCGCCGCGGACACGGCCGGCCGCTCGCTGCTCGCCGCCCTGCCCCGGGGCACCAACCCGCAGCAGGCCATGCACGAGGCGATCGTCGCCGCCGCCGAGGCGGTCAACGCCCTGGCCGAGGACCCGGCGCAGGACGCCATGGAACACGATCCGCACCGCCACCAGAACGCCCCGGCGTGCACCATCGTCGGAGCGATCGTCGCCGACGGCCTGCTGATCGTCGGCTGGATCGGCGACAGCCGCGCCTACTGGGTGCCCGACGACCGCACCACCGCACCCGCCCGGCTCACCCAGGACGACTCCTGGGCGGCCCAGATGGTGGCCGCCGGCCTGATGAACGAGGCCCAGGCGTACGCGGACGAGCGGGCCCACGCGATCACCGGCTGGCTGGGCGCCGACGCGTACGAACTGGAGCCGCACACCGCCGCGTTCAAGCCGGACCGCTCGGGTGTGGTCGTGGTCTGCACCGACGGGCTGTGGAACTACGCGGAGGGCGCCGACGACATGGCGCGGATCGTGCCGGCGGACACCGCCGGCCGGCTGCTGCACGGCGCCCAGGTGCTGGTCGGCCACGCTCTGGACGGCGGGGGCCACGACAACGTAACAGTGGCGCTGCTGCCGTTCACCTTCGCACCGCAAGGGGCAGGATCGGCCTGAAAGGTCGCCCTCGTCCCGTCCTCGACCCGCTGATCCCGCCGCGGGCCTCACGGCCCCTTCCCTTTCTTGTCCCGCTGTTCCGTGACACGTCGCCGTCCCGACGACGCGCGTCGTCACGCTGTTGCCGAGGAGCCCGATCAGATGGCGAACTTCTCCAAGTCGAACGTGCCGCAGTTCTCGGTGGACGTGTACCAGAACGAGTTCCTGCCGGAAGGCGGGCGTGAGGTCAGCGCCATCGTCACGGTCACCTCGACCGGCGGCGGGACGACCGGCGGCGCCGCGCTCGCGGACGCCCGCCCCGGTGGCGGGAGCGACGCCGCCGTGGTGATCATGGTCGACTGCTCCGGCTCGATGGACTACCCGGCGACGAAGATGCGGGGCGCGCGCGACGCGACCGCCGCCGCCATCGACACCCTGCGCGACGGCACCTCCTTCTCCGTGGTCGCCGGCACGCACGTGGCCGCCGAGGTCTACCCGGGCAACGGCCGTCTCGCCGTCGCCGACTCCGCGACCCGCGCCCAGGCCAAGGACGCGCTGCGGCGGCTGACCGCGGGCGGCGGGACGGCGATCGGGACCTGGCTGCGGCTCGCGGACCGGCTCCTCGCGTCCGCGGACGTGTCGATCCGGCACGGCATCCTGCTGACCGACGGCCGCAACGAGCACGAGTCGCCCGAGGCCCTGCGGGCAGCGCTGGACGCCTGCGCGGGACGCTTCACCTGCGACGCCCGCGGCGTGGGAACGGACTGGGAGGTCAAGGAGGTCACCGGCATCGCCTCGGCGCTGCTGGGCACCGCCGACATCGTCGCCGACCCCGGCGGCCTGGCCACGGACTTCACCACGATGATGGAGAACGCCATGGGCAAGGAGGTCGCGGACGTCTCGCTGCGCCTGTGGACCCCGGTCGGCGTGGAGATCCAGTTCGTGAAGCAGGTGGCGCCGACGGTGGAGGCGCTGACCGACCGGCGTACCGAGGCGAGCCCGCGGGCCGGCGACTACCCGACCGGATCGTGGGGCGACGAGTCCCGCGACTACCACGTGTGCGTCCGTGTCCCCCAGGCCGCGGTCGGCCAGGAGATGCTCGCCGCCCGGGTCTCGCTGATCGTTCCGGACCCCGCGGGAGGCGCCCCGCGGACGCTGTCGCAGGGGCTGGTACGGGCGGTCTGGACGGACGACATGGCCATGTCCACGTCCATCAATCCGCAGGTCGCGCACTACACCGGCCAGGCCGAGCTGGCCCAGGTCATCCAGCAGGGACTGGACGCCCGCAAGTCCGGCGACCGCGACGGGGCGACCGCCAAACTGGGCCGCGCGGTCCAGCTGGCCGCGGCTTCCGGGAACGCGGACACTGCGAAACTCCTTTCGAAGGTGGTCGACGTCGTGGACGCGGCGACCGGTACTGTGCGTTTGAAGGCGAAGGTCGCGGAAGCGGACGAGATGACTCTCGAGACCCGCTCCACCAAGACGGTTCGCGTCAAGAAGTAGCCCGGCCAGGGGGCCGGACGACGAGAGGGGGAAGCACCGACATGCCGACCTGCCCGAACGGACATCAGTCGGTCTCCGACGACTGGTGCGAGGTCTGCGGCCACCGCATGGCCGGGGCGGGCGCGCCGGCGGGTGCCGTACCGCCGCCTCCCCCGCCGCCACCGCCCGCGTACGGCTACCCCGGTCCGGGCGGGCCGGGCTCCGGCTTCCCGCCGCCGGCCTCCGGCGGCTTCGGCCCCGGTGGCGATCCGAACGCGACGGCCCAGGCGGAGCTCTGCCCGCAGTGCCGCACGCCGCGTGAGCACATGGCGCCGTTCTGCGAGGAGTGCCGCTGGAACTTCCTCACGAACACGGCGACCTCCTACACGCCGGTGGCTCCCCCCTCGCAGCAGCAGAGCCCGCCGCCCGGACTGAACCTGCCGCCGGGCTTCCAGTCGCCGCCGCGCCAGCCGGATCCGTACGAGTACCAGGGCTCGCGGCCGTCGCAGATGAACCGGCCCGCCGAGCCGCTGTCGGCCGACCCCACGCACCACCAGGCACCGCCGCAGCGTCCGCCGATGCAGCAGCAGCCCCCGCACGGCGGGCCGCCGCAGGGGTACCAGCAGGCACCGCCGCCGCCCCCGCCGTCCTTCTTCCAGAGCCCGCAGGCGCCGCCGCAGCACCAGCAGCCGGCACCACCCGCCCCGCCGCAGCACCAGACGTCCGGCGGGGGCGACGACTGGATGCTGCCGCCGCCCTCGCAGCAGCAGGCGCCGCCGCCCCCGATGCCCCAGCAGCACGTGCAGCAGCCTCCGCAGCAGCAGTACCAGCCGCCCCGGCCGCCCGCGGGCTGGTCGGCGTACATCGGTCCGGACCGCGACTACTTCATGGCGATGATGCAGCGCAGCGGCCCGGAGGCCACGGGCCTGAACCTGCCCGCGTACTCCCCCGAGAAGCAGCTGACGCTGCAGGGCAACCAGATCAGCATCGGCCGCCGCCGGCACTCCACCGGCGAGTCGCCCGACATCGACCTGGCCGTGCCGCCGGAGGACCCGGGCGTCTCGCACCAGCACGCGGTGCTGGTGCAGCAGCCGGACGGCTCGTGGGCGGTGGTGGACCAGAACTCCACCAACGGCACCACGATCAACGGCGCCGAGGAACCGATCCAGCCCTACGTCCCCGTCCCGCTCCAGGACGGCGACCGGGTGCACGTCGGCGCCTGGACCACGATCACGATCCGCCGCGGCTAGGTCGGCTCCGGCCGCGGGGGGGGGGGCCCCCCCCGGGGGGCCCCCCCCCCCGCCCCCCCCCCCGCCCCCCCCCCCCCCCGCGGCCCCCCCCCGCCGCCCCCCCCCCCCCCCCCCCCCCCCCCCCCCCCCCCCCCCCCCCCCCCCCCCC